>NZ_JBSJZI010000009.1:0-1517 GCF_054798235.1 Microbacterium sp. GXF7504 | reverse complement strand
CTCGACTGATATGTAGGGCTTTCTGTCAAGTGGGCAGGGTGAAGCGCCGCCGGGCTGGCTGCTCGGCGGCGCTTCTTCGTCCGGGTGGCGGGGGCCGGGGGTGCGGCGTGTCTTTCGACGCGTGGTCAGTCTGATATTCGCGGGTTGGTTACCGCAGGACCCTGTTTCGGCGAGAGCATCCGAGCTTGTCTGAGGTCGAGCGTGGCCGCCGGGGGGGCGGCTGCTCACAGTCGAATCGCTGGTGTTCTCTTCACGCTGCATGCGTTCCGGTATCCGCGTCCGGGACGAGCTCGAGGGGTTAGTCCATGACGGCCAGGGACCAGCACCAGCCGGCGAGTTCGCGGGCGATCGCGGTGTTCGCGACGGTGTGCTTCTTGTGTTTCGCAGCGAGCACCATCCAGCGGTGGTGAAGGCGCCGGTTGCCGGCGTCGCCGCGGACTGCCGAGGTGGCGGGCGCGTTGGCCCATCGGTCCCGCATGACCTTCCCGATCCGGTAGGGGTGCTTGTGATACCAGGCGGACTCGATCAGCAGCCTCCGGGCGTGGGTGTTACCGGTCTTGGTGATCGGGCCCAGCGACCGGGACCCGCCGGAAGAGTGCTCGGACGGCACCAGCCCTAGGTAGGCGGCGATGCTCGACCCTGTGAGCCGGTGCCAGTCGCCGATCTCGACCGCGAGAGCGAACCCAGTCAGCGTCGAGATCCCGCGCAGACACCCCAACCGTGTTGTGACCGCGGTGAACTCCGAATCCGTCGCCATGACGGTGATCTCACGGTCCAGCCGGTCCTTGCGGGCCACGATCTGCGTGACCGCGTCGTAGCCGGCGTCGAACGCGTCCAGCGTTCCGATGCCCGCATTGTCGAGCCCGGCACGGCGTTCTGCGCGCAGCCAGCGGTCGTGGTCCCGACTCCAGGTGTTGGTCCCCGCGTAGACGATCCCGCGTCGCAGCAGCAGCTTCGACAGACGATGCCGGGCGGCCATCAGCTCCACCCGGGCATCATCCCGTGCTCTCACCAGATCCCTGGCGGACTCTTCCGCTTCGGTCGGCACCCGCACCGCGGTCAGCTCATCCATCTTCAGCAGCCGGGCCAGTAGCAGCGCGTCCCGCGCGTCGGTCTTGATGCGGTCACCAGCAGGGCGGATGATCTTCGACGGCGCCGCGACCGTCACCGCGATCCCGGCCGCATCGAGCTTCCGGGCAAGCCCGAACCCCGTCGGGCCGGCCTCATACGAGGCATGCACCGGACCCAGCCGGGCCGCGACCTGCGCCACCCACGCGACGACCTCGACCGTCGTTGCGGGCAATCGCGCCTCGATCACCTCACCGGTCGACGTGTCTACCGCCGCCGCTCGCACGCTACGCGCGTGCACATCCAAACCAATCGCCGTACGCTCGTTGAACACCAGGGCCTCCGCTGCATGTCGGCATCCCGTGCCACTCACGGGATGATCCACGAATCTGCACCGTGGGGCCCTGGGCCTACAAGGGTCTCAGAACCCCCACCCTCATAGGGTCTGA
>NZ_JBSJZI010000008.1:3634-5405 GCF_054798235.1 Microbacterium sp. GXF7504 | reverse complement strand
GCAGGGAGCGTCGTGAGGCGTGAAGGCGGGAGCGTCCGATCCTTGAGAACTCAACAGCGTGCACTTGTCAAATGCCAAATTATCCTCGTCGGTCGACTTCGGTTGATCGTTGAGAATTCCTTTGGATCAAAAGTCCGGTACTTCGGTACCGGCGTGGATATGTCAGTAATGACATCCGTTTTGGTCAGATCGAACTCGCTGGCTCGACCTTATTCCGGTTGGGTTGGCTTTTTTCTTTTACGGAGAGTTTGATCCTGGCTCAGGATGAACGCTGGCGGCGTGCTTAACACATGCAAGTCGAACGGTGAACCAGGAGCTTGCTCTTGGGGATCAGTGGCGAACGGGTGAGTAACACGTGAGCAACCTGCCCCGGACTCTGGGATAAGCGCTGGAAACGGCGTCTAATACTGGATACGAACAGCGACCGCATGGTCAGTTGTTGGAAAGATTTTTCGGTCCGGGATGGGCTCGCGGCCTATCAGCTTGTTGGTGAGGTAATGGCTCACCAAGGCGTCGACGGGTAGCCGGCCTGAGAGGGTGACCGGCCACACTGGGACTGAGACACGGCCCAGACTCCTACGGGAGGCAGCAGTGGGGAATATTGCACAATGGGCGGAAGCCTGATGCAGCAACGCCGCGTGAGGGATGACGGCCTTCGGGTTGTAAACCTCTTTTAGCAGGGAAGAAGCGAAAGTGACGGTACCTGCAGAAAAAGCGCCGGCTAACTACGTGCCAGCAGCCGCGGTAATACGTAGGGCGCAAGCGTTATCCGGAATTATTGGGCGTAAAGAGCTCGTAGGCGGTTTGTCGCGTCTGCTGTGAAATCCCGAGGCTCAACCTCGGGCCTGCAGTGGGTACGGGCAGACTAGAGTGCGGTAGGGGAGATTGGAATTCCTGGTGTAGCGGTGGAATGCGCAGATATCAGGAGGAACACCGATGGCGAAGGCAGATCTCTGGGCCGTAACTGACGCTGAGGAGCGAAAGGGTGGGGAGCAAACAGGCTTAGATACCCTGGTAGTCCACCCCGTAAACGTTGGGAACTAGTTGTGGGGTCCATTCCACGGATTCCGTGACGCAGCTAACGCATTAAGTTCCCCGCCTGGGGAGTACGGCCGCAAGGCTAAAACTCAAAGGAATTGACGGGGACCCGCACAAGCGGCGGAGCATGCGGATTAATTCGATGCAACGCGAAGAACCTTACCAAGGCTTGACATACACGAGAACGGGCCAGAAATGGTCAACTCTTTGGACACTCGTGAACAGGTGGTGCATGGTTGTCGTCAGCTCGTGTCGTGAGATGTTGGGTTAAGTCCCGCAACGAGCGCAACCCTCGTTCTATGTTGCCAGCACGTAATGGTGGGAACTCATGGGATACTGCCGGGGTCAACTCGGAGGAAGGTGGGGATGACGTCAAATCATCATGCCCCTTATGTCTTGGGCTTCACGCATGCTACAATGGCCGGTACAAAGGGCTGCAATACCGTGAGGTGGAGCGAATCCCAAAAAGCCGGTCCCAGTTCGGATTGAGGTCTGCAACTCGACCTCATGAAGTCGGAGTCGCTAGTAATCGCAGATCAGCAACGCTGCGGTGAATACGTTCCCGGGTCTTGTACACACCGCCCGTCAAGTCATGAAAGTCGGTAACACCTGAAGCCGGTGGCCTAACCCTTGTGGAGGGAGCCGTCGAAGGTGGGATCGGTAATTAGGACTAAGTCGTAACAAGGTAGCCGTACCGGAAGGTGCGGCTGGATCACCTCCTTTCTAAGGAGCA
>NZ_JBSJZI010000008.1:0-3401 GCF_054798235.1 Microbacterium sp. GXF7504 | reverse complement strand
GGTTGCGGGGAGGGTACCGCCCGTACTTTGAGAACTACACAGTGGACGCGAGCATCTTAAACGATAGAACTCATGTGATTTCAAGTCTTTAAGAGCAAACGGTGGATGCCTTGGCATCTGGAGCCGAAGAAGGACGTAGCAATCTGCGATAAGCCTCGGGGAACTGATAAGCGAGTTTTGATCCGAGGATGTCCGAATGGGGAAACCCCGCCAGGGCGCGTGCGTACCTGGTGACTCCCGCCTGAATATATAGGGCGGGTAGAGGGAACGTGGGGAAGTGAAACATCTCAGTACCCACAGGAAGAGAAAGCAACAGCGATTCCGTGAGTAGTGGCGAGCGAAACCGGATCAGGCTAAACCCAGTGTGTGTGAGAGCCGGCAGGCGTTGCATGCTGGGGGTTGTGGGACTTTTCGGATGGTTCTGCCGAACCGTCGACGTGACAAGAAGGTATAGACGAATGGTCTTGAAAGGCCAGTCATAGAGGGTGCCAACCCCGTAGTCGAAATGCTTCTCTTGGCGTGAAGAGTATCCCAAGTAGCACGGGGCCCGAGAAATCCCGTGTGAATCTGTCAGGACCACCTGATAAGCCTAAATACTCCCAGATGACCGATAGCGGACAAGTACCGTGAGGGAAAGGTGAAAAGTACCCCGGGAGGGGAGTGAAATAGTACCTGAAACCGTTTGCTTACAAACCGTTGGAGCCTCCTTAGTAGGGGTGACAGCGTGCCTTTTGAAGAATGAGCCTGCGAGTTAGCGATACGTGGCGAGGTTAACCCGTGTGGGGTAGCCGTAGCGAAAGCGAGTCTGAATAGGGCGATACAGTCGCGTGTCCTAGACCCGAAGCGAAGTGATCTATCCATGGCCAGGCTGAAGCGACGGTAAGACGTCGTGGAGGGCCGAACCCACTTAGGTTGAAAACTGAGGGGATGAGCTGTGGATAGGGGTGAAAGGCCAATCAAACTTCGTGATAGCTGGTTCTCTCCGAAATGCATTTAGGTGCAGCGTTGCGTGTTTCTTGCCGGAGGTAGAGCTACTGGATGGCCGATGGGCCCTACAAGGTTACTGACGTCAGCCAAACTCCGAATGCCGGTAAGTGAGAGCGCAGCAGTGAGACTGTGGGGGATAAGCTTCATAGTCGAGAGGGAAACAACCCAGACCACCAACTAAGGTCCCTAAGCGCGTGCTAAGTGGGAAAGGATGTGGAGTTGCTGTGACAACCAGGAGGTTGGCTTAGAAGCAGCCACCCTTGAAAGAGTGCGTAATAGCTCACTGGTCAAGTGATTCCGCGCCGACAATGTAACGGGGCTCAAGCACGCCACCGAAGTTGTGGCATTGACATTATTGGTAGGCCTTCGTGGTCCAGCCGTGTTGATGGGTAGGAGAGCGTCGTGTGGCCGGTGAAGCGGCGGGGTGACCCAGCCGTGGAGGCCACACGAGTGAGAATGCAGGCATGAGTAGCGAAAGACGTGTGAGAAACACGTCCTCCGGAAGACCAAGGGTTCCAGGGTCAAGCTAATCTTCCCTGGGTAAGTCGGGACCTAAGGCGAGGCCGACAGGCGTAGTCGATGGACAACGGGTTGATATTCCCGTACCGGCGAAGAACCGCCCAAGCTAATCCAGTAGTGCTAAGTGTCCGAATCCATTCACCGCCGCCTTCGGGTGGCACCGGATGGGCTAGCACACGACCCCGTTCTGGTGCGGTTAGCGTATTAACAGGTGTGACGCAGGAAGGTAGCCCAAGCCAGGCGATGGTTGTCCTGGTGCAAGTGCGTAGGCCGAGTGATAGGCAAATCCGTCACTCATCCAGGCTGAGACACGATGCGGATGAAAAGTGGGTGATCCTATGCTGCCAAGAAAAGCATCGACGCGAGGTTCTAGCCGCCCGTACCCCAAACCGACTCAGGTGGTCAGGTAGAGAATACCAAGGAGATCGAGAGAATCGTGGTTAAGGAACTCGGCAAAATGCCCCCGTAACTTCGGGAGAAGGGGGGCCATCCGCTTATACCAGCTTGCCTGGAAAAGGGTGTGGTGGCCGCAGAGACTAGTGGGTAGCGACTGTTTACTAAAAACACAGGTCCGTGCCAAGTCGCAAGACGATGTATACGGACTGACGCCTGCCCGGTGCTGGAAGGTTAAGAGGAGCGGTTAGCGTAAGCGAAGCTGCGAATTTAAGCCCCAGTAAACGGCGGTGGTAACTATAACCATCCTAAGGTAGCGAAATTCCTTGTCGGGTAAGTTCCGACCTGCACGAATGGCGTAACGACTTCCCAACTGTCTCAACCGCGAACTCGGCGAAATTGCATTACGAGTAAAGATGCTCGTTACGCGCAGCAGGACGGAAAGACCCCGTGACCTTTACTACAGCTTGGTATTGGTGTTCGGTGTGGCTTGTGTAGGATAGGTGGGAGACTGTGAAGCGGGTACGCCAGTATTCGTGGAGTCGTTGTTGAAATACCACTCTGGTCACTCTGGATATCTAACTTCGGACCGTAATCCGGTTCAGGGACAGTGCCTGGTGGGTAGTTTAACTGGGGCGGTTGCCTCCCAAAAAGTAACGGAGGCGCCCAAAGGTTCCCTCAACCTGGTTGGCAATCAGGTGGCGAGTGTAAGTGCACAAGGGAGCTTGACTGTGAGACTGACAGGTCGAGCAGGGACGAAAGTCGGGACTAGTGATCCGGCAGTGGCTTGTGGAAGCGCTGTCGCTCAACGGATAAAAGGTACCTCGGGGATAACAGGCTGATCTTGCCCAAGAGTCCATATCGACGGCATGGTTTGGCACCTCGATGTCGGCTCGTCGCATCCTGGGGCTGGAGTAGGTCCCAAGGGTTGGGCTGTTCGCCCATTAAAGCGGTACGCGAGCTGGGTTTAGAACGTCGTGAGACAGTTCGGTCCCTATCCGCTGCGCGCGTAGGAAGTTTGAGAGGATCTGACCCTAGTACGAGAGGACCGGGTTGGACGAACCTCTGGTGTGTCAGTTGTTCCGCCAGGAGCACCGCTGATTAGCTACGTTCGGGATGGATAACCGCTGAAAGCATCTAAGCGGGAAGCCGGCCTCAAGATGAGACTTCCATGCCCCTAGGGGTGAGAGGCTCCCAGTAGACGACTGGGTTGATAGGCCAGATGTGGAAGCGTGGTAACACGTGTAGCTGACTGGTACTAATAAGCCGATGACTTGATAACACACCTATCTGCGGGTGCTTGCGTCCACTGAGTGGTTCTCGATGTACGGTCGAGAACCGCACAACCAATCTTTTATTGCTTGTGCAGACTGAAACATCAATAGTGTTTCGGCGGCCATAGCGAGAGGGAAACGCCCGGTCCCATTCCGAACCCGGAAGCTAAGCCTCTCAGCGCCGATGGTACTGCAGGGGGGACCCTGTGGGAGAGTAGGACACCGCCG
>NZ_JBSJZI010000007.1:0-52761 GCF_054798235.1 Microbacterium sp. GXF7504 | reverse complement strand
GCACGTCGCTCCAGAAGGAACAGTGGGACAAGACCGCATCCGAAAGCCGGACACCCCATCCTACACACGAAACCGTGTCAGGAAGAATGGGATTCGTTCACCGCTTGAGGGGGCTGCCTTCCGGCGCTCTTCCCTGTGGGGCGAACAAGTAAAAGCATACGCATGTTTCGCGCATGTGGCAAATCGGCGTCGGCTTTGTGCTCGGGCGAGTGGCAAAGGCCTGGTCGGAGGCGCTTCGATGGGGGCATGCGGATGCACGAAGTGGTCCTTCCTGCACAGGACCTGAGCGCGATCACCCGGTTCTACGGCGCCCGGCTCGGCCTGGAGGTCGCACAGGCGGCTGACCGTGTCACTGTGCGAGTGGGCTGGACGACGCTCGTCTTCGAACGCCGTCCCGTTGCCGGCGCGCTGCACCTCGCAGTGAACATCCCGACAGGGTCGTTCGCCGCGGCGAAACGGTGGATCGCCGAACGCGCACCGATCATGACCCGCGACGGTAGCGACGAATTCGCCGGCCCAGCCGGCTGGCACTCGCGCTCGGTGTACTTCGACGGTCCCGAAGGCCAGGTGCTCGAGCTCATCGAACGGCAGGAGCTCCCGCATCCCGCGCCCCGGGGCGTGGAGCTCCTCTGTGTGAGCGAGGTCGGCATCGCGGTCGCCGACGTCGCCGCGGCGGTCGACCGCCTGGAGGATGCCGGCATCCGGGCGTACGGCGAATTCCGCACCGACGGGTTCGTCCCAGTCGGCGACGCGGAGGGCATGGTGATCGTCGTCGAACCCGGCCGCACATGGATGCCGACCGCCGACCGCACCGCGGAACTCCTCCCCGTGACGATCACCGCCGACATCGCTGCCGAGGTGCAGGTCGCCCCGGGCGTTCTCCTCATCCCGTCCCGCTGAGTCCGGGCCCACCGCTGCTCACCTGTCGCGAAGTGTCGGCCCGCGCCGCAGTTCGCGACAGGTGAGCAGGAGAAGGATCAGGCGGATGCGGCGCGTTCGGCGGCCTCGACCACGTTCGTCATGAGCAGGGCCACCGTCATCGGACCCACACCACCCGGGTTCGGGGACAACCAACCGGCGACCTCCGCGACATCCGGTGCGACATCGCCGAACACCTTGGACTTGCCGGTCTCCGGGTCGTCCTCACGGGTCACGCCCACATCCAGCACCGCGGCGCCGGGCTTCACATCGGCCGCGGTCACCAGGTGCTTCACCCCCGCGGCCGCGACGATCACGTCGGCGTCCTTGAGGTAGCGCGGCAGATCCACCGTGCCGGTGTGCGTGAGCGTCACCGTCGCGTTGATGTCACGACGCGTCAGCAGCAGGCCGATCGAACGCCCGATCGTCACCCCCCGGCCGACGACCACGACGTGCTTGCCGTTCAGGTCGTACCCGTTCCGGGTGAGCAGCTCGATCACCCCGCGCGGCGTGCACGGCAACGGCGACGTGATCGGCGTGTTCACGTTCAGCACGAGCCGGCCCAGGTTCGTCGGGTGCAACCCGTCCGCATCCTTCGCCGGATCGATCCGCTCCAGCACCCGATCCGTGTCGATGTGCTTCGGCAGCGGCAGCTGCACGATGTACCCGTGGCAGGCCGGGTCCGCGTTCAGCTCGTCGATCAACGCCTCGACCTGCTCCTGCGTCGCATCGGCCGGCAGCTCACGCTGGATCGAATTCATCCCGATCGCCTGCGACCGCTTGTGCTTCATCCCCACATACAGCTGCGACGCCGGGTCAGCACCCACCAGCACCGTCGCGATCCCCGGGGTGATCCCCCGCTCCTTCAGCGCGGCGACCCGCTCGGTCAACTCCCGCGTGATCGCCGCCGCCGTCGCGACACCGTCAAGCCTCTCAGCCGTCATCACCCCTCCTCGGCCGACGCGGTGGTGGCGGCACTCCACAGCACCGCCACCACCGCCTTGGACACTCAGACCGCTGCGTTCGCCCGGTACGCCGTACGCGCGAACTCGTCATACGGCGAGGTCTGCACGGTGGCACGGATCCGCGGGAACCCGAGGTCGGCATCGGGCGCGGTCCCGTGACCCGGGTGCTCGCCCCACACGACCTCGACCTGCGTCCCGGGCTCGGCGAACGCCGTGTCGACCAGCGCGAGCGAGAGCACGGTGCCGACGGGGCCGATGTGGGAGGTCCAGAACGTCATGCCGATGAGGCCGTCCGCCGCCTCGATCCGGAATCGCCCGTAGCTGTTGAGGTAGTCGAGGTCGGCACCGAGCACCGCACGCACGTCGTCACGGTCGAACTCGAGCGTGACCTTCGTGCGCCGCACCTCGTCGCGTGCGGCGGCGAGCGCGTCTCGGCCGATGAAGTCGTGATCGAGTGAGATCGAGCGACCGTAGCCGAGCTCCCACGGGGAGATGTAGTAGTCCTCGATGTGGTCGGAGTAGAAGCTGCCGTTGAGCGGCTTCTTCCCCTCGTACGAGAATGCGCTCAGGGACCGCCGGTAGTCGGCGAGCCGTTCGTCGGTGTAGATCGCCGGGGTCGGGGTCGGGATCCAGCCGCTCTCCACGCCGTTGGTGAAGTAGGCCTTGCCGCCCACCTGCACGAGTCCCGAGGGTTCGCCGGCCCGAAGGATGGCGTCCTTCACCGCGCCGTAGTCGGCGAAGTCGCCGATGAACTCGAACCCGGCCTGGCCCGCCATGCCATGCCGGAGAGCACGGACCGGGCGTCCCGCGATCTCGACGATCGCCGAATGGAAGAACTTGACCTCGGGCGCGGGTCCGCCGAGCGCCCGTTCGACGACGTCCATTGCGAGGGGCCCCTGCACCTGGAACCGGAAGAGTCGTGGGTCGCGGTCTGTGCGCACGGAGGAGTCCGGGTCGGTGGAGTACTCGACGTCGTACCCGCCGGCATCCGCGTGGTACTTGACCCAGCTCTGCGCGGCGGGCACACCCGTGAGGGTGTACGCCTCCTCGCCGGTACGCAGCAGGATGCCGTCGACGATGATGTTGCCGTCGTACGCGACCGGCACGAACTGCTTGGCCTGGCCGATGGCGAAGTTGCGGTACTGGTTGGCGCTGACCTCACTCAGCAGGCGGGTGACGTCGGGTCCCTCGAAGAACGTGTCGAACATGTGGAACGACAGGTCGAACAGCGCCACGCCGGAGCGCCACGCCTGCTGCTCCGCGGCCCAGCCGGTGAACTCCGGCTGTACCACCGGCACCGTCCAGGGTGCCGCATCCGGTGTCCAAAGGAGTCGGATGGGTGAGCCTGCGCGGTCGATGGCGCTCTGGAGGTCGGGTCCGTTCATGGTGTGTTCCTCTCGTCGTCGAGTCGGTGGGGTCACCCGCGTGGGTGGATCGGTCAGGGACGGGATGCGGGCAGGTCGCGGTCGTGGATCCATCGCGCCGTCGCCGCGACGCCGCCGAAGGTGTAGAAGTGCAGCAGCACCTCGCCGTGCTGCGCGGGGTCGAGGCCGCGCTCGAGTGCGTCGATGAGCCGGTCGGGTCCGGCCGTGCCGATGAGGTTCGTCAGGGAGAAGCCGTACTTCCGCACGATGCCGGCGCTGGAAGCGACTCCGAACCGCCGCGCGAAGCCGACGAGTCGCTTGACGCCGGCAGGACCGGGCACACCGATGCGGATCGGTGCGTCGACGCCCTCCGCCCGCACGCGTTCGATCCAACGGAGGATGGGCGCCTCGTCGAACCCGAACTGGGTGATGACGGTGGCGCCGAGCCCCTGCTGCGCAAGGGCGGCGCTCTTGTCCTTCAGCGCGGACCACAGTCGCTCGTCCGAGATGTCGGGGTGGCCTTCGGGGTAGCCGCTGATGCTCACCTCGCGCACACCGTACTGGGGCAGCAACCCCGTGCGGATGACCTCGAGCGCGGAGTCGTATGGGCCCATCGGCTGCTGCGGGTCACCCCCGACGACGAAGACGTGTTCACTGACGCCGGCGTCGCGCAACGCCTCCAGGATCGTCCGCAGCTCGCCGACGTCGGCGAGGCGGCGCGCGGCGATGTGCGGCACGGGGACGAAGCCGGCATCCTTGACCGCCTTCGCGGCGGCGAGCCGGGTGGGAAGGTCCTCGCTGCTGAGGAAGGTGACGTTGATCCGTGTTCCCGCCGGGATCGACGGCACGGCCGTCTCGAGCTCGGGCACGTCCTTGCCGGTCATCTCGAGGGAATGGTGGTGGAGCAGTGACATCGTCGTCGGGTCCTTGGTCTCAGGGTGGGGGTTCAGAAGATGACGGTCTCGCGCCCGTTGCGCATGACCCGGTCCTGGCAGTGCCATGTGACAGCGCGTGCGAGCACGAGCCGCTCGACGTCGGCGCCTCGCCGCTGCAGGTCCGCGGCGGAGTCGGCGTGCGTCACGCGCACCACGTCCTGCTCGATGATGGGGCCCTCGTCCAGATCCTCGGTGACGTAGTGCGCGGTCGCGCCGATCAGCTTGACGCCGCGCTCCTTGGCCTTGCGGTACGGGCCGGCACCGATGAACGCGGGCAGGAACGAGTGGTGGATGTTGATGACGGGCGCCCCGACCTGCTCGAGGAAGTCCGCGGACAGGATCTGCATATACCGGGCCAGCACCACGAGGTCGACGTTGCCCTGAAGCAGCTCCACGATCCTCGCCTCAGCGGCGCGCTTGTCGGGTCCGCTGGAGGGGACGTGGACGAACGGAACGCCGAAGCCGCGGACGTCGTCGGCGACCACCGTGTGGTTGGAGATGACCATCGGCACCGTCATCGGGATGTCACCGTGCCGGTGCCGCCAGAGCAGATCGAGCAGACAGTGGTCGGAGGTGGACGCGAGGATCGCGACCCGCTTGGGGACGGCGCGCACCGACAGCGTCCAGTCCAAGCCACGGTTCCTCCCGAGTTCGAGTGCGAGGGCGTCCTCGAGCACCGGCCGTGCCGCCGCGAGATCCTGCAGGTGGAACACCGTCCGCTGGAAGAAGTGTCCGCCGTCGGGATCGTCCGAGTACTGGTCGAGAGAGATGATGTTCGCGCCGTGCGCGGACAGGACGCCGGAGATGGCCGCGACGATGCCGGGTCCGTCCGGGCCCTGTACGAGCAGCACCGCCTCGTCCGCGGCGAGCTTCTCCGCGCGCGGCGGGCGGGGCTGGGTGTCTACGACCGTCATGTCCTCTCCTTCGAGTTCGCGATGCGGTTGCGGCGCAGGTCGCGCAACGCTCCGACGATATCCACCTGTCTGCAATGTTGTCAACTGTCTGAAACTCGATCTCGTACCACCTCCGGGCTTTCGCCAGGGTATTCAGACGCCTTACAGTTCTTCATGCGTCTGAATACCCGGGCGATCTCACCGCTGGCAAAGGAGCCGACATGGCATGGGAGTTCGTGAGTCTGCAGCAAGGCATCGATCAAGCCGGTTCTCCGGTACGACTGCTCTGGAAACCGGACAGCGCCCCGTGGAAGCCGCCGATCGTCCAGGACGAGTACGGCGGCTGGGCGAACGAGCAGGCCGCGTGGCGCACCGACGTCACGATCGCCGACCTCTCGTACCACATGAGCGACACGTTCCTCCGGGGGCGTGACGCACTGCGGTTGCTGGGAGAGGTGAGTGCGAACGACCTGTCGACCTTCGCGATCGGGCAGGCGAAGCAGTTCATCCCTGTGGCACCCGACGGGAATCTCATCACCGACGGCATCCTGCTCCGGGAGGGCGAGGAGTCGTTCGTCCTGTCCGGTGTGCCGGCCGCGCAGAACTGGGTCGCCTTCCACGCTGCCCGCGGCGGGTACGAGGTGGACGTGGAGATCGACCCGGATCGGTCGTTCACACCGGGAGATCCTCGGCTGTTCCGCCTCCAAGTACAGGGACCGGCGGCACTCGCCCTGGTCGAGCGAGCCTTCGGCGGCCCGCTGCCGCCGACCCGCTTCTTCCACTCGACGCCGGTGTCGCTCGCGGGCGCCTCGTTCCGCGCACTCAGGCACGGGATGGCCGGCCAGGCCGGCTACGAGTTCATCGGCTCGTACGCCGACCACGACGCAGTGAAGGCCGCGCTGCTCGAAGCCGGCGCTGATCTGCGTGTCGCACTGGTCGGAGCGCTGGCCTACTCGACGAACGGCGTGGAGTCGGGGTGGATCCCGGCACCCACGCCCGCGGTCTATGCAGACCCGCAGCTGGCGGAGTTCCGCTCCTCGGTCAACCTGTTCGGATACGAGGGGCAGAATCCGCTGTACGGCAGCTTCTACTCCGAGCGGATCGAGGACTACTACGCCTCCCCATGGGAGTTCGGCTACGGCCGCTCCATCTCGCTCGACCACGATTTCATCGGTCGGGACGCCCTCGCGGCCGCGCGCGAGACGGCGACGCGCAAGAAGGTGACGCTCGAGTTCGAGCCCGCGGATCTCGCGGCGCTGCCGGGCGATCCCGGGGCTTTCCTGAACGACTACGGCCGCCATCGCATCGAGCAGGACGGACGCCTCGTCGGGGTGACGTTCCAGACCGCGCGCATCGCGCCGCTGGACCGCGTCCTGGCGCTGTCGCTCATCGAAGCGGACCAGGCAGCTCCCGGGACCAGCGTCGAGGTGGTGTGGGGCCGGCATCCCGGACCGGATGCGACTGAGTCGGTGCCCGAATTCCCGAGGATCCGCGCGACCGTACGTCCTGCGCCGTACAACGAGTACGCGCGCACGGCATACCGGTCGGAGCAGTAGCGCCGGACGTTGAGCGAGGGGGTCGCCCGAGCAGGCGGCCCCCTCGCGCTTCGCAGGCCGGTCAGCGATTCCCGGAGCCCTCGGTACCCTCCGCGAACGGCCGATCGATGATCGTCGCGCGAACCGCCGTCTGAGTGTGACGTTCGACGAGCGGGTTGGCGCTCCCCCCACCGGGCTCACCCCAGACCAGACGCACCTCACGGCCGATACGCCACTCGGCCTCGTCGATCATGCCGAGCGAGATCCACCCGCGCACGTTCGAGGTGTAGCTCGTGAGCATCGCGACACCGATGAGCCCGCCGTCGACATCCTCGATCCGGTCGAACTGGGCGCCGGCGTAGAAGGCTGCAGGCATCTCGAGGTACTTGAACCGCTCCGCGCCGGGCGCTTCGTACGACGCGACGATGCGCGCCGCCTCGCCGGGAGCCCACCGGATCCACGCCTTGCGCCGATGAGGCTCGTCCTTGCGGGCTTCCAGGGCATCCCGGCCGATGAAGTCGTGGTCGAATTTCAGCACGTGGCCGTAGCCCAGGTCCCACGGCGTCACGTAGTAGTCCTCGATCCGATCCGGCGCGAAGGAACCGCCGACCTGGAGGTTCGCGTCGAATGAGCGCCCCGACTGCCATTCCCGGTACGCGCGAGTCTCAGGCGAGCTGTAGAAGGCCGGAACGGTGTTCGCGATCCACCCGGATTCGGTCGCGACGGATGCGTAGGCCCGAGCGCCGACCTGCCGCAACCCGTACTCCGCGCCGGCCTCCAGGAGTGTGTCGCGCACACTCTCGAACTCCTCGTAGGGCCCGAAGAACTCGAAGCCCGGGAAGCCGCTCATCCGGTGGTTGAGCGCGGTGACCTCGTGCGACCCGACCCGGAATCTCCCCATGTGGAAGAACGGGATCTCGGGGAGGGGCCCACCGTTGACCTTCTCGTAGATGGGTCCCGCCGTCGGGCCCTGCAGCTGCAACCGGTACAGCTCCCGCCCGCGGGGGTTCTGCACGGTGCGCTCGTCCCGGTGCACCTCGACGTCGTACCCACCCGTCTCGGCATGGAACTGCAGCCAGTTCAGGGCGGGCGGCCGACCGACCACACGGACGTGCTCGTCGCCCAGGCCGAACAGGATCGCATCGCCGATCATCGACCCGTCCGGCCCGACGGCGACGAGTTGCTTGGCTTTCATCGCCCCGAAGTTGCGGAAGGAGTTGGCGCCGACCGCGGAGAGCAGGCGGTGGACATCGGGCCCCCGCAGGGTCAGGTCGGGCATGTGGTGCGACAGATCCATCAGGGCGGCCGAGGTGCGCCAGGCCTCCTGCTCGTCGCGCCAGTTCGTGAACTCAGGGCGGATCGGGAACGGGAACGCCCCCGATCGGCCGGCACGCAGCAGGCCGAGCGGCCCGCCCGCCGCGGTGATCTCTTCTTCGAGTGTCGTCATCGTCATCTCCTCGTCGTCGGGGATCCGCGGAGTCGCGGATGCCGGAACAGTATCAGACGGCTTATATCTTTGGTAGAAGCTGAAAATATGTTCGGAACGCGACGAGTTGACAGTTCTGGAACAATGGTCGGATGACAACGGTTCCCGGGTGGACGGATGGTCTGCCGTATGCACTGTTCCGGGCGAATCAGGCGGTGCAGCGGCGCCTCGTCGACGCGATCGACGGCTTGGACGTGACGATCACGCAGCTCGGCATCGCGGTACACCTCGACGAACTCGGCCACATGTCCGGGTCGGACCTCGCCCGACGGTTCCGCATCACGCCACAGTCCGCGTCGACCGCGCTGTCCGCACTGGAAGCACGTGGCTGGGTGACGAGGGTGCCGCATCCGTTCCACGGACGGGTCATCTGGTACGAGGTGACGGATGCCGGCCGAGCCGGTGCACAGGAAGGCCGACGCCGCATCGCGGTGCTGCAGGAGCAGTTCGCCGAGCAATTGGGCGCCGAGTCGATGCGCGGAGCCATCGAGCAGTTGCAGGCGATCTCGACCGCACTCGACGGCGCGGAGCCGCCCGCGACCATGTGGCCCGCCTGACGCCCCGCTGAAAAACGCCGTGCACCTGAAGCGGGTGACCCCCTAGACTCGGGCTGCCGAAAATGCCATGAGGGTGTCCTGCTGGTGCGCTTGGACAGTCTCGGGTCGTCGACCTCCTACATGGCGCGGGACCAACACCCTGCCACGGCAGCCACCGATCGATTCACGACTCGGGCGGGCTGTCGCGGGCGGGATCCCCGCCTCGAGGGTCCTCCCGAAGGAGGAACCTCATGCGTGACACGCACCTCACCACCCGCACCGACACGACCTCCGCGCCGCCGCAGCGGCGCCGGCTCGCGCTCACCGTCCTGCTCATCCCCGCCGCGCTCACGCTGCTGAGCGTGACGAGCGTGAACCTCGCCGTCCCCGCCATCCGCGACGGGATCGGCGCCGACGCGACGCAGCAGTCGCTCGTCCTCACGGCCTACGCCCTCGCGTTCGCGCTCGTGCTGCTCCCCGCGGGGCGGCTCGGCGACCAGTTCGGCCACAAGCGCGTCTTCGTCGCAGGCGTCGCGGTCTTCACCGCCGCGAACCTCTGGTGCGGCATCGCCCCCGACCCCACGCAGCTCGTGCTGGCCCGCGTGCTCGCCGGCGTCGGCGCCGGACTCACCATGACGCCCGTCAACGCCATCATCCAGCTGCTCTACAAGGGCCCGGAGCGCGCGCGACCCTTCGCCGTGCTCGGCGCGGTGTTCGGGGCCTCGAGCGCCGTCGGCCCGCTGCTCGGCGGCATCCTCATCCACTCCGGCGGCGAGATCGGGTGGCGCCTCACCTTCCTCGTGAACGTGCCCGTCGGCATCCTCGCGGTCGCGCTGGCGATCTTCGTGCTCCCGACCACGAAGCCGCTCGGCGCACGCGGGTCCGATCCGCTCGGGATGCTGCTGTTCACCCTCGGCGTGGGACTCGCGATCCTGCCGTTCTCACTCGGCGGCGGGTTCACGGTCTGGTCCACGGTCATGCTGATCGCCGGCATCCTGCTGCTCACCGGATTCGGGGCGTGGATCCGTGCGCGGGCCCGACAGGACCGGTTCGCCGTCGTGCCCACCCGGCTCTTCCGGCAGCGGGCACTGCCGATCGGCGTCGTCAGCACCTTCCTCGGCTTCGCCGGCTTCACCTCGTCGTTCCTCGTGCTGGCGCTCCTGTGGGAGGAGGCGCTCGGCCACGACGCGCTCTCCGCGGGCCTGCTCGTCAGCCCGTTCGCGATCGGCAGCGTCGTCGGCGCGGTGCTCAACCGCCCGCTCATGCAGCGATACGGCACGCGCATGATCACCGGCGGGCTCACCATGATCACGGCCGGCCTGGCCGCCGTCGGGGTGCTCGTGCTCGCGCTCCCCGCGACCGCGCTCACGTTCCTCGTGATGCTCGTGCCGCTGCTGGTCACCGGCGTCGGCGTCGGACTGTTCGTGGGCCCCAACGCGAACGCCGCGTTCGTGCAGACCGAGGGGCGCGACGCGGGCGTCGCCAGCGCCATGGTCACGGCCGCGCAGCGCACCGGCACGGCGGTGGGCCTCGGCATCCTGTCGGCGATGTACGCGCTGCTCCCCGGCGGTGCCGCATCCCTCGCGAACCAGGCGATCGCCACCTTCGTGACCGCGGCGTTCGCCGGCGCCGCCGCGCTGACCCTCGTCGTCACCCGTCGCAGCCGCCTCGAGGTCTGACCCGTTCACCCGTCGCGGATGCTGCATGTCGGCGTCCGCGACGCGACATCTGCGACGGGTGAATGCGGCGGATACAGTCGAGCCGGAACCCCCGACGGCGAAGGAGCACCATGACGAAGACGTCCCCCGCATCCCGATTCGGCCGGGTCGGCCTCTGGCGCTCGGGCGGCCTGCTCGACCCGGACCTCGCACGCGCCGCCGAACGGCTCAGGTACGGCGCCGTCTGGATCGGCGGATCGCCCGACGGCGACCTCGCGATCGCGGAGTCGCTCCTCGACGCCACCGAGACCATCACCGTCGCCACGGGCGTCGTGAACATCTGGAAGGACCCGGCCGCCGAGGTCGCCGCATCCTTCCACCGACTCGAGGAGCGGCATCCCGGCCGCTTCACGCTCGGCATCGGCATCGGCCATCGCGAGGCCCTCGGCGACCGGTACCAGCGCCCGTTCGCCGCGCTCGAGGCGTACCTCGACGTGCTGGACGCGGAGGGGGTCCCGGTCGACCGGCGCGTGATCTCGGCGCTCGGACCCCGCACGCTCGCACTCGCCGCGGAGCGGTCGGCGGGCACGCATCCGTACATGACGACGCCCGCGCACACGCGGTTCGCCCGCGAAGTGGTCGGCCCCGGGCGACTCGTCGCACCGGAACAGCGACTCGTGCCCGACACCGATGCGGACACGGCGCGGGCGACCGCGCGACGGTTCCTCGCCCGGTACACGGGGCTCGCGAACTACCGCCGCACGCTGGAGCGGCACGGCTTCGACCCCGCCGACCTCGACGGCGATGTGACGGATGCGGCGGTCGACGCGCTCGCGCCGCACGGCACCGCCGCGGTGCTCGCCGCCGCCGTGGACGCGCATCTCGATGCCGGCGCCGACCACGTGTGCGTGCAGATCCTGCCCGCCTCGGCCGACCCGGTGCCCGCGCTCACCGAGCTGGCGGAGGCGCTGGGACTCCACGCTCGCTGAGGTCGGATCCCGCCGCGATCGCACGGGCGGGCACGTCGGTGCGGTCGGCGACGAGGTAGGCGGCCCCGACGAGCAGCTCGAACACGGCGGTCGCAAGCGCGCCGACGCCGGTCACGCCCATCGCGAACCACAGGACGCCCGAGAACGCGAGCGCCGCACACAGCACCGCGGTGCCGACCGCGATCGCACGCCGTGCCGGCGACGGGCCCGCCCGCCGCGCGAGGAAGCCGAGTACGGCGAGGCCGAGGTAGAGCGCCGCCGTGCGCTGGGCGAGCACGAGCACCGTCGTCGCGTCTCCCGTCTCGAGTCCCCATGCCGACAGCAGCAACCCGGGGAAGACCGACCAGCCGACGGTGAGGAACGCGGCGAAGGCGGCGAGCGCCGTCGCGACGACGGAGAAGCGGATGCGCATGGTGACCCTTCCGGCACGGCGCACGGCCCTCCCGTACGCCGCAGATCACGCTACGAGTGCCCGCCCCGCACGGACATCCCAGATTCGAGGGGTTTTCCGGTGGTTCACCCGTCGCAAATGGCGCATCCGCGGCGGCGACACCCTGCATTTGCGACGGGTGAACCGGGGACGGGCCGCGAAGCGGGGGCGGGCCGCGCGGGCCGCGGTGCGGGGGCCGCGACGCGCGGCACCCGCGACGCGGGGTGGGCCCCTGCGCCATCGCGGGCGCCGCCGTCAAGCAGGGGTCGCGCGGGCGCGGAGGGCCCTACCGTGAGCGCATGACGTTCAACGACAACGCCCGCGTGGGCGGCAACCGGGCACGACGCCGCGGCGCGGGCGTCGCCGTCGCGGGCGGCGGGGTGGTCGGGCTCGGCGCCGTCGTCGTGCTGCTGCTGAACCTGTTCACGGGCGGTGACTTCTCGTCGCTCCTCGGCGGCGGGACGGCGCCCGACCCGAACGCCGACCCGGGTGGCACCGAGATCGAGAACTGCGAGACCGGCCAGGATGCCAATGCGAACGACGGCTGCCGGCTCGCCGCCGCCTCCCTCGCGCTCGACGAGTTCTGGGCCGGCCAGCTCGAGGGGTACCGCGCGCCGCAGCTCATCGTCGTCGACGGCTCCACGCCCACGCAGTGCGGCACGGCCTCGAACGCGGTCGGCCCGTTCTACTGCCCGCCGGAGGAGACCGTGTACGTCGACCCGACGTTCTTCTCGCTCCTGCGCGAACGCTTCGACGCCTCCGCCGGACCGCTCGCGCAGCTGTACGTGCTCGCGCACGAGTACGGGCACCACATCCAGGCGCTGACCGGGGTGTTCCAGCAGCATCCCGACAACGGCACCGGCCCCGACAGCAACGGCGTGCGCACCGAGCTGCAGGCCGACTGCTACGCCGGCGCGTGGGTCGCGGGCATGACGGTCGCCGACGACGAGAACGGCACCCCGTTCCTGCAGGCGCCCACCAGCGCGCAGATCACCGACGCCCTGAACGCGGCGGCCGCCGTCGGCGACGACCACATCCAGCAGCAGTCGGGCGGCGGCGTCGATCCGGAATCGTGGACCCACGGCTCGAGCGAGCAGCGCCAGCGCTGGTTCGACGTCGGCTACGACGGCGGCGCGGGCGCCTGCGACACATTCGCCGTCGACGGTTCGCAGCTCTGACGCGCCCGAACTCCTCAGTTTCTGCGACGACCGGGTGCCGCGGGCACGAAACACCCCGGAATTGAGGAGTTCGGGCGCCCAACGCGGCGGATGCCGGCGCCCGACGCGGCGGATGCCCGGCACCCACCCGGCGGGTGCCGGCGGCCGCGGTCAGCGCGCGCGCGGCGTGAACGCGAGCGGCGCCTCGCGGATGCGGTCTCGGGCCGACTCGATCGCGCCGAGCACCACGACCTCCGCGCCGAGGGTGCTCGCGACGACCTCGGGCGTCGGCGGCTGGAACTCGCGGTCGAGCACCCGGCGGGCCTCCCGCAGCACGGGTTCCACCGCGTCGGCGATCGCGCCCGCGATGACGACGCGCTCGACGTCGAGCAGGCTCTCGAGCACCGCGGCGAACCGCGCCACCCGCTCCCCCAGCCGCGCGATGATCTCCCCGGCCACCTCGTCGCCCTCGGCCGCGGCCGCGAAGACGTCCTCGGCGCCCGCCTCGGCCGTGAGGCTCGTCGCGGCGCCGGCGGCGACCGCATCCGCCGCCCAGGTGCGCGCGAGGGCGGCGATGCCTGCCGCGGATCCCGCGCCCTCGACGACGCTGAGGAAGCGCATCTCGCCCACCCCGCCGCGCGCACCGCGGAGCAGGCGACCGTCCACGATGACCCCGGCCCCCAGCCGCTCGCCCGACAGCACCGTCACCACGTGCTCCAGACGCGCCCCGCCGCCGTGGATGCGCTCGGCGATCGCGGCGAGGTTCGCATCGTTCTCGACGACCGCGGCCGCCCCGGGCACGAGGTCGTCGAACCCGGGGTTCATGGCGGCCCAGTAGCCGTGCTCGCCCTCCGGCGAGCGTCCGTCCGCATCCACCGGCGCGGGCACGCCGACGACGACGAGCAGCACGTCCGACGGCACGCCGCCCGCGGCCGCCACGGCCGCCTCGAGCACGGATGCGGCGACCGCCCGCCGCGCGGCGCCGTCCTCACCGTGCGAGCCCGAGCGTTCGGCGAGGATGCGGCCGCGGAGGTCGGCGACGGCCGCCGTGATGCGGTGCTCGCCCGCGTCCACCGCGGCGATGAGTCCGGCGTCGCCGCGCAGGCGGTACCGGCGGGCGGGTCGCCCCTTCACCGTGAGTCCGGCGGCGCGGCTGTCCGCGACCTCGTCGAGCCAGCCGGTGTCGACGAGGTCGTCGCACACGGTCAGCACCGTCGAGCGAGTGAGACCGGTCGCGGCCATCGCCTCGGCCGCGGTGAACTCGTCCGCATCCAGCGCGAACCGCACCACCGCCTCCGAGTTCATCCGGCGCAGCAGCTGCGGCGAACTCGCCGAACCGAGAGTCATGTTCCCGACAATACAAGAGGTTGACGGGCGCGCAGGCGGGTGCGACAGTGGTCTCCACGCTTAGATACGGGCTTTAGATTTACTGCTTGGATCTATGCGCTTCCACCCCCGGGAAGGACGATGATGTCTGCACTCTCGAGGCGCACCAGACGCCTGACGGCCGCCGCCATCGGCGGCGCACTGCTCTCACCGCTGCTCGTCGCATGCGGTCCCGGCTCCGGCCCGGAGCCGATCCACTTCACCTTCAGCAAGCGCGAGGCGATCGACTTCATGAACGACGTCGTCGCCGAATACAACGACTCGCAGGACGAGTACGTCGTCGAGATGGACACCTCCGGCATCGACGTCGTCTCGGCGAGCTTCGTCCGCGGCAACCCGCCCGATCTCATGCTCGCGAACTACAACCAGGAGGTCGCGCGGTTCGTGCAGCGGTGCGCGCTGAAAGACCTCTCCGAGACCGAGGCGGCCGCCACCATCCGTGAGGACATGCAGCCGCTGCTCGAGCAGTACGGCGTCTGCGAGGGTCGCACCACCGCCCTCCCTTACTCGGTCATGGGCGCCTCGGTCATCTACAACATGGAGATCTTCGAGCAGCAGGGCCTCGAGGTGCCGCAGACCTGGACGGAGCTGCTGGAGGTGTGCGACGCGCTGAAGGCCGCCGGCATCCCGCCGTTCTACGCCACGTTCGCCGACGCGTGGACGGTCAACCAGGGCTGGTTCGACTACGCGGTCGGCGGCTCGATCGACGTGCTGGACTTCTACGAGCGGCTCGCCGAGGAGGGCGAGGACGTCGGCCCCGACTCCGAGGTCTCGTTCCAGAAGGACTTCCTCGAGCCGGTCGAGAAGATGCAGCTCCTCGCCGCCGAGTACACGCAGCCGGGCGCGAAGGGCCGCGGCTACGACGCCGGCAACGTCGGCTTCGCCAAGGGCGAGGGCGCGATGCTGCTGCAGGGCCCATGGGCGTTCGGTGAGATCGCGAAGACCGCGCCCGACCTCGAACTCGGCACGTTCCCGCTGCCGATGACCGACGACCCCGCCGACCTCAAGGTCCGCGTGAACATGGACCTCGTCACGATGATCCCCGAGGAGGCCGCGAACCCCGACGGCGCCTACGACTTCCTCGAGTTCCTCTTCGACCCCGAGCGCATCCAGGCCTACAACGAGTCGCAACTCGGGTTCGTGCCCACCACGACCGGACAGGACCCGAGCGACCCGCGGATCGCGGGGATGATCGCGTACTACAACGAGGGCGCCGTCTACCAGGGCCCCGGCGTGCTGAACCCGCGCGCCATCCCCACCGAGAACTACGCGCAGGCCCTCGCCCTCGGATCGGATGCGGAGGGCATCCTGCGCACGATGGACGCCGACTGGGCGCGCCTGGCCTTCCGCCAGCCGGTCGCCGCCGGCAGCGAGGAGACCGACCGATGAGCGAGACGACCACGATCGTCACCGGCAGCGACAAGCCGGTCCGCCGCGGCGGGCGGGTGGAGCCGATCTACTACGCCTTCCTGCTCCCACCGCTGATCCTGCTGACCCTCGCGATCACGCTGCCCGGGGTGATCGGCATCTTCTTCAGCTTCACCGACTCCATCGGCCTCGGCGACTGGAACTTCATCGGCTTCACGAACTACATCGCCGTGTTCAGCGACCCGGCGGTGCTCTCGAGCTTCCTGTTCACGTTCGGCTTCTCGTTCGTGACCGTGATCCTCGTGAACGTCCTCGCGTTCCTCCTCGCGGTCGGGCTCACCGCCCGCATCCGGATGAAGACCGGGCTGCGCGCGGTGTTCGTCATCCCGATGGTCGTCTCGGGCATCATCATCGCCTACGTCTTCCAGTTCCTCTTCCAGAACAGCCTGCCGGCCGTCGGCTCGGCGCTCGGCATCCCGTTCCTCTCGGAGAGCATCCTCGCCAACCCCGACCTGGCGTGGCTCGGCATCGTGATCGTCACCGCCTGGCAGGCGATCCCGAGCGCACTGCTCATCTACATCGCCGGGCTCCTGTCGGTGCCGGGCGACGTGTACGAGGCCGCATCCATCGACGGCGCCTCGAAACGGCAGCAGCTGCTGCGCATCACGGTGCCGCTCGTTGCCGGATACGTCGTCATCAACGTGATCCTCGGGTTCAAGAACTTCCTGAACGCGTACGACATCATCGTCGGCCTCACCGGCGGCGGCCCCGGCACGTCCACCCGCAGCATCGCGATGACGATCATCCGCGGGTTCCAGACCGGCGACTACGCCTACCAGATGGCCACCGCGACGCTGTTCTTCATCGTCACCGTGGTCATCGCCGTCCTCCAACTCTCGGTCACCCGCGGAAGGAACGCACTCTGATGGCCACGCAGACCGCACCCGCGGCGAACACCAGATCCGTCGTCGTCCCCGACCCCGGCCGTCGACGCGGCAGCCGGGCCGAGCGTTCGAGATGGTCGACCACCGTCATCCTGCTGCTGTGCGCGGTGACCGTGCTGCTGCCGCTGTACGTCACCGTGTCGATGGCGTTCAAGACCTCGGGGCAGGCCGTCGACGGCAACGCCTTCAGCCTGCCGATGCCGTTCAGCATCCAGGGATTCATCGACGCCTGGAACCTCACGAAGTTCCCGGTCGGGTTCGCCATGTCGTTCCTCGTCACGGCCGGCACCGTCGTCGCGACGATCATCCTGTCCGCGTTCGCGTCGTACGCGATCGTCCGCAACTGGGACCGCCGCTTCTTCCGCTGGTCGTTCTTCTACCTGCTCGCGGCCATGTTCATCCCGTTCCCGGTCGTCGCCCTGCCGCAGATCCAGCTCACCGGACGCGTCGGCCTCGACAACCCGCTCGGGGTCATCCTGCTGGCCACGATGTTCCAGATGAGCTTCAGCATCCTGCTGTTCACCGCGTTCCTGCGCTCCATCCCGATGGAGCTCGAGGAGAGCGCCCGCATCGACGGCGCCTCGACCTGGCAGGTGTTCTGGCGGCTCATCTTCCCGCTGCTCGCACCCATGAGCGCGACCGTCGGCATCTTCGCGTTCCTCTACGCGTGGAACGACTTCATGATGCCGTCGCTCATCATCTCGGATGCGGACCTGCAGACGCTGCCGGTGCGGCAGAACCTCTTCCAGAACCAGTTCTCGAGCCAGTACAACGTCGCCTTCGCCTCGTATCTCATGGCGATGGCGCCGGCGATCATCGCGTACCTGTTCGCCCAGCGATGGGTGATGGAGGGCGTGACCCAGGGAGCATTGAAGGGATGACGGTGACGACGACCCCCACGGCCGACTGGTGGCGGCAGGCCACCGTGTACCAGGTGTATCCGCGCTCGTTCGCGGACGCGGACGGCGACGGGATCGGCGACCTCCGCGGCATCGCGTCGCGGGTCCCCTACCTGCAACGGCTGGGGGTGGATGCGGTGTGGCTCAGCCCCTTCTACCCCTCGCCGCTCGCGGACGGCGGCTACGACGTCGCCGACTACCGTGGGGTGGACCCGCGCATCGGCACCCTCGACGAGTTCGACGAACTCATCGCGGCGCTGCACGACGCCGGGATCCGGATGATCGTCGACATCGTGCCGAACCACTCCTCCGATCAGCATCCGTGGTTCCAGGAGGCGCTGGCCGAAGGGCGCGGGAGCGCCGCCCGCGACAGGTACATCTTCCGCGACGGCCGCGGCGAGCGCGGCGAACTGCCGCCCGCCGACTGGACCAGCGTGTTCGGCGGGCCTGCGTGGGAACCCGTCGGCGACGGGCAGTGGTACCTGCACTCGTTCGCCACCGAGCAGCCGGACTTCGACTGGGACCACCCGGAGGTGCGCGAGGACTTCCTACGCACCCTGCGGTTCTGGTCCGACCGCGGCGTCGACGGATTCCGCATCGACGTCGCCCACATGCTGGTGAAGCACCTGCCCGACCCGCTGCCCACACAGGCGGAACTGGAGGCGATGGACGGCGCCGACGGGCGGCACCCGCTCCGCGACCGCGACGAGGTGCAGGAGGTGTACGCCGAGTGGCGGCGACTCTTCGACGAATACGACCCGCCCCGCACCGCGGTCGCCGAGGCGTGGGTCGCGAACGCCGAACGCCGCGCCCGGTACGCCGCGCCGACGAGCCTCGGGCAGGCGTTCAACTTCGACCTGCTGAACGCCGACTTCGACGCGGCGCAGTTCCGCGCCGTGGTCACCGACAACCTCGCGCAGGTCGCCGCATCCGGGTCGTCGTCGACCTGGGTGCTGTCGAACCACGACTCGGTCCGGCACGCGAGCCGGTACGGGCTGCCGCCCCTCGGCGGCCGGACCGATAAGAAGCAGGGCGTCGAGTGGATCCTCGCCGGCGCACCGGCCGACGGCGTCGACCTCGCCCTGGGCCTGCGGCGTGCGCGGGCGGCGACGCTGTTCATGCTCGCCCTCCCGGGGTCGGCGTACCTGTACCAGGGCGAGGAGCTCGGTCTCCACGAGGTGGGCGACCTGCCGCCCGAGGCGCGGCAGGACCCGGCGTACCTGCGGTGCGTCGGCCAGGACGGCTGGAGCTTCGACGGCCTCGGCCGAGACGGATGCCGGGTGCCCCTGCCGTGGACCCGCGGCGGGTCGTCGTTCGGGTTCGGCGACGACGGCGCGTGGCTGCCGCAGCCGACGTGGTTCGGCGACGTGGCGGTCGAGGCCGAGAACGGCGTCCCCGGCTCGACCCTGGAGCTCTACCGCGACGCGCTGCGGCTGCGCCGCGAGCTGCAGGGCGCCGAGGACCTCGTCTGGGACGAGGCGGCCGCATCCGTGCTGTCGTTCACCCGCCCCGGCGGCTGGCGCACGGTCACGAACTTCGGCGATGACCCCGTGCCGCTCCCGGACGGCGAGGTGCTGCTCGCGAGCGCCCCGGTCGAGGCCGGGCGGCTCCCCGCCGCGACGACGGTGTGGCTCCGCGTGCGCTGAGGGCGGATGCGGCGGCGCGCCGTCAGCGGACGCGACGGTGCTGCGCGAGCTCGATGAGGCGCGGGAGCACCCGGCCGGTGCGCAGGCCCGAGTGCTCGTGCTCGCTCGTGACCCAGGTCTGCACGCCGGGCATGAGCGCCGCGGTCTCGAGCGAGAACTCCACCGGCACGTAGACGTCGTTGACGTAGATCGCGGCGGCGCCGGTCGGGTCTGCCTCGCGGATGCGGTCCGCGTCGTAGATCCGCGGCCAGGGGTGCGCGGCGAGGATGTCGACGACCTCGGCCCAGGGCTGGAACGCCGGCACCGTCTGCGCCCACTCGCGGCGGACGTGCTCGCCGGTGAGGAGGGTCACGTCGTCCCGGTAGTCGGCGGGCTCGGTGCGCTCGGCGGACCACTCCGTGGCGAACCCGTCGGCGTAGCTCGACTCGTGGAACACGAAGTACAGCGGGTTGCGGCCGCCGAACGGCAGCGCGGCGGCGAGGTCGTACCGGAAGGCGTTCGTCGCAGGGTCGTGCTCGAGCAGCGACCACAGCGTCTGCCAGCCGTTGTCCCCGCCGAGCAGCGACCCGATCGACCGCAGCCGGGAGCGCGACACCACCTCGCCGCCGGGGAGGACGATCCGGCCGGCGTCGGCGAGGTCGACGAGCCGTCGCATCGCGTCGCGGTGCGCGGGGAACCGGCGGTAGTACCGCTCGGTCATCACGCGCATCTTGTCGTAGCACAGCGCGTACACGTCGTCGGGGTGGCGGCCGATCGCGCTGAGCCCGCCGGTGATGAAGACGTCGGCGAGCGAACCCGCATCCGTCGACAGGTAGGCGAGCGTCGTGAACCCGCCGAACGACTGCCCCAGGGTGCTCCAGGTCTCGGCGCCCAGATGCTCGCGCATCGCCTCCGCGTCGCGGACGATGCTGTCGGCGCGCAGATGCGTCAGGTACTCGGCGACCTCGGCGGCGGACAACTCGTCGAGGATGCCGTCGGACACCGGCGTGGACCTGCCCGTGCCGCGCTGGTCGAGGAGCACCACCCGGTAGTGGGCGAGCGCGTCGTCGAGCCAGCCCGGGTTCGTCGGGGCGTGGAACGGGCTCGGCGCCTCGTTGCCGGGGCCGCCCTGCAGGAACGTGAGGAACGGCAGCTGCTCGCCGCCCTCACGGCTCACCACTGCGGCGTGCACCGTGATGGTGCGGCCATCGGTGGGGTCGCCCCAGACGAGCGGCACCTCGATGAGGTGGTCTTCGACGGTCAGGTCCTGCATGCGGCGAACGGTGGTGGGCATCCCTCCACGCTACGCCTGCCGCTTCTCAGGCCAGCAGGTGCTCGAGCAGGATGCTGACGCCGATGCCGATGAGCACGAGTCCGCCGACGACCTCCGCCGGCTTCTCGAACCGCGTGCCGATCCGGTGTCCGACGAGCACGGCGGCGAAGGAGCACAGGAACGTGACGACGCCGATCACGGCGACGGCGAGCCAGATCGACACGTCCCACACGGTGAGGCTCACCCCGACGACGAGCGCGTCGATGCTCGTCGCGACCGCGAGCACGACGACCTCGCGCGCGGTGAACCGGTCCTCCGGCTCCACCGCGTCGTCGTGACGGCCCGGACGGGCCTCCCACAGCATCCGGAGTCCGAGGAGGACGAGCAGGACGAACGCGATCCAGTGGTCGAACGGGGCGATGAGGTCGGCGAACGCGCTGCCGAGGAGCCAGCCGATGAGCGGCATGAGCGCCTGCGCGACGCCGAAGGCCAGCGCGAGCACGAGGCCGTTGCGCACCACCGCGCCGCGCAGCGAGAGCCCCCGGCCGAGGGCGACGGCGAAGGCGTCGGCGGACACGCCGAGGGCGAGCAGGAGCAGGGTGACGAACGGCACGACGGGATCCGGATCCGGGGAGGGGATGGCCCACGCGGCTGGCCGTCGGCGCGTGGCGGGGAGTGGCTCAACGCACCGGCGGACGCGGCGGGAGCCCTCCCAGTCTTCCGGCCCGGACGGGCACGCCCCAAACCGAGCGGCGGATTCTCATCCTTTCGGGACGCCGAATCCCGTGCGGCTCAGCGGAGGAACTGCGCCGGGTCGAACTCGTCGATCGGGATGATGCGCACGCGCGGCAGCTGCGCGTCGAACGCGCCCGCGTCGTACTCCAGGTCGTACAGGCGCACGCCCGGGATCTGCGCGAACGCGGCGTTGCGGAACTCGTCGAACGCCAGCACGCCGAGGCGGCGGGAGCCGTCGGCGAGCGCGCCGATGTCGTCCACGAAGTCGCCGTCGTGGCTGACGAGCATGACGTCGTCCTGCCGGTCGCGCAGCGCCTGCAGCGTCCGCTGGATGGCGATGTCGACGACCTTCTCGTCGGCGTCGCCCGACAGCGGCACCGGCTGGAAGCCCATCGCCAGCAGCGCCTGCACGAACGGCATCGGCAGGTTCGTGGAGGCGTTGAGGAAGAACAGGCCGTTCGCCTGCTGGTTCCAGGTGCGCGCGATGAACGACAGGATGCGGTCCCACCGGGGGCGTTCGTCGGGCTGCGGCCGGCGTCCGAGGATCGAGCTGCCGAGGGTCGCGTCGATGTTCTCCCCGTCGACGAGCACCCACGTCGTGCGTTCGCTGGCCACTTGCATCCTCCTCGACGCGCGGGCGCGCGGTCCCGCTCATCCTATGCGGGGGCGCATGGGCACCGGCCGACGGCCGGCCCGTGTGACACGCGGGTTTCGACAACCGGGAGCCGCTGGGTTAGCCTGACGTCGCGTTCATTAGGCATGCCTTACCTAACTCATCGAGACGGGCTGCGGGCGATCCCCCCGGATCCCGAACGCGTCCTTCGTCGCGCCCGCAGCCCGTCGTCCCACGCCAAGGAGGCACCCCCATGTCCAGATCACGTCCCCTCGTCGCGCTCTCGCTGTTCGCGGCATCCGCGATCGCCCTCGCCGGCTGCGCCGCTGCGGAGGCGGAGCCCGCCGCCGAGACGGTCGCGCCCGCCACCTCGGTCGAGATCGAGGACAACACCGGCACGCACACGATCGACCTGCCCCCGACCTCGGTGGTGGCGCTCGACAACCGCACCTTCGAGACCCTGTCGGACTGGGGCGTCGAGCTGAGCGCCGCCGCGGTGTCGCTCATGCCCGCCACGAACCCCTACAAGACCGACGAGTCGATCCTCGACATCGGCAACCACCGCGAGCCGAACCTCGAGACGCTCGTCGCCGTCGAGCCCGACCTCGTCATCAACGGGCAGCGGTTCACGCAGTACCAGGACGACATCGCCGCGCTCGTCCCCGACGCCACCATCATCGACCTCGACCCCCGTGAGGGTGAGGACTTCGGCGCCGAGCTGAAGCGCCAGGTCACCGTACTCGGCGAGATCTTCGGCAAGCAGGCCGAGGCCGCGGAGCTCGTCGACGGGTTCGACGCCGCGGTCGAGCGCGTGATCGACGCGTACGACGCGGACGACACCGTGATGGCCGTCACCACCTCCGGCGGCGAGATCGGCTACATCGCCCCGACCGTCGGGCGCACGCTCGGCCCGGTGTTCGACCTGCTCGGGCTGACCCCCGCGCTGCAGGTCGAGGGCGCCACCGACGACCACCAGGGCGACGACATCTCGGTCGAGGCCATCGCGGACTCGAACCCGGACTGGATCCTCGTGATGGACCGGGATGCGGCCGTCTCGGCCGACGACCCGGCGTACACCCCCGCCGCCGACATCCTCGAGAACTCCGAGGCGCTCGCGGGCGTCACCGCGGTCGCCGAGGGCCGGATCGTGTACATGCCCGCCGACACCTACACGAACGAGGGCATCCAGACCTACACCGAGTTCCTCAACGCGCTCGCGGACGCGCTGGAGTCGGGTCGCTGACCCCTGGGGCGCCGCCTCGCACGCGGCGCCCCACCCGCATCCCTCCCATGTCTGCATCCCCCCGCACCCCGTCCCGCGCGCGGACGCGCGGGCGCCTCCTCGACGGCCGCCTGCTGATCGGCTGCGCCGTCGTGCTCGGCCTGCTCGTCCTCTCGCTCTTCACCGGCGTGTACGACGTCGTCGGCGCCGACGACGGCGCCGCCATGTTCGCCGTCACCCGCATCCCACGCACGATCGCCCTCGTGCTCGCCGGTGCCGCCATGTCGATGTGCGGCCTGCTCATGCAGCTGCTCAGCCAGAACCGGTTCGTCGCCCCCACGACCACCGGCACGACCGAATGGGCCGGCCTCGGCCTCATCACCGTGATGGTGCTCCACCCCGGTGCCGGCATCCTCGAACGCATGGGCGGCGCGATCGCCGCCGCCTTCGTCGGCACGATGGTGTTCTTCCTGTTCCTGCGCCGCATCTCGCTGCGCTCCTCGCTCACCGTGCCCCTCGTCGGCATCATGCTGGGCGCGGTCGTCGGGTCGGTCTCCACGTTCGTCGCGCTGCAGACCGACATGCTGCAGAACCTCGGCGTCTGGTTCGCCGGCAGTTTCACCTCGGTGCTGCGCGGCCAGTACGAGCCGCTGTGGATCGTCGTGGCCGTGACCGTAGCGGTCTTCATCGCCGCCGACCGGTTCACCCTCGCGGGGCTCGGCAAGGACATCGCCACCGGCGTCGGATTGGATCACGACCGGGTGGTCCTCCTCGGCACCGCCCTCGTCGCGATCGCCACCGGCGTCGTCACCGTCGTGGTGGGCAACCTCCCGTTCCTCGGCCTCATCGTGCCCAACGTGGTCTCGATGGCCCGCGGCGACGACCTGCGCAGCAACCTGCCGTGGGTGTGCCTGCTCGGGATCGCCGTCGTCACCGTGTGCGACCTCATCGGCCGGACGGTCATCATGCCCTTCGAGGTGCCGGTGTCGCTCGTGCTCGGCATCGTCGGCTCGGTCGTGTTCGTCGCCCTCATCCTCCGGCAGCGGCGCCGTGGCTGAGCTCGCAGGCACGGCGCGCCGATCCCACACCGCTCACGCCCTTCCCACCCGTCGGGCCCGGCGTCGCTACGCCCTCACCGTCGGCATCCTCGCCGTGGCGGCGATCGCGATCACGGTCGTCCTCCTCGCCTGGGACAACCCGATGCCCTTCGGCTCCGCCGGGTTCCTGCGGATCGCGGAACTGCGGACGACCGGCGTCATCGTGATGGCCGTCGTGGCGTGCTGCCAGGGGGTGGGGACGGTCGCGTTCCAGACCGTGACCGAGAACCGCATCCTGACCCCGTCGATCATGGGGTTCGAGGCGCTCTACGTCGCCGTGCAGACCACGGCCGTGTACGTGCTGGGGACGGCGGGGGTCCTGGCGTTGCAGGGCGTCGGCCAGTTCCTCCTGCAGGTGGCGCTCATGGTGGGCTTCGCGCTGCTGCTCTACGGCTGGCTGCTCTCCGGGCGGCGCGGCGACCTGCAGGTCACGCTCCTGGTCGGCATCGTCATCGGCGGCGGGTTGGGCTCGGTCTCCGCGTTCATGCAGCGCCTGCTCACCCCGAGCGAGTTCGACGTGCTCTCCGCCCGGTTGTTCGGCAGCGTGTCGAACGCGGATGCGGCGCTGCTCCCGGTCGCCGTCCCGCTCGCCGCCGTCGCGCTCGTGCTCCTTTGGAGTCGCTCCCGGCGGCTGAACGTGATCGCCCTCGGCCGCGACGCCGCCACGGCGCTCGGCCTGCAGCACCGGCGCGAGCTCATCTGGACGCTCACCCTCGTGTCCGTGCTCATGGCCGTGTCGACCGCGCTCGTCGGACCGTTGACCTTCCTCGGGTTCCTGGTCGCGACGCTGGCGTACCAGTTCGCCGGCACCGCGGACCACCGGTACGTGTTCCCGGTCGTCGCGCTCACCGGCTTCGTGGTGCTCGCCGGCGCGTACGTCGTGATGAAGCACGTGTTCGACGCGCAGGGCGTCGTCTCGATCATCATCGAGTTCGTCGGCGGCGCCGTGTTCCTCCTCATCCTCCTCAGAAAGGGCCGCCTGTGATCACGCTCACCGACGTCCGCAAGGACTACAGCTCCGAGGTCGCGATCGGCCCCGTCTCCGTCACTCTGCCGGCGGGCGGCATCACGGCGCTCGTGGGCCCCAACGGTGCGGGCAAGTCCACGCTGCTGACGATGATCGGACGGCTCCTCGGCACGGATGCGGGCACGATCGAGGTCGGCGGGCACGACGTCGCGAAGACCCCGTCCCGCGACCTGGCGAAGCTCCTGGCGGTCCTCCGGCAGGAGAACCACGTGGTGGCCCGGCTCACCGTGCGCCAGCTGGTCGGGTTCGGCCGGTTCCCCCACTCGAAGGGCCGGCTGACCGCGGCGGACGAGGCGCACATCAGCGACGCCATCGACTTCCTCGGCCTCACCGACCTCGAGGGACGCTACCTCGACGAACTCTCCGGCGGGCAGCGGCAGCGCGCCTACGTGGCGATGGTGCTCGCCCAGGACACCGACTACGTGCTGCTGGACGAGCCGTTGAACAACCTCGACATGAAGCACGCCGTCGACACGATGCGCCACCTCCGCCGCGCCGCGACCGAGCTGGGCAAGACGATCGTGATCGTGCTGCACGACATCAACTTCGCCGGGCACTACGCCGACCACATCTGCGCGGTGAAGGACGGCGCGGTGGTGCGGTCGGGACCGCCGGCGGAGATCATGACGGATGCCGTGCTCACCGAGATCTTCGACACCCCGGTGCGCGTCATCGACGGCCCGGACGGCCCCCTCGCCGTGTACTACCGGGGCGACTAGGTGATTCACGCAGTCCGTCGCCGGCCCTCATTAGGCTGACCCTTCGGGCCTGGGCACCGTCGAAGGAGCGTCGCGCATCCGCGCGACGCCGGAGCCGCCCGTTCCGAGGTGCGTCACGTGAGAACCCTGTGGTCACGACTGCTCGCCGGACTCGTCGCACTCTCGGTCGGCCTCGCGGGTGCACTCGTGAGCGTGCCCGCCCTCGCAGCGGAATCACCGGACGCCGCCACGACCGTCGACGCCGCGACCGCCGCCGCGGCGGGAGCCCCGTCCGAGGTGACCTCGTGGGCGGTCGCGGTGCTCGCGGCCGGCGTGTTCGGCGTGCTCTCGAACCGCCGTCGCCGCCGGGGCTGACCCGGCCGCCTGGCACGGCGGTCCCCGGGACGCCACCCGTTGACACCCGCCGCCGGCCCCCGTTGCCATGGACGCATGGATCCACGGGAACGCGCCGCGCCGTCGGCGCCGCTGCAGGAATGGCTCGACCGGCTCGCGCAGAAGGACGGCGCACCCGGCGGCGGATCCGCATCCGGGGTGCTGCTGGGGATCGGCGCGGCCCTCCTCGCGATGGTGCTCGCCTACAGCGACCCCGACGACGAGCACGGGCTCCGCGTCCGGGCGGACGCGCTGCGGGCCGATGCGCTGCGCGACACGCTCGCGGATGCGGCGGCCTCCGCCGGACTCGGCGCCGCCCTCGCCCGCCCGACCGACGACCCCGACCGCGACGCGGCGATCCGCGAGACGTGCGAGACCGGGGCCCGCACCTCGGTGCAGCTCGGCGAGACCGGCGACGCGCTCGTCGCGCTCCTCACCGAGACCGCCCGCCACACGGCGGCCGGCGTACGGGCCGACCTCGGCGTCGCGGCCGAGGCGATCACGGCGGGCCTCGGCGGTGCGCTCATCAACCTCCGCGGCGACCTCGCGCTCATCGCCCGGCACGGCGGCGACGAACCCGGCGACCTCCTCGCGGCGGCGGAGCGGATGGACGCCGCACGCATCACCGCGGCCGCGCAGGCGACAGACGTCCGCGAGGGCTGAGGCGGCTGCGTAGGCTTCCTGGGTGCCCACGAAGATCCTCCTCGACTGCGACCCCGGCCACGACGACGCGATCGCGCTGTTCCTCGCCGCCGGCAACCCCGACATCGACCTCGTCGCGGTGACGACGGTCGCCGGCAACCAGACGCTCGCCAAGGTCACCCGCAACGCGCTGGCCGTGGCATCCGTCGCCGGGATCACCGGGGTGCCCGTCGCCGCCGGGTGCGACCGGCCGCTGGTGCGCGCACAGGAGACCGCGGCCGAGACCCACGGGGAGTCCGGGCTCGACGGGCCGGTGCTCCCGGAGCCCACCGGCGGACTCGATCCGCGTCACGGGGTGCAGCTCATCATCGACACGGTGCGGGCGCACGGGCCGGGCGAGCTGACCCTCGTCGCGACCGGCGCGCTCACGAACCTCGCCCTGGCCGCCCGGCTCGCCCCCGACATCGTCGCTCGCGTGCGCGAGGTCGTGCTCATGGGCGGCGGCACCGCCGGCGGCAACTGGACCGCGGCGGCGGAGTTCAACATCCTCATCGACCCGGAGGCCGCGCACATCGTCTTCACCGCCGGGTGGCAGGTCGTCATGGTCGGTCTCGACGCCACCCACCAGGCCCTCGCGACCCCCGAGGTCGTCGAACGGATCGCCGCCGTCGGCACGGGCCCCGCCCGGTTCGTGCTCGAACTCCTCGACTTCTTCGGCCGCAGCTACCTCGAGACCCAGGGCTTCGAGCACCCGCCCGTGCACGACCCGGTGGCGGTCGCCCGCGTCATCGACGCGGCCGTCGTCCCGGCCGAGCGGGTGCCGCTCGCGGTCGAGCTGACCGGCACGCACACCCTCGGGATGACCCTCGCCGACCGCCGCGCCCCCGCGCCCGCCGACTGCCGCACGTTCGCCGCGACGGGCATCGACCACGGCCGGTTCTGGGGCCTCGTCGTGGACGCGCTCGAGCGCATCGGCGACCCCGCCTGACGTTCACAACTCAGGCAGAATCACCGTTTCGGCCCCGATCCGGCCGCCGGAGGCCGATTCTGCCTGAGTTGTGCGCAGGCGGCCGGTGCCTCCGGGGGCCCGTGCCGCGGGTCAGGCGTAGGCGTCGAGGCGGCGCAACGGCGGCTGGGCACCGAGCCGGGTGACGGCGTCGGCGCCGACCGCGCAGGCCGCGCGCAGCGCGCGCTCGGGCTCCCAGCCGGCGTGCAGCGCCAGGGTGAGCGCGGCGCAGAACGCGTCGCCCGCACCCACCGAGCTCACGGCCGTGACGCTCGGCGCGGCGGCCCGGGCCACCTCGGCGCCGTGCTCGAGGATCGCGGCCCCGGCGGCGCCGTAGGTGACCGCGACCCGGCGCGCGCCGCGCACCTCGGGCAGCAGCCCGTACTCGGTCTCGTTCACGATGATGAGATCCGCCCGCGCGACGAGCGCCCCCGGCAGCGGCCGCGCCGGGGCGGCGTTCACGGCCAGGAACCCCGGCACGACCTCGGCGAGCGCCGCGACCGTCGCCTCGGGGATCTCCTGCTGGGCCAGCACCGCCTCGGCCGGGTCGAAGTCCACCCCGTCGACCGTCACGGTGTCGTTCGCGCCAGGGCACACCACGATCTGGTTCTCGCCCGCCGCGTCGACCGTGATGAGCGCGGTGCCGGTCGGCTCCTCGCCGAGCCACACCGCCGAGGCGTCCACCCCCGCATCCTGCAGGTTCTGCAGCATCGCGCGGCCGTCGTCGTCGTCACCGACCGCGCCGACCATCCGCACCCGGGCACCGAGCCGCGCGGCGGCGACAGCCTGGTTCGCACCCTTGCCGCCCGCATCCCGACGCAGCCGACCGCCCAGCACGGTCTCGCCGGCGCCGGGGAGGCGCTCGACGGATGCGGTGACGTCGACGTTGATGCTGCCCACCACGCAGAGGGGGCCGAAGATCTGTGGCATCCGTCCATTCCACCACGGGCGTCCGGCGGGCACCGTGTCACGAACCGGCAACACGGGCGGGATATAACCGAAGGATGCCCGTGACCCGACGGGCGCTGAAGACTGGAGCCCCATGGACGACCGCCTGCCCGTGTACCTCGACTGCGACCCCGGCGTGGACGACAGCCTCGCGCTGGCCTACCTGCTGGCATCGCCGAACGTCGAGGTGGTCGGCATCGGCACCGTCAGCGGCAACACCTCGGCCGCGCAGGCCGCGCAGAACGCCCTCGACCTGCTGGCGCTCGCGGGCCGCCCCGACATCCCGGTGGCGCTCGGCGCGCACGACCACGTCGACCACCCGTACGGCGGCGGCGCCGCCTGGGTGCACGGAGAGAACGGCGTCGGCGGCGTGGAGCTGCCGCGGGCGACGACGGCGCTCGACCCGCGCTCGGCCGCGCAACTGCTCATCGACCTGTCGCACGAGCACGCCGGCCGGCTCGTGCTGCTCACGATCGGCCCGCTGACGAACATCGCGCAGGCGCTCGAGGCCGACCCGACGCTCCCGTCGCGGATCTCCCACGCCGTCGCCATGGGCGGTGCCGCGCATGTGCCGGGCAACATCACCCCGGTCGCCGAGGCCAACGTCTACAACGACCCGCAGGGCGCCGAGGCGCTGCTGGGCGCCGACTGGGACGTCACGCTCGTGCCGCTCGACGTCACCATGGAGCACGTGCTGACCGAGGCGCAGCGGCAGCGGCTCCTGGCATCCGAGCGTCCCTTCGTCCGCGCGATCGGCGAGATCCTCGACCACTACTTCGACTTCTACCTGCCGACCTACGGCGAGCGCGCCTCGGCGCTGCACGACCCGCTCGCGGCCGTCATCGCCGCCGGTGCTCTCGCACCGAGCGTCGCCCCGCGCGTGCCGGTGCAGGTGGACACCTCCTGGGGCCCGGGCCGCGGGCAGACGATCGCCGACCTGCGCGGGCAGCGCCTGGGCCCCCGCGACCACGACGGCGTCCGCACCCTCGTGGTGCTGCGGATGGACGGGCCCGTGGGCGAGCACCTGGTCGACACGATCCTCGCCGGCTGACCGGCGCGGTGCCCGAACTCCTCAGTTTCCGCCTCCGTCCGCCGGTCGCCGCCCGGACAGCGCCGGATCTGAGGAGTTCGGGCCGCCGGTCCGGGCGCCGAGGCTCAGGCGAGGGGCTCGGTGAACGGCTCCTCGGCGGCGGGTTTGGGGGCCGTCAGCACCGCACCCATGCTCGCCGCGATGACCAGCGCGATGCCGACGATCTCGAGCGCGTGCAGCCCCTGCCCGAGGAGCAGGAACCCCGCAAGTGACGCCGTGGCGGGCCCCAGCGCCATGAGGATGCCGAAGACGGATGCGGGCACCCGCCGCAGTGCGATGAGCTCGAACGCGTAGGGCAGCATCGACGACAGCATCGCGACGCCGAATCCGAGGGCGAGGACGTCGGGACGCAGCAGCGCGTCGCCGGCGTCCACGAGTCCGAACGGCAGCGCCAGGAGTGCGCCGAAGCCCATCGCGAGGGCGAGCCCGTCGAGCCCCGCGGTCCGCTTGCCGGTCTCGGTCGAGGCCAGGATGTAGAGGGCCCAGCTCGCGGCGGCCCCGAGCGCGAAGAGCACGCCGAGCGGGTCCAGCCGGTCCCAACCGCCGCCGCCGAGCGCCGCGACGCCGACGAACGCGAGGGCGGCCCACACCCAGGCCGCCGCACGCCGTGCCGCGACGATGGACAGGACGAGGGGTCCCAGCACCTCGATCGTCACCGTCACGCCGAGCGGCAACCGCTCCAGCGCCAGGTAGAACAGCCCGTTCATGAGGGCCAGCACGAACCCGAAGCACGCGATGGCGCGCCAGGACGCCGCGTCGCGACCGCGCAGCGAGGGCCGCGCGATGAGCAGCAGCACGACGGCGGCGAACACGAGGCGCAGCATGACCATGCCGAGCGGGCCGGTCTGCGGGAACAGCAGGACCGCGACGGACGCGCCGATCTCCTGGCAGGCGAGACCGACGAACACGAGCGCGATGGCGGGCGTGCGCCCGAGTCGCGCGCTCACGAGGCGGGCGGGGCGCAGACGGCGTAGGCGGTGATGGCGTCGTGGAACTGCTGCGCCGTCCATGGCAGCCCCGCCGGCGGCGCGGTCTCGCCGGATGCGGCGGGGGCCTTCGACGCGATGGCGGCGAGCTCCCACGCGAGGTAGGCGCCGAGCGACTCCGGTGCGACGGAGTTGTTCAGCACGACGGCGACCGTGAGCCCGGTGGCGGGGTCGGAGAACGCCGCCGTGATGTAGCCGGGCGCGGAGCCGTACTGCCCGATGAGCGAGCCGGCGAGGTACGCGCCTCCTGCGGTGGAGAACCACGAGGGCTGGTCGGGGCCGACCGGCATCGGGGACGCGAACCGGTCCGCGCCTTCGGGCAGGAGGGCGCCGGTCGCGAGGGCCTGCACGTAGGTGCCGAGCTCGGTGACGGTCGAGACGGCGCCGCTGTTGGTGAAGCCCATGCTCGAGGACAGCACCGTGACGTCGCGGGTGTCGGCGCATGCGACGGTGCCGTCCTCGGCGCGCTGCGAGATGAGGCCGGTCAGGGCCGGGTCGCCGGGGGCCGCGGCGCCGCCGCCGGGGAGCCCGGTGGCGGTGAGCCCGAGCGGGTCGACGACGTAGGCGTCGAAGAGGTCGCCCGCCGAGCGGCCGGTCGCCTTCTCGAGCGCGAGGCCCAGCAGCACGTAGGCCGCGTCGGAGTCACGCCAGGTGGTGCCGATGAGGGACGCGTCGAGGCTGCCGACGCCGTAGGCCACGAGCTCGTTGGGGTTCCAGCGGCGCTCCGGGGTGTCCAGGAAGTCCGAGCCGATGCGGGCCGAGTACGACCCGAGTCCGCTCGTCCCGTCGCAGAGCGAGCGCAGCGTGACCGAGGACGGCACGCTGGCGATGCTGGCGACGTAGTCGGTGACCGGGTCGTCGAGCGAGACGGTGCCCTCGGCCGCCACCTGGTACAGCACGTCGCAGGTCATGGACCGCGTGACGTTCGCGATCCGGAAGGCGTCCGCCGTGTCGGCTTCGCCGACCCCCGCGACCCAGGAGCCGGCCCACGGCGCCCACACGCCGACGACCGCGCCGGTCGCGCCGGTCGCGGTCATGGCCGAGGCGACCGCATCCTCGAGCTGCGTCTGCACCTCGCCGGGGAACGCCGCGTCGGTCTGCGCGGGCAGGTCGATCGTCACCTCGCGCTCGGGGGCGCAGCCGGTCGCGGCGGCGAGGACGAGGGCGATGCCGATGGCCGCCGCAGCCGTCCGTCGCACTGCGGACTGAAACTGCATGGTCACCCCCGGTCGTCGTGCTCCAGCATTCAAACACACGCAGATCACAGCCCCATCACGATGGTCCTAGCCTGGACGCATGGCACATGTCTTCGACGACCAGATCCTCGCCGGCGTGCTCGGGCACATGAACTCCGACCACTCCGACGACAACCTCCTCATCGCCCGCGCGTTCGGCACCGACCCCGACGTCACCGGGTCGCGCATGACCGGCTTCGACGGCGACGGCGGCGTCTGGCAGGTCACCGGCACGGCCGGCGAGGGCGAACTGCGCGTGTCGTGGCCGGGCGGTCCCATCAGCGAGCGCGCCGAGGTGCGCCGGGAGATCGTCGCGCTCTACGACGCGGCCTGCGCGAAGCTCGGGATCGAGCCGCGTCCCCACTGAGCGGGAATCCTCTCGTCACCGAGCGATTTAGGTTCTGCTTACCTGAAGGTATGATGAGTCGCATGAGCGACCCGATCCCCTTCTCCACCGCGCTGCGCGAGCGGTCCTCGGGGGCACACTCCAACAGCGAGGGCTCCGGCTTCATGTCCGACCTCCTGAAGGGCGAAGGCACCCGTGACGACTACATCGCGCTCGTGGCCCAGCACTGGTTCATCTACGAGGCGTTGGAGACCGCCGCCGAGCGGATGAAGACCGACCCGATCGCCGCACCGTTCATCACCGATCGGCTCACCCGGCTCCCCGCACTGGAGGCCGACCTCGAGTTCCTGGTGGGGCCGGACTGGCGCGAGCGCATCGAGCCGCTGCCGACGACCGTCCGCTACGTCGAGCGCATCCGCAAGGTCGGCGCGACGTGGGCCGGCGGGTTCGTCGCGCACCACTACACCCGGTATCTCGGCGACCTGTCCGGCGGACAGTTCATCGGCAAGCTCATGGCGCGCCGCTTCGGCTTCGAGACGAACGGGATCGGCTTCTACGTCTTCGACGACATCGCCGACCCGGCCCAGTTCAAGGAGACCTACCGCGAGCAGCTCGACGAGACCCCGTGGGATGCGGCCGAGCAGGAGCGCGTGATCGACGAGGTGCTGCTGGCCTACCGCTTCAACACCGAGCTCTTCGAGGACCTCGCCCGGGCCAAGCAGGCGCAGGTCGCCTGACCGGACCGGACGCACGACGGCGTCGGGACACCGCCCACGGGCGGTCCCGGCGCCGTCGTCGTTCCGGGGCGGGGAATGCTCAGGATGCGGCGGCGCGGGCGTCCCGCATGAACCGCTGCACATCCGGGTCGACCCGCACGTCGCTCGGGCGCAGCGGACGGCTGAGGTACAACCCGTCGAGCGAGGTGAGCCGGGACAGCGCCACGTAGGTCTGCCCGGCGGCGAACGCACCCGAACCGAGGTCGATGATCGCGCGGTCGTACGTCTTGCCCTGCGACTTGTGGATCGTCACCGCCCAGGCGAGGCGGAGCGGGAACTGCGTGAACTCCGCGACGATGTCGCGGCTGAGCGACCGGGTCGCGGGGTCGTACGCGTACCTGAACCGCTCCCACACGGCGGGTTCGACGTCGTGCTGCACACCGTCGACCTCGACGCGGACGCTGCCGCCGGTGATCCGGGTCACGGTGCCGATCGTGCCGTTGACCCACCGCGGGCCCTCGCCGAAGGGCTGCACGTCGTTGCGGAGGAACATCACCTGCGCACCGACCTTGAGCCGCAGCTCGAGTTCGGCGGGGAACGCCGCCTCGCCCCGGCCGAAGTCGCCGTTCACCTCGGCCTGCGCGGTCTGCGACTTGCCCGGCAACTCCTCGAGGTAGCGGCGGTTGATCGCGTTCACCCGGTCGTTCCGGGTCGCGAGCGTGATTATCGGGGGTTCGTCGGGGCCGGGCTCCGGCGGGCGCCGGGCACCCGTGTCGTTGAGGATCTTCGCCATGTCGGCGGTCACGTGCCCATGGCGCACCGCGTTGAGGAGCGCCTTGAACCCGTCGTCGGACTGCCGATGGATCTGCCGGAGCTCCGCGATGCGCAGCGCCGCCCCGTGGCGGCCGAGGTCGACGAGGCCGTCGCCGGTCTCCTGCCCCGCCCACACGTGCGCGTCGAAGAACCAGTTCGAGCGGTAGTGGTCGCGCATGTACCGCAGCTCGTCGCCGCGGGGCGGGACCGGTGCGAGCTGGTACGGGTCGCCGAACATGACGACCTGCACCCCGCCGAAGGGTTCGTGGCGTTTGGCCCGCGCCTGCCGCAGCGCCCGGTCGATGCCGTCCATGAGGTCGGCGGAGACCATCGACACCTCGTCGATGACGAGCGTGTCGATCGCGTTCAGCAGTTTGCGCGTGGCGTCGTTCTGCTCGAGCTCGGTGTTCGCGATGAGCCCGATGGGCAGGCGGAACAGGGAGTGGATGGTCTGCCCCTCGACGTTCAGCGCCGCGACGCCCGTGGGCGCGCAGATCGCGATCTGCTTCGAGGTGTTCCACGACAGGTACTGCAGCAGCGTGGACTTGCCGGTGCCGGCGCGGCCCGTGATGAACACGTGCTCCCTGGTGTCCTCGATGAGGCGGAACAGCGCCTCCTGCTCGGTGGACAGCGGAACGGTGATCACCCGCTCAATCGTAGGCGGCGCGGCGCCGCCCGCCCTCCTGCGGGACGACGGCGGGGACGCGGCGCGATTCTCCACAGGGCGGCGTCAGCCTTCGGCGGGTCGTGGTTCCTAGACTGAACCCGTGGTTGAGGCCGGCAAGGGGGAGCGGGCGCGGGCGGCGCGGGACCTGACGCTGCTGGCGCTCGTCGGCGCGCTGCTGCTCGGGGCCTTCGTCGCGGGCTCGGCCGTGCTCTACCGCGAGTTCTACAGTCCGTCCGCGTTCGTGCTGCGCTACCTGTCGATGCTCGAGCACGGCCGGGCGGCCGACGCGCTGGCGCTGCCCGGCGTCGCGCTGGATTCGGCGCAGCTGGAGTCCGCCGGGCTGCCGCCGACTGCATCCGATGCGCTGCTGCGGCGGGCTGCGCTCGGGAACCTCCGCGACGCCCGGGTGGTGGACGAACGCGAGGACGGCGACCGGGTCGTCGTCGACGTGGCGTTCACCGCGGCCGGGCACGAGGGCGAGGTGACCTTCCGGCTCGAACGCGACGGCTGGATCGGGATCGCCCCGGCGTGGCGGTTCTCGCAGAGCCCGCTCGCGGTCGTCGACCTGCGGGTGACGGGTTCGATGGTCTTCGCGGTGAACGGGTTCACGGTCGACAAGCGCCAGGTGTCGGTCGACGGCGTCGACGCCGACCCGGCGGCGTCGATCCCCATGCTCATCTTCTCCCCCGGCATCTACGCGGTGACGGTGGACACCGCCATCGCGCACACGAACGGGGTGGCGGTACTCTCCGACGCCCCGATGCGCAGCGTCCCGGTGACGGTGGAGGCCGCGCCGACCGAGAAGTTCACCGACCTCGTGCAGCAGCGCGTGGAGGAGTTCCTGCTCGAGTGCGCCGGGCAGGAGGTGCTGCAGCCGACCGGGTGCCCGTTCGGGTACGTCGTGAACAACCGCGTGGACGAACTGCCGGAGTGGTCGATCGTGCAGCAGCCGCAGGTGACGCTCGTCGCCGACGGCGCGGGCTGGCGCATCCCCGAGACCGCCGCCGTCGCGCACATCGAGGTCGGGGTGCGGGCGATCTCCGACGGCAGCCGCCGCGAGGTCTCGGCCGACGTGCCGTTCCTCGTCACGGGCACGATCGACGTGCTGGGCGACGGCACGGCGTCGATCCACATCGGCGGGATGAACGCCGGCTGAGTCAGCGGGTGGCGCGCGCGTCGCGCTCGGCGAGCTGCGCCAGCCGGGCGTTGTACGCCTCCAGTTCGGCGTCGCCGGTGCGGTCGGCGTGCCGGTCGCGGCGACGCTGGATGCGGTCGTCGCTCCGGCTCCACTGGATCGCCACCGTGATCCCGAGGATGACGCTCGGGATCTCGCCGACGCTCCACGCGATGCCGCCGCCGACGTACTGGTCCTCGAGCGGGGTCGCACCCCAGGTGCGCCCCATGGACCCGTACCACTCGGCGACGAACAGCCCCGTCTGCATCATGATCGCGATGCCGAAGAACGCGTGCATCGCGATCACCGCGACGAGCGTCACGAGCCGCAGCGGGTACGGGAAGCGGTACGGGATCGGGTCGATGCCGATGAGGCTCAGCACGAACAGGTACCCGCTGATGAGGAAGTGGACGGTCATCCACTCGTGCCCGAGGTGGTCGTACAGCGACCAGCGGAACAGGTCGCTGTAGTAGAAGAGCCACAGCGAACCGATGAACATCGCGGCGGCGAACAGCGGATGGGTGACGACCTTGCCGAACGGGGTGTGGATCGCCCACATGATCCACTCGCGCCCGCCGCGCGTGCCGTCGTCGCGCTTGCGGATCGCCCGCAGCGCGAGCGTGATGGGCGCGGCCGGGACGAGCAGCACCGGCACGCCCATGTTCAGCAGCATGTGGCCGAGCATGTGCACGCTGAACAGGTAGTCCTGGTAGGCGTTGACCGGACCGCAGGTGACCCAGAGCAGCAGCAGCATGCCGAGCACCCACAGCACCGTGCGGTACACCGGCCAGGTGTCGCCGCGGCGGCGCAGGCGCCACACCCCGGCGAGGTAGAAGAACAGCCCGAACGCGACGACGAACACCCAGATGAGGTCGAAGTCCCAGGCGGTGAACCAGCTCGTGGGGACGAGCTCCGGGGGCACCGGGCCGTTCGTGAGGTACACGGCCGGGTCCGAGAGGTCGGCCGCGGTCTCGGATGCGGGCGGCGCGGTGCGTGCGAGGGCGGCTGCGGCCCCGCTCGCGACCCCCATGAGGGCGAGTTCGAACAGCACGAGCAGCCAGAACCGGCGCCCGGCGGCATCCTTGTCGGCGATGGCGCGGATGAGGCGGGTGCGGTACCAGGCCCCGAGCACGCCGAGGCCGAGGAGCGCCACGACCTTCACCGCGAGCACGGCCCCGTACGGGGTGACGAGGTTGTCCCAGCTGACCACCGCGACCGCCGCGCGGACGGTGCCCGAGACCGCGACGACCACGAACGCCACCAGCGCGATGCTGGAGTAGCGCAGGAGCACGTCGACGAGGGCGGTGCGGGTCAGCAACGGACGGATGACCACGAGCAGCAGCAGCCCGCCGAGCCACACCGCCGCGGCGATGATGTGCAGCACGAGGGATGCGGTCGCGGCGTTGTGGCTGGAGAGTTCGCCCGAGTGCCCCTGGGTGCCCATCGGCACGAGGGACGCGATCGCCAGGACGGCGACCAGCAGCGTCGCGGTCCACGAGCGGGCGACGAAGGTGAGCACCGTGATCGTCGCGCCCGCGACGGTCGTGATGAGCCAGGTGCGGCCGAGTTCGGTCTCCATGAGGAACCGGCCGAGCTGCTCGCCGAACAGCGAGTCGGCGCTCGGGGTGGCGTTCATCACGTTCACGAAGGTGAGGAAGCCGTTGCACGCGGATGCGACGGTGAACACGGCCGCGCCGAGCGAGGCGAGGTCCAGCGCCACGTCGAACGGCCGGTCGCCCTGACGGAGCGCGTACAGGGCGGTCACGAGCGAGCCGACCATGACGGCGGCGGCGAGGTTGACGACCAGTTTGGCGACCGGGAGGCCCCAGCGCACGACGGGTCCGGCGTCGGCGATCGCGAGCGGGGCCGCTCCCCCGCCGACCACGAGTGCGGCGACGAGGGCGATGAGTGCCGCGATCAGGAGGATCACGGGTCCGGCGACGCGCAGGACGTCGCGCCCGGCGGCTGCCGGCGGGGCGTCCGCGCCGCGGGCGGCAACGGTCGGGATCACGCCTCCAGCCTACGTGGGTGCAGGTGGACGGGACCTGTGGCGGCCGGGGACGCGAAAGGGGGGACGCCTCGCGGCGTCCCCCTTCCGGGTGCGGAGGCGTCGTTACTTGACGGCGGCCTTCAGCTTGGAACCGGCGGTCACCTTGACGCGCTTGCCGGCCGGGATGGCGATCTCGGCGCCGGTCTGCGGGTTGCGGCCGGTGCGGGCGGCGGTCTCGACCTGCTCGAACGCGATCCAGCCCGGGATCGACACCTTGTTGCCCTTGGCGACGGCCTCGGCGACGGTGGAGAAGAGGGAGTCGAGCACGGTCGACACGGCGGACTGGCTCTGGCCCGTGGCGCTGGCGATGCTCGCGACGAGCTCGGTCTTGGTGATGGACTTGTCGGCCATGTGGATTGTCCTCCAGACGGCGGATGCCGCCGTTGCTTGGCTATGGTCCGGGAGCGGATCCCGGTTGGTCGGTCGACCGCGCTCGAATATACCCGCGATCCGCGTGATTCCGCGGATTTTCGGCGATTTCGCGCCCACTGTGACGGCGTGTCCCCCGGATTGGGCCCGCATCCGCCCCGGAAACCGGGATTTCGCCCCCGGGAACAGCGGAAGGCCGGGACCCCGCTGAGGGGATCCCGGCCTTCCGTCTGTGCTGTGGTCAGCTCACCAGCTGGACTTGGTGACACCGGGCAGCTCGCCACGGTGCGCCATGTCGCGGAAGCGGACACGCGAGATGCCGAACTTCGTGAGGACACCGCGGGGGCGACCGTCGATGACGTCGCGCGAACGGACGCGCACCGGCGACGCGTTGCGGGGCAGCTTCTGCAGGCCCACGCGAGCGGCCTCGCGCTCCTCGTCCGTGCTGTTCGGCGAGACGAGCGCCGCCTTCAGCTCGGCGCGCTTGGCGGCGTAGCGCTCAACGACGACCTTGCGCTGCTCGTTGCGCGCGATCTTGCTCTTCTTCGCCATGGATCAGCGCTCCTCTCGGAATTCGACGTGCTTGCGGACCACCGGGTCGTACTTCTTGAGCACGATGCGGTCGGGGTTGTTGCGGCGGTTCTTGCGCGTCACGTAGGTGTACCCCGTGCCCGCGGTCGAACGCAGCTTGATGATCGGACGGACGTCCTGTGCCTTCTTGGCCATTAGAGCTTCACACCCTTCGCCTGGAGGTCACGCACGACCGCCTCGATGCCACGGGCGTCGATGACCTTGATGCCCTTGGCCGAGACGTTCAGCTTGATGTTGCGACCCAGCGACGGAACGAAGTAGGTCTTCTTCTGCACGTTCGGGTCGAAGCGGCGCTTCGTCCGGCGGTGCGAGTGCGAGATGTTGTGACCGAAGCCGGGAACCGCGCCGGTCACCTGGCACACTGCTGCCATGGTGATGTCTCCTTCTGTACCGTGAGGCCGGACGGCCCCACCCAAGATCCCTTGTCTGCATCCACGCTCCGCCCGGTCGTTTCCGACCTGGAAGAGAGGGAGTGGACACGAACTACGCGCTGGAGTGCGCGCAGACAAAAGACGATCCTAGCACGCCCGGCGTGTCGCGCTTGACCCGGGCCTTCGGGTCAGTCGGCGGGCGCATCAGTCGAGCGGGTGCCCGAGGCGGATGACGCCCTCCGGGTCCCAGGATGCCGCGACCGCGCGGATGCGGTCGGTCGCCGCACCGAACAGCTCCCGGGCGGGCACCGGCGTCTCGCAGAAGTTCTTCACCCGCCGCCCCGTCGCGTAGGGGTCGAGCCGGTCGGCGACCGCCGCGGTGGCGGTGCGCACCGGTTCGAGCGCCTCGGGGAACGGCACGATGCCGATCGCGTAGACGAGCCCCTCGCCGTCGACCGACGAGACGGCCCCGCCCTCGGCTCGGCCGGGCGTCAGCATCCCGCCGAGGTGCCGCACCTCGATGGAGACGAGGGGCGCGGCGACCGGTGCCAGGGCCGCGTCGAGGAAGGCGTCGACGGTGTCGACGTCGAGTTCCTCCAGCAGCACGCTGGCGCCCTCGGCACCGCTCGGCTGCGGCGGGTCGCCGTGCACGGTCGCGAGCTCCGCGGGTGACATCGGGTGCACCGTGTCGATCTCGGGAGCGAGGTTCCGCAGCGGCTGCAGCAGTGCCGCGACCGTATCCGGGTCGGCCTGCAGCGCCGCCTCGACGGCGACGAACGCGCGGCCGCGGAGGAAGTCGGGCAGCTCCGGGATCGGGGGGTACCGCAGCACGCGCGCGAGCGAGGTCACCGTCTCCGGGAGGTCCTGGATCCAGTCGCGCCAGGCGTGCACGACGTCGGCGGCCCGCTCCAGCGGCCACATCAGGCTGCCGGCCCAGATCTCCGGCAGCGGGTACAGCCGGAGCTCGATCGCGGTGACCACGACCGGTGCGATCCCGCCCCGGGCGGCCCAGAACAGGTCGGCGTGCTGGTCGGCGTCGACGTGGACCGCGCGCCCGTGCGCGTCGACGGCGTCGAACGCGAGGATGCTGTTGGCCCCGAGGCCGTGCGAGCGCGCGAGCCACCCGAGGCCGCCGCCGAGACTGAACCCGACGACGCCGACGGTGCCGGCGAGGCCTGTGACCGCGGCGAGTCCGTGCTCGGCGGCGGCGTTCGCGACCGCGCCCCAGGTGGCACCCGCGCCGACCCGGGCCGTGCGGCCGACGGGGTCGATCTCGACGGTGTCCATCGCGCCGGTGCGCAGGAGGATCGTGTCCTCGAGCGAGGCGATGGTGTTGCCGGCGTGCCCGGTGCCCTGCGGCGCAACGCTGAGACCGAGCTTGCGGGCGGCGGTGATGGTGGCGATCACGTCGTGCTCGTCGGCCGCGAGCACCACGGCGGTCGGGTGCTGGTCGGCCAGGAGCTGCCAGGCCTGTCGCGCGGCGTCCCAGTCGGCGTCGCCCGGCAGCACGAGCGTGCCGTGGAGGTCGGCGCGGAGCCGTTCGAGGTGCTCGCCGGGGAGGACCGGCCGCTGGGAGGAGAGGTGTTCGGTGGTCATGTCGTCGCTTTCGTTCGTGGGCAGGGCGTCCGGGGGATCGCCGTCTGGATGGGTCGAGCATGCTCCTGTACGCCGGGGCGCGGAAGACCTCGTTCGAGGGGTCCTCGGCGGCCGCCGACCTGGGGTGCGGAAGACCCCAGAAACCTGGGGTTTCGTCGCGCGGGGCGCGGGTGGACACTGTTGGGATGACGACCGCTCCGGCCTCGCGCACCGGCGATGCGCTGACGGCGCTCGCGCGCGCCGGACTCGGGTTCGAGGACTACGTCACCGAGGTCTCCGACGTGCTCGCACGCGCGGTCCCGTTCGACGCGATCTGCGTCGGCACGGTCGATCCGGCGACGTCGCTGCTCACCCGGTCGCACAAGATCGGGCTGGACGGCGTCGGCGACCGCACCTTCCTGTTCTGGGAGTACGCGCAGACCGACTACGCGCATTTCCTTGAGCTGTCCACGCGCACGGTCGGCGTCAGCATCCTCGAGGAGGAGACGGACGGCGACAAGAACGCCAGCGGCCGGTTCCGCGAGGTCGTGGCCACCGAGATCGGCGCCGAGCACGAGCTGCGCGGCGTCGCGCGCACCGGCGGGGCACTGTGGGGCACGTACGCGCTCTACCGCGAGGGCGGCCCCGGGTTCAACCACGCCGAGGTCGAGTTCCTGCACCGCCTGGAGGGCACGATCGCTGCGGGCCTGCGCGCGAGCACCGTCGTCGCGGTGGCTGCGGGCGGACTCCAGGATGCGGTGGGCCCGGCGGTGCTCATCTTCCACGGCGGCGATCTCGTGCACGCCACGGCCGCGGCCGAGGACCGGCTCGCCGACCTCGCCCCCGCCCGCCCGGCCGAGCTGCCGATCCCGGTCACCGCCCTGGTCGACTCGCTCGTCGGCGGTCGCCGACTCGGCGCCGCCCGCATCAGCGCGCGGGGGCGTTCCGGCCGCTGGTACACCCTGCACGCGGCGCCGTTCGCCGACGGCGACGCGACGCAGATCGCCGTGACGATCGAACCGGCGTCGCCGCCGCAGATCATGGGGCTGCTCGTCGCCGCCTACGGGCTCACCGAGCGGGAGGCGACGGTCGTGCAGGCGATGCTCCGCGGCGAGAGCACGGCCGAGATCGCCCGATCCCTCCACCTCTCCCCCTACACGGTGCAGGACCACTTCAAGTCGATCTTCGAGAAGACCGGCGCCTCCAGTCGCCGGGAGGTCGCGACCCGGGTGTTCTACGGCCAGTACCTGGGTACGGAGGTCGCGTCGCTCTGACCCCGCCCCGGCGGTCATCGGACCGTGGGCCGGGCGAGCTCGGTGAGCACCGCCTCGACACCGGCCGGTCCCGGTGCGGCGGCGATCGCGTCGCCGATGCGGCGGGCGTTCGTCGTGAAGGCGGGTTCGGCGAGGAGCCGTCCGACGGCGTGGGCGAGCTCCCCCTCGGCCACCCGGCCGTCGCGCTGCGGGCGCAGGCGCAGGCCGGCACCGCTCCAGGCGACCCGGGCGGCGGTCTCGGCCTTGTCCTCGGTGTTGCCGGTGGCGACGATGGGCACCCCGTGCGCCAGGGCATAGTGCACGCCGCCGTACCCGCCGTTCGTGACGAGCGCCCGCAGATGCGGGAAGAGCCGGTCGTAGGGCAGGTACGACGCCACCCTCGCGTTCGTCGGCAGCGCGCCGGCCGGGAGCTCGCGACCGGCCGTGCTGGCGACGACGAGCACGTGGCGGTCGGCGAGTGCGCGGATCGTCGGCAGCACCAGGTCGCCGAGGTCTGCGTTCGCGACCGTCCCCTGGGTGACGTGCACCACGGGCCGGTCGCCGCGCTCGACGTCGTCCCACCAGTCCGGCACGGCCGCATCCGAGGGCCGGGCGAGCGAGACCGGCCCGACGAAGTGCACCGGCACGGCCAGGTCGCTGCGGGGGTACTCGAACTCGGCGACGCTGAACTGCACGATCGCGTCGGCCGTCGCGAGGTAGTTCATGACCGGCTGCCGCAGCGGCGCGCCGACCACCTCGCGGGCCATGCGCTCGGCATCCCGTTGCAGCTCGGCGAACACGAACCGGTCGGTGGTCCACCCCATGAGGGCGTTCCGGATGCGGCCGACCGGCCCCGGCAGCGGCGGGATGCCGAGGGCGAAGGGCGCCGTGTCGCGACTGCGGACGCTGAGCGGCACGATGCCGAGGTTCACCACCGGGGGCCGTGCACCGGCGGGGCGGCAGAGCAGGAGCATGGCGCCGAAGAACATGCTCTCAGTGAGCACGACGTCCGCCGGCTGGAGCCGCAGCTGGTCGTCGACGGCGCGCAGCTGTGCCGGGGCCGGCTCGAGGAAGATGTTGCGAAGGTCCCACCGGGCGCCCGCGACGCCGGTGCGGCCGACGCGGCCGGGGAAGGCCGCATCCATGTCGCGGTCGTCGTAGTCGGCCTCCGCGGGGAGCGGGACCCATCGGGCGCCGGTCGACTCGACCGCGGCGCGGTAGCGAGCGCCGGTGAGGAAGCGGACGTCGTGGCCGGCGGCGACGAGGCTGCGCGCGACCGCGAGGGTCGGCATCACGTGCCCGTGCACCGGGGTGCAGCAGATGAGGAGCGAGAGCATCGGTTGTCCTTGAACTGTTAGGATGTTGAAACTACCCGTGAAGTATTCACTACCCCTAAAGGAAAGTCAATCATCGTGGCTCCCTATGTTTCTCCGCTGCGCGAAGCGCAGGCCGCCGACACCCGCCGACGCATCCTCGAAGCCGCCGCCGAGGTGTTCGGCGATCAGGGCTACGCCGGCGCCTCGCTCGCCCGGATCGCCGCCGTGGCGGGCGTCTCGGTGGAGACGGTGAAGCAGCACGGCCCGAAGTCGGCACTGCTGCTCGCCGCCTTCGACCACGCGTTCGTGGGGGCCGAGACCGGCGAGGGCCCCCTCCACGAGCGGGACTTCGGCGAGCGCGCGGCGGCGCTGCCCGCATCCGAGCTCGTCCCGTTCGTCGTGGACTTCGTGACGGCGGCGAACGCCCGGGTCTCCCGCCTGTGGCCCCGCGTGCTCGACGCCGCGTCGGCGGACGCGGCGGTGGCGACGCGGCTCGCCTCGCTCCAGGCGAGCAGGCGCGACGACATGCTCGCCGCGGTCGGCATGCTCCGGGCGAAGGGGCTGTGCGCGAGCGCGCGCCCCGACGCCGAGCTCGCGAGCGCGCTGTCGTTCCTCATCTCGCCCGAGGGGCACACCCAGTTCGTGCACGACGCCGGCTGGACCGAGTCCGCCTACCGCGCCTGGGTCGTCAGCGCGATCGAGCGCCTCATCCTCACGGACTAACCGGCCGCGAGACCACATCTTGCGCGCGAGACCACATCCAATTGCATGTGGTCTCGGCGAATGGATGTGGTCTCGGCGGCATCGGTGATCGGTGCCGGCGGGGGGCGGGTCAGGCGGCGCCGCGGCCGGGACGGAACGGGGAGACCGTGGGGTCCCCCGGGATCCAGAACCGCCACGGGAACGCGGCCGTGCCGGCCACACCGGCGACCCCCACGCGAGGCCCGGACGCGTAGTCCGCGAGCGGCTCGGCGCGCAGCAGCAGCCGCGCGACGGCGCCCGCCTGCGGGGTGCCCGTGACCGCGTCGATCCCGTCGTGCACCGGATGACGCAGACCCACCGCGTCGCCGAGCCGGCCCGGCCCCCGGGCGAGGTCGCGCGGCGAGCGCACGACGCCCCGGCGCTCGGTGCGGCGGCGGGTCGCCGCATCCGCGCCCTCGAGCACCTCGCCGCCGCGGAGCAGGATCCCGCCGGCGAGCCCCTCGGGGCCGCTCACCACGTTCACGCAGGAGTGGATGCCGTGACTCAGGTACACGTACAGGTGCCCGGGCTCGCCCCACATCGTCGCGTTCCGCGCGGTGCGGCCCATGCGGGCGTGCGAGCCGGGGTCCGGGATCTCGCCCGTGCCCTTGCCGTGATACGCCTCGACCTCGGTGATCCGCAGCACGACCCGCTCGCCGCCGACCTCCGTCACGAGCCGACCGCCGAGGAGGCGGGGGGCGACGTGCAGCGGCAGGTCGAGGAGGTCGTCGCGCGTCGCCGCGCGCACCCGGTCATCCGACATGCGGCGAGTCTACGGACGGAGACGACGCGTCCCGGGATGTCGGTTCCGAGCGACATCCCGGGGCGCGCCCCGGCGCGCGCGGAGTCGAGGCGGAGGCCTCGGCGCGCAGGGGTCGGAGGGGTCCGAGGGGCGGGTGCCGCCTCGGACGGGGCGCGTGCCACGGTCAGACGAGTGCGGTGCGCTTCGCCCCGGAGCGGGGACGGGCCCTGCCCACGACGACGAGGACCGCGGCGCCGGCGAGCGCCGGCGCGAGCCATACGAGGCCCACGGGGTCGGCGTCGTTCGCGACCACGACGTAGCCGATGAACGCGGCGGCGATGGCGAGGATGCCGAGCCCGGCGAACGCGCCGAGCGCGACATCACGCTGGGCGAGGCGGCGGACGAGGTCGACCGCGGCCCCGAGGAAGACGGCGATGCCGGCGATCATGACGAGCGGTGCCCACCACAGGATCGCGGGGGCCGAGGCGCCGGCGGCGATGAGCGCGGCCGCCGTGCGCGGCATGCGCGCCTTCAGCACCACGCCCGCGGCCAGGAGGATCGACACGACGATGGCCGAGATCGAGCCCGCGAGGTAGGGCATGCCGGGCTCAAGCAGCTGGCCGAGGCCCTGCGCGAAGATGACCACCGCCAGCACGGCGGCGCCGAGGGCCCACCACCAGCGGGATGCGAAACGTCCTACGGAGTTCATTGCTGTCGCTTTCTGTTCTGCCGGCCGACTCCGCATCGCCGCGCGCTGATTCTGTACCCACAGCACGTCGGCGGGGATGCCGACGACTGCACGCCGTGCGATCGAGAGGGAGACCGCGATGGGCGGGGTCCCGATCTCACGGGCGTGGGCCTGCTGCTCCCACAGGTCGGAGCGGATCTCTTCGCGTCGACGCTCGGCCGCCGGCGCGCTCACCCAACCCGTGTAGAAGTCGACCCATCCTCGGACCATGTCGGCGGCGAACCCCGCCCCCGGTCCGGCGGTGCGCTCCGGCACCCGCAGCCCGGTCACAGCGTGCCCCATGCCGCCCGGCGGGATGCCGGGACGGCCGGTGAGGAGGACTGGCGGTGCTGGGCCAGCGCCACCGAGGCCGCGGCGCCGTCGATCGCGTAGAGGCGACGACGCGGGCGACCCTCGGCGGCGGCCTCGGCGGCGTCCTCCCACGTGCTGGAGAGGAGCCCGGCGGCCTCGAGCCGCCCGAGGGCCTTGTAGAGCGTGCCGTGCGACGTCAGCCCGTCGGAATCGCCGCCTTCGGCGATCACCCGCGCGATGCCGAATCCGTGGAACCGCTCCTCGCCACGCCGCTGCAGCTGCAGCGCCGCGTCGATGATCGCCACCTCGATCGGCAGCAGGGTGCCAGGTTTCCGTCGCATGGATCCTTTATAGAGAAGATATCTTCCCATTGTCAATGGGAAGATATGAACTTTCCCCGGGATCAGGGTTTCGTGGTGCGCTCAGGAGACCGGGGCCTGGCACCACGAGATGCCGAACGCGCCGAGCACCGACACCTCGGACCCCTCGTCGAGGTCGATCACGTGCGTGTCGACGCGCTCGGGCAGCGGCAGGTCGTAGCCGGTCCGGTACGGGTTGGATGCGGCATCCGGCTGCACCAGGAACGCGGCGTACCGGCCGGACGGCGAGACGCACGTCTGCAGCAGGGCGTCGGTGCCGTCCACCGCGAACACCGGCTCGGCCGCCCCGTCGGCGCTCACCCGGTACACGCTGCTCGCACCGGCGGTGGTGTACTGCTGCAGCGTCTCGTCGCCGCCCGGCAGCGGCACGACACGGCCGAGGTAGCCCTCGACGCCGGTCGCGGGCGGCAGCGGTTCGCTCGACCCGTCGGCGAGGTCGATCACGTACAGGCCGTCCGCGCGCTGGATGACGGCGGACGTCGCACCGCGGGCGACGCCGAGGATGCCGGACGCGTCGCCGAGGTCGACGGTCTCCTCGTCGCCGGGCGCCGCGAGCAGCAGCCTGCCGTCGAAGCTCAGCACCAGGATGCGGTCGGTGTCGGGCACGAAGCGCCAGCCGACCGCGCTGACGGGCTCCCCCGCGACGGTGACCGGCACCGGCTCCGCGTCGGCCTCGCCGGGCTTCAACGACGCGGTGTACAGCACGCTCGCGCGCGCGTCGGGGGCGGTCATGTCGGCATCCGTGTAGGTGTAGCCGATCACGTCGCCGCGGTCGGCGGACTGCAGCTCGGCCACGGTGCCGGTGCCGTCGCCCGGGAGCGGCAGGGTGCGGGCGTGCTCGCCGGCGAGGTCGGTGACGATGAGCTGCGGCAGGTCGTCCTCGTCGCGGACGGAGGCCACGAGGGCGGACGCCGTGGCCCGGAAGTCCTCGATGTGCGGGTGCGAGAACAGCGCCACCGCGTCCTCGCCGTCGAGGGGCGACCGGTAGACCGTGTCGGCGTCGTCGCCGCGGCGCATCGCGAACACGTCGAGCGTCGGCGTGCGGAACGTGCGGGTGATCTCCGAGGTCGCACCGCCGCCGACGCCGGTGAGGCCGCTGATCGTGACGGTGTACTCGGTGTCGTCGTACAGCGGTGCCCCGAACCGCACGCCGACCGAGCGTCCGGACGTCGCCACCGTCACCGGCACCGCCGGGGTCACACGCACCTGCTCGGGGGTCACCTCGTCGAGCGCCTGGCTGGTCGTGAAGATCATGCGCGCCCCGGATGCGGCGACCGCCGCGTCCGGGTCGAACTGCTCCGCGGTCACGCGCGGGCCCTGCACGGTCAGCACCGCGCCCGCCCCGGCCCCCACGAGCGCGAGCGCGCCCAGCACCGCCGCGAACGCGCCGAGGTACCGCCGGCGACGTGAACGGTCGCGCCGGGAGCGGCGGGATGCGGCGGCCGACCCGCGGCGGGCGGCCGGGTCAGTACTCATACGGTTCCGCCGGTTCGTCGATCGGGGTCACCTCGGCGGCGACGATCTCGAGTCCGTCCGCGCCCTCGCGGATCGTGCCGCTGAGGGTCACCCACTGCCCGTCGGCCGGGGCGTCGGCCCACGCGACCGGGACGCTCGCGGTCTGCGCGTCGATGACGCAGTGCGTGATGACGAGGCGGGTGAGGGCGAAGCCGTCGCCGTCACCGCCGCCGACGAACCCGGTGAGAGTGACCTGCTCCCCCGCGAATGCGCCGGGGTCGGTGGCGGTGGCGAACACGCTCGCCCAGTCCCCCACGCCGAACTCCGCGGTGTCGCCGGAGGTCGCGAGGGCCACGGTGTCGACGCCGCCGAACAGCGGCGCCGTGCCGACGTCGCGGGATGCGGCGAGCTCCGGCGAGAGCGAGGCCGGCGGCAGCGCGAGGGCGCCGAGCACCACGACGGTCGCGACGGTGCCCCCGACGGCGGTGGCGGCACGGCCGAGCGGGCCGACACGGTGGTGACCCGCATCCGCCTCCGACGCCGCATCGTGCGCGTGCGCATGGTCGTGCCCGTGGTCGTCCTCGGCACCCCACGGGAGCACGAAGCTCGCGGCGACACCGACGAGGGTGAGGACCGCCATGCCGACGGCGAACCAGGTCGAGTCCGGGTTGATGTAGAGGCCGAGGCGGCCGGTGACCGCGAGTCCCAGCGTCACGACGGACAGGCACGCCGCGAGCCCGACCCCGAGCCACCGGGTGGCGAGGGAACGGCGACGGGCGGCCGGGGACGCGTGTTCAGACAAGGAGGTTCACCACCGTCCCGAGCGCGAAGGAGAACAGCAGCACGACCGCGACGATGCCGGCGAGCGCCCGGGTCGTGAAGGTGGTGCGCAGCAGGGCGATCATCTTCACGTCGACGAGCGGACCCGTGACGAGGAACGCGACGAGCGAACCCGGCGTGAAGGTGCTGGCGAACGAGAGCGCGAAGAAGGCGTCGACGTTCGAGCAGATCGAGACGACGAGGGCGAGCGCCATCATCGCGATGATCGACAGCATCGGGTCGGAGCCGATCGCGAGCAGCGTCTCCCGCGGGACGAGCACCTGCACGGCGCCCGCGAGCGCCGACCCGATGACGAGGGCCGGCATGACGGCGCGGAACTCGACGACGAGCTGCGCGAGCGTGCGGCGACCGCGGCCCCCGGTCTCGCCGACGACGAGGTCGCAGGCGTCGCGGAACCGGTCGGTGAGGAGGGCGTCGGGCGAGGGATGCCGGCTGTACAGCCAGCCGATGAGGTTCGCGACCGCGAAGCCGCCGAGGAGCCGCGCGACGAGCACCCCGTCCGAGAACCCGAAGGCCTGGTGGGTCGTGATGATCACGATCGGGTTCACGATCGGCGCGGCGATGAGGAACGTGAGCGTCTCGGAGACGCTGAACCCGCGCATGAGCAGGCCGCGCGCGAAGGGCACGTTGCCGCACTCGCACACCGGGATGACCATGCCGAGGACGGACAGCACGGCTCGCCGCGCCCAGCCGGCGCGCGGCAGCCACCGCTCGATGGTCCCGGCCGGGATCCACACCTGCATCAGGATCGACAGCCCGACCCCGAGCGCGACGAACGGCATGGACTCGATGAGGACGCTGAGCGCGAGGGTGAGGCCGTCCTGCAGGCGGGAGGGCAGCCCGCCCGGGATCAGGCCCGGTGCGACGACGTCGACGAGCACGATCGCCGCGATGACGGCGATCCCGATGCCGAGCCCGGCTGCGGTGCGGGCGCCGCGGGGGCGGACCTTGACGGTCTGCGGGGTGAACGGGCTACGCGTCGTCACGATCGGCATCCTCAGCCGCGGCGCACGCCGCGCACAGGCCGAAGATGTCCACGACGTGCTCGGCCTCGCGGAACCCGTGGCTCGCGGCGGTCCGCTGCGCCCACTGCTCGACCTCGGAGGCCTCGATCTCGACCGTCATGCCGCACGAGCGGCAGATGAGGTGGTGGTGGTGCCCGGTCGACTCGCACGCCCGGTACAGGCTCTCCCCCTCGGGGCTCTGCAGCGTGTCGGCGGAGCCGTCGGCGGCGAGCGTCGCCAGCGCGCGGTACACCGTCGCCAGCCCGATGCCGGTGTCGGCCTCGCGGAGCCGCGCGTACAGTTCCTGCGCGCTGAGGAACCCCTGCGCGTCGTGCAGCTCCTCGCGGACGCGCTCGCGCTGCCAGGTGTTGCGCTGAGCCATGCCCGGAGTCTACCGATGCCCGTCTGAGGACGGCCCGGCAGTCCGCATCCGGTGAGCGCGCACCCGTTTCGCGAGTGCGCATCCGATCGGGTGCGCGGTCACCGAACGGGTGCTCATTCGGCGGCCAGGGAGCGGTCGCGTCGGGCGCCGACGCCGCGGCAGACGAGGTAGATGACGAACGAGATCGTGGTGATGTACGGGCTCACCGGCAGCGTCCCGGCGACGGCGAGCAGGATGCCGCCCACGGCCGAGACGAATCCGAACAGCGCCGCCAGCAGCGGCACCGCGACCGGCCCCGACGACACCCGCATCGCGGCGGCGGCCGGGGTGACCAGCAGCGCCATCACGAGCAGGGCGCCGATGATGTGCACGGCAACGGCGACCATGAGCCCGAGCAGCACCATGAACACGAGCGAGATGCCGCGACCGGGCACGCCGCGGGCGGCGGCGGCCTGCGGGTCGAGGGAGTCGAACCGCAGCGGCCGCCAGACGAGCAGCAGCGCGACCAACACGACCGCGCTGATGACGATGAGCGCACCGAGTTCACTGCTGCGCACCGACACGATCTGGCCGGTGAGCAGACTGAAGCGGTTGGCGCTCCGGCCGCTGTAGAGCGACAGGAAGAGGATGCCGAGGCCCAGGCCGAACGGCATGAGCACGCCGATGATCGAGTTGCGGTCCCGCGCCCGGGCGCCGAGCCAGCCGATGAGCACCGCCGCCGCCAGCGAGCCGACGAGGGACCCCGTCACGACGTCGACGCCGACGAGCAGGGCCGCGGCGGCGCCCGCGAACGACAGCTCGCTGATGCCGTGCACCGCGAACGACATGTCGCGCTGGATCACGAAGACGCCGATGAGTCCGCCGACGATCCCCAGCACCGCGCCGGCCCAGACGGAGTTCTGCACCAGGGCGAGGATGGCCCCGTACTGCGGCAGGCCGCCGAAGAGGGCGTCGCCGATGTCGGACCAGTTCACAGCCCGACCTCCGGGTGCTCGTGCGGGTGGTGGTGATGCGTCTCGGTGGCGTCGGGTGCCCCGACCACGACGAGCCGCCCGCCGGCGCGGAGTACCGTCACCGGGGCGCCGTACAGGTCGCTGAGCGTGCTCGAGGTGAGCACCTCCTCGGGGGTGCCGAGCGTGAACCGGCCGCCCGCCAGGTACAGGATGCGGTCGACGTGGTGCAGCACCGGGTTGATGTCGTGGGTGACCAGCAGCACGCCCGCCCCCTGCTCGCGGCGGTAGCGGTCGATGAGTGCCACGACCGCCTGCTGGTTCGCGAGGTCGAGGCTGGTGAGCGGCTCGTCGCACAGGAGCAGACCGGGGTCGTTCGCGAGCGCCTGCCCCACCCGGAGGCGCTGCTGCTCCCCGCCGGAGAGCACCCCCACCGGGCGATCGGCGAAGGATGCTGCGCCGACCGCATCCACGAGCGCGTCGACCCGGTCGCGGTCGCCGCGGCGGGTGAAGGGGAGGCCGAACCGGTGGCCGTCGACGCCGAGCGTGACGAGGTCGCGACCGCGCAGGGCGGTGTGGCGCGGCAGCGGCCGCTGCTGCGGGATGTAGCCGATGCGGCGGTTCCCGGCGCGGCGCACCGGCCGACCGACGGCCTCGATCGTGCCGGCGCTGAGCCGCTCGAGGCCGAGGATCGCGCGCAGCAGCGTCGTCTTGCCCGCACCGCTGGGGCCGAGCACCGCGATGAGCTCGCCCGGCGCGACGGCGAGGTCGAGCCCGCTCCACAGCTCCTGCCCGTCGCGGCGGAGGGCGGCGCCGGTGATGCGCAGCGGGATCGGGGCGTCGCTCACCGGGAGAGCGCCTCGGCGAGATCGGTCACGTTCTGCTCCATCCACTGCAGGTAGGTCTGGCCGTCCGGCAGCGACTCGGTGAACTCGACGACCGGGATGCCGGCGTCGGTTGCGGCCGCGATGACCCGGTCGGTCTCCGCGCCGCCGGTCTGTGCGTTGGCGACGACCGCCCCCGCACCATGATCGGCGATGAGCTCCAGCACGTCCAGGAGCACGGCGGGCGGCACGTCCTGTCCCTCCTCGACGGCCTCGCTGAAGGCGGGCGGTGTGACGTCGTCGAGCCCGGCGGCCTCGAGCAGGTAGCCGGCGACCGGCTCGGTCGCGAGCACGCGGGTGCCGCCGTACTCGGCACGGATGCCGGCGAGCTCGGCGTCCAGCCCGTCGATCCCCGCGAGGAAGGTGTCGAGGTTGGCCTGGAACGTGTCGGCGTCGTCGGGCAGCAGCTCGCCGAGCTCGGTCGCGATGACGGTGGCGAAGGCGCCCATGGCGGCCGGGTCGTACCAGACGTGCTCGTTCGCACCGTGGTCGTGGCCGTCGTCCTCGTGGTCGCCATGCTCGTCGGCATCCTCGTGCTCGCCGTGGTCGTGGCCGGCGTCACCGGTGGCGGTGAGGACCGGCGCGGTGGTGCCGGTGGCGTCGACGAGGGTGTCGACGAAGCCGTCGTAGCCGCCGCCGTTCACGATGAGCAGGTCGGCACCGGCGACCGTGAGCTGGTCGGCGGCGGTGGCCTCGTACTCGTGCGGGTCGCGCGAGGCCGAGGCGATGATCGGGGTGACCTCGGCCGCATCCCCCGCGATCGCCGCGGCGATGTCGGCGTAGACGGTCGTCGAGGTCACGATCGTGAAGACACCGTCGGATGCGGAGGAGGCGCCGCCCGCGCAGCCCGACAGCGCGAGCGCGCCGACGAGTGCGGCGGCGACGAGGGGACGACGGTGGGGGGCCATGCCCCGACTCTACCGTCTAATGAGAATGATTCTCAAACCCGACAGCACGCGACGGGGTGGGCGGGTCAGACCCTATGAGGGTGGGGGTTCTGAGACCCTTGTAGGCCCAGGGCCCCACGGTGCAGATTCGTGGATCATCCCG
>NZ_JBSJZI010000006.1:0-199005 GCF_054798235.1 Microbacterium sp. GXF7504 | reverse complement strand
TGGCATTTGACAAGTGCACGCTGTTGAGTTCTCAAGGATCGGACGCTCCCGCCTTCACGCCTCACGACGCTCCCTGCGGGGCCACTCCAAACCAGCCGACCAGACACGATCCGCACGTCGCTCCAGAAGGAACAGTGGGACAAGACCGCATCCGAAAGCCGGACACCCCATCCTACACACGAAACCGTGCGAGAAAGAACGGGATTCGTTCACCGCTTGAGGGGGCTGCCTTCCGGCGCTCTTCCCTGTGGGGCGAACAGGTAAAAACTTACGCCGGTTCGCGGGAGCGGGCAAATCGCGCCGCGCACCCGGGCGTGTCGCGCTCCCCCGTCACCGCGTGCGCACGACGCCCGTACGGGAGGACGCGGTGATCACCGCGCACACCACGAGGGTGAGTGCGCCCCACGCGGCACACGCCGGCGGCAGCACGCGGTACGCCAGGTGCGCGACCGTGAAGTCCGCCGTCAGCGGCCCCATGGCGAACAGTCCCCACACCCAGGCGAGGATGAGGCAGCACGGGAGCGACAGCCACCACCCCGCCCGCACCGTCCGCGGCAGCGTCCGCCGCACCGGGCGCGGACGGCGACGACCGATCCAGCGGATGCCGAAGACACCCAGCACGGCGACACCGAGCACGCCGCTCGCGTACTGCAGCCACCGGTACCCCTCGAACGGCCCCCACTGCGCAGCCAGTGCCGGCACCAGCACCGTGCCCAGGCGTCCTTCATGCGTGAAGGCGTCCCACACCACGTGGGTGCACACACCGAGCACGAGGGAGACCACCAGCAGGATGCGGTCGCCCCACGACGGGGGGAACGTCTCCCGCAGCGCCGCACGGGGGCCGCGATCCCAGGTCACCGGGAGCCGGCGTGCGACGCCGCCGGGGAGGAGTTCGCGCGCGGCGGGCCGCAGGACGCACCGCCACACGAGCAGCAGCACCAGCGCGAGCAGCACGGTGAGCGCGATCCAGCGCAGATCGTGCGTCAGGCCGTACTGCACCGGGGTCCCCCGCACGAACAGCGGCAGGTCGGGTGTCATGGCCCCCACCGCGATCGCCGCAGGCACCAGGCGCGTCCGGACGAACGGGAGTGCGACGACCGCGTGGCTGGGCGTGAACGGCATGGTCAGCCGGTGACGAACACCCCGGCGAGCGTCTTCTTGCCGCGACGGAGCACGGAGACCCCGCCCGGCAGCGTCCCTGCCACCTGCGCCGAGTCGTCGGCGACGCGTTCGCCGTCGAGGCTGACGCCACCCTGCGCGATGGCCCGTCGGGCCTCGGACTGGCTCGAGACCAGGCCGGTCTGCACGAGGGCCTGCACGACGGGGGTACCCGCGGGCATCTCCGCGTTGGGCAGCTCTTCGAGCGCGGTGCGCAGCGTCCGGGCGTCGAGGGCGCGCAGGTCGCCCTGCCCGAAGAGCGCGTCGGATGCGGCGATGACCGCCGCGGTCGCCTCAGGCCCGTGCACGGTCGCCGTCACCTCGAGGGCGAGACGCTTCTGCGCGGCGCGACGGAAGGGCTCGTCCTCGACCTGCTGCGCGTAGTCCTCGATCTCGGCACGCGTGAGGAAGGTGAAGACCTTCAGCCGGTCGACGACATCGGCGTCGTCGGTGTTGAGCCAGAACTGGTACATCCGGTACGGGCTGCACATGTCGGCGTCGAGCCAGATGGCGTTGCCCTCGCTCTTGCCGAACTTCGTGCCGTCGCTGTTCGTGATCAGCGGGGTGCCGATGGCGTGCACCGACGCGCCCTCGACCTTGTGGATCAGGTCGGTGCCGCTCGTGAGGTTGCCCCACTGGTCCGACCCACCGGTCTGGAGCGTGCAGCCGTACTGACGGAACAGTTCGAGGTAGTCCAGCCCCTGGAGGATCTGGTAGCTGAACTCGGTGTAGCTGATGCCCGCATCCGAGTTCAGCCGCGCGGCGACGGCGTCCTTCTTCAGCATCGTGCCGACGCGGAAGTGCTTGCCGATCTCGCGCAGGAAGTCGATGGCCGACATCGGCGCGGTCCAGTCGAGGTTGTTCACGATGCGGGCGGCGTTGTCGCCTTCGAAGCTGAGGTAGCGCTCCACCTGTGCGCGCAGCCGGTCGACCCACTCGGCCACCGTCTCGCGGGTGTTCAGCGTCCGCTCCGCCGTCGGGCGCGGGTCGCCGATGAGCCCGGTCGAGCCGCCGACGAGTCCGAGGGGCCGGTGCCCGGCGAGCTGGATGCGGCGGAGGGTCAGCAGCTGGACGAGGTTGCCCAGGTGCAGGCTCGGTGCCGTGGGGTCGAAGCCGCAGTAATACGTGATCGGGTCCCCGCCCAGCGCGGCGCGGAGCGCCTCGGGATCGGTGGACACATGCACGAGGCCGCGCCACACCAGCTCGTCCCAGACGTTCTCGAACGTCGGGTCGTTGGCGGGTTCGGTCGTGCTCACGGGAAGCGTAGACACGCCCTCCAGGTTATCAGCCGGCGGTGTCCGACCCGCGTGCCAGACTGGCCCGCATGATGGTCTCCCCCGACGTCGTGGTCGTGGCCGTCCTCGCGGTCTTCCTGTATCTGGCGCTGTGCGCGGCGCTCGTCCTCGTGACGGTCAGCCTGCGTCGCCCGGCCAACCTGCCGCTGCTCGTGGCCGCCGGCCTCGTCGTGCTGGCGCTCGTCGTCGTCGCGGTCGTGCCGGTCGACGTGCCGCCGCTGTTCGGGATCGGCCTCGCCCTGCTGGGCGTCGCGCTCGGTGTCGTCGGCGGCGACCCGGTGACACGACGCGTGCTCGGGATCGCGACCCACGGCACGGTCCGCGAGGGGGTCTCAGGCGGCATCCTCGTCTACGACTCGAAGGCGACCGCCGACGCCGAACCGCAGGAGGTCATGCGCGGCGGCACGACGATCGGCTACCTCGAGCGGCTCGCCGTCGTCGCGGCGCTGACCGCGGGCTTCCCGGAGGCACTGGCCGTGGTCGTCGCACTGAAGGGCATCGGTCGCTTCTCCGAGCTCGCGACCGCGGCCGCCCGCGAACGGTTCATCGTCGGCACCCTCGCGAGTCTGCTGTGGGCGTGCCTCGTCGGCGCACTCGTCCGCCTCGCCATCTGGTGAGCGGTCGCCGACGGGCGCGGCGGTGCCTCAGCCGCTGAGCTGCGTGAACCCGGCGACGACTGCGGCCGCGCCCGCCGCGGTGAGTGCCTGCGACACGGCGGACTGTGTGATGCCCTCCGTCTCGGCGAGTGCCCGCTGGGTCGCGCCGAGGCAGCGGCCGTAGACGAGCCGGCGGGTGCGCTCGCTCATCGCCGAGACGAGCTCGTCGCGACTCCATGCGTACGCGTTGGCGGTGCGCACCAGGCGCCGCGTGTCGTCGTCCGCGTCGTCCGCGGCGCCGATCCAGGTGCGGACGTTCGGGAGGGCGCGCACCTGCTTCGCGTGCAGGGTCTCGATCGCCGCGCGCGCTGCCCACCAGCCCGGCCCCTCGGCGACGTCGCCGGCTGCGGAGGGGATCACGCCGACGGCGCCCAGGCCGATGCCGAACCGGCAGTCCACCCCGTCCGGCAGCGCGAGCCGGAGCAGCAGCACCGCGGCGAGCGCCGCCTCGAGGGTCGGGTAGACGGCCTGGAGCTCGTCGCCCACCGTCGGCGTGAACGGCTGCTGCGCCGTGGGGAGGTCCGACTCGACGCGGGCGACCGCGGCGTCGATCGCCCGCTGCGCGCCCGCCCGATCGGGCAGCGAGCGGGACCCGATGATGTCGGCCGTCACGACGGCGCGGATGCGATCACTCATCTCCGCAGGATATAAGCTCTTGTCTTATTTCACCAGAGAATAAGTGATCTTCTTATCGATATCAGAGCCCGAGCGCGTGCGCGAGCTGCTGCGAGCGCGAGACGAGCTCCGCCCGCTGCTCCTCGACCCGCACCGGCGCGGTGCCGCCGACGCCGTCGCGGCTCGCGACGCTTCCGGCCACCACGAGCACCTCGCGGACCTCCGGACGCAGCTGCGGCGAGACCTCGGCGAGGAGTGCGTCGTCCGCCTCGTGCAGCTCGATCCCCCGCTGCTCGCACGCCTGCACGAGCGCGCCGGAGATCTCGTGCGCGTCACGGAAGGGCACGCCGTGCTTCACCAGCCACTCGGCGACGTCCGTCGCGAGCGAGAACCCCTGCGGGGCGAGCTCGGCCATCCGCTCGGTGTCGAACCGCATGGTCGCGACCATCCCGGCGAACGCGGGGAGCACGGTCTCCAGCGTGACGATCTGGTCGAAGACCGGCTCCTTGTCCTCCTGCAGGTCGCGGTTGTACGCGAGCGGCAACCCCTTGAGGGTGGCCAGGAGCCCGGCGAGGTCGCCGATGAGGCGCCCCGCCTTGCCACGGGTCAGCTCGGCGATGTCGGGGTTCTTCTTCTGCGGCATGATGCTCGACCCGGTCGAGTAGCCGTCGTCGAGTCGGACGAAGCCGAACTCCTTGGTGTTCCAGATGATGACGTCCTCGGAGAAGCGCGAGAGGTCGACGCCGATCATGGCCGCGACGAAGGCGAACTCGGCGACGACGTCACGCGAGGAGGTGCCGTCGATGGAGTTCTCCGCGGGGCGGTCAAGCCCCAGCCGGTCGGCGACGAGCTGCGGGTCGAGCCCGAGCGTGGCGCCGGCGAGCGCACCGCCGCCGTACGGCGAGACGCGGGCACGGGCGGACCAGTCGCGCAGGCGCTCCAGGTCGCGCACGAGCGGCCAGGCGTGCGCCTGCAGGTGGTGCGCGAGCAGCACCGGCTGCGCGTGCTGCAGGTGGGTGCGGCCCGGCATGACCGCGTCGCCGGCGGCCTCCGCCTGCGCCACGATCGCGTCGATCACCCGGAGGAGACCGTGCGCGATGGTGCGGGCGTGGTCGAGGAGGTACATCCGCACGAGCGTGGCGATCTGGTCGTTGCGGCTGCGTCCCGCGCGCAGCTTGCCGCCGAGCTCGGCGCCGACCTCGCGGATGAGCGCCTGCTCGAGCGCGCCGTGCACGTCCTCGTCCGACGGGTCGGGACGGAGGGTGCCGTCGGCGACGGCCGCGGCGAGCGCGTCGAGGCCGGCGTGCATGCGGACGGCCTCGTCGGCGGTGAGATACCCCGCCGCTTCGAGCGCCGCGGCGTGGGCGTGCGAGCCGGCCAGGTCGTACGGGGCGAGCGCCCAGTCGAAGTGCGTGGATCGGCTGAGCTCGGCCAGCTCCGGCGAGGGGCCGGAGGCGAAGCGCCCGCCCCACAGTGCGCCCTGATTCGTACCCTCGTGCTTGGCGTCGCTCATCCTGCCAGCCTACCGACCCGCGCGGGCAGCACCCGGCGGGTGACGACGTCCAGCAGGGTCTCGAGCGGCCCCTTCCCGACGAAGAGCGCCCAGAGGCTGCATCCGGCGACGACGCCGATCGTGAGCGGCCAGAACGGGTCGAGCGCCCGGAATCCGAAGAGGTCGCTCGTGTCGCCGAGCGCGATGAGCGCCCACACGGCCCACACGACGATCTGCGCGGCGTACGCGGTGAGCGGCATGCTGCCGGTCGCCCGCAGCGGCCACAGGATGCTGCGCACCGGCGTCCGGCACAGCAGCAGGCAGAGGGCGATCACGGCGACCGCGAACCCGGTCGAGCCGACCGCTTCGGGGAGTCCCCCCGAGTGTGCGCGCATGCTGGTGACGACCTCGAGGTAGGTCGACGGTTCCGCGCCGCCGTCCGGCACGAACACGCCGCCCACGCCGTAGCCGGCGAGCGCGGCGCTGACGCCGCCGGCCAGCAGCATCCCCTGGACGAACGGCGAGCGCAGGTCGAGCCGCCCGACCGCCATCCCGGCGACGAGGAACCCGAACCAGAGCGGGAACGGGTACGACCAGCCGATCGCGAGCCCGATGGACGCGCCCGCCTCGGTGTCCCAGAACGGCAGGAACTCCAGCCCCGCCTGCACCCACGGCATGACGAGGAGCACGGCGGCCGCGATGCCGAACAGGGCCCCTGCGGTCAGGGCGAGGAGCGGCATCGCGAGGAGGAAGAGGATGGCGTACGCGGGGAGGATCACGTAGACCGGGACGCCCGTGGCGATGAGCAGCATGCCGAGCGCCCACAGCATCACGGCGCGGACGGCGAGACGCCCGCGGGCGCGTCGGCGCCGTTCCGGACCGACCGGCCGCATCCCACCCGTGATGAGCGAGATCGACAGGCCCGCCAGGACCGCGAAGAGGATCGAGGAGCGACCGTCGACCACCTGCAGCCAGGTGCCGGCCTCCTCCCAGCGGAACGGCTCGAGCACGAGCAGGTGCGCCGCGATCATCCCCAGCACGGCGAGCCCGCGCGCGAGGTCGATCCCGGCGAGGCGGTCCGGACCGGCCAGGCGGCGCGGGTCGAATCGCACCAGGTCAGGCACCGCGCCCTCCGACGGCGCGGAACCACAGGCCGAAGTCGTCGTCCGCGAGCGGCTCCGGGATCTCGGCGTCGTCGGGCGTCGGCGCCATCCCCTTCAAGAAGATCTCGAGGTACCGCCGGGCGAGCGGTGCCCCATGGGTCGGCATCGCACCGAGACGGCTGAGGGCGAACGCGACGATCGGCACGTCGGTCGCCGCGAAGTCCGCGCGCAGCAACCCCTCCGCCTTGGCGCGCGTGACGAGGTCGGTGAGGAAGGGCTCCACCCGGGTTCGCAGCACCTCCGGCGCGGAGTCGACGCCGGCGTAGAGCACCTGGATCGTGCCCGGCTCCTGCAGCTGCGTCTCGACGAGATGGCGCATCACCGCGCACAGGCCGTCCCAGGCGCGCGGCGCGCGACCGAGTTCGAGCATGACCTGCAGCTGCGCCTCGACGCCGTCCTCGAAGAGCGCCTCGATGAGCGCGGCTTTGGACCCGAAGTGCCGGTAGAGCGTGCCGACGCCCACCCCCACGGCGCCGGCGACATCCTCCATGGTCGTCTCGAGGCCCCGGGACGCGAACACCTCGGCCGCCACGGTGAGGATGCGACGCCGGTTGCGCGCCGCATCGCGACGCAGCGTCGGGTACGGCTCGGACACGCGTCGAAGTCTAGGCGACGCCGAATCGGAACTCTCGATTCCGGTTGTGCTACCCTCCCCGCAAGCGGCGCGACGGCGCGCCGCCCGAGGAGACGAAGATGTCGAAACCGGAGATCCTGCGAGTCCCGCTGCGCGACGGCGTGGAGCTCGGCGCCAGCCTGTACCGCCCGAAGCGCGCCTCGAAAGGCCTCCTGCTCGCCCGCACCCCCTACGGACGCGGACGCATGATGGCCGGCATGGTCAGGCCCCTCGTCCGCGGCGGCTACACCGTGCTGCTCGTGAGCAGCCGTGGCACGGCCGACTCGGGCGGGGAGTTCGACCCGATGCGCACGGAGGCGGAGGACGGCCAGGACGTCGTCGCCTGGATGCGGACGCAGCCCTGGTACCCGGGCCGCTTCGCGACCTTCGGCGGCTCCTACCTCGGCCACACCCAGTGGGCGCTGCTGGAAGACCCGCCCGCCGACCACGTCACCTCGATCATCACGGTCGGCCCGCACGACTTCGCCCTGCACGCGTGGGGGTCCGGCACGTTCAACCTCGACTTCATCGGCTGGTCCGACCTGATCATCGCGCAGCGCAGTCCGAGCACCTTCGCCGCCATCCGGAAACTCATGACGGCGGACAAGCGGCTCCGCCCGGTGCTCGAGGCCACGCCCCTCGTCGACGCGGCCGTCGCGCAGGTCGGTGCGGAGGGACCGTGGATGCGGGACCGCCTCACCCGGACCGACATCGACGACGCGTACTGGGCGCCGATGCGGCACGCGACCGCTGTGGAGCAGGTCACCACCCCGGTGCTCATCGTGTCGGGGTGGCAGGACCTGTTCGTCGGGCAGAGCTTCGCGCAGTACACCCGTCTGCGGGAACGTGGCGTCCCGGTCGGGCTCCTCTGCGGCCCATGGACGCACACCGAGGTGGGGCGCGGCGACGGCGACATCCTCACGGACCGGATGCTGCAGTGGATCGACCACCACCTCGCCGGCGCCCCGGCGCCGACCGAGCCGCCGGTGCAGGTCGCGGTGACCGGCCCGAAACGGCGGGACGCCGACTGGCGGCGGTTCCCGCAGTGGCCGCCTGCCGGGACCGCCCGGACCCTGCATCTGCAGCCCGAGGGCGCCCTGGCGGACACGCCGGCCACCGACGCGGCGGCGGTCTCCTTCACCTACGACCCGGCGGACCCGACGCCCTCGGTCGGCGGTCCGGTGCTCACCGGGGGCGGGTACGTCGACGACACCGCGCTCGGGACGAGGACGGACGTGCTCGCCTTCACCGGGGAACCGCTCCGGAGCGGGACGCTGGTCGCCGGCTCCCCCACCGTCACGCTGCACCACCGCTCCGCACACCCCGACGCCGATCTGTTCGTCCGGCTCTGCGACGTCGACCCGCGCGGGCGGTCGCGGAACCTGTGCGAGGCGTACCTGCGTCTGTCCGCCGACCGCGGCCACGGCCCGATCGAGGTGACCCTCGGCCCGCTCGCGCACCGCTTCGCTCCGGGCCACCGCATCCGGCTCCTCGTCGCCGGCGGATCCTTCCCGCAGTTCCCCCGCAACGCCGGCACCGGCGAGAACCCGCTCACCGCGACCGTCCGCGTGCCGAACACGCACACCGTCACCCCGGCGGGTTCGAGCATCACCCTGCCCGTCGTCACGACCGCCTGAGGAGGCGCCATGGCCATCACGACCGAGCACCTGTTCACCCTCGACGTCGACATCGCCCCGCCGCGGGAGGTCGGCGCGGTGCACGGCGGGACCCTCCGGGTCATCCCGATCACCGGCGGGCGGGTGCACGGGCCGCGCCTGTCCGGCGAGGTCCTTCCCGGTGGCGCCGACTGGAACACGATGCGCGACGACGGCTGCGTGCACGTCTGGGCGCGATACGAGATCCGCACCGACGACGGGCACGTCGTGTCGATCGTCAACGAGGGGCTCGCGCCGATCGACCGCACGGCCGCCGCTCCCCCGGCCCTGCTCACCCGGCCGGTGTTCACCGTCGCCGAAGGCGGCCCGTCGTGGCTCACCACGACCGCGCTGATCGGGGTGCTCCGTCCCACCGGCGGCGCGACGGTTTCCATCGAGGTGCACGGCCTCGACGCGGGCGCCCCGGTGGGCTGACGTGCTGAGGGCCGCCCGGATCATCCCGGGCGGCCCTCCTCGACTGCGGCTCAGTCCTGGTGCTGCTGGCCCAGCAGCCAGACCAGGAGCGCCTTCTGCGCGTGCAGACGGTTCTCGGCCTCATCCCACACGACGCTCTGCGAGCCGTCGATGACCTCGGCGTCGACCTCGTACCCGCGGTCGGCGGGGAGGCAGTGGATGAAGATCGCGTCGGACTTCGCCAGGCCCATCGTCTCGTTCGTGACCTTGTAGGCGCCGAGGTCGCGCAGCCGTGCGAGCTTCTCCTCCTCCTTGCCCATCGACACCCAGGTGTCGGTCACGACGACGTCGGCGCCGGCGGCCGCTTCGAGGGGATCGGTGTAGAGCGTCACGGAGCCGCCCGTCTCCGCCGCACGGCGGTCGGCGTCGGCGATGACGTCCTCCCGGGGCGCGTAGGCCTCCGGCGAGGCGATGCGCACGTGCATGCCGGCGGTGACCCCGGCGAGGGCGTAGGAGTGGCCCATGTTGGAGCGGCCGTCGCCGAAGAACGCGAGCGTGAGGCCCTTCAGCTCGCCCTTGTGCTCGCGGATCGTGAGCAGGTCGGCGAGGAGCTGGCAGGGGTGGAAGTCGTCGCTCAGCGCGTTGACCACCGGCACGCGGGTGCCGCGCGCCATCTCCTCGAGGCCTGCCTGCGCGTAGGTGCGCCACACGATCGCGGCGACCTGGCGCTCGAGCACCCGGGCGGTGTCGGAGGGGGTCTCCTTGCCGCCGAGCTGGCTGTTGGCCGTCGAGATGATCAGCGGCGACCCGCCGAGGTCGGCGATGCCGACCGCGAACGAGACCCGGGTGCGGGTCGAGGACTTGTCGAAGATGACGGCCACGGTCTGCGGACCCGCGAGCGGCTTCAGCTTCCAGCGGTCGCGCTTGAGTTCGACCGCGAGGTCGAGGATCTCCGCCTGCTCGGCGGGGGTGAGGTCGTCGTCGCGCAGCAGGTGGCGGGTCATGCGGATTCCTTCGTCGGGGTGGTGGCGTCCTGCGCGTCCAGCAGCAGGGCGTCGGCGGCGCTCGCGAGCGCGGCGGTGAACTTCTCGACGAACTCGTCGATCTCGACGTCGCCGATGATGAGCGGCGGGGCCAGCCGCACGGTGCGCTCGTTCGCGGCGTTCACGACGAGGCCGTGCTGCTGCGCCGCGGCGGTGACCGCGCCGGCCACCGGGTGGGTCAGCGCCACGCCGATGAGCAGACCGGATCCGCGCACGCCCTCGACCAGCGGCGAGCCGATCCCGAGGATCGCCTCGCGCAGCTGCGGGCCGCGCACGGCCGCGTTCTGCACGAGCTCCGACCGCTCGATCTCCTCGAGCACGGCGTCGGCGACGGCGGTCGCCAGGGCGTTCCCGCCGAAGGTCGAGCCGTGGGTGCCGGGGGTGAACAGGTCGCTCGCGGCGCCGAAGGTGATGAGCGCGCCGATCGGGAACCCGCCGCCGATGCCCTTCGCGACCGTGATCGCGTCGGGCGTGATGCCGGCGTGCTGGAAGCCGAACCAGGCACCGGTGCGGCCGGCGCCGGTCTGGATCTCGTCGACGATGAGCAGCGCACCGTGGCGGGCGGTGAGCTCGCGCGCCGCCCGCAGGAAGCCCTCCGGCAGTTCCACCACGCCGGCCTCGCCCTTGATGGGCTCGACGAACAGCGCCGCGACCGTGTCGTCCAGAGCCGCCTCGAGCGCCTCCACGGTGGAGTCGATGAACTCGACGCCCGGCACCATCGGCTCGAACGGCTGCTGCATGTACGGCTTGCCGGTGAGGGCGAGGGTGCCCATCGTGCGGCCGTGGAACGCGTCCTTCAGCGACAGGATGCGTGGCCGCGAGGTGCCGCCGTGCAGGCGGGCGAGCTTGAACGCAGCCTCGTTGGCCTCGGCACCGGAGTTGGCGAAGTAGACGCGCCCGTGCTCGCCGGCGCCGCTCAGGCGCTTCAGCCGGGCTGCCAGGGCGAGCTGCGGCGGGGTCGCGAAGTAGTTGGACACGTGCGCGAGCGTCGCCGCCTGACGGGACACCGCCTCGACGAACGCGGGGTGAGCGTGGCCGAGCGCGTCGACCGCGATGCCGGAGAGGAAGTCGAGGTACCGGGTGCCGGTCTCGTCCCAGAGGTGTGCGCCCTCGCCGCGGACGAACATGGCCATCCGGTCGCCGACGTTGCGGACGAGGTCCCGTCCGGCGTCCTCGCGCCAGTCCTGCTGCTCGGTCATTTCGCGACCACCTCGGTTCCGATCCCCTTCTGCGTGAACAATTCGACGAGCACCGAGTGCGGCACCCGCCCGTCGATGATCGCCGCGGTGTCGACGCCGCCCTCGACCGCGTCGAGGCACGCCTGCATCTTCGGGATCATCCCCGACTCCAGTCGCGGCAGCATCTCGCGCAACTCCGTGGAGGTCAGGTGCGAGACGAGCGAGTCGCGGTTGGGCCAGTCGGCGTAGAGCCCCGGCACGTCGGTGAGCACGACGAGCTTCGTGGCCTTCAACGCGACCGCGAGCGCCGCCGCCGCGGCATCCGCGTTGACGTTGAGCGAATGGCCGGGGTTGTCGAGGTCGGGGGCGATCGAGGACACGACCGGGATGCGGCCGGCCTCGAGGTGGTCGAGCACGGGACGCGGGTCGACCGTGACGACGTCGCCGACCCGGCCGAGGTCGTGCTCGACGCCCTCGACGACGACCCCGCGACGACGGCCGCCGAACAGACCCGCGTCCTCGCCGGAGAGCCCGGTCGCGACAGGACCGTGCGCGTTGATCTTCGCCACCAGCTGCGGATTGATCTGTCCGGTGAGCACCATGCGCACCACACTGATCGCCTCGGTGGAGGTGACCCGGTAGCCGCCCTTGAACTCGCTCGGGATCGAGAGCCGGTCCAGCATCCGCGAGATCTGCGGGCCGCCGCCGTGCACGACGACCGGCTTCACGCCGACGTAGCGGAGGTAGGCGACGTCCGCGGCGAAGGCGTCCTGCAGCTCCTCCGAGACCATGGCGTTGCCGCCGTACTTCACCACCACGGTCTGGCCGCTGAACTTTCGCAGCCAGGGCAGCGACTCGATGAGGGTCGCCGCCTTCCCGCTGGCCTCGTCGGGATCGGTGTCCTGCAGGTCGATGTGGGTCATGAGGAGTACGCGCTGTTCTCGTGGACGTAGTCGTGCGTGAGGTCGTTGGTGAGGATGGTCGCGGTCTCGGATCCGGCCTTCAGGTCGATGACGACCTCGGTGGCGCGAGGCGTGAGGTCGACCTCCTCGCGCGGCCGGTCGGGGCCGCCCGCGGTGCAGACCCGGACGCCGTTCATCCAGACGTCGACGTCGTACGGGTCGAACGCCGCCTGCGTCGTGCCGATGGCGGCGAGCACGCGGCCCCAGTTCGGGTCGTTGCCGAAGATCGCGGCCTTGAAGAGGTTGTTGCGCGCGACCGAGCGGCCCACCTCGACGGCGTCCTCCTCGCTCGCAGCGTTGCGCACCACGATCGTCACGTCGTGGCTGGCGCCCTCGGCGTCGCCCTGCAGCTGCCGGGCGAGGTCGAGCGAGACCTCGCGGAGCTCGGCGATGAAGTCGTCGAGGTCCGGGGCGACGCCGCTCGCGCCGGACGCGAGGAGGGTCACCTGGTCGTTCGTCGACATGCAGCCGTCGGAGTCCAGCCGGTCGAAGCTCACGCGCGTCACCGCACGGAGGGCGGCATCGGCCTGCGCGGCGTCGAGCACGGCGTCGGTCGTGATGACGACGAGCATCGTGGCCAGGCCCGGCGCCAGCATCCCGGCGCCCTTCGCCATGCCGCCCACGGTCCAGCCGTCGCGCGAGCGGACCGCGCGCTTGGGACGCGAGTCGGTGGTCATGATGGCGAGGGATGCGGCCTCTCCCCCGTCCGCCGAGAGGTCGCCGGCCGCGGCGTGCACCCCGTCGAGCACCTTCTGCCGGAAGGCCTCGTCACCGGTGCCGATGAGACCGGTGGAGCACACGATGACGTCGCCCGCGCTCACGCCGAGCTCCTCGGCGACCTTCTCGGCCGTGAGGTGCGAGGTCTGGAACCCGAAGCTGCCGGTGAAGCAGTTCGCGCCGCCGGAATTGAGCACGACCGCCTCGACGACACCGTCCGCGATCGCCTGCTGCGACCACAGGATCGGGTTCGCCTTCGCGCGGTTGCTCGTGAACACCGCCGCGCCGACCTTCAGCGGGCCGCGGTTGACGACGAGCGCCAGGTCGGGCTTGCCGGTCGACTTCAGGCCGGCGACGACGCCCGCCGCTTCGAACCCCTGGGCTGCGGTGACGCTCACGGCGCGACTCCGTTCACGGTGAGGGCGCGGTCCTCGGGGAGGCCCAGCGCGATGTTCATGGATTGGACGGCGGCACCGGCGGTGCCCTTGACGAGGTTGTCGACGGCGGTGACGACGACGACGCGGTTCGCGGCGCGGTCGATCGCGAGGCCCATGAGCGCCGTGTTGGCGCCGAGCACGTCGGCCGTGCGAGGGAAGACGCCGTCGGGCAGGAGCGACACGAACACCTCGTCGCCGTACGCGTGCTCCCAGGCGGCGCGGATCTGCGCGTCGGTCGCGCCGGCGGCGATGGGCGCGGAGGTCGTGGCGAGGATGCCGCGCGACATCGGCACGATCACCGGCGTGAAGGAGATGCGGATGTCCGCGGGCTCGGCGCCGCCGGTCGCCGCGAGGGCCTGGCGGATCTCCGGGATGTGCCGGTGGGTGCCGCCGACCGCGTACGGGTTGGCGGTGCCGAGGATCTCGCTGCCGAGCAGGTGCGGCTTCAGGCTCTTGCCGGCGCCCGAGGGCCCCACGGCGAGGACGCTGACGATGTCGCCGGGGTCGACGACGCCCGCGGCGACGCCGGGGGCCATACTGAGCGAGACGGTGGAGGCGTTGCAGCCGGGGGCGGCGATCCGCGTCGCACCCACGAGGTGCTCGCGCTGCTTGCGGCCGCCGACGAGGAGCTCCGGCACGCCGTAGGTCCACGGGTCGTGGAAGTCGCCGCCGTAGAACGCGTCCCACGCGTCGGCGGAGGTGAGCCGGTGGTCGGCGCCGGCGTCGATGACGAGGCCGACGTCGCCGAGCGCGTCCGTGTACTGCCCCGACTGGCCGTGCGGCAGTGCGAGGAAGACGATGTCGTGCCCCGCGAGGATCTCGGGCGTCGTCTCCCGGATCGTCAGGTGCGCGAGCGAGCGCAGGTGCGGCTGCTGCGCGATGAGGGGCTGACCGGCACTGGCGTGCGCGGTGACGGTGCGGATCTCGATGTCGGGATGCGCGGAGAGCAGGCGCAGGATCTCGCCGCCCGCGTAGCCGGAGGCGCCGGAGACGGCGACCGAATAGGTCATGCTTCCACCTTACTTCTGGGAGGGGGCGTCACTCACCGCGGACGGTGGCCGACGCACGATGCCGGAGGCGGCGACGCGCGCATCGACACCCCGGAGGGGTGGAGCACGGCGTCGCCTAGCGTCGGCGGCCGCCCTGGCGTCGACGCGCACGGCGGTCGCTCTTCACGAGCGAGCTGGTGGCCGGCGCGGCAGGACGCATGCCGTGACCATAGCCCCGGCGCGGCGGCGACCGCAAATCGCGGCGGCCGCAGGATGCCGCACCTGCGACCGGACCCGGGCACAGGCCGCGGGTCCGGTCGCAGGGTCGGACGCGTGGGTCAGACGCGGGCGAGCTCCCGCATCGAGAGCGACCTGGTGCGGGCGCGGTGGACCGCGACGATCGTGCCGAGGAGGCCGATCACCGCCCAGAGCGCCAGCCCGATCGCCGCCGCCAGCACCCCGGAGACGGCACCGCCCACCAGGTCCTGCGTGCCCTGGAGCGCCACGCTCAAGGGCAGGATCGCGAGCGGGCCGGCCGCCGCGGGCGTGAGCGCCTGCGGCGAGATGGTGCCCGCGGCGGCGATCTGCAGGCCCAGGAACGCGATCGAGACGATCAGCCCGGCACGCGGGAGGAACGCCACGAGGGCCTGGTGCACGAACGCGAACGAGAGCGCCATGAGCACGGCGAACCCGCCGGCCAGCGCCACCCGGTCGGCCGGGAGGTCGGCGAACAGCAGCACGCCCCACACCAGCAGTGCCTGCACCACCGCGACGGCGGTGACCACCAGCATCCCGTCGCCCGCGATCCGGCGCGCCGGTGCCGCGGTCGTGAGTGCGCCGCGAGCGAAGGGCGCGACGAGCAGGAAGGTCGCGATCGCGCCGAGCCACTGCGCGATGGGGGCGAGCGCCGCGAGCGAGGAGGCGAGCGCCGTCGACGGACCGCCTTCGTTCGTCGTGTCGACCGTGATCGGCTGCGCGACCACCGTGGCGATGTCCTGCTGCTGGTCGGTCGTGTACGCCGGGATGCTGTCGGCCGCCTGGGTGAGACCCTCGGCGAGCGAGGCACTGCCGTCGGTGAGCTGCCCCAGCCCGCCCGCGAGCCCCTCGTTGCCGCCCGCGATCTGCCCGGCACCGGCGGCCGCCGCGTCCGCGGCCTGGGCGAGCTGTCCGAGCCCGTCGGCGACGGGTCCGCTGATCGCGGCGATCCCGGCGGCACCGACGGCGACCTCACCGGCGGTGCCGGCGTCCTTCGCGAGCGCGGCGGCCTGCCCGGCCAGGGCGTGGTCGATCTCCGCCGCGTGCTGCCGGATCGTGTCGAGGTCGGCGAGGAGGGTGGATGCCTCGGCGGTGGGGTCCGCGTCGATGCGGGCGATGAGCGCGTCGAGCTTCGCGATCGTGTCGTCCTGCCCGAGGTCGATCACCGCGGCCTCGGCCGAACGACCGAGCAGCTCAAGGGCGAGCTCGCCCGACGTGGCGGCCCCGGCCGCGGTGAGTGCACCGAGTCCGCGGGCGCTCTCCGGGAGCGTCGCGAGCACCTGCTCCATCGTGCCGAGGCCGTCGGCGAGCGCCGCCGAGCCCTCCGCCAACAGTTGCGCGCCGTCACGCGCCTGCCCGAGGCCGCCGGCGATCATGTCGGCTCCCTCGGCGGCGGTGCCGATGCCGCTGTTGAGCGCCGAGAACGCCGAGAGCGTCCCCGCCACGAACTGCTGGGTGAGCTCCGCCGAGACGCCGGCGGGGACCGCGGAGGCGAGCGCCTGCGCGACCACGCCGCCGAGGTACCCGTGCGCGGTGCTGGTGGTGACCGTCAGCGTGGACGCCTTCGGCGCGTCGGAGCCGAGGGTCGTTGCGGTCTGCGAGAAGTCCTCGGGGATCGTCACCACCGCGAGGTAGTCGCCGGAGGCGAGTCCCGCCTCGGCCGTGGCGGTGTCGGTGAGCACCCAGTCCACCGCGTCGGCGGACACGAGGTTCTGGGTGAGGAGCTTGCCGACGGCGACGTACGTGCCGTCCTCCTGCACCGGCACGTCGAGGTTCACCAGCGCGACGGGAGCCGCGGACGCCCCCTCCTCCTGCGGGGCGAGGGTGGCGACGACGACGAACGGGGCGATGGCCACGAGCACGAGCGCGAGCGCCACCTGCCAGCGTCGCTGCCCTCGCGCGGGGGCCGTCACCAGGGTCCACAACCGCTTCATGCGCCGACCTCCTCTCGTTCCTCGGCGGCGGCGTGGACCGACACCACCGTCCTGTCGGTCACGACCGGACGCGCCGTCTCCACCGCGACGACGATCGTGGCCGATGCGTCGGCCTGCGCCACCAGCACGGCCAGCACGTCGTCGGCGGACGGGAGCCCGTCGAGGTCGAGGACGACCAGCGGCAGTCCGCTCGCGAGCGCGACCGCCGCGTCCGCCGCCCACCGCTCGTTGTCGCTGAGCCGCGCGAACGGGGTGTCCGGCAGGATGCGGCGGGCCGCGGGTCCGGCGAGCACCGCCGTGAGCGCGTCGAACACGAGTGCGGCGCGCTCGGTCGCGGCACGCGTGCGGCCCGCACCGACGCCGTCGGCGCGCAGTCCGCGGCGGAGGTGCTCGGCGAGCGTCGTCGCGTCGACGTCCGCCGGTGTGCCGGGGACGTACGCCGCCGCGGCGGAGACGGCGGCGCGGTCGAACGGCAGGAGCCGACCGCCGACGGCGAGGTCGCCGGTGACGTCGGCCACGCGTCCCGCGACGGCCGCGATGATGCGGGCGGCGGCCACGGTGTCCCCGCCGACCATGAGGAGGGCGCGTTCGGGTGCGCTGAAGGTCACGGGGGCGACGCCGGCGACGCGCGCGGCGTCGGCGTGGATGCCGCGGGTGCCCTCGGCGCCGCGTCCGGTCAGCCACTCGCGCTGCGCCAGCATCCGTTCCACCGCCTCGCCCTCGATGTCGGCGTCGGGGAGGATGCGGCCGAGCCACCCCGGCAGCCACCACGCCCGGCGGCCGAGGAGCGCCATCGCGGCGGGGATGAGGGTCATCCGCACCACGAACGCGTCGACGAGCACGCCCACCGCCAGCGCGAGCGCCAGCGGCTGGATGATCGAGTTGCCGCCGGGGACGAAGGAGAAGAACACCGCGAACATGATGAGCGCGGCCGCGGTCACCACACGGGCCGAGGCGGAGAACCCGGTGCGCACCGCGTCGTGGGCGTCGCCGGTGGCGGCATAGCGCTCGCGCATCCGGGACACGAGGAACACGTGGTAGTCCATGGCGAGTCCGAACAGCACGGCCATCACGAGGATCGGCAGGAAGCTGATGACCGGGCCGACGGTGCCGACGCCGATGAGCGACGCCCCCCAGCCCCACTCGAACACGGCGGTGGTGATGCCGAGCGCGGCCCCGACCGAGAGCAGGTAGCCGAGCGTGGCGGTGACGGGCACCGCGACCGAGCGGAACATGATCGTCAGGAGCACCAGGCACAGGCCGACGACGACCACGCCGAACGGCACGAGCGCCCCCGCGAGCCGGTCGGAGATGTCGATGGCGAGCGCCGTGGACCCGGTCACCTGATAGCCGAAGCCGTGCTCGGCCTCGAACGCCGGCATCATCGCGCGCAGCCGCTGCACGAGCTCGGTGGTCGCCTCGGACGACGGCTCGCTGGCCGGCGTGACGACGACGATGACGAGGTCGGCGGCCTGGTTCGGGACGGCCTGCGACACCGATGCCACGTCGGGCACGTCGGTGAACGCGTCGTCGAGCGCGTCCATCGCCGCCGTGATGTCGAGGGTGCCGGAGATGTCGGCTGCGACGAGCAGCGGCCCGTTCGTGCCGGGGCCGAAGCCCTCGGCGAGCAGGTCGTAGGCCGTGCGGGACGTGCTGCCGGGCGGGTCGTAGCCGGCGTCGGGCAGGGTCAGGCGCAACTGGGATGCGGGGAGCGCGACGACCACGAGGGCGAGCCCCACCAGGACGATGGTGGCGGCGGGAACCTTGGTGGCGGCGCGCACCCACCACGACGGCCGGACCGGCCGCTCGGGTCGCGCGGCCGTGTCCTTGCGGGCGCGCACGCGGGGGCGCAGCACCCGGCCGAACACCGCGAGCAGGGCCGGCAGCAGGGTCACCGCCACCGCGATGGCCGCGAGCACCGCGGCGGCCGCCCCGAGGCCCATGACCGACAGGAACGGGATCCCGGCGACCGACAGGCCGATGAGGGCGATCATGACGGTGAGCCCGGCGAAGACGACGGCGGTCCCGGCGGTGGCGATGGCGACCGCGATCGAGTCGCGCACCTCCATGCCCGCCTTCAGCTGCGCCCGGTGGCGCGACACGATGAGCAGCGCGTAGTCGATGCCGACCGCGAGGCCGAGCATCGTCGCGAGCAGCGGCGCGGTCGAGGAGACGGGTGCGAGCGCCGCGACGACGCCGATGGCACCGGAGGCGAGGGCCACCCCGAGGACGGCCGTGACGAGCGGGATGCCGGCGGCGAGCACGGCGCCGAAGGTGATGGCCAGCACGACGAACGCGATGACGAGGCCGAGCAGTTCGGTGTAGTTCTCCCCCTCGGCCTCCGCCGGGAGCCCGGAGAACGATGCGGACAGGCCGGCCGAGGTCGCCGGGGCGGCCGCATCCTCGATCCGGTCGGTGAGCTCGGGGGTGATGTCCGCGCTGTCGACGGAGAGCTGGGCCGACACGTACGCGATCGTGCCGTCGTCGGAGATCTGGGCGGGCGCGCCGTCGGATGCGGCGGTGGCGCCGGATGCGGCCATCGCGACCGGGCAGGTGACCAGCACCGCCTCCGGCAGCGCGGCGAGGTCCTCGCAGGTCTCGGCGACCGCGTCCTCGTCGTCGGTGGTCTGCGAGCCGTCCGGCGCCTGCAGCACGACCTTCACGGCTGCGCCGCTCGTCTGCGGGAACCGCTGCTGGAGGGTGTCCAGCGCCTGCTGCGCCTGCGTGCCGGGGATGGAGAACGAGTTGACCAGGGTGCCGCCGAGCGCGGCGCCGAGGAGCTGGACCGCGACGACGACCGCGACCCACGCCCCGATGACCCACCAGCGGTACCTGGCGGCGAGTGTGCCGACCCGATACAGGAACGACGACATCGCAGACCCCCTTCGGGCGGCACGGGTTCCGCCCAAAGAGGAAGACTATCGGGAGCCGGAGGGCGCCCGTGACCCCGCCGTGCCCCGCACCCGGGGGCGCACGGCGACGGCGGGGCCGCGACGGTCAGTCGCGGATGCGGGCGCCGAACCGCTCGGCGGCCGCGGCGACGCCGGCGAGCTTCGCCTCGGTCGCCTCGGCGGCGGTGAGCGTGCGGTCGGGGGCGCGGAAGCGCAGGGCGAACGTGAGGCTCTTGGTCCCCGCCTCGATGCCGTCGCCGCGGTAGTCGTCGACGAGGCGAGCGCCCTCCAGCAGCTCGCCGGCACCGGCGATGAGCGCGTCGCCCACGGCCGCGGCGGGCACCTCGACCGGGACGACGAGCGAGACGTCCTGGGTGGCCGCCGGGTAGCCGGAGAGGGATGCGGCGTGCACCCGTTCCCCGGCGCGCTCGAGCAGCAGGTCGAGATCGATCTCGGCGACCGTGACGCGGCCCGGGAGGTCCGCCTCGGCGGCGACGGCGGGCAGCAGCTCGCCCACGTAGCCGACCTCGACCCCGGCGACCGAGAGGATGCCGGTGCGCCCCGGGTGGAGCGCAGCACGCTCGCCCTGCACGACGTCGATGCGGGTGCCCGCGGCGGCCGCGACGACGCGGACGGCGTCGAGCGCCTCGCTGAGTCCGGCAGGCTCGGCGGCGCGACCCGGCTGGCGCGGCGAGACCGCACCGGCGAGCAGCACCGCGATGTGGCGGCGCTGCGGCGGGATCGCGGCGTCGAGCTGGCTGAGGGTCGCCGCGTCCGGGCGCACCGCGAGCGGCGGCACGTGCGAGGTGCCGTACGCGACGCCGACCTCCGGGAGGAAGACGGTGCCGGTCTCGAACAGCGACAGGTCGGTGAGCCCGCGCGAGACGTTGCGGTGCGCGACCTGCAGGAGGCCCGGGATGAGCGACCGGCGCAACGCCGGGGCCTGACCCGCAAGCGGGTTGGCCAGCAGCACGCTCGGCAGGTGCCCGCCGCTTGCGGAGCCGTGCAGGTCGTTCAGCTCCTCGGTGGTGAACGGGAACGACGGGGTCTCCACGAAGCCGGCGGCGGCGAGCGCGTTCGCGACGCGGCGACGGCCCTGCTGGGCCGGGGTCCAGCCGCGGCCGGAGGGTGCGACGGGGAGCACCGACGGGATGCGGTCGTACCCGTCGATGCGGGCGACCTCCTCCACGAGGGTCCACTTGTCGGTGAGGTCGGGTCGCCAGGTCGGCGGGATGACGTGCCAGCCGTCCTCGGCGTCGGTGACCTCGCAACCGATGGTCTCCAGCGCCGCCCGCACCTGCTCGGGCGTGTAGTCGACGCCGATGAGCCCGGAGGCGAAGCCGGCGGGCAGCGCGATCACCGGCTGCTCGATGTCGGTGTAGAGCGCGGCCCCCACCGGGTCCGCGGTGCCACCGGCGTACTGCACGAGCAGGTCGACGACGCGCTGGGCGGCGACGAACGGGATGGCCGGGTCGACGCCGCGCTCGAAGCGCCGGGACGCCTCGGAGGGGAGCTTGTGCCGGCGGGCCGTGCGCGCGATCGAGACCTGGTCGAAGATCGCGGCCTCCACGAGCACGTTCGTCGTGGTGTCGCTCATCTCGGTCGTGCCGCCGCCCATGACGCCGGCGAGGCCGATCGGACCGGACTCGTCGGTGATGAGCAGGTCCTCGGCGTCGAGCGTGCGCTCCTGGCCGTCGAGGGTCGTGAGCTTCTCACCCGCTGCCGCGCGGCGCACCGTGATGCCGCCGGTCAGCCGGTCGAGGTCGTACCCGTGGATCGGGTTGCCGAGCTCGAGCATCACGTAGTTGGTGATGTCGATGAGCACGCCGAGGGAGCGGATGCCGGCGAGCGCGAGCCGGGTCGTCATCCAGGTGGGGGTCGGCCGCTTGGCGTCGACGCCGCGGACCACGCGGACGACGAACTCGCTCGCGCCGACGCGGCCGCGGATGGGCGCCTCGTCCTGCACGGCGATCGGGAAGCCGTCGCCGGGCCGCACCTCCTCCGCCGGGCGCAGACCCGGGTCGCGGAAGGCCGCGCCGGTGGCGTGGGCGTACTCGCGGGCGACGCCGCGCATCGACAGCGCGTACCCGCGGTCCGGGGTGACGTTGATCTCCACGGCGACGTCGTCCAGCCCGAGCAGGGCGATCGCGTCGGTGCCCGCCGGCGCGTCCACGCCCAGCTCGACCAGCCGCAGGATGCCGGAGTGCTCGGTGCCGAGACCGAGTTCCTTGGCCGAGGCGATCATGCCGTCGGACACGTGGCCGTAGGTCTTGCGGGCAGCGATCGGGAAGGGCCCCGGCAGCACCGAGCCGGGCAGGGTCACGACGACCTTGTCGCCGGGGAAGAAGTTGCGGGCGCCGCAGACGATGCCGCGGACACCGCCGTGCTCGGCGCCGACGTCGACCTGGCACCACCGGATCGTCTTGCCGTTCTTCTGCGGCTCCTCGACGAACTCGAGCACCTCGCCGACCACGATCGGTCCGCTCAGCTCGAAGCGGTGGACGTCCTCCTCCTCGAAGCCGACGCGCACGAGGGACGCCAGGACGTCCTCGGGGGTCGCGTCCTGGGGGACCTCGACGAACTCACGCAACCACGACAGCGGGACGCGCATCACACCACCATCCCGAACTGCTCGCTGAAGCGCACATCGCCCTCTGCCATGTCGCGCATGTCCTTCACATCGGAGCGGAACATCAGTGTCCGCTCGAATCCCATCCCGAACGCGAACCCGGAGTAGACCTCCGGGTCGATGCCCGCGGCGCGCAGCACATTCGGGTTGACCATGCCGCATCCGCCCCACTCGATCCAGCGGGCGCCGCCCTTGAAGGTCGGATGCCACAGGTCGAACTCGGCCGACGGCTCGGTGAACGGGAAGTAGTTGGCCCGGATGCGGGTCTTCGCCTCGGCGCCGAACAGCTGCTTGGCGACGTGGTCGAGCGTGCCGCGCAGGTGCGCCATGGTGATGCCCTTGTCGACGACGAGGCCCTCGAACTGGCTGAACACCGGCAGGTGCGTGGCGTCGAACTCGTCGGTGCGGTACACGCGGCCGGGGCAGACGATGTAGATCGGGAGGTCGCGCTCGAGCATGGAGCGCACCTGCACCGGGCTCGTGTGCGTGCGCATGACGAGATGCCGCTCCTCCGGCGCCACGAAGAACGTGTCCTGCATCTGCCGGGCGGGGTGGTCGACGTCGAAGTTCAGGGCGTCGAAGTTGAACCACTCGTGCTCGAGCTCGGGGCCCTCCGCGATCTCCCAGCCCATGCCGACGAAGATGTCGCCGACCTCCTCCTGCAGGAGGCTGAGCGGGTGACGCGCGCCGACCCGGGTGCGCGAGGGCACGGCCGTGATGTCCACGCGCTCGGCCTCGAGCCGCGCGGCGGTCTCGGCCTCCGCGATCTCGCCCTCCCGGGCGGCGAACGCCTGGTTCACCCGGCCGCGGGCCTGGCCGACGAGCTTGCCGAACTCGGCCTTGCGCTCGTTCGGCACGTCGCGCAGCTGCGCGTTCAGCTTCGCCAGCGGCGAGGCGTCGCCGGTGTGGGCTGCGCGCACCTGCTTCAGCGCGGCGGAGTCGGTCGCGGCGGCGATCGCGGCGAGCGCATCATCGACGGCTCGGGCGACGGCCTCTGGGGTGATGGTGGTGGATGCGTCGGACACGAACATCGAGTCTACGCGGCGCACACGGGGTGCCCGCCGACGGTGCCGCGCCGGCGCTCAGACGGAGGCGGACCCGTCGAGCCCCTTCTCGGTCGTCTTCGCCCGCGCCCGCTGCGTGACGATGAGCTCGGTGTCGGTGACCTCCTGCGTCGGCTGGTTCGCCCCGGCGACGGGACCGCCGCGGGACGAGCGCCGCAGTCGCCGCTCCACCGTCGTGGCGATGAGCGACAGGATGAGGCAGAGGCCGATGTAGATGAGGGCGACGATGATCGTGGCGGGCACGATGGGCGAACCGAGCGCCGCCTGCGACCCGATGTAGCGGGCGTAGAACAGCAGTTCTTCGTACGTGATGATGTAGCCGAGCGCGGTGTCCTTCAGCGTCACGACGAGCTGCGCGATGATCACCGGCATCATGGCGCGGACCGCCTGCGGCAGCAGGATGAGCCGCATGACGCCGCTCTTGCGCAGGCCGAGGGCGTACCCGGCCTCGCGCTGTCCGGTCGGCAGCGACTCGACCCCGGCGCGGAACACCTCGGCGAGCACCGAACCGTTGTACGCGATGAGGGCGATGACGACCGCCCAGTACGGCTCCATCCGCACCCCGATCGCGGGCAGGCCGTAGTAGAGCAGGAACATGAACACCAGCACCGGCACGGCGCGGAGCACCTCGACGACGGCGGTGAACGGCATCCGGATCCAGGCGTGGTCGGACAGCCGGCCGATGGCGAGCACGAAGCCGACGACGAGCGCGCCGACGGCGGCGACCACGAAGGCGGAGAGCGTGCTGAGGGTGGCCTCCCCCACCTGCAGCCACACCGCGGTGTAGGTGAAGGCCGACCACTTCTGCGCGGTGAACTGCCCGGTGTCGATCAGGCGCCACACGAAGAAGCCGACGACGGCGGCGACCACGAGGATCGTGACGACGCCGAGGATGCGGTTGCGGGCGACCGCCTTGGGGCCCGGGACGTCGTAGAGGACGCTGCTCATCGCGCCACCCGCCATCTCTGCTCGAGGCTCCGTTGCGCCCAGGACAGCAGCAGCACGAGCACGACGAACACGGCCGCGACCCAGAGGATCACGATGAGCTGGTTCTCGCCGCGTTCGCTGAGGTAGGCGCGGACGGAGCCGAGGTTGACCACCGAGAAGCCCGCGGCGACGGTGGTGTTCTTCAGGAGCGCGATCAGCACGCTCATGAGCGGCGGGATCACCGAGCGGAACGCCTGCGGCAGCACCACCAGCGACATGACCTGCCCGAACGTGAGCCCGAGGGCGCGTGCGGCCTCGGCCTGGCCGACCGGCACGGTGTTGATGCCCGAGCGGATGGTCTCGGCGACGTAGGTCGCGGTGTAGATGCCGAGCGCGCAGATGGCGAGCACGAGCGGGATGGGGGCGGTGAGCCGGAGTCCGAGCAACGGCGGCAGGGCGAACGCGAACGCGAAGAACACCAGCGTGAGCGGGGTGTTCCGGATCGTGTTCACGTACAGCGTGCCGACCGCACGGGCGATCGGCACCGGCGAGACGCGCATGGCCCCGACGATCGTGCCGAGCACGAGCGCGACCGCTCCCCCGGCGACGAACAGGATGATCGTGCCGAGCAGGCCGTCCCACCACACGTCGAGGTTGTCGAAGATGACGCCCACCGGGCCCCCTTCCCTGTCTCAGGCGTGCCGGGGGCGGTACGCGGCCGCCCCCGGCCCGCTCACTCGTCTACGTCGGGCTGCTCGCCGTCGATCCCCGCCGGGGCGAGGTGCTCGTCGAACAGCGCGGTCCACACGTCGCCACCGTCGGTGAACAGCGCGTTGATGTAGTCCTTCAGCGCGGTGTCGCCCTTGGGGAGGCCGACGCCGTAGCGCTCCTCGCTGAACGGCTCGCCGGCGATCTTGAGGGCCTCGGGCTCGAGCGCGACGTAGCCGGCGAGGATCGCCTCGTCGGTCGTGATCGCGTCGACCTGGCCCTGCTTCAGCTGCTCCACGCACTGCGAGTACGTGTCGTTCTCGACGGTGTCGCCGGGGCTGTACTCGTCGCGGATGCGCTGCAGCGGCGTCGACCCGGTGACCGAGCACACCACCTTGCCGGCGAGGTCCTCGGGGCCCGAGATCGAGTCGTCGTCCGCGGCGACGAGGAGCCCCTGACCGGTGATGAAGTACGGACCGGCGAAGTCGATCTGCTGCTTGCGGCTGTCGGTGATCGAGTAGGTGCCGACGTAGTAGTCGATGTCGCCGTTGACGATGGCCTGCTCGCGGTTGGCGGAGGGGATCGTCTTGAACTCGATCTGGTCCTCGTCGAAGCCGAGGGACGCGGCGATCCAGCGGGCGATGTCCACGTCGAAGCCGGTGCGCTCCCCCGTGACCGCGTCCTCGTATCCGAGGCCGGGCTGGTCGTTCTTCACACCGACGACGACGCCGCCGCGGTCGACCATGCGGTCGTAGGTGGGGCTGCCTTCCAGCGAGACGTCCTCGGAGACCTCCCAGAGCGCCTCCTGGGTCTCTCCGTCGCCGCCGGCGCCGGGGTCGGTGGGGGAACCGCTGTTGCAGGCCGTGAGGCCGAGCGCCGCGACGGCGACCAGGCCGAGGCCGGCGAGCATTCGTGGGGTGCGCATGATCTTCTCCTTGCTGTGGGGATGCTGCATTGCAGCGGGTCGCGCGGTCCGGGTGCTCCTTCCTGTTCCGGCCGGGGGGACCGCAGGATCTCGGGGTCAGTGGGTGATGAGCTTCGAGAGGAAGTCCTTGGCGCGCGCGCTCTCCGGCGCGGTGAAGAAGGTGTCGGGCGACGCCTGCTCGACGATGCGGCCGTCGGCCATGAACACGACGCGGTCGGCGGCCTTCCGTGCGAAGCCCATCTCGTGCGTGACGACGATCATGGTCATGCCGCTCTCGGCGAGCGAGGTCATGACGTCGAGGACCTCGTTGATCATCTCGGGGTCGAGCGCGCTGGTCGGCTCGTCGAAGAGCATGACCTTCGGCTGCATGGCCAGCGCCCGTGCGATCGCCACCCGCTGCTGCTGGCCGCCCGAGAGCTGCGCGGGCAGTTTGTCGGCCTGGGCTGCGACCCCGACACGCTCGAGGAGCGTCCGTGCCTCGCGCTCGGCGTCGGCCTTGCGCATCCCGCGCACCTTGATGGGCCCCAGCGTGACGTTCTGCAGGATCGTCAGGTGGGCGAAGAGGTTGAACGATTGGAACACCATGCCGACGTCGGCGCGGAGCTCGGCGAGGGCCTTGCCCTCCTTCGGGAGCTCCTTGCCGTCGATCGCGATGGAGCCGCTGGTGATGGTCTCGAGGCGGTTGATCGTGCGGCAGAGCGTCGACTTCCCCGACCCGGAGGGACCGATGACGACCACCACCTCGCCCCGGTGCACCGTGAGGTCGATGTCCGCCAGCGCCTGGAACTCGCCGTAGTGCTTCTGCACCCCGCGCAGCACGACCAGGGGGTCGCCGCGGCGGACCGAGATGTTGGAGGTCGGCGGTGCCGCGTCCTGAGAGCCCGTCATGCGATCAGGCTAGGAACGACCCCTCCCGGATGAGGAGTTGTCCACAGCTCTCTCATCCAGTTCTCATGGCGGGTCAGCCGGCGGTGCGCTGCGCGAACGCGGACTCGTACAGGCAGACGCTGGCCGCGGTGGCGAGGTTCAGCGACTCCGCCGCCCCGTAGATGGGGAGCCGCAGCACCGACGTCGCGAGCGCGAGCGCCTCGTCGGACAGCCCGCGCGCCTCGTTGCCGAACAGCCACGCGGTGGGCTCGGCCAGCATCCCTGCCGACCGGGCGGCGAGGAGGTCGTCGCCCTTCACATCGGCGGCGACGACGCGCAGGCCGGCGGCGCCCACCGCGGGGACCACGTCGGCGAGCTCACCGGCGCGCGAGACGGCGACGTGGAAGAGCGAACCCGTGGTGGCACGCACGACCTTGGGGTGGAACGGGTCGACGGTGCGGCCGGTCAGGAGCACCGCATCCGCGCCCGCGGCGTCGGCGGCGCGGATGATCGTGCCGAGGTTGCCGGGGTCGCGCACCTCCTCGCAGATCGCGATGAGTCGCGGTCGTTCGGCGAGCACGTCCTTCATGGCCGTCGGGAACTGCCGGGCGACGGCCACGATCCCCTGCGGGGTGACCGTGTCGCTCATCGCCTCGACGACGTCCTCGGACGCGTACGTCACCTCGACGTCGGCGTCCTCGGCGGCGTCACGCACACCGGGATGCCGCTCCATCGCGGAGGGCGTCGCGAACAGGTCGACGATCCCCTCCGGGCGGTACCGCAGCGCCTCGGAGACGGCCTGCGGTCCCTCCAGCAGGAACAGCCCGGTCTCGTCGCGGGCGCTGCGCTTGGCGAGCTTCGCGACGGCACGGACTCGCGGGGAACGCGGATTCTCGAGCACGTTCTCATCCTAGGGCGCGCGGGTGCCGCCGAACGCGACGAGGGGCGCCCACCATGACGGTGGACGCCCCTCGATCGGGATGCGTTACGCGGAGGCCTTGGCGGCGTTCACGTCGGTCGGCAGGGCCGCCTTCGCGGTCGCGACCAGCGACGCGAAGGTCGCGGGCTCGTTCACGGCGAGCTCGGCCAGGATGCGGCGGTCGACCTGCACACCCGCGAGGCCGAGGCCCTGGATGAAGCGGTTGTAGGTCATGCCGTTGGCACGGGCGGCGGCGTTGATGCGCTGGATCCACAGGCGGCGGAAGTCGCCCTTGCGCTTGCGACGGTCGCGGTACGCGTAGACGAGCGAGTGGGTGACCTGCTCCTTCGCCTTGCGGTACAGACGCGAGCGCTGGCCACGGTAGCCCGAGGCACGCTCGAGGATGACGCGACGCTTCTTGTGGGCGTTGACTGCGCGCTTGACTCTAGCCATTTCTCTTCCTTACTGACGTGCGACGGCTCAGAGACCGAGCAGCTTCTTGGCGACCTTGGTGTCACCCGCGGCCAGGACCTGCTCCTGGTTCAGGCGACGGGTGCGGCGGCTGGACTTGCCCTCGAGGTTGTGGCGCATGTTGGCCTGCTGCTTCATGAGCTTGCCGCTCCCGGTCAGCTTGAACCGCTTCTTGGCACCCGAGTGGGTCTTCTGCTTCGGCATATCTCTTCCTTCGTTGTGCGTCCCGCCGGGGCGGGAGTCTGTGGGCGGCCTTACTCGGCCGTGTCTGCGGGAGCCTTCGCGGCTTCTTCGTCCGCGCCCGAGCGAGCCTGACGAGCGGCCTCCTTGTTGGCCGCGCGCTGCGCGTTCTGCTCGGTCTTGACCTCGGACTTGTTCTTGTGCGGCGCGATCACCATCACCATGTTGCGACCGTCGATCGTCGGGTTCGACTCGACCGTGCCGAACTCGGCGACGTCCTCGGCGAACTTCCGGAGGAGACGCACACCCTGCTCGGGACGCTGCTGCTCACGGCCGCGGAACAGGATCATGGCCTTGACCTTGTCCCCCGCCTGGAGGAAACCCTCGGCGCGCTTGAGCTTGGTCGTGTAGTCGTGGGCCTCGATCTTCAGGCGGAAGCGGACCTCCTTCAGGACCGTGTTGGCCTGATTGCGGCGTGCTTCCTTCGCCTTCTGAGCGGCCTCGTACTTGAACTTCCCGTAGTCCATGATCTTGACCACGGGAGGCTTCGAGTTGGGCGCGACCTCGACGAGGTCGAGATCTGCTTCCTGAGCCAGCCGCATCGCAACCTCGATGCGGACGACGCCGACCTGTTCGCCGTTCGGACCGACGAGTCGGACCTCGGGAACGCGGATGCGCTCATTGATGCGGGGATCGCTGATGCGGAACTCCTCTGACGTGCGGGCGGTGCCACCGCGACGCGGGTGCGTCACGGGCGAAGAGGCGACACTCCACCCGCCGAACGTCGAGACGCCGGCTTCTCGCACCCTGCTGCCCCGCCGTGGGCGGAACGGAGTGCTTCGACCCGGTAGCCTGGAGCGGCAAGCGCGGGTGGGATGAAATCCTCTTTCGAACGGAGCAGACGCTCCGGTGCCCGCTCAGTCTAGCAGAAAGCGCACCGTGGACTCGACCTCCTCCTCCCCCGCCCCCGACGCCGACCGCCACGCCGAGTGGGAGGAGCGCGAGCGCGCCGCCTCGGCCGCGACCCGCGACATCGCCGACGTGCCCGCCGTGGAGGTCATCACGACCACCGCCGTCCACCTCATGAGCGCGGCGGCCGTGAAGGTGGGCCTCGCCGACGACCCGGACACGCAGAAGGACCTCGACGAGGCGCGCAAGCTCATCAACTCGCTCGCCGGCCTCATCACGGCGGCCGCCCCCGAGATCAGCGACATGCACGCGCGCTCGCTCCGTGACGGCCTCCGCTCCCTGCAGCTCGCGTTCCGCGAGGCGTCGGTCATCCCCGACCCGATCGGGCAGGGCCCGGGCGAGAAGTGGACCGGCCCGGTCAACTGACCGCGCCTGCCCGCATCCCCGCGTCGTTTGAACCGGGACCTGCCCGCCGGTCAGCTGACCGGCGCCGTCCGGCGCGCGACGGCGGCGTCCGCCGGTGATCCCGCGGTGCGTCCGGCGTCCTCCGCGAGGACGATGACGGCGTCGCCGGGTCCGTATCTGCGGACGAGCCCCGCCGGCGGATTGAGCCGGACTCCGGAGGACGCGCCCCCGGAGCGGACGTCGGCCGCCGCCCTGAACCCGATGGCCGTCTCCCCGCGTCGGGATGCGGCCTCGACCACGGTCGCGAATCCGACCTCGACCTCGGGGTCGACGTACAGCGCGGCCGGGCGGAGGTAGATCTCCACACCGGAGCTGGAGAACAGCTCGGCGAAGACGGACACGAGCCCCTCGCTCTCACTGATCTGGGAGAGCATCAGGCTGACCAGCCGGTCACTGACGATGAAGTCCTCCGCCCGGGTGACCTCGGCGAGCTCGCGGTTCCGGTCGTCGAGCATCTCGCTGACGATGTTCAGTTCGACCGCCTGCGTGTCGGCGATGTCCCGCAGGTGCAGCAGGGTGACGAGGGTCTTGGCGTCGGCCGCCTGCGCGCCCAGTTCGCGGTACGCCAGCACGAGCACGTGGTCGAAGCGGACGATGTCCAGTCCGTCGAGCACGCCTCGGTCGGTGGTGTCCGCGCTGTGGAACGTCAGATCGAGCCCCTCCGGCACCCGCAGACCGTGGTGCGGGACGTCGGCCGCGACGCAGACGGTGGATCCCGGTGCGACGTACGTGGCCAGCTCGTCGATCATCGTCTGCAGCCCGGCGTTGCATCCCAGGATGAGCGTGTGCTCCGGCTGCGGCGGGCCGGCCGGCACCGCCCGCACGGCGTCGAGGTCGGGCCGCGCCGGTTCGTCGGCGAGGGCGACGGTGCTGTCGTCCTCGGCGAGGACGATGAGCCGGTCCCCCGCGCGGAGCACGGTGTCGGCCGGCGGGTTCAGCCGCACCTCGTCGCGCCGCGACAGGCCGAGGAGCGTGCAGGAGGCGAACCTGAACTGCGCGTCGTGGAACGTGAGTCCGGCCAGCCGCGGCTCCTCCGTGAAGTAGATCTCGTCGCCGGCGAAGTCGAGCAGTTCGGTGTACACCGCACTGAGCCCGCCCTGGCGACAGGTCTGCACGGTCATCCGGCTGATCAGGTCGGCGGCGAGCAGCCACTGCGCGCGCCCCGACGCGACCAGGTTCGCCGCCGGCAGGTTGGCGGGGTCGCGCAGCTCCGCCACGATGCGCGGCACCCCGGTACCGGCTGTCTCGGCCTCTCGGGACAGCGCGAGCGCGACCTTGATCACGACGGCGTCCGGGTCGGGTTCATCGTCTGCGGGAAGGATCACCGCACTGCGCGCCGTGCCGGGACTCGCCATCCGCAGGTCGAGGATCGACATCGGGTCCCCTTTGCGGCAGATGATCGTCGTCCGACCGGGTCGCGGGACGTGCGCGCGGATGGCCTCCTCCATCTCGAGCTTGTCCCGGTCGGCCAGCACGACGATGACACTGCGCCGGCGGGACCGGTTCGCGACGCAGATCTCGGCGAGGACCGGGAGCAGCTTGCCGCTCCACCCCAGGATGACCGTGTGCCCTTCCTCGAGGACACGGGAACGCCCCTTGCGCAGCGACGCGATCTTGTCGTCGAAGGCGCCGGAGACGATGCCGATGAGACTGGCGACGATGACGAGACCGCCGACGGTGACGACGAGCATGAGGAGGCGGTAGCCCCATCCGGCGTCGGCACCCATCGTGCCCGGGTCCAGGGTGCGCATGAGGTTGCCCCACGCGACATCCCAGAAATCGCCCTCCTCGACACCCTCCGGAAAGGCACGGAACACCATCACGACCGTCGCGATGAGCAGGACGAAGGCGACCGTGGCCGCGCCGAGCAGCGCCATGATCGCGAAGGTCCCGCGCGACATCCAGTTGTCGAACCGGTACTGGAGTCGCGCTCGCACGTCTTCGGTATGCATGGGCCCCCCGCCCCGCCGCGCATCGGCGCGCGGCCTCACGGGCCCCCACGCCCGTGAGGGAACACACTAGCGCCATGCCGGGCGCGACGCGCCGAACGGGGCCAGCGGGTCAGCCGCGGTGCAGTTTGACCGAGAGCGAGTCGGCGAGCGTCGCGATGCGGTCGTCCGCGGCCCAGCGCCGGGCGAGGCGCGCCAGCACGGCGTCCCGCGTCTCCTGGTCCAGGCCCGACGAGAGCCGCAGGTGCACGATGAGCTCCGGACCGCGCAGCCGCCCGGTGGGGTCGCCGTCCTCGACCGCGACGTCCAGCACCGCGAGCTCGCCGCCGATGCTCTCCTGCAGGCCGGTGAACAGCGCCGGCGAGAGGTGGGCCGGTTCCCACGGGATCTGCTGCCCGACGGCCCACACGGCCGGGCGACGCAGCACGAACTCGGTCGGCGAACCCGGATCGATGACGATGAGGTCCGTCTCGTCGGCGACGGCCGCGAGCGCCGTGCGGACGCCCTCCGCCGGCACCGGTCGCGCCACCGCATCCCACCGCTGCAGCGTCTCGACGCTCGTGAACACCGGCAGCACACGTCGGCCGTCGGGCGCGGCGACCGTGACGATCGACAGCTCCTGCGTCTTGTCGACGACGAGGCCGTTGGGGCCGATCCCCTCGTCGCCCTTGTCGGCGATCAGGGGGATGAGCAGCCGCGCCGCGCGGTAGGCCTCGACGACGGCGACCTTGTCGCCCGACCCCTCGTGGAACGCGAGGAGCGCGTCGAGCAGGGCCGGGTCGGCCGACCCGTCGTCACCGGCGTGCGGATTCGGCTCGAACCGGCGCCCCTCCCAGGGGACGCCGGCGGAGTCCGCCCCGTGCGGGTGGTGGTGGTCAGCGTCCGGCGACATCCAGCGCCTCGGCGAGGGTGAACGCACCCGCGTACAGCGCCTTGCCCACGATGGCGCCCTCGACGCCCAGCGGCACGAGCTCGCGCAGTGCGGCGATGTCGTCGAGGTTGGCGATGCCGCCCGAGGCCACGACGGGCTTCGGCGTGCGGGTGGTCATCTCCCGCAGCAGCTCGAGGTTGGGGCCGCGGAGCGTCCCGTCCTTCGTCACGTCGGTGACGACGTAGCGGCTGCAGCCGGCGTCCTCGAGACGGTCGAGCACGGTCCACAGGTCGCCGCCGTCGCGGGTCCAGCCGCGGGCGGCGAGCGTGGTGCCGCGCACGTCGAGACCGACGGCGATGGCCTCGCCGTAGCGGCCGATCACCGCGGCGGCCCACTCGGGGTTCTCGAGCGCGGCGGTGCCGAGGTTGATGCGGGTGGCACCGGACTCCAGCGCGGCCTCCAGCGACGCGTCGTCACGGATGCCGCCGGACAGCTCGACCTGGACGCCCTTCACCTGCTTGATCACCTTGCGCATGACGGCGGCGTTGCTGCCGCGGCCGAAGGCGGCGTCGAGGTCGACGAGGTGGATCCACTCGGCCCCCTGACGGGCCCACTCCAGGGCGGCCTCGACCGGGTCGCCGTAGCTGGTCTCACTGCCGGCCTCACCCTGGGTGAGGCGGACGGCCTTGCCACCGGCGACGTCGACCGCGGGCAGCAGGGTCAGGGCGGGGACGGACGCGAAATCGTTCATAGCTCCTCGTGCGTGCGCGCGGGCACCCCCCGCGCACACGAGGTAAGAGACTAGCCCGCGGGGAGGGTGCCGATCCAATTCGCGAGCAGGCGGATGCCCGCCTCCCCGGATTTCTCCGGGTGGAACTGGGTCGCCGACAGCGGCCCGTTCTCCACGGCGGCGAGGAACGGACCGCCGTAGGTGGTCCAGGTGAGCTTAGGCGACGGGAACGGCGCCTGCGTCTCCAGCGTCCACGCCTGTGCCCCGTACGAGTGCACGAAGTAGAACCGCTCGCCCTCGAGTCCGGCGAACAGCACCGACTCCGGGTCGGGCTCCACCGTGTTCCAGCCGATGTGGGGCAGCACGGGGGCGTCGAGTTCCGTCACGGTCCCGGGCCACTGTCCGAGCCCCTCCGTGTCGACGCCGCGTTCCACGCCGCGGTCGAACAGCACCTGCATCCCGACGCAGATGCCGAGCACGGGGCGCCCGCCAGCCAGCCGGCGGTCGATGAGGTCGTCGCCGCGGCTGGCGCGGAGCGCCTCCATGACGGCGGCGTACGCGCCCACGCCCGGTACCAGCAGGCCTGCGGCGTCCTGGATGAGCCCGCGATCGGAGGTCAGGCGCGCGTCGGCGCCCGCGGCGATGAGCGCCTTGACGGCCGAGTGGACGTTCCCCGAGCCGTAGTCGAGGACCGCGACGAGTGGACGTTCGGTCACAGTGCCCCCTTCGTGCTGGGGATGCCCTGCACGAGCGGGTCGAGGGCCTTGGCCCGCCGGAACGCTCGGGCGAACGCCTTGTACTCCGCCTCCGCGATGTGGTGCGGGTCGCGGCCGCCGAGCACCGTGACGTGCATCGTCAGACCGCCGTTGAACGCGATCGCCTCGAACGTGTGGCGCACGAGCGAGCCGGTGAAGTGGCCGCCGATGAGGTGGTGCTCGTACCCGGCGGGCTCGCCGGTGTGCACGAGGTAGGGGCGGCCGCTGATGTCGACGACCGCCTGCGCGAGGGCCTCGTCCAGCGGGACGAGCGCGTCACCGTACCGGGCGATGCCGGACTTGTCCCCGAGGGCCTGCCGGATCGCCTGACCCAGCACGATGGCGACGTCCTCCACCGTGTGGTGGGCGTCGATGTGCGTGTCGCCGGTGGCGGTCACGGTGAGGTCGGTGAGCGAGTGCTTCGCGAAGGCCGTCAGCAGGTGGTCGAAGAACGGCACGGTGGTCGAGATCGAGCTCGTCCCGGTGCCGTCGAGGTCGAGCGTCAGCTCCACCGAGGACTCGCTGGTGGCGCGACGAATGCTGGCCGTACGGGGCGCGGAAGGCTCGGAACTCATGCCTCCGAGTCTACCGAGGCGAGGGCCTCCAGGAACGCGGTCGTCTCGGCCTGGGTGCCCGCCGTCACGCGGAGGTGGTGCGGGATCCCGACGTCGCGGATGAGCACGCCGCGGTCGTACAGGGCCTGCCAGGTCGCGGCCGGGTCGTCCACCCCGCCGAACAGGACGAAGTTCGTCCAGGAGGCGTGCGGGGTGTAGCCGAGCGCCTCGAGCGTGGCCGAGATGCGGTCGCGCTGCGCCACGATCTCGTCGACCATGCCGAGCATGAGCGGCGCGTGCCGGAGGGCCGCGAGGGCGGCGGCCTGCGTGAGGGCGCTGAGGTGGTACGGCAGCCGCACGAGACGGAGCGCGTCGACGACGGCCGGGTCGGCCGCGAGATACCCGACGCGCGCGCCCGCGAACGCGAACGCCTTGCTCATGGTGCGCGAGACCACGAGCCGCTCGCGCCCTTCGAGCAGGGTGACCGCGGAGGGGGCGTCGTGCGGCGCGAACTCCTGGTACGCCTCGTCGACGATGACGATGCCGCGCGCCGCCTCGTACGCGGCTGCGACGACGTCGAGGGTCATCGGGGTGCCGGTCGGGTTGTTCGGCGCGCAGAGGAAGACGATGTCGGGGTCGGCGTCGGCGATCTGCGCGGCGACCGACTCCGCGCTCAGCGAGTAGTCGGACTCGCGGGTGCCTGCGATCCAGTCCGCGCCGGTCGCCCGGGTCAGCAGCGGGTACATCGAGTAGGTGGGGGCGAATCCCATGGCGGTGCGTCCCGGTCCGCCGAAGGCCTGGAGCAGGTGCTGCAGGACCTCGTTCGAGCCGTTGGCGGCCCACATCTGCTCGGCGGTCAGCCCTTCGCCGAGGTAGTCGGCGAAGGCTTCCCGGAGCTGGAGGAACTCACGGTCCGGGTACCGGTTGACGTCGTGCAGCGAGCGGGCGATCTGACCGAGGATGTCGTCCGCGACCTCCTGCGGCACGGGGTGCGTGTTCTCGTTGACGTTGAGTGCGACGGGAAGCGGTGCCTGCGGTGCGCCGTACGGGGTCATCCCCCGCAGGTCGTCGCGAATCGGCAGATCTTCGAGTCGGGTCGTCATCCCTCCATCGTAGAACGCCGCGGCGCGCTCACCCCTGGGCGTACTCGAGTGGGATCGACAGGCGCTGCCCCGCGTGCAGCTGCGCCCCCTCGAGGGCGTTCAGGCGCTGGATCGCGGCGACGACGTCGCGCGGGTCGTGCGCGGGCGCCACCTCCTCGGCGATCGACCAGAGGGACTCGCCGGCACCGACCGTCACGGTCTCGAAGGTGCCGACGGGCGCGCTGCCCTCCCGGGATGCGAGCGCCGAACCGCCGGCGAAGACCCCGGCGCACACGACGGCCACGAGCGGCGCGGCGGCGAGGAACGTGAGCACACGACGGCCGCGCGCGGTGATGCGCAGCCGGGTGCCGGTCGCGGCACGCGGCGCGAATGCCGTCGGTGCGTACTCGATCGTGCTCATGGGGACTCCTTCCGCCGGGGGAGAGGTTCGCATCCTGGCGCTCGGCCGGGAGCACCGGATGCGAACCTCTCTTCCGAAGTTATCTTCGACTCTGTACGGTGTCAAGAGCCGGATCCGATCGCGGATGTTCGAAGACGACACGCGAGGCGCCTGCCCCGTCGCCGCCGTCGGACCGGATACCGTTTCGACAACAACACCGAATCACCGACCTCCGACATTCGAAGACGCGGGCGGCCGGAACCCGAGGGAGTCACGCAGATGAGCGCAGCGCCGAAGCCGCAGACCCGACGCCGCAAGAGCCTGAGCGACAAGCAGCTGGCGATCCTCGAGGTGATCCAGCGCTCCATCGCCACCCACGGCTACCCGCCGAGCATGCGGGAGATCGGCGACGCCGTCGGACTCAAGTCGCTCTCCAGCGTCACCCACCAGCTCAACCAGCTGGAGCTCAGCGGCTACCTCCGCCGCGACCCGGGCAAGACCCGGGCGATGGAGGTGCTCATCGACCTGCCGGGCACGGCGACCGAGAACCCGGCCGACTCCGCCCCGAGCGTCGGCGACGCGGCGCTCGTCCCGCTGGTCGGACGGATCGCCGCCGGCGTGCCGATCACCGCCGAGCAGCAGATCGAGGAGGTCTTCCCCCTCCCCCGGCAGCTCGTCGGCAAGGGCGAGCTGTTCATGCTCAAGGTCTCGGGGGACTCGATGATCGACGCCGCGATCTGCGACGGCGACTGGGTCGTCGTCCGTTCGCAGTCGACCGCCGAGAACGGCGACATCGTCGCGGCGATGCTCGACGGCGAGGCGACGGTGAAGACGTTCCGCCAGCGCGACGGCCACACCTGGCTGCTGCCGCGGAACTCGGCCTTCGAGCCGATCCTCGGCGACGAGGCCGTGGTGCTCGGCAAGGTCGTCGCGCTCATGCGCGCGGTCTGACCGACGCCCGCTCCCCATCCCGACGGCGCCGCCCAATATGGTGGGCGTGCACGGATCCGTGCGAGGGGATGGGGAGACGATGAGCGACACCGCCGCGCTGCGCGCCGAGATCGAGCGACTGCAGGCCGAGAACGACCGGCTGCGCGGGACGCGGCCGCCGCGGCGGGGGCGCTGGCGGGCCTGGGTGTCCGTCGTCTGCCTGGTGCTCGCCGGCATCCTGGTGCCGCTGTCCGTCGTCGGTGTGTGGACCCGCGCCCAGCTCGTCGACGAGCAGCGGTTCGTCGAGACCTTCGCCCCGCTGGCCGACGACCCGCAGGTCCAGCAGGTCGTGATCGATCAGGTGGATGCGGCCGTCCAGGCGCAGGTCGACATCCCGGCCCTCACGGACACCCTCTTCGACGGCATCGCGACCCTCGACCTGCCGCCGGCCGCGCTCTCCGCGCTGGAACTGCTCCGGGCTCCCGCCGCGTCCGGCGCGCAGACCCTCATCACCAACACCGTCGGGGAGCTGGTGCGATCCGACGCGTTCGGCGCGATCTGGGACCAGGCGCTCGTCTCGAGCCACCGCGCACTGGTGGCCGCGGCGACGGGCGGCGAGGGGGACGCGGTGGTCATCTCGGGCGACGGCGAGATCGGGATCCAGGTCGGTCCGATCATCTCGTCGATGAAGGGGGTGCTCACCGACCGCGGGTTCGCCATGGCCGGGATGATCCCGCAGATCGACGCGACCATCGTGGTCGCCCAGGCGGATGCGCTCGCGCTCGTCATGCCGGTGTACGCCGCCGGCGCCGCGGCCGGCTACGTCCTGCCGTGGGCGGCGCTCCTGCTGCTGGTCGCCGGCGTGCTCGTCGCCCGCGACCGGATGCTGGGCGCCACGGGCGCGGGGATCGCGATCCTCGCCGGTGCCGTCGCCACGCTGCTGGCGCTGGGGATCGGCGGCACCGTGCTGCAGACGCAGGCGCCCGCGCTCGGCGTCCCGTCGGCCGCGGCGGCGTCGCTGTGGTCGATCATCACGGGCCGGATGTCGACGACGGCGGTCGTGCTCGTCCTGCTCGGCGTCACCGTGGCGCTCGCGGGCTGGGTCGCGGGCCGTTCCGCGCCGGCCCGGCGCCTGCGCGGGGTCGGCGGGTCGCTCGCGGCGTCCGCCCGCCGCAGCCTTCGCGCCCGCGGTCTGGACACCGGCGCGTTCGGCACCTGGCTGACCGCGCAGCGGACGCTCGTCACGGTCGGCGTGGTGGTGCTCGCAGTCCTCGTCCTGGTGTTCGCCCCGCTCACGGCGGGCGTCGTCGTGTCGGTCGTGGCGGGCGTCCTCGTCCTGCTCCTGGCCGCGGCGCTGCTGCGGAAGGACGCGGGCGACGACGCCGCGACGGCGGAGGTCGACGCACCGCCTGCCGCGCCGTAGCGTTGGGGTGTGACGCAGACCCTGCCCTACGGTTCCTGGCCCTCGCCGCTCACCGCGCAGGCGGTGACCGCCGCCGCCCCGCGGCTCGACTGCGCCGCGTTCGTCGGCGACGAGGTCTGGTGGGGGCAGTCGATCCCGGCCGAGGGCGGACGGGTCGCGGTACTGCGCCGCCTGGCGGACGGCACCGTCGAGACCGTGCTGCCGGCCCCGTGGAACGCACGGTCGTCGGTGCACGAGTACGGCGGCGGGGCCTGGACCGCGACGGATGCGGGCGAGCTCGTCTTCGTCGAGAAGGGCGACCAGCGGCTCCGCATCCTGCGCCGGGGTGAGCAGCCGCGGCCGCTCACCCCGGAGGACCCGCGGGCGCGGTACGGCGGCCTCCGCTGGTCGGGCCGGCGCCTCATCGCCGTGCGGGAGCGCCACGGCGACGCCGGCACCCCGACGCGCGCGATCGTCGAGGTCCCCCTGGACGGCTCGGCCGCCGCGGAGCCCGACCGGATCCGTGTCCTCGCGGAGGGCGCCGACTTCGTCGCCCAGCCGGCGCTCGCGGACGACGGCCGCCTCGCGTGGATCGCCTGGGACCATCCGGACATGCCCTGGGACCGCACCCGCCTCCACGTCCGCGAGGCCGACGGTACCGTCCGGACCGTCGTCGACCGGGGCACGGCGCCCCTGCAGCCGGTGTGGCACGGTGAGACGCTGCTGTTCGCCGACGACCCGTCGGGGCGCTGGAACCTGTTCCGGGCGGACGGCGACGGGATCCACGCGCTCGCACCGGCGGATGCGGACACCGGCGGCGCGCTCTGGGTCCTCGGCCTCCGATGGTTCGATGTGCTGCCCGACGGCCGCGTCCTGGCGGTCCGCACGCACGGCGCGGAACGGCTCGTGCTCATCGACCCCGCAACCGGGGCCGTCGACCCCGTGGCCCCGGAGCTGCGCGCGGGGATCACGGTGGAGCAGGTGCGCGGCACGGAGGCCCTCGTGATCGGCGCACCCGCGACCGGTGACGCCGCCCTCTGGCGCATCGATCTCGGCACCGGTGCGGCTGAGGCCGTCACCGCGTCCGACGCGCCCTGGGACGAGCGCTGGGTGCCGACCCCGCGCGAGCTGACGTTCCCCGGCCCGCACGGCCCCGTGCACGCGATCGAGTACGCGCCCACGAACCCGGATGCGGTGGGCCCGGGTGACGAGCTGCCGCCCTACCTCGTGCTCGTGCACGGCGGACCGACCTCCCACGCCTCCCCCTCCGCATCCGCGAAGGTGGCGTACTTCACCAGCCGCGGCATCGGGGTGCTCGAGGTGAACTACGGCGGGTCGACCGGCTACGGACGCCCGTACCGGGAGCGTCTGCGCGGCCAGTGGGGTGTCGTCGACGTGGACGACGTCGCCGCGGCGGCGGCGGGCCTCTGCGAGATCGGCCGCGCCGACCCCGCGCGGCTCGCGGTCGAGGGAGGCTCGGCGGGCGGCTGGACGGTGCTGGCCGCGCTCGTCGGCACGGACGTCTTCGCGGCGGGTGTCTCCCGGTACGGCGTCGGCGACGCCCGCGCCCTCGCCCAGGACACCCACGACTTCGAGGCCCGATACCTCGACGGGCTCATCGGACCGCTCCCGGAGGCGGACGACCTCTACCGCGAGCGGTCGCCGCTCTCGCGCCCGGAACGGTTCCGGGTGCCGCTGCTGATCCTCCAGGGCGAGGAGGACGCCGTCGTCCCGCCCGCGCAGGCGGAGGCCATCCGCGACGCGCTGGTCGCCCGCGGCGTGCCGCACGGGTACGTGCTGTACGAGGGCGAGGGGCACGGGTTCCGCAGGCGCGAGACGGTCGTGCACGCCCTGGAGAGCGAGTACGCGTTCCTCGGGCGGGTGTTCGGCTTCGCCACCCCCGACGTCCCGCCGTTCGAGCTCTCGGTCGGCGCGTTCACCGGCGTCGACGGCCCGCACGGTCGGGAGCTGCGGATCGACGCCTCGGCCGCGCCGTCCGACCACGCCGCGCGCGACCTGGCGATCATCGTGTCCCGTGAACCCGAGCGGCCGCTCTCCGCGTGCACCGAGGACCCGGCGTGGGCGCAGCTCCTGCAGGCCGACGGGTTCATGCCGGTCGAGGGCGAGCCGGGGCGCTACGTGCTCATGCCCACCCTCGACGGGGTCTGACCGGCCGGGACCGGCTCAGCGCGCGAACGGCTGCAGCCTGCCCGCGAGCGACTCGGGGACGCGCGCACGGAGGGCGGTCCCGCCCTCCTCGTGGCGCTGCTCGAGGATCATGCCGTGCTCGTGCACGGCGGAGACGAGGTCACCGCGGTCGTAGGGCACGAGGGCGTCGACCTCGACGGCGGGAAGCGGCAGCGCGTCCTCGATGACCGCACGGAGCCCGTCGACGCCCTCGCCGGTGCGGGACGACACGAACAGCGCGTCGGGCTGGAGGCCTCGCAGCAGCAGCCGCGCGTCCTCGTCGAGGAGGTCCGCCTTGTTGAACACGACGATCTCGCGGGTGTCGCGGGCGCCGACCTCGCCGATCACGTCACGGACGGTCGCGAGCTGGGCGCCCGGGTCCGGGTGCGATCCGTCGACGACGTGCACGATGACGTCGGCCTGCCCGACCTCCTCCAGCGTCGAGCGGAACGCCTCGACCAGCTGGTGGGGCAGGTTCCGGACGAACCCGACGGTGTCGGTGAGCGTGTAGATCCGGCCGTCGGCGGTCTGCGCACGCCGGACCGTGGCGTCCAGGGTCGCGAACAGCGCGTTCTCCACGAGTACGCCCGCCTGGGTGAGGCGGTTCAGCAGCGACGACTTGCCGGCGTTCGTGTACCCCGCGATCGCCACACCAGGGATGGTGTTGCGCCGCCGCTCGGCGCGCTTGGCGTCGCGCGCGGGCGCGAAGTCGCGGATCTGCCGACGCAACTGCGCCATGCGCGTGCGGATGCGGCGGCGGTCCAGCTCGATCTTCGTCTCACCGGGACCGCGCGAGCCCATCCCCGCGCCGCCCGCGCCCACCTGACCACCGGCCTGGCGGCTCATCGAGTCACCCCAGCCGCGCAGGCGCGGCAGGAGGTACTCGAGCTGGGCGAGCTCGACCTGCGCCTTGCCCTCGCGGCTCTTCGCATGCTGGCTGAAGATGTCGAGGATCACGGTGGTCCGGTCGATGACCTTCACCTTCACGACGTCCTCGAGGGCACGTCGCTGGCTGGGTGCGAGCTCGGTGTCGGCGATGACCGTGTCGGCGCCGACCGCGGTGACGATGTCGCGGAGCTCCTCGGCCTTGCCGCGGCCGACGTAGGTCGCCGGGTCGGGATGCGGGCGCCGCTGCAGCACCGCGTCGAGCACGACCGCACCGGCGGTCTCGGCGAGGGCGGCGAGTTCGCGCAGCGAGTTCTCCGCCTCCTCGGTCTGCCCCTGCGGGTGCACGCCGACGAGCACGACGTTCTCGAGTCGCAGCTGCCGGTACTCGACCTCGGTGACGTCCTCGAGCTCGGTGGAGAGCCCGGGCACGCGGCGCAGCGCCGCGCGCTCCTCGCGGTCCCACTGCTCGCCGTCGGTGTCCGTGTGCGCGACGGTCGCCGCATCCTGCAGCGCCTGCGCGGTGCCGCTCAGGTGGACCGTGGCGCGCGGGGTCGACCGCGCGAGGATTCGCTCGACCGGGTCGGTGACCTGGTCATCGTGGCTGTCTGTCATATGCCCTTTCCGCGGCGTCGCCTCGCGACGCCAACTCTAGCTTCACGCGCAGGGGCCGTCCTCCGCTACGCTCACTCCATGCCCAGCGACCACTACTTCAGCGCGTCGCCCGCATCTCCCGAGAAGCTCCGCACCATCCGAGTCACGCTCGCCGGTCGCGACATCGAGGTCACGACCGCCGGTGGTGTCTTCAGCCCTGATCGGCTCGACGCGGGGACCGCCGTCCTGCTCTCCCACACCCCGCCGCCCCCGCCGGGCGGCAATCTGCTCGACCTCGGATGCGGGTGGGGCCCCATCTCGCTGTCACTGGCCATGCAGTCGCCCCGCGCGACCGTGTGGGCGGTCGACGTGAACGAGCGGGCCCTCGACCTCGTCCGCCGGAACGCCGAGGGCCTCGGCCTCGACAATGTCAACGCCGTCACGCCCGAGGATGTTCCCGAGGACGTGTCCTTCCGCGGCATCCGGTCCAACCCGCCCATCCGGGTCGGCAAGCAGGTGCTGCACGGGATGCTGGAGCACTGGCTGCCCCGCCTCGACGAGCGCTCGGACGCGTGGCTGGTGGTCGCGCGGAATCTGGGGGCCGATTCGCTGCAGCGCTGGATCACCGCGAGCTTCCCGACCGGGTACAGCGCGCACCGGGCGGCGACCGCCCGCGGGTACCGGGTGCTGAAGGTGCGCCGGCACGGCAGTCCGCCGACGGCGCCCGTCGACATCGTCTGACATCCGCGCGTCACACGGCGCTGGTACGCTGCGGGACGAACGAGATATGGGCTGTGGGTGCGATCCGTGGTGGGGGACGCATCGGTGAGGAGACCCATGTCCACCCGTCGTTCCGGCCTGGCCGGATACCGCGTCCTGCCCGCCACAGCCGGCTGGGGCTACCTGGTCGCCGCGACCCTCGGCAAGCTGCCGAGCGCGATGACCCCGCTCGCCGTCCTGACCCTCGCGACCGCCGCGACCGGCTCGCTCGCCGTCGGCGGGTTCGCCGCGGCGGCCGCCGCGCTCGGCGAGGCCGTCGGCGGGCCGACCTCCGGCAACATCGCCGACCGCTGGGGGCAGCGCAACACCCTCGTGCTCGGCGTCGCGATCAATGTCACGATCCTGCTGACCTTCACGTTCGGCGCCGGGGTGTTCCCGGACGCCGCGACCATCGCCCTCGCCGGCCTGACCGGCCTCACCATCCCCCAGGTGAACGCGCTGTCCCGCGCCCGGTGGCTCATCATGACCCCTGAGGACACGCACGCCGCGCTCGCGTTCGAGGGCGTGTCGGACGAGGTGGGCTACATCGTCGGTCCGGCCCTCGTCGGCATCATCGCGGTGGCCGTGAGCCCGCAGGCCGCCATGCTCGCGACCGCGACGCTCATCGCCGTGTTCGTGACGATGTTCGCGTTCCACCGGACGCACCGTCTCGTGCCGCTGCGCCGCGACGTGCGCCCCACGGCGGAGGAGCGCGCCGTCCGCGGCATCGGGTCGCTCCGCCGCCGCGTGCTCATCGGCATCTGCCTGACCGGCACCGTCTCGATGGGCGTGTTCTTCGGCGGTAGTCAGGCGGGGCTCACCTCGTTCGCCGGAGAGATGGGCGCGCCGGACGCCGGGGCCCTGCTGTACGCCGTGATGGCCGTCGGTTCGAGCATCACGACGCTGTCGATGGTCATGCTCCCCGCCTCCATCGGCCCGTGGGTGCGCTGGAGCGTCGCCGGCGCCGGCATGACCGTGGGCGCCGTCCTGCTGATCGCCGCGACCGACATCCCGACCGTGCTCGTCGCCGGGCTCGTGGCCGGGGCGTTCCAGGGCCCGATGCTGCTGACGATCTTCGCGATCACCGGCTCGCTGACCGAGCAGGGCACGGGCGGGTTCATGATGGCGCTGCTGAACGGCGGGGTCGTCGTGGGCATCGGCCTGGGCGCCGCGCTCGCGGGGCAGGTCGCCGAGACGGAAGGTTCCGGCGCGGCGTTCTCGCTCGTGGCCGCCGCCTGCGCGCTGCTGTTCCTCCTCGGCGTCGCCGCCGGGGTCACCGCGTGGGTGCGACGGCGTCAGGCGAGCGTGACCTCGCCGGTGTAGACCAGCACCGCCGGGCCCGACAGCAGCACGTGGCCGTCGCGCATGCGCACGCCGAGCTCGCCGCCGGGGATCCGCACGCGCCACTCGTCGGGCGCGGCGGGTCCGGCCCAGTGGCGCACCGCGATCGCGGCGGCCGCGACGCCGGTGCCGCAGCTGAGGGTCTCCCCCACACCGCGCTCGAACACCCGCATCCGGACGGTGCCGACCCCGCCCTGGACGAGCGGGTCGGCGGGGACCACGAACTCGACGTTCGCGCCGTGCGACGGCGTCGGGGTGAGGATCGGCTGGTAGACGAGGTCGAGGTCGTCGAGCTCGTCGTCGCTGGAGAGGGCGACGACGACGTGCGGGTTGCCCACGTCGATGCCGAGCCCGGGGCGCGCGACCGGCAGCCCCTTCGCCTGCACCAGCACGTCCTGCTCCTCGACGATCCAGCGGCCGAGGTCGACCTCGAACCCGTCGCCGGTCGCGGTGAGGGTCTTCACCCCGGCACGGGTGCCGATCGGCACGGGGTCGGCGCCGATCACGCCGAGACCGCTCTCGACGAGGTACCGCGCGAACACGCGGATGCCGTTGCCGCACATCTCCGCCGCGGAGCCGTCGGCGTTGCGGTAGTCCATGAACCATTCGGCGCCGGCGGCCGCCGCATCCGCGCCCTCGGCGATCGCCGCGGCGCGCACGACGCGCAGGATGCCGTCGCCGCCCACCCCGAACCGGCGGTCGCACAGGACGGCGACCTGGTCGTCGGAGAGATCGAGGGCACCGTCGGGGTCCGCGACGATCACGAAGTCGTTCCCCGTGCCGTGACCCTTGGTGAATGCGATCGTCTGCGGCATGCCCCGAGTCTATCGGCGCCGGTTCTCCGCCCCGCCCGATCCCGGATCGCCGCCGGATTCGGGTGGGTCACGGGATTCGGGTGCGTCACGAAATTCGGAGCGTCACGGGATTCGGGGAAGTCACGGGATTCGGATGGTTCGGCCGCATCCGGCCCGAATCCCGTGAGATCACCGAATGCGGTGACGGCGACGCGGCACGGCACGGCGACGCGGCACGTGACAGGCGGATGCGGTGCGGCCCGCTCGGATGCGGTCAGTCGTCGGGGATGAGGCGCTTGCCCGCGAGCCACGAGTCGACTTCCTCGTAGCCGAGCGCGTCGTAGAAGCCGCGCGCACCGGTGTTGTCCGGCCGCACCATGAGCTGCACCTTCGGGCATCCCATGGCCGTCAGCAGCCGCTCCGCCTCGGCCACGAGCGCCCGGCCGATGCCGGTGCCGCGGCGCTCGGGGGCTGCCGCGAGGTAGTACAGCCAGCCCCGGTGCCCGTCGTAACCGGCCATGACGGAGCCGACGACCACCCCGTCGTCGACGGCGACGAGGAACAGCTCCGGCTGGACCGCGCGCTTGCGCTCGATGTCGCGGTACGGGTCGTTCCAGGGCCGCAGGAGCCCCGCCGCGCGCCACAGCGCGACGACGGGTTCGGTGTCGGTGTCGGCGAAGGGGCGGATGCGGATCATGCCGGCTCCCCGTCGAGGACCGACGCGGCCGCGGCGCCGGATCCGACCCACACGGCCTCCCGGTAGCGGCGGAACCACGAGACCTGCCGCCGTGCGTAGCGCCGCGTGAGCGCCTGGGTCTGCGCGATCGCCTCCTCGCGGGAGAGCTCGCCGCGCAGTTCGCCGAGCGCCTGGGCGTAGCCGATCGCGCGGGATGCGGTGACCCCCTGCTCGAGTCCGGCGTCGCGGAGCGCGGCCACCTCGTCGAGCAGGCCGTCGCGCCACATGCCGAGGACGCGGGCGTCGAGCCGCGCGACCAGGTCCTCCCTCGGCACCCCGACCGCGACCACCCGCGTGTGCGGATGCCAGTGCACGGGTTCCTCGGGCAGCGCGGCCCCGTGGGTGTCGGCGCCCTGCGCGAGCACCTCCAGCGCGCGGACGAGCCGGCGACCGTTCCGGGCGTCGATGCGCGCCGCGGTCGCGGGGTCGGCGGCCCGGAGCCGCTCGTACAGGGGCGCCGGACCGTGCTCGGCGAGCTCCGCCTCCAGCTCACGGCGGAGTCGGTCGTCGCGCGGGGGGAAGCGGAAGTCGTACAGCACGCCCGACACGTAGAGGCCGGAGCCGCCCACGAGCACGGCGTCGGCCCCGCGGTCGTGGATCTGCGCGATCGCGCTGCGCGCCGCATCCTGGTACCGGGCGACCGCGGCCTCCTCGGTCACGTCGAGCACGTCGAAGAGGTGGTGCGGGATGCCGCGGCGCTCGGCGGGGGGCAGCTTCGCGGTGCCGATGTCCATGCCGCGGTACAGCTGCATGGCGTCGGCGTTCACGATCTCCGCCGGGCGCCCCCGGGCGGCGAGCGCCTCCGCGAGGTCGAGCGAGAGGGCGGTCTTGCCGGTGCCCGTCGCGCCGACGACGGCCCAGAGGCGCGGCACGTCCGCCGCCATCACTCCCCGATGCGGAGCGTCGGGATCCCGAGCGCCACGGCACGGGGCGCGCCGCCCGCGGCGGGGGCGGGCACGCCGCAGGATTCGGCCTGCGAGCGGTCCCAGGCGTCGCCCGCACGGGTCCGGCGGATGCGCAGCGGCGCGCCCTCGGGTGCGTCCGCGAGCAGGTGGAACGGCGCGGCGTGCGTGACGGTGACGGTGACGACGTCGCCGGGGCGCGGCACGGGTGAGCCCGCCGGCACCTCGAAGTGCACGAGCCGGTTGTCCTCGGCGCGGCCGGTCAGCCGGTGGGTCGCCGCGTCCTTCTTGCCCTCGCCGGTGGAGACGAGCACCTGCAGTTCCCGGCCGAGCTGCTTCCGGTTCTCCTCCAGGCTGATGCGCTCCTGCAGGGCCACGAGCCGGTCGTAGCGCTCCTGCACGACGTGCTTCGGCACCTGGTCGGGCATGGTCGCCGCCGGGGTGCCTTCGCGGATGGAGTACTGGAACGTGAAGGCGCTCGCGAACCGCGCCTGCTCCACGACCCGCATCGTGTCCTCGAAGTCCTCGTCGGTCTCGCCGGGGAAGCCGACGATGATGTCGGTCGAGATGGCGGCGTACGGGATCTTCTCGCGCACCTTCTCCAGGATCCCGAGGAACCGCTCGCTGCGGTAGGAGCGGCGCATGGCGCGGAGGATCCGGTCGCTCCCGGACTGCAGCGGCATGTGCAGCTGCGGCATGACCGACGGGGTCTCCGCCATGGCGTCGATGACGTCGTCGGTGAACGCGGCGGGGTGCGGGCTGGTGAAGCGGATGCGCTCGAGGCCCTCGATCTGCCCGGCTGCGCGCAGGAGCTTCCCGAACGCCTGGCGATCGCCGAACTCGACGCCGTAGGAGTTCACGTTCTGCCCGAGCAGGGTCACCTCGATCGCGCCGTCCTCGACGAGGAGTCGGATCTCGCTGAGGATGTCGCCGGGACGGCGGTCCTTCTCCTTGCCGCGCAGGCTCGGGACGATGCAGAACGTGCAGGTGTTGTTGCAGCCGACCGAGATGGAGACCCAGCCGCTGTGCACGCTGTCGCGCTTCGTGGGCAGCGTCGAGGGGAACACCTCCAGCGACTCCAGGATCTCCAGCTCCGCGTCGTCGTTGTGCCGGGCGCGCTCGAGGAGCCCGGGGAGCGAGCCCATGTTGTGCGTGCCGAACACCACGTCGACCCACGGGGCCTTGCGCTGCACCGTCTCCTTGTCCATCTGCGCGAGGCAGCCGCCGACGGCGATCTGCATGCCGGCGTGCTGGTCCTTGCGGCTCTTCAGGTGGCCGAGCGTGCCGTACAGCTTGCCGGCGGCGTTGTCGCGCACCGCGCACGTGTTGATGACGACGACGTCGGCCTCCTCGTCGGCGGCCGCGCGGACGTACCCCGCGGCCTCGAGCGAACCGGAGAGCCGCTCCGAGTCGTGCACGTTCATCTGGCAGCCGAACGTGCGCACCTCGTAGGTGCGGGCTCGGCCGTCCGCGGCGACGGCGGCCGGCGACGCGTCGATCACGGTCGGGGCGGAGGACGGGAGAGTCATGATGCCGCCATTCTACGTTCCGGCACCGCGACGACCGCCGCGAGGACGCGACGCGTCGGACGGGAGCCGGTCAGCCCTCCCCGCCGACGTACACGAGGGCGTTCTTGTACGCGCTGATCGGGATCGTGCCCTCGGCGAGCGGCTCGATCGCGACGCGCACCCGGAGGCGCTGGCGCACCTCCTCCTCGGTGTCCGCGATGACCCGGGCGACCCGCGCCTGGTCCTCCCCCGCGGCGATCTCCACCTCGACCGGGATGGGGTCGTCGAAGCGCACCTGGGATGCGGTGTCCTTGCGCACCCGCATCCGGCCGCTGAAGGTCGGGGCCCCGACGTCGAGGACGACCTCGCGGATGGCCGAGGGGTACACGTTCATCGCCTTGTAGATGAGCATGTCGTCCGTGCGACCGATGCAGCGGACCGTGGGCGCGTTCCGCCCGCACGGGCAGCCCCGCGCGACCACCTGCATCTGGTCGCGGGAGCGGAACCGCACGACGGCGGACGCCTCGCGACCGAGGGTCGTGTACACGGCCTCCCCGCTCGCGCCCGGCTCCCACGGCACGTGCGCACCGGTGACCGGGTCGATGAGTTCGACCAGCACGTCGGGGGCGGCGGTGAAGTGCATGCCGTTCCCGACGTGGCACTCCGCCCACATGGCCGGCAGCACGTCGCCGAGTCCCATGAACTCGCTGACCCGGGTCGCCCCCCACGCCTCGAGGATGCCCTGCCGGATGTGCGGCACGCCCGCGCCGGGCTCACCGCCGGCGATGACGGTGCGCACCCGCAGCTCGGTCGCCGGACGACCGAGCTCGACGCCGCAGCGCTCGGCGAAGTGGGTCGCGAACGACGCGGTCGACACGAGCACGTCCACGCCCAGGCGTTCCATGCCGAGGGCCATGCGCGCGGTGGTCTGCCCGCCGATCCAGGCGAGCGCGCCGCCCGCCTCCCGGATCCCGTCCGCGTACGGCATGCCCCCGGCGACGATGGCCATCCCGGTGGTGAGGGCGACGATGGAGCCCGGCTCGACACCGGCGGTCCGGTAGGCGTTGCCGATGCCGGCGCGCCAGCGGACGAGGTCGTTGCGGCTGAGTCCGAAGAAGGTGGGCGCGCCCGTGGTGCCGGACGAACTCGTCACCTGGGCGAGTTCGCTGGTCGGGACGAGCTGGTACCGGCCGAGCGGACGCGCCGGGTCGGTGTGGGCCTGCCCCTCGCGCAGGTCGTCCTTCGTCGTGAAGGGCACCTCGATGAGGTCGTCCCAGTGCAGCGGGGTCGCGACCCCGTCGAGCCGCTCACGCCACACGTCGTGGCGGCGCAGCCGCTCCATCATGCGGCCGAACTCGGCCACCTGGTCGGCCTGCAGCGTCTCCCACGGCACGGATTCCACCTCGGCGGGCGAAGCGAAGGCGGCGGGTCGGGCGTTGTCGATGATGCTCATGGTCGCCTACTTCTTGGAGTCGCTGCCGGCCTGGCCGAGGTTCCGGATGGCGAAGCCGCCGCCGTCGACCGGCAGGACGTGCCCGGTGATCCAGCGCGCCTCGTCGGTGAGGAGGAAGAACGCGGCCGAGGCGATGTCCCAGACGTTCCCCTCCGTCCGCAGCGCCACGTTGTTCTTGCGGATCTCGCGGACCTCGGGGGTGAGGCCGCGTGCTGCGAACGCGCCCCAGATCATGCCGACGCGGACGACATTGGCGCGCACCCCGCGCTCGGCGAGCGAGCCCGCCGCGCCGAGGGTGAGCTTCTCGAGCGCCGTCTTCGCAATGCCGTACGGCATGCCCGGTCCGCGTCCCTCGGCGGCACCGGAGGAGACCGTGACGATCGCACCGCCTCGCGGGAGGTACTTCTGCGCGTGACGCAGGAGGTACCAGACCTGCGTGAAGTTCAGGTCGAGGGCCTTGTGCCAGTCCTCGATCGAGACGTCGAAGATGCTCTCGACGCCGCCGCCGCCGATGGAGTCGGCGACCACGTCGATCCGGCCGAACCGCTCGTGCGCCGCGTCGACCGCCTGCTTCACCGCGTCGTCGTCGGTCATGTCGACGGCGAACACCTCGGCCTCGCCGCCGGCGTCGTGGATCAGCTCGGCGGCCCGCTCCCCCGCCTCGGCGCTCGCGTCGAGGATGGCGACCTTCGCACCGCTGCGTGCGGCGAGCCAGCCGATGGCGAAGCCCACGCCGCCCTCCGGACCGGAGAGCCCGCCGCCGGCGATGAGTGCGACCTTGTCCGCGAGCCACGGGGTGCGCGGCGCCGTGGCGATCGGGTCTTCCAGGATCGCGGGGGTGGTGGAGGTGATCGTCATGTGCGGTGTTCCTTTCACGTCGGTTCACTTTCCCGAGCGGCCGGGTGGGTCTTCCACGTCGTTCCCATGGGGTGGAAGCCGCGGCTTCCGCCCCATGGAAGCGACGCCGGATCCGGTGTTCCGCCGTCGGGTCAACCCGCGGCGACGATGCCCCGGGCGGCGCGGCGCGCCTGCAGCATCCGCGGGTCTGGGTCGGGCACGGCGGCCAGCAGCTCCTTGGTGTACTCGTGCTGCGGGTCGGTGAACAGCTGCTCCACCGGTCCGTATTCGACGAGCCGGCCCTGATGCATGACGCACACGTCGTCGGAGATGTAGCGGACGACGTTGAGGTCGTGCCCGATGAACACGTAGGTGAGGCCGAGGTCCTTCTGCAGCCGCACGAGCAGGCGGAGCACCTGCGCCTGGATGAGCACGTCGAGCGAGCTGGTCGCCTCGTCGCAGACGATGAGGTCGGGTTCGAGCGCGACGGCCCGCGCGATGGCCACGCGCTGCGCCTGCCCGCCGGAGAGCTCGATCGGACGGCGGTTCCGGTACGTCTCGGGGTCGAGACCCACGACGTCCAGCACCTCGTCGACGCGCGCCCTGGCCTGCGCGTCGGTCATGCCGCCGTGCCCGCGGAGGGGCTCGGCGACCACGTCCGAGACCCGCCACCGCGGGTTCAGCGAACCGAAGGGGTCCTGGTAGACCATCTGCATGTGCGCGTAGGCCCGGTTGAGCTCGCGCCGCTTCATGCCGACCAGTTCCTGCCCGCGGAAGGTGACCGACCCGCTCTTGGGGCGTTCGATCTGCAGCACCGCCCGCGCGATGGTCGACTTCCCCGATCCGGTCTCGCCGACGATGCCCAGGGTCGTGCCGGGGCGCACGTCGAATGAGACGTCGTCGACCGCCCGCAGCACACCGGTCTTGACCCCGCCGGCGCCGCGGGTGACGTACTCCTGCGACAGGTGGCGCACGGTCAGCAGCGGCGGTCGCGCGTCGCCGGCGTGGGCGGCGTCGCGCTCGTCGACGCGCTGCTGACGCTCGGTGGGCAGCTGCGTGAACGCGCTCAGCAGCTCCTTCGTGTAGGGCTCGCGGTCGTCGCTGAACAGGTCCTCGGGCAGCACGTGCTCGACCACCTGGCCGTGGCGCATGACCATCACGTCGTCGGCGTAGCAGGCCGCGAGCGAGAGGTCGTGGCTGATGAGGATGATGGCCATGCCCAGCCGGTCCTGCAGCTCGCACAGCAGGTCCATGATCTTCGCCTGGGTCGTGACGTCGAGCGCCGTGGTCGCCTCGTCGGCGATGAGCACCTTGGGGTCGCCGGCGAGCGCCATGGCGATCACGACGCGCTGCCGCATCCCGCCGGAGAGCTGGTGCGGGTACTGCTTCATGCGCAGCTCCGGCGAGGACAGCCGGACGAGTCGCAGCAGCTCCAGCGCGCGTTCGTGCGCGGCCTTCTTGTCCATCGTGGAGTGCATGCGGATGGCCTCGACGACCTGGTTCCCGATGCTCATGGTCGGGTTCAGCGACGTGGCGGGGTTCTGGAACACCATCGCGAGGTCGCACCCGCGGACGGCCCGCATGGCGCGTTCGTCGAGCGTGAGGAGTTCCTTGTCGCCCATCCGCGCCGAGCCGCTCACCATCGCGCTCGGGGGCAGGAGCCCCATGAGCGCACGGGTGCCGACGGACTTGCCCGAGCCGGACTCGCCGATGATGGCGAGTGTGCGGCCGGCGTGCACGTCGTAGGTGAGGCCCTTCACGGCGTGGACGAGGGTGCCGCCGCGCGAGAACGTGACGCGCAGGTCGCGGACGGCGAGCACCGGCGGGGTGCCACCGGATGCGGCGGCGGGGAGGGTCTGGGAGGGCAGGGTCGTCATCGTCCGCTCATCTCGTCTCGTACGTTCTCGCCCAGCAGGTTGAACGAGAGCACCGTCACCAGCAGGGCGAGGCTCGGCCAGAGCACGAGCAACGGGGTGGCGGACAGCGACTGCTGCCCCTCGTAGATCATGTTCCCCCAGCTCGGCTGCGGCAGCGGGATGCCGAGCCCCAGGAAGCTCAGCGCGCCCTCGGTCACGATGACGATGCCCATGCCGAGCATGACGAAGTTGATCAGCTGGGGTGCGATGTTCGGCGCCACGTGCCCGCCGAGGATGCGCCAGGTCGAGCTGCCGCTGAGCTGCGCGGCCCGCAGATAGGGCATGTTCACCACCCGCAGCGTCGACGAGCGCGCGATCCGGGCGACGGCCGGGATGCTGAACGCGGTCAGCGCCAGGATCGTGTTCGGCAGGCTCGGGCCGAGCACCTGCGCGATCGCGATCGTGAGCACGAGCGACGGGAACGCGATCAGCACGTCGAGCAGCCGCATGATGACCGTGTCGGTCTTGCCGCCGACGTAGCCGGCGATCATGCCGATGCCGCCGCCGACGAGCAGGCCGATCGCGTTGACGGCGAGCGCCACCGAGAGCGACGCGCGGCCGCCGTAGATGAGCCGCGACAGGATGTCGTTGCCGTTCCAGTCGGTGCCCAGCGGGTGGCCGGCCGACCCCGGCGGCAGTCCGGAGTCGAGCACGTTCCCGCCGGTGGGCGACGGGAGCGGCAGCACGAACGGGCCGAGGAAGCACAGCGCGAGCAGGGCGATGACGAACCCGCCCGGGATCCACACCACCAGGCGCCGGCGCAGCCGCGCCCAGGCGAGGGCACGGGCGGTGACCGGCACCGGCTGCAGCAGGGTCTCGGTGGGGGTGATCGTGGTGCCGGCGAGCGCGAGCTCGGCGGGGTCGGAGGTGGACGTCTGGGGTTCAGTGATCGCCATAGCGGATCCTCGGGTCGAGAACGGCGTACAGGACGTCGACGATGAGATTGGCCGCGACCGCGACGGCCGCGAAGATGAAGACGCAGATCTGCACGACCGCGACGTCGCGGGAGAGCGCACCCTGCAGGAGCATGTTGCCCAGGCCCGGCATCGCGAAGATCTGCTCGATGATGACCGTGCCGCCCACGAGCGCGCCGACGTTGAGGCCGACCAGCGTGAGCAGCCCGAACGACGAGTTGCGGAACGCGTGGAGCCACAGCACCCGCCACGGTCCCGCACCCTTGGCGCGGGCGGTGTCGATGTAGTCGGCGCCGTTGAGCTGTTCCACGACGTCGCCGCGGAGGAACCGGGCGTAGAAGCAGAAGAGGGGGATGGCGAGCGCGAGCACCGGGAGGGTGACCGATCGCAGGTTCGGTCCGAGGCCGTCCGACAGCGGCACGTAGCCGATCGCCGGCAGCATCCGGAGCGAGACCGCGAACACCAGCACGAGCAGGAGCGCGAGCACGTAGTTGGGGATGGACAGGAGGGTCATGGAGCAGACCATGACGATCCGGTCGAAGACGCCGCCGGGCTTGCGGGCCGCGAGCAGGGCGATGGGCAGGGCCACCACGAGCGAGACGATGAACGCGAGCGAGACGATCTCGATCGTGACCGGTGCGCGTTCGGCGAGGAGGTCGGCGACCGAACGACCGCTCACCGAGGAGCGTCCGAGGTCGCCGGTGACGAACCCGGCCAGCCAGCCGAGGTACCGCTCGTACGCGGGACGGTCCAGCCCCATGGACTTGCGGACCGCCTCGACCTCTTCCTCGGTCGCGTCCATGCCCGCCTGGGTGCGGGCGGGGTCCCCCGGCATCGCCTCGAGCAGGGCGAACACGAGCACGCTGATCGCGAACAGCAGCGGGATCGCGATGAGGACGCGCCGGAGGATGAGGCGCAGGAGCGGGGACCCCGCCACCCGGCGGAAGAGGGACGAACCCTCCTCCGCCGTGGTGGCGGGGGCCGCCGTGGGGGTGTCGATGGACACTACTGCTCCACCCACACCCGGTCGTACAGCACGCCCTGGTTGACGGCGAGCGCCGGGATCGGCTCGGTGAGACCCGGACCGTGGACGCCCTTGCGCATCACCTGCGCCGGCGAGAACGCCATGCCGAACGGTGCGTACGCGTTCTCGGCGATGTACGCCGACGCCTCCTTGTACAGCGCCTCGCGCTCGTCGGGGTCGATCGTGGCGGACGCGGCGCGGAGGATCTGGTCGAGCTCCGTGGACATGCCCTGCGCGATCGCGTCGGCGGCGGATGCGGCGCCCTCCGGCAGCGGGGTGCCGCTGAACGGCGAGGTCGAGCCGAAGCGGACCACGACGCCGATGCCGGCGGCAGGCTCCCAGGCGCCCGCGGTCTGGAGCATCGCCTCCCAGTCGCCGGAGACGAAGTCGGTGATCACGTCGCCCAGCGCCGACGCCTCGATGTCGACGTCGATGCCGGCTTCCTCCCACTGGGTCTGCAGCGCGGTGGTCACGGCGCGGGCGGTCACGATGTCGGTGGTTCCGAGCGTGACCTTGAGGCCGCCGAGCTCCTCGACGAGCGCCTTCGCCTTGTCGAGGTCGTAGGTGCGGTACCCGGGGACCTCGGCGTGGTAGAACAGGCCGCCCGGGGCGGTGAACGACTGGCTCATCGCGCCCTCGCCCTTGAACAGGCCCTGGTTGATCGCGTCGAAGTCGGTCGCGTAGTAGATCGCCTCACGGGCACGGATGTCGTCGAACGGCGCCTTGCGGGTGTTCAACTGCACGACGTACGGCGAGGTGGGGGCACCGATGACGACGGTGAGGTCGGGGTTGTTCTCCGCCTCGTTGATGAGCGTCACCGAGCTGAGTCCCTCGATCACGTCGCCCTGACCCGCCAGCAGCGTCTGGTACGCGACCTGGTCACCGCCGACGGACTGGAACGTGAGGCTGTCCAGGTAGGGCAGCCCCTCCTTGAAGTAGCTGTCGTTGCGCGCGAGCTCGAGGCGCTCGTTCTGCTTGTTCGACACGACGGTGAACGGACCTGCCGCGACCGGCGTCACCGAGAACTTCTCGGCGCCGAGTTCCTTGTACGCGGTCGGCGAGGCGATGAGGTTCAGGCTGGTGCTGGGGAAGCCGTTCACGAGTGCGCCGTTGACCGAGGCGAAGGACATCTCCACCGTCAGGTCGTCGGTCGCGCGGATCGCGCCGAGGCGCTGCCAGACGAGGTCCTGGTCGACGTCGGCCGGGAGTGCGGCGAACAGGTCGTCGACGAACTCCTGCGGGAGGTCGGGCCGCGGCAGGTCGAGGTTCAGGTCGAGCTGGGGGGCGCCGGTGCTGCCCGAGCTGAGCTCACGGATCCAGTTCCACACCACGGCGTCCGCGTCGAACGGGGTGCCGTCGCTGAAGGTGATGCCGTCGCGGAGGGTGACGACGAGGGTCAGCCCCTCGTCCTTCCACTCGTAGCCCTCGGCCTGGTTGGGGACGATCTCCGCGTTCTCGCCGTCCTCGTCCGCCTCGAGGGTGAACAGGCCGCCGAAGATCGCGGCGTTCTGGGGCAGGTTCGCCCCGGTCGTGTTGCTGGTGGCCGGGTCCAGACCGGTCGCCCATCCGCCGGAGTAGCCGGCGTCGAGGAGGACCGTGAGGTCCCCGCCCTGCTGCGGCTTCCCGTCGCCGCCACCGGACTGCGAGGCGGTCTCACCGGGCGCGCAGGCCGCGGCGGTCGCCACCATGCCGGTCGCGAGCAGGAGTGTCCCCAGCACTCGCAGCTTCCGGCGCCAAGATCGCTGTGTCTTCATCTTCATGCTCCTCGTCGGATCACTCGGGTGACAACCTCGTCTCCGCCCGGCTTCCTCGCCAGGCCCGAGCTGTCGGCAGTCTGTCTCAGGGAAAAGCGGGGTTACAGGGCAATTCCGTCGGACGAAAGCGACGGTGAACCGGTCTCCCGCCCACCGGCAAGGGCGTGTTCCCGGCCCAGCCAGCGCAGGGCGTTCGCGGACGAGATCGCCTCCCACTCGGAGTCCTCGAGTCCCATCTCCCGCAGGGTGCGGGCCGCCGGGTCCTCCCGCAGCATCGCCGGGAAGTCCGAGCCGACGAGCAGCCGGTCGGCGCCGAGCAGGTCGATGAGGTAGCGGATGGTCCGCCGGTCGAAGACCATGGAGTCGTAGTAGAAGCGCCGGGCGTACTCGAGGGGCGACGGCCCGTCGTCGGGCATCACCGCGCGGCTGAGATCACGCGGCTCCTCGTTCCAGGAGCCGCCCCAGAAGTAGTTCGCCCGGGGCAGGATCATCGCGAGGCCGCCGGCGGCGTGGCTGAAGGAGATGCGCAGGTCCGGGACGGCGGCGGCGGTGCCGGAGAGGATGAGGGAGGCGGCCGCCAGCATCCCCTCGATCCCGACGACGTACGTGCCCATGCCGGTCGCCGGGAGTCGGTCGGTGAGCGCCGGCATGGCGTGCACGAAGACGCTGAGCCCGCGGTCCTGCGCCTCCTGGAAGAACGGCAGGAACCGCTCGTCGCCGAGCGAGACGCCGTTCACGTTCGACGCGATCTCCACACCGTCCAGGCCCATCTCGTCGATGTCCTTGAGGAGGGCGGTCGCGGCGTCCGGGTCCTGCATGGGTGCCATGCCGAGGCCGGCGATGCGGGAGGGGGCCGCGGCCACCATCTCGGCGGTCTTCTCGTTCGTCCACTGCGCGAGCGCGAGCCCGTCCGAAGGCTCGAGGTCGTAGCGCAGCAGCGGCGGCATGGGGCTGACGACCTCCATGTCCACGCCGGAGGCGTCCTGCGCCTCGACGCGGCGCTCGGCCTCGAAGAAGACGTCCTTGGCGCGGAAGCGCATCTCGCCGAAGGCGAGGACGCGGTCGGTGCTGCCGTCGACCGCTTCCATCCGGGGGAAGCAGTCGGGGCCGTGTTCGGGGTAGTCCCCGGGCAGCAGGTGTGCGTGAGCGTCGATGATCACGGGTGGGTCCTTTCGCGGGCCGGGCTCAGTTGAACCCGGGGTGGACGGAGACGTGGATGGCCGAGGTGTCGTCGGTCTCACCGGCGAGCGTCTCGATCGCCAGGCCGACGTCGTCCAGACCGAACGTGTGGGTGTGGAGCTTCTCGAGCGGGAAGCGGCCCGACTCGATGAGGGCGATCGCCTTCTTGTTCGCGTCGGCGTCGACCCCGTAGGCGCCCTTGATCGTGATGGCGCGGTTGATGATGAGGTCGGTGACCAGCGGGATCTCGCGGTTGCCCTTGAGCCCGGCCAGCACCACCCGGCCGCCGTGTCGGACGGACTTCAGCGCGTCGGTCAGCGGGCCCGCGGCCATCGGCGTGAGGTCGAGCGCGACGTCGACGCCGCGACCGTCGGTGAGCTCCATGACCGCCTCGGCGGTGTCCAGCTGCTCGGGGCCGTCCACGATGAGGGTGTGGTCGGCGCCCAGTTCGCGGGCGACCGCCAGCTTGTGCGCATCGGCGGCGAGCCCGGTGGCGATGATCGTGCCGGCGCCGGCGGCCTTCGCCGCGATGATCGCGGCGAGGCCCCGCTGCCCGGAGCCGAGCACCAGCATGGTGTCCCCGAGCCCGACGCCGCCGAGATCGACCGCCCAGCGCACCCCGGCGCCGATCGGGTTGTAGAGCGCCGCGATCTCCACCGGGAGGTTCTTGTCGATCTTGTGCATCACCGCGTTGGGCGAGAGGTAGAGGTACTCGGCGAAGCCGCCCCACAGGCTCGGTTCGACCTCGATCCCGGTGACGCCGTGCCCGTACTTGCGGTTGCGGCAGGACTGGTACCGGCCGGTCAGGCAGTCCTCGCACGCGCGGCACGGGATGATGACCTCCAGCGCCACCCGGTCCCCGACCTGGACGCCCCAGCGCTGCGCCGCGCGCTCGCCGACCTCTTCGATGATGCCCATCGGCTCGTGCCCGGGGATGAACGGGCCGCCCGCACCGCCCATGTGGCCCTTGTAGATCTCGACGTCGCTGCCGCAGATGCCGTTGGCCTCCACCCGCAGCAGGCCCTCGTCGGGGCCGATCTTCGGGCGCAGGAACTCGCGCATCTCGATGGTGCGCGGTGCGGTCTGCACCGCTGCGCGGACGGTCTCGGTCATGGTGTTCTCCTCAACGGGTTGTCGTGTCGTGGGCAGCACCGTCAGCGGTCGCCGGAGACCGGGACCGCTGACGGCCTGCGCCGTCCGGGATCACGCGTGTGCGGGGACCGCCGCGCGGGTGACGATGGGGGTGGCCTTGCCGGACCAGTCGGCGAAGTTGCGGACCACCATGGAGATGCCCGCGGTGCGGGAGCCGGCGACCACGACGATGATCCTGTCGGGGTCGGCGATGGTGCGCTGGAACTCGTCCGGGTCGCCCCCCTCCCCCGGGCCGCGCACACCGGGGCCGCTCGTGCCGTCCTTGCCCACCGCGTGCAGCTGCGCGGTGGTGCGGCCGGAGTGCTCGGCGAGCCAGCGGGCGACGTCGGCCCGGCTGTAACCGGCGCGCGCCAGCATCCAGGCGTGCTCCGGGCAGAGGACGACCCCGGCCAGCGCGTGCGTGAAGATCCAGGACCCGGACCGCCCGATGGTGTCGGCGAAGTCGGCGAGCAGCTGCTCGACGTTCGCGGTGTGCCGGTTGTCGATGTACTCGGAGGTGCGAAGCAGCGTCGCGGTGACCGCGTTCCCGCCGACCCCGAGCTCCTCGGCGAGCGGGGCCCAGGGGCTGTCCTCCTCGTTCTCCGCGATGCACATCGACCAGCGACCGGGGATGCCCTGGGTGGCCTGCTCCAGTTCGTGCGGCCGCACGCCGAACGCGTTGCGGACGATGAGCCCGATCGCGCGGGCGACGGTCGCGTTGGCACGGAAGCCGGGCCCGAACGCGCCGCCGGCGGTGTTGAACCCGAGCTCCGTGCGGATGGGGCCGTTGACGATGAGGAGGGGGGCCGGGCCTGACGTGGACTGCCAGCCGCCGCCCATCGCCGCCCGTTCCCCCATGAGCGCCTCCCAGGCGGCGAGCACCACCGGGAAGTACTCCGGGCGGCAGCCGGCCATCGCGGCGTTGATCGCGGCGACCTCGACCGTCACGGTGCGCTCGGTCTGCGGCATCGTGCCGATGACCTCCTGCGGGTCCCGATCGGTCGTGGCCAGGAACCGGTCCACGAGCGGACGGGATGCGGGCACGAGCGGCAGCCCGTCGCTCCATCCCTGCTCGAAGCAGTACTCGATGGCGGCCTGGGCGTTGTCCGGGTCGAGTTCGCTCATGCGGCCACCTCCGAGGTGAGCACCGAGACGATGTCGGGGAGCAGGCGCCGCGCGCGCTCGCGCACCCCGTCCTCGTCGAGGACGGCGACCGGGTGCTCGGTGCGCAGCCACTCGTAGTCCGGCGCCCCCTGGATGCCGGCCATGGTGCGCCCGGTCACGTCGAACGCGTCGGTCAGCACCACCGCGGCGGGGAGCCCCGCCCGCTCGAAGTTGATCCCGTCGGCGACGGCCGCGGCGCTGCAGGAGCCGCAGTCGCCGACCCCGGTCACCACGACGTCGGCCGCGGCGAGGAAGCGACCGACGATCTCGTCGTCGACCGGCACCGAGAAGCTGCGCTTCGTCTCGACGATGCTCACCTCGGCCGCGCCGTGCTCGGCCACGAGCAGCTCCCCCACCGTGGTGAGGAACAGCATCGCGTTGTGCTTCGTGTTGTCCAGCAGTCCGATGCGGACGCCCTCGAGGGTGCGCCGGCGCGGCGCGAGCTCGGTGGGCGCGACACGCACCGCCTCGGTCGCCCGCCCGGTGGGGTCGAGAATCGCGTTGACCACGGTCGGTCCCTCCCCTCAGGCGCCTTCGTGCAGGATGACGCCGCGGATGTTCTTCCCGGATTCGAGGTCGGCGTAGGCCTCGTTGACCTCGTCGAGGCTGTAGGTGCGCGAGACGAGCTCCTTCAGCTTCAGGTCGCCCGAGCGGTAGAGCTTCTGCAGCTTCGGGATGTCGTACAGCGGGTTGCAGTCGCCGAACAGCGCGCCGCGGATCTGCCGCTGGTAGCTGATCAGCATGCCGCCGTGGACGTGCACGGCCTTCTCGGTGAGGTGGCCGACGGCGGTGATGGTGACCTTCCCGCCCTTGCCGGTCATCATGACCGCCGCGTTCACCATCTCCTCGGTCACCGCGTCCGGGGTGAGGATGACGTGGTCGGCGAGCTGGCCCCACGTCTCGGACACGATGTAGTCGTGCGCCTCCTTCGCCGTGGCGAACGCGGCCGTCGCACCGAAGTTCTCCAGCGCGTTCTCGCGCTTGAAGGCCACCGGGTCGACCACGACCACGTGCTGGGCGCCGGCGTACCGGGCCCCCTGTACCGCGTTGGAGCCGACACCACCGGCACCGAAGACCACCACCGCGTCGCCGGCGCGGACGCCGGCGGCGTACACCGCCGAACCCCACCCGGTGGGCACACCGCATCCGATGAGCGAGGCGAGCTCGAACGGGATGTCGTCGTCGAGCGGGACGACCGCGTACTCGGAGACCACCGCGTACTCCGAGAAGGTGCCGAGCGAGCAGAACCCGCCGATGTCCTCGCCGTCCTTGTGGAACCGGAACGAGCCGTCCAGGAACATGCCGGTGCCGGCGTTGAGCCCCTGCACGCACATGTTCTGGTGCCCGGTGGAACACGGACGACACGCGCCGCACGCCGGGATGTAGGAGAGCACCACGCGGTCGCCCGGCTTCACCCGGGTCACGAACGGTCCGACCGACTCGACGATGCCGGAGCCCTCGTGGCCGCCCACCATCGGGAACCGCACCGGCGCGTCACCGTGGGTGATGTGGTTGTCCGAGTGGCACAGCCCGCTCGCGACGAGCTTGATGCGCACCTCGTGCGCCTTGGGGTCGTCCAACTGGAGCTCGGTGAGCTCCCAGCCGACGTGCGGGGCGCGGGCGACGGCCGCGCGGGTGGTGAGTGTTGCCATGGGAGTTCTGTTCTCTCTTCGTCGAGGATCGGGTCTGGTGCTCAGCCGACGGCCGGTGCGGTGAGCGAGACGGTCTTCACCTGGGTCCAGTCCAGGACCGAGTCGGCGCCCATCGTGCGCCCGAACCCGCTGCTCTTGTAACCGCCCCAGGGGCCGCCGATGACGCTCGCGCCCAGCGGGTTGTTGATGCCCACCTGTCCGGCCTCCAGCCGCCGGGACATGCGCACGCCGGTGCCCAGGTCGCGGGTCCAGACCGAGGCGACCAGGCCGTACTCGGTCCCGTTGGCGACGCGGAGGGCCTCCTCCTCGTCGTCCACCGTGATGACCGACATGACCGGACCGAAGATCTCCTCCTGCGCGATGGTCGAGTCCGGCGCCACGTTGTCGAACAGCGTCGGCTGGACGAAGAAGCCGTCGCCGAACTCGCCGCCGGAGGGGACGCCGCCGCCGCACACGAGACGTGCACCCTCGGCCTGCCCCTTCTCGATGTAGCCGAGCACGCGCTGGTGCTGCTTCTCGTTGACGAGCGGACCCATCTGGACCGGCTGGTGCCACGGGCCGACCGTCACCTGCTGCAGCGCCGTGGCGAGGCGTTCGACGACCTCGTCGTGGATGCTGCGGAAGACGACCACCCGGGATCCGGCGGCGCACACCTGGCCGGTGTTCATCGTGATGGCCCACGCCATGGCCGGGATCGCCGCATCCAGGTCGGCGTCGGGGAACACCACCTGGGGAGACTTCCCGCCGAGCTCGAGGTGGAGCGGGATGAGGTTGCGCGCGGCCGTCTCCATCACGGCGCGTCCGGTCTGCGGCGACCCGGTGAAGCCGATGCGGCGGATGCCTCGGTGCGCCGGGACCGCCGCGCCGGCCTCTGCGCCGTAGCCGGTGACGACGTTGATGACGCCGGCGGGGATGCCGGCCTCCTGCGACAGCTTCGCCAGGGCCAGCGGGGTCAGCGGTGCGTCCTCGGCGGGCTTGATGACGATCGTGTTGCCGGCACCGATCGCGGCGCCCGCCTCCAGGACGAACTGCGCCCCGGGGGCGTTCCACGGGATGATCGAACCGACCACGCCGTAGGGCTCGCGGAGGGTGAGACCGAGGGTGTCGGGCGAGTGGGTGGGCAGGGACAGGCCCTGCACCTTGTCGACCTGGCCGGCGATGAAGCGCAGCTGCGCGCCGAAGCGGAGCGGCCCCCAGCTGGGGCGTCCCACCTCCCGCCGCTCGAGCTCGTCGAGCGCGTCGGCGTGCTGGTCGATGAGGTCCGCCCAACGGAACAGCAGCCCCGCACGGACGCTCGCGCTCAGGTCGCGCCACGCGGGGAAGGCCCGCTCGCCGGCGGTGACCGCCGCGTCGACGTCGGCGGCACCGCCGCGCGGAACGTTGGCGAGGTGCTCGCGCGTGGCCGGGTTGATGACCTCGATGAGGCCGCCGTCCGCTGCGGGGACCCATTCCCCGCCGATCAGCTGGGCGCCCTCCACGATGAGGTTCGACACCGCGTCGGCGGTCGCGTTCTCCGTGAGAATCGTCATGTCAGTTGTGTCCTTCGCTCAGTGTTCGATCTCGATGACGCCGCGGATGTTCTTTCCGTCGAGCATGTCCTGGTAGCCCTGGTTGACGTCCTCCAGGCGGTAGGTGCGCGTGACCAGCTCGTCGAGCTTCAGCTGCCCCGACTGGTAGAGGCTCAGCAGGCGCGGGACGTCGAAGAGTGGGTTGCAGCCGCCGAAGATGGCGCCCTGGATGCGGCGCTGGAAGCCGATGAGCATGCCGGGGTTCTCGTCGATCCAGCCGTTGCCCACGGCGGTGATGGTCACCTGGCCGGTCTTGCCGACGATGTTGATCGCGTCGTGGATCACCTCGTCGTGGAGCGAGCCCACGGTGATGATCGCGTGGTCGGCGAGCTCTCCCCAGGTGGCGGAGATCACGAACTCGGTCGCCTCGGCCGCGGTGGCGAAGGTGTGCGTGGCGCCGAAGGTCATGGCCATCTCGCGCTTGAACTCGACCGGGTCGACGACCACGACGCGCTGCGCACCGGCGTAGGCCGCGCCCTGGACGGCGTTCGACCCGACGCCGCCGGCGCCGAAGATCACGACCGTCTGGCCGGCGCGCACGCCCGCGGCGTGCACGGCGGTGCCCCAGCCGGTGGGGACGGCGCAGCCGACCAGCGCGGCGACCTTGAACGGGATCTCCTTCGGGATGGGGATGACCGAGTACTCGGAGACGACCGCGTACTGCGAGAAGGTGCCGAGCACGCACAGACCGCCGAAGTCGGTGTCGCCCTCGTGGAAGCGGAAGGTGCCGTCCGCGAACTCACCGGTGGAGGCGTTCTTGCCCTCGTCGCACAGGTTCTGGCGGCCGGTGGAACAGTAGCGGCACTTGCCGCAGGCGGGGATGAACGAACACACGACGTGGTCGCCGGGCTTGACCCGGGTCACGCCCTCGCCGACCGCGTCGACGACGCCGGCGCCCTCGTGACCGCCGACCACCGGCATCCGCATCGGGGCGTCGCCCCGCTGGATGTGGTCGTCGGAGTGGCACATGCCGGCGGCGTGGAACTTGATGCGCACCTCGTTCGCCTTCGGCGGATCGAGCTCGAGCTCGGCGATCTCCCACGGCTGCCCGGGCGCCCGGCAGACGGCCGCCTTCGTGGTGATGCGACCCGGGACGGCTGAGTCGGCGACGTCTTCCGGCGTGGTGATAGTGCTCATGAGGTCCCTTTCGGCGGTGGCGTTGACACGCATCCAGGACGCCTCACCCGGTCCGGGCGCCCATGCCCGGACCGTGGCGGGTCGCCCCGCGGATTACGACCACCCTGGAGCGAGCCCGAGACGACCGCCTAGCGTCCTTTCGCCACACGGAAGCCGATGCGGCCGAACCGTCGGGGCCGACGGCGTCGCCTGCTCCGGGATGCCGGCTGCTTCCGTCTGACGGAAGGCTGCGCGTCCGTGGCGGTCCCGGTGGGGTTTGATCCCGCTGAGAGCCACCACGACGACGTGGGAAGGAGCACGACATGCAGGACGTCCGCGACGAGGTCGTCGTCATCACCGGCGGTACCAGCGGGATAGGGCTGGGGATCGCACTCGCGTTCGCCCGGGCCGGCGCGAAGGTCGCTGTGCTCGGTCGCGGGGCCGCGCACCTGGAGGAGGCGCGCGAGCGCTTCGCCGGAGCGGGCCTGCCGCTGCTGGCGCTGCAGGCGGACGTCACCGATCGCGAAGCACTCGAGCGGGTCGCAGACCGGATCGAGGCCGAGCTCGGCCCGATCTCGGTGCTGGTGAACAACGCCGGTATCGGCCTCACCGGGCCGGTCGCCGCGGCGACCCCCGCGGACTGGGACTGGGTCGTCGACGTCAACATCAAGGGCGTCGGCAACGGTCTGCTCGCCTTCCTCCCCCGCATCCGTGCCCACGGGCGCGGCGGGCACATCGTGAACACCGCCTCAATGGCGGGCCTCATGCCTGTGGTCGCCGGGCTCTACTCCATGACGAAGGCCGGTGTCATCGCACTCTCCGAGGCCCTCGCGATCGAGCTGGCCCCCGAGGGCATCGGCGTCTCCGCCTACTGTCCGGGACCGACCCACAGCAACATCGCGACCGCCGTCGCGAACCGTCCGTCGCAGTACGGCGAGTCGGGCTACGCCCCGCCCGACCCGGCGTTCGCCGAGGCGGCCGCCCGGCAGCCGTACATGAGCGCGGAGGAGGCCGGCGAGCGGGTGCTCGAGGGCGTCCGGCGCAACGACCTGTTCATCCTCACGCACCCCGAGTTCGCCGCGGGCGTCGCCGAGCGCCATGCGACGATCGAGCAGGCGTTCCCGGACGAACCGATCGACGAGACCCGGAAGGCGGCGATCCCGTTCCTGCTCGGTTCGCCGGTCTACGCCGCGGAGAACCGGCGCCCGGCGCCCCGCCGCCCGAGCGACGCCCGGGTGTGACCGTGTCCCGCCTGCCGGAAGCCCGCGCGGACCGCCCCGCCGCTCCTTCCGGCCGGCGGAAGGAGCGAGTACGTTTGCTCACACCTGTGCTCGACGAGAACCCGCATCCCGTCATGGACATCACGGAGGTCGGTCAACGATGACCATCACTGACATTCGCCCTGCCCCGCCGGAGCAACGCACCGCCGCCCAGCGCGTGCTCGCCGTCCTGGACGCCTTCGACCAGGATCACCTGCTGCTCTCGCTGAGCGACATCAGCCGCCGCGCGTCACTCACCCTCAGCACCGCCCACCGGCTGGTCGGCGAGCTGCACGACTGGGGTGCCCTCGACCGGCATCCCGACGGCCGGTACGCCATCGGGATGCGGGTGCTCGAGCTCGGTGCGCTGGAGCCGAAGGGCATGCACCTGCGCGACGTCGCCCTCCCCTACCTCGGCGACCTGCAGACCGCGACGAACGCGAACGTGCACCTCGCGGTGCGCGACGGGCACGACGTGGTGTACGTCGAGTCGCTCCGTTCGCGGCAGGGCGCCCGCGTGCTCAGCCGTCTCGGTGGCCGCTGGCCGCTGCACGCCACCGGCACGGGGCAGATCCTGCTCGCGTTCGCGCCGACGGAGTTCCGCGAGGAGGTGCTCGCCTCGCCGCTGCAGCGGTACACCGCGAGCACGGTCACCGATCCGGAGCGGCTGCGGCGCGTGCTGGCGGAGGTGCGTCGGACCGGTGTGGCCGTGGTCGAGGACTCGATCACGACGGACGCCGTCGCCGTCGCGGTCCCGGTGCGCGGTCCCCGGGACCGCATCATCGCGGCGCTGTCGGTGACGGTCCACAAGAGCGGCCAGATGCCGCCGCAGAGCACGCTCCCGGCGCTCTCCGCGACCGCGCGGGCGATCTCCCGGGTGCTGGGTGCGCCGTCGGCGCAGGGCCGGCCGCCGACCGCGGCCTGAGCCCGGACACGACGACGCCGCCCGTCGCGGTTCCGACCCCTCGGGGTGCGGAGGCCGCGGCGGGCGGCGAGGTTCGTGCGTGATCAGCGCACGGATCAGTGCGGTGCGTCCGCGGGGTACTGGAGCGTGATCCGCGAGGCGTCGAGCTCGAGGGCGGACCCCAGGTAGCTCATCATCACCGAGCGGGGCACGAGGCAATCGCCGCAGACGCCCTCGTCGGCGGTCACCACGACCACCGCGGAGTCGTCGGCGCGATCGACCGACATCCGGAACCCGTCGACCGCGAGGGTGTCCACGAGTTGCTGCAGCTGGTCCGACATGGGTGCCTCCCGTTCCGTTCTGTGCCCAGTCTCCCGCGTTCCGCGGGCGGCGGACCCGGCGTCTTCCGCCGAACGGAATCCGCGCTCAGTCGTCCTCGCCGCCGTCGAGGGCGGCACGGGCCGCGCTCATGGCGACGTTGCCCGGGTAGCCGCGGCGGGACAGCTGCCCGACGAGCCGCCGGAGGGCGACCTGCGGATCGAGTCCGCGCATCGCGCGCGCCTTCGTCCGGGCGAACTCGATCGCGCGCTCCTCGTCGTCGTCGGGCAGCTGCGCCAGCACGGCGTCGGTGACCTCGCGCGGCACGCCTCGCTGGGTGAGCGACCGGGCGATGGCCCGTCGCCCCTGCCCCTTGCGACGGGACGCCACGTCGACGAGATGTTCGGCGAGGGCATGGTCGTCGAGGTAACCGAGCTCCTCGTAGCGGGCGATGATCGCGTCGGCGGCGCTCCGGTCGAGTTCGAGACGTTCGAGCACCCCACGGGCCTCGATCACCGACAGCGACCGTGACGCGAGTTTGCGCAGCAGCGCCTCGGCGGCGGCGTCCGCGTCGGGCTCCGCGGGCGTCGCGGCGTCGCCGTCGGCGCGCACCCGCTGACGTGCGCGGGGACCGTCCCGGTCCGGGACGGACGACGTCGGGGCCCCGTCGTGCCGGCTGTCCGCGCGTCCGCCGTCGCGGGCCGCACGGTCGGCGCCGAACAGCGGGATGACGGGGGCGAGCGCCGGGGTCTCCCCCGGCTGCTCGTCCTCGTCGTCCTCGACGAAGCGGACCACGATCAGGCCGGGCGCTTCTTCGCCAGCTCGGCGACGGCGGGCGGTGCGGGCTCTGCGGCCGCCTTGGGCTGACCGATCCCGAGCTTCGCCTTGATCTTCGTCTCGATGTCGGCGGCCACGTCGACGTTCTTCAGCAGGAAGTTGCGGGCGTTCTCCTTGCCCTGCCCCAGCTGCTCGCCGTCGTAGGTGTACCAGGCGCCGGACTTCTTGACGATGCCGTGCTCGACACCGAAGTCGATGAGGCTGCCCTCGCGCGAGATGCCGGTGCCGTAGAGGATGTCGAACTCGGCCTGCTTGAACGGCGGCGCCATCTTGTTCTTGACGACCTTCACGCGGGTGCGGTTGCCGACGGCCTCGCCGCCGTCCTTCAGCGTCTCGATGCGGCGGATGTCGAGGCGGACCGACGCGTAGAACTTCAGCGCCTTTCCACCGGCGGTGGTCTCCGGCGAGCCGAAGAAGACGCCGATCTTCTCACGCAGCTGGTTGATGAAGATCATCGTGGTGTTCGTCTGGTTCAGGCCACCCGTGAGCTTGCGCAGCGCCTGCGACATGAGTCGCGCCTGCAGACCCACGTGCGAGTCGCCCATCTCCCCCTCGATCTCGGCCTTCGGCACGAGTGCCGCGACGGAGTCGATGACGGCCAGGTCGATGGCGCCGGAACGGACGAGCATGTCGGCGATCTCGAGCGCCTGCTCACCCGTGTCGGGCTGGGAGACCAGCAGGGAGTCGATGTCGACGCCGAGCTTCTTGGCGTACTCCGGGTCGAGCGCGTGCTCGGCGTCGATGAAGGCCGCGATCCCGCCCGCGCGCTGCACATTGGCGATCGCGTGCAGGGTGAGCGTCGTCTTTCCCGACGACTCCGGGCCGTAGATCTCGATGATGCGGCCACGCGGCAGGCCGCCGACGCCGAGGGCGACGTCGAGGGCGATGGAGCCGGTGGGGATGACCTCGACCGGGGCGCGCTCGTCGCTGCCCAGCCGCATGACCGAGCCCTTCCCGAACTGCCGGTCGATCTGGGCGAGGGCCGATTCGAGGGCCTTCTCGCGGTCGGCGGGTGATGGCATGGCGTGCTCCTTCTGCTCGCGTCGCTGTCGCCTGTAGGCTGTCGCGCTCCCGCCGGGGATTCGGCGGGATGCTGCGACAAGGCGGAGAGGTTGTCGTGCGACCCACGGTAGGGAGGGGTTCCGACATCGCCGGTGGGCCGCCGCATCCGTGGAGTGCCGTCGGTGCGACGACCTCTGTGCAGGAGACTACGCGGTCATCGAACAGATCTTCGACGACACGCCGGGTCAGCGTCCGCGTCGTTCGATGCGACCGACCCCGTAGCGCCGGTGCTCGGGCACGTCCATCTCGGCGCACAGCGCCAGCCACACCTCGCGCGGAGGCACCCCGGCCGCCAGGGCCGCGGAGGCCGACCTGCCGCCCGCGTCGGGCAGCGAGAGGTCGGTCAGCAGGTACCCCGCCTGGTCGCCGAATTCGTCGGCGACGGCGCGGTCGAATTCGCTGCGACGCACGTGCGGGCGCGTCAGCGCAGCGAGAGCTCGGGCTCGACCTCGGCGACCAGCTCGTCGGGGACGACGTCGGGGAACGGCGTGAGCCCCTCCAGCACCGACAGCCGGTCCGCGACCTCGCGCATGATCGTCGCGATCGGCACGTCCAGCGCCTCGGCGACCGCGCCGAGGATCTCGCTGGAGGCTTCCTTCTGTCCCCGCTCCACCTCGCTGAGGTAGCCGAGGGCGACGCTCGCACGGCTCGCCACCTGACGGAGGGTGCGCCCCTTCTGCTGGCGGAAGTCCCGCAGAACTTCCCCGATCTCGTGACGTACCAAGATCATGTCGGGTCCCCTCCTCAATCGACTCCGCGTGGTGCCGTCCGGCCCACGGTGCATTCTCCAGGTGCTGACAATCTAGACCCCCGCGCTGGACACGGGGTGAGAATCACTGAATGTAACGCAATCCTCACCGCGCCGTATTCCTCACAGCGCGGCGAGCAGCAGCCGGACCGCACGCCGCACCGTCTGCGTGCGGATCTCGTCGCGGTCGCCCTCGAGGAGCAGCGACTCGACCCGGGTGCCCAGCGCGGTCGCCACGGCGATGTGGACGGTGCCGACCGGCTGGCCGTCCGACGAGGTCGGCCCGGCGTTGCCGGTGGTCGCGACGCCGACGTCCGCGCGGCGGCCCGCGACGGCCGTGGCCTCGCGTGCACCCTCGGCCATCTGCCGGGCGACCTTGGCCTGCACCGCGCCGTGCTCGGCGAGGTAGGCGGCGTCCACGCCCAGGAGCGACGACTTCAGCGCCGGGTCGTAGGCGACGACGCCGCCGTTCACACACGCCGACGCCCCGGGGACGGACACGAGCTCGGCGCACAGCAGGCCGCCGGTGAGCGATTCCGCCACCCCGATGGTCCAGCCGAGCTCGGTGAGCCGGTCGACGACCCGTTCCGGGTCGGTCCGGCGCCGACGCCGGACGATCGTGGTGGCGTCGTCCAGCGGGTCGTGGTCGAACGCCGCCGCCTCCCCGTGGTTCATGCGCGCTCCCCCTTGCGGGCGCGGTGCGCGCGCACCTCGCCGACCACGAAGTCCACGCCGCTGGCGACCGTGAGGAGCACCGCGATCCACATCGTCACGATGTTGACCCAGACGATCCAGTCGCCCACGAGCGTCCACAGCGGCAGCAGGGCGAGGGAGAGGGCCACCGCCTGCGCGACGGTCTTGAGCTTGCCCATCCAGGCGGCGGCGAGCACGTTCTCCCCGGCGACCGCGAGGCGGTAGACCGTGATCCCCACCTCACGGACGAGCACGATCACCGTGACCCACCACGGGAGCTCGGCGAGGATCGACAGCCCGACGAACGCGCATCCGGTGAGCGCCTTGTCGGCGATCGGGTCGAGGAGCTTGCCCAGGTCGGTGACGATGTCGTGCCTGCGGGCGATGTGCCCGTCGATGCCGTCCGTCGCGATCGCGACGATGAACAGGACGCCCGCCCACCACCGGGCGGCGCCGTCGGCGCCCCCGTCGGCGAGCAGCAGCCACAGGAAGACCGGCGCGCACAGGATGCGCACGATCGTGATCGCGTTCGGCAACTGCCTCGGTACTGCCACGGTGCGAGCCTATCGGCCGGTCAGCTGCCAGGCGTCCTCGTCGCCGTCCTCGTCCTCCACCGGGAGGCCGGCGAACTGCTGCTCGACCGGGTCCCCGGCGTACGGGTCGTCCTCGGCGGGCGCGGCGGATGCGGCGGGTTCGGGGACGTCCTCGCCGCGCAGGCGTGCGAGCACTGCCGGCAGCTGGTCGGGGGTCACGAGCACGTCGCGCGCCTTCGAGCCCTCGGAGGGTCCGACGATCTCACGGGACTCGAGGAGGTCCATGAGCCTGCCGGCCTTCGCGAAGCCGACGCGCAGTTTGCGCTGCAGCATCGAGGTGGAGCCGAACTGGGTCGACACGATCTGCTCGGCGGCCGCGAGGAGCAGTTCGAGGTCGTCGCCGATGTCCGCGTCGATCTGCTTCTTCTCCGCCGCGGCGGCGACGTCCGCGCGGTATTCGGGCCGAGCCTGGCCCGTCACGTGCTTGACGACCTTCTCGATCTCGGCCTCGCTCACCCAGGCGCCCTGCACGCGGAGGGGCTTCGAGGTGCCCATGGGGAGGAAGAGCCCGTCACCCTGGCCGATGAGTCGGTCGGCACCGGGCTGGTCCAGGATGACGCGGGAGTCGGTGACGCTCGTCACCGCGAACGCGAGGCGCGAGGGCACGTTCGCCTTGATGAGACCGGTGACCACGTCGACCGACGGACGCTGGGTGGCCAGCACCAAGTGGATGCCGCTCGCGCGGGCGAGCTGAGTGATGCGGACGATCGAGTCCTCGACGTCGCGCGGGGCGACCATCATGAGGTCGGCGAGCTCGTCCACGACCACGAGGAGGTACGGGTAGGGCTTCAGCACCCGCTCGCTGCCCGGGGGCAGCTGGATCTGGCCGGCGACGACCGCCTTGTTGAAGTCGTCGATGTGGCGGAACCCGAACGACGCGAGGTCGTCGTACCGCATGTCCATCTCCTTCACGACCCACTGGAGCGCCTCGGCGGCCTTCTTGGGGTTCGTGATGATGGGCGTGATCAGGTGCGGCACACCGGCGTAGCTGGTGAGCTCCACCCGCTTCGGGTCGATGAGCACCATCCGCACCTCGGACGGCTTCGCCCGCATGAGCAGGCTCGTGATCATGGAGTTCACGAAGCTCGACTTGCCCGAGCCGGTGGAACCGGCGACGAGGAGGTGGGGCATCTTCGCGAGGTTCGCGACGACGAACCCGCCGCCGACGTCCTTGCCGACACCGATCGTCATCGGGTGGGTGGACTTCTGCGCGGCCGGCGACCGGAGGATGTCGCCGAGGGTGACGATCTCGCGGTCCGTGTTCGGGATCTCCACGCCGATGGCGCTCTTGCCGGGGATGGGGGCGAGGATGCGGACCTCGTTCGAGGCCACCGCGTAGGCGATGTTGTTGGTCAGCGCGGTGATCCGCTCGACCTTCACGCCGGGGCCGACCTCGATCTCGTACTGCGTGACCGTCGGCCCGCGCGAGAACCCGGTGACGCGGGCGTCGACCTTGAACTGCTCGAACACGCCCATGATGGCCGCGACGATGCGGTCGTTCGCCTCGGACCGCGCCTTGGGTGCGTCACCGGTGGCGAGCGCCGTGACGGACGGCAGCACGTAGGGGGTGGAGGGCGGCAGCCGGTCGCCGCCGGCGCCGAACCCGTCGACCTCGGGAAGGGTCTCGAACTCGCCGGTGTCGCCGTCGTCCTGGAGCCCCGTGCCCGCGCCGCGTTCCGCGGCGGCGCGCTCGGCCGCGGCGAGCACGGACGGGTCGATGACCTCGGTGAGGGCGTCGGGGGCGGGTGGCATGGGCGGCATCGGCGGGACGACCGGTTCGGGGGCGAGCGCCTGCTCGAACCCGCCCTGGGTCGACGTGCCGCCGCCGAGGAGTTCGGTGAGGTCCTGGGTGCCCGCCGTGTCGGCCGGGTCCTCCTCGCGTCCGGACTTGTTGCGACGCCACCACGGGATGCTCTCGGTCGCGTCCGCGTCGTCCTGCTCGGGGAGCTTCGCGGTCACCGCGGTCTCGGTGCGGGGTTCGGGCCGTTCGGCGCCGAACATCCAGGCGTACAGGTCGCCGAGGCGCTGACCGATGCGGTTCGGCGGGGTCTTGGTGATGATGAGGACGCTGAGCGCTGCGACCAGGCCCAGCACGATGGCGGCGCCCACCGGGGTGAGGAGCATCGCCAGCGGCTCCCCCGCCATCCAGCCGAACAGGCCACCGGCCGCGCTCAGTGCGGGCAGGCCCTCGCTGGGTGCGGGGCGTCCGCCGAAGACATGGCAGAACCCGGCGATGGTGACGACGAACAGCGCGAACCCGATGCCGATCCGGCCGTTGTCGTGCACCGACGACGGGTGGCGGAAGAGCCATCCGGCGAGGAGCACCAGCAGCACCGGGAGCAGGAACGCGAGCCGGCCGAGCAGCCCGCCGACGGTGTACGCGCTGATGAGCGCCGCCGGTTCGTTGCCGATGAAGAACCACTCGACGGTCGCCCCGGCGACGGCGAGGAGCACCAGCAGCAACGGGAACCCGTCGCGACGCTGGTCCTTCTCCAGGTTCTCCGGCCCGAAGGCGCGGAAGAGCCCGCCCACGCCGTGGGCGAGTCCGAGCCATGCGCGCACGGCGAACGGCGGCTTCTCGTCGTCGCCGACGTAGCGCTTCGGTGCGGGCTCGGGCTTCTTGCGGGCGCCCGAGGTCGACTTCGCGCTCGTGCTGCGGCCGCGCGTGCTCGTGCCGGTACTCCTGGCCATGCGCTCCAGGCTATGACCGGGTGCCCCCACCGCCCGGGAGCGACGCGGCGAACCGGCCGGGTCGCCTCACCGCAGGCGCAGCACCATCGTCTCGCGCCCGGCGTCCTCCCCGGCCGCTTCGAACCCCTCGCTGCGGTACAGCGCGCGGGCGAAGTTGCCGGTCTCCACGCTCAGGCACAGCCGGGCGTACCCCTCCGCCCGCGCCGTCGTCACGAGCGCGCGCAGCAGCGACCGCCCGACCCCGTGCGAGCGCCAGATCGGCCGCACGCCGATGATGAGCTCGGGAACGCCGGTGCCGACGTGCCCGAAGCCCGGTTCGCTGCGCGGGAAGGTCCGGTACCAGGCGGCGCCGACCGGTTCGTCGTGCTCGTCGAGCGCGACCGATCCGGCGTCGCCCGGCCGCATCCACCCGGTGATGTACCGGCTGTGCGCACGGTCGGCGAGCACCTGGTGACGCGGCCGCGCGGCGCCGTCGCGCCAGTTCGCGGCCTCGACCACCATGTCCGCGAGGAACGCGCCGTCGCCCTGCCCGGCCGGGCGGATGCGGGGACCCTCGGTCATGCCCGCATCCTAGCGACGACGCTCAGGCCTCGATGACCAGCGGCACGATCATGGGGCGACGGCGAAGGCGCTGGTTCACCCAGCGGCCGATCGTGCGGCGCATGACCTGCGAGAGCGCGTGCGTGTCGCGGACACCCGAGGAGGCGGCCTCGGCGAGCGCGGCGGCGATCTTCGGCTTCACGTCCTCGAACACGGCGTCGTCCTCGGCGAAGCCGCGCGCGTGGATCTCCGGACCGCTGATGACGCGGCCGGTGGCGGCGTCGACCACCGCGATGACGGAGATGAAGCCCTCCTCGCCCAGGATCCGGCGGTCCTTCAGGTCGGCGTCGGTGATCTCGCCGACGGTGGAGCCGTCGACGTACACGAACCCGATGTCACGCTGCCCGACGACCTCCGCGACGCCGTCCTTCAGGTCGACGACGGTGCCGTTCTCACCGAGGATCGTGCGCTCCGCGGGGATGCCGGTGTCCTGCGCGAGCTTGGCGTTCGCCATCAGGTGGCGGTACTCCCCGTGGACCGGCAGCACGTTCTTCGGCTGGAGGATGTTGTAGCAGTAGAGCAGTTCGCCGGCCGCCGCGTGCCCGGAGACGTGCACCTTGGCGTTGGCCTTGTGCACGACGTTCGCGCCGAGCTTGGTGAGCCCGTCGATGACGCGGTAGACCGCGTTCTCGTTGCCCGGGATGAGGCTCGAGGCGAGGATGACGGTGTCGCCCTCCCCCGGCTCGATCGCGTGGTCGAGATTGGCCATCCGCGACAGGACCGCCATCGGCTCGCCCTGCGAACCGGTGGACATGTAGACGATCCGGTCGTCCGGGAGGTCCTTGGCCTTCTTGTAGTCGATGAGCACGCCCTTGGGCACCTTGAGGTAGCCGAGGTCCTCCGCGATCGTCATGTTCCGCACCATGCTGCGGCCGAGGAACGCGACGCGGCGGCCGTTGGCGTGGGCGGCGTCGATGACCTGCTGCACGCGATGCACGTGGCTGGAGAAGCTCGCCACGATGACGCGGCGCGGCGACTTCGCGATCACCTGGTCGAGCACCGGCCCGATGTTCCGCTCGGCCGGGGTGAAGCCGGGGACGTCGGCGTTCGTGGAGTCGACGAGGAAGAGGTCGACGCCCTCCTCGCCGAGCCGGGCGAAGGCACGGAGGTCGGTGAGCCGGCCGTCGAGCGGCAGCTGGTCCATCTTGAAGTCGCCGGTGGCCAGCGCGAGCCCCGCGGAGGTGCGGATCGCGACGGCGAGGGCGTCGGGGATGGAGTGGTTCACCGCGATGAACTCGAGGTCGAACGGCCCGACCTTCTCCTGCTGCCCGGCGGTTACGGTGAGCGTGAACGCCTTGATGCGGTGCTCCTTCAGCTTCGCCTCGACGAGGGCGAGGGTGAGCTGCGAGCCGATGAGGGGGATGTCCTGCTTCAGCTTCAGCAGGTACGGGACGGCCCCGATGTGGTCCTCGTGGCCGTGCGTGAGCACCACGCCGACGACGTCGTCGAGGCGGTCACGGATGGGCGTGAAGTCGGGGAGGATCAGGTCGACGCCGGGCTGGTGCTCCTCGGGGAAGAGCACGCCGCAGTCGACGATGAGGATCTTGCCCTCGTACTCGAAGATCGTCATGTTGCGCCCGACCTCGCCGAGACCGCCGAGCGGGGTCACGCGCAGGGTTCCGGCGTCGAGGGCGGGGGGATCGTACACGGTGGTGGCCATCGCCTGCCTTTCCGGATGCGGCGCGGGCGCCGCATCCGTTTCGTCACGCCCGGTCGGGCGTCTGTGTCCCGCCTCGTGGCGGGTTGTGTCAACGCGTCGTGCCGTGCACCTTCGGCAGGGCGCCGCCGGCGGCGGCGTTGCGGTCGGGACGGAAGTTCGAGAAGTCGACCCCGGGGACGTCGCTCACGAGGGCGAGCTCGTCCTCGATGATCGCGGCCTCCCACTCCTCCGGGCCCACGAGCGGCAGTCGCACGCGCGGGCTGGAGATGCGGCCGAGGCCGTGGAGGATGTACTTCGCGCTCACGGTGCCGGGGACGTGGGTCATGACGGCACGCACGAGCGGCTCGAGCTTCTTGTGCGCCTCGGTCGCGGAGCGCAGGTCGCCGCGGTTCACGGCGTCGACGATGGTGCGGTACGGCGCGGCGGTGATGTTCGCGGTGACGCCGATGAGGCCGGAGGCCCCGATCGACAGGTGCGGCAGCACGTTGGCGTCGTCGCCGGAGAAGTAGAGCAGGTCGGTCTGGTTGAGCACGCGGCTCACCTCGCTGAAGTCGCCCTTGGCGTCCTTGATGGCGAGGATGTTCGGGTGCTTGGCCAGCCGCAGGATCGTCTCGTACGTGATCGGCACACCGGTGCGGCCGGGGATGTCGTAGAGGATCACCGGCAGGTCGGTGGCGTCGGCCACGAGCCGGAAGTGCGTGAGGATGCCGGCCTGCGTCGGCTTGTTGTAGTACGGCGTGACGATCATGATGCCGTCGGCGCCGGCCTTCTCGCTGGCCTTGTAGAGCTCGATCGCGTGCGCGGTCTCGTTCGAACCGCCGCCGGTGATGATCTTCGCGCGACCGGCGGACACCGACTTGCCGACCTCGACGAGCTTGAGCTTCTCGGGGTCGGTGAGGGTGGAGGTCTCGCCGGTCGTACCGGTGACCACGATGCCGTCGGCGCCCGAGACGATGACGTCGTCGATGTGCTGCTCGACGGCGGGCCAATCGACCTCGCCGTCCGCCGTCATCGGGGTGACGAGGGCGACGAGGACCTGTCCGAAGGGGTTGCCCGCATGCGTCATGCCTCTTAGGGTATCGGTTCCGCCGCCGCCTCCGAGCGGCGCTCGTAGGCTGGGCGCATGGCCTGGCGCACGCACGAGACCCGCACCGTGTACGAGAACCGGTGGATCCACGTCCGTGAGGACCGGGTGACCGGGCCGGACGGCGACGGCATCTACGGGGTGGTGCGGATGCAGCATCCGGCCGTCTTCGTGGTCGCGCTCGACGACGAGGACCGGGTGTGCCTGGTGCGGCTGGAGCGGTACACGACCGGCACGTCGTGGGAGGTGCCGGCGGGCGGCTGCGACGGCGACGAGCCGCTGGTGGCCGCGAAGCGCGAACTGCTGGAGGAGACCGGGCTGGTGGCGGACGAGTGGACCGCGATCGGCACGATGCACGCGTTGAACGGGGTCGCCGACGCGCCCGAGCACGTGTTCCTGGCCCGGGGGCTCCGCGCCGGCGGCGATGCGGCGGCGACCCAGCACGAGGAGGGCATCGACGAGATGGCGTGGGTGCCGTTCGCCGACGCGCTGGCGATGGTCGCCGACGGTCGCATCGGCGACGGTGAGACCGTGGCCGCGCTCGCCTACGCGGGGATCCGCCTCGGCCGGTTCGCCTGAGTCACGGCGGCGCCCGCACCGCGGTCGCCGAGACCACATGCATCCCGCGAGACCACATGCGATTGGATGTGGTCTCGCGCGGGTCAGCGGCCGCGGCCCGCGATGCGGGCGACGACCCGGTCGGGTGCGAAGCGCGCGACGGTCGTGAGGATGCGGTAGCGCAGGGTCGGCACCGAGACGGCCTTGCCGCGGGCGAGATCGCGGAGCGACTCGGAGACCACGTCCCGGGCATGCAGCCACATCCAGTCCGGGATGCCCTCCTCCCCCGGCGGCAGGCCGAGCCGCTCGTGGAAGTTCGTGTGCGTGTAGCCGGGGCACACGGCGGTGACAGTGACGCCGCGCTCGGCGTAGGTCGTGTTCGCCCAGCGGCTGAAGGAGACGAGCCAGCCCTTCGCGGCGCCGTAGGTGGAGCGCGGGGTGAACGCGGCGACCGAGGCGACGTTGAGGATGCGGCCGCGACCGCGTGCGAGCATCGGTCCGAGCGCGGCGTGCGCGAGCCGCATCGGCACCTCGACGTGCAGCTGCAGGTGCCGCACCTCGTCCTCGACGTCGTTCCGTTCGAACGCGAGGGGCAGTCCGAAGCCGGCGTTGTTGACGAGGAGGTCGACGGGCCGCGACGGGTCCTGCAGGCGTTCCTCGACCTTCGCCCGTTCGCGCGGACGCAGCAGGTCGGCGCGGAGGACCTCCACCCGCACCCGTTCGCGCAGCGGCCCAGCGACCTCCTCGAGGGACGCGCGGTCGCGGCCGACGAGCACGAGATCGCCGCCGCGGCGGGCGAGCTGGCGGGCGTACTCGGCGCCCAGTCCGGAGCTCGCGCCGGTGATGAGTGCGGTGGGCACGCTCACGCCTCCGGTTCGTAACGGACGAAGCGGTACCCGACGCCCCCGGCCGAGCGGTGCCAGCCCTGCGCGGGGTCGGCCTCGACCGGGACGAACCCGTCGAGCGGGGGCGCATACGTGTCCCCGGGCACGTCGAGGTCGAGGTGGGTGACCTCGAGCACGTCGGCGCGGCCGATCGCGTCGCGGTAGAGCTGCCCGCCGCCGATGACCCAGACGGCCGCCCCGGGCGCGGCGGCGAGCGCCTCGTCCAGGGAGCCCGCGCGGACGGCGCCGTCACCGCGCCAGTCGGCGTTCCGGGTGACGACGATGTTCATGCGCCCCGGGAGCGGCCGGAACCGCTCGGGCAGCGACTCCCACGTGCGCCGTCCCATGACGACGGCGTGCCCGCCGGTCACGGCCTTGAAGTGGGCGAGGTCCTCCGGCACGTGCCACGGCATGCCCCCGCCGGCGCCGATGACGCCGCCGCGCGCCTGCGCCCAGACGAGCCCGACCCGGGTCATACCGCGACGGCCCCGCGGATGGCCGGGTGGTGGCGGTAGTCCTCGAGCACGATGTCGTCGAAGGTGTAGTCGAGGATCGACTCGGGCCGGCGGGCGAACCGAAGCGTCGGGTACGGGTACGGGTCGCGCCGCAGCTGCTCCTCGACCTGCTCGCGGTGGTTGTCGTACACGTGGCAGTCGCCGCCGGTCCAGACGAAGTCGCCGGGTTCGAGGCCGGTCTGCTGCGCGACCATCATCGTGAGCAGCGCGTAGGACGCGATGTTGAACGGCACGCCGAGGAACATGTCGGCGCTGCGCTGATAGAGCTGGCAGGAGAGCCGGCCGTCGGCGACGTAGAACTGGAACAGCGCGTGGCAGGGGGCGAGCGCCATGTCCGGGATGTCCGCCGGGTTCCACGCCGAGACGATGAGTCGGCGCGAGTCCGGGTTCGTGCGGATCTGCTCGACCACCTCGGTGATCTGGTCGATCGTGTCGCCGCCCGGGGTCGGCCAGGAACGCCACTGCACCCCGTAGACCGGGCCGAGTTCGCCGTCCGCATCCGCCCACTCGTCCCAGATGGTGACGCCGTGCTCCTGCAGCCACCGCACGTTGGACGAGCCCTGCAGGAACCACAGCAGCTCGTACACGATCGACTTCATGTGCACCCGCTTGGTGGTGATGAGCGGGAAGCCCAGGGACAGGTCGAAGCGGATCTGCCGCCCGAACACGCTGGTGGTGCCGGTGCCGGTGCGGTCGGACTTGTGCGTGCCGTGTGCGAGCACGTCGCGGAGGAGGTCTTCGTACGGGGTGGGGATGGCGGCGGTCACGCGCCTCACGATACCCGCGAGGCGGCCGGCTCCGCCGGGTTCGGGGAGCCGGCCGCCTCGGGTGTCACCGGTCGAGGTCGCGGACGGTGCCGCGCTCCAGGCGCAGTCGCCGCCCGGCCTGCCGGGCGACCGCGGAGTCGTGCGTGACGACCACGAGGGTGAGGCCCTCGTCGTTCAGCCGGCGAAGCACCTGCAGGATCTCGTCGCGCATCGACTCGTCGAGGTTGCCCGTGGGCTCGTCGGCGAGCAGCACCGTGGGGCGCTTCGCGATGGCGCGTGCGATCGCGACGCGCTGCTGCTGCCCGCCCGAGAGCTCACCCGGACGGTGGTCGCCGCGCTCGGCGAGGCCGACGTGCGCGAGCGCCTCGGCGACGCGCTCGGCGCGCTCGGATGCCGGGAGCCGGAGCGGTTCGAGCCCCATGTCCACGTTCTCGGCGGCGGTGAGCGTCGGGATGAGGTTGAACCCCTGGAACACGAACCCGATCTCGTGCGCGCGCAGCCGGGTGAGCTCGGCATCCGAGGCGCTCGCGATGTCGACGCCCGCGAGTTCCACCCGCCCGGCGGTCGGCCGGTCGAGCGCCCCGAGGATCTGCAGGAAGGTCGATTTGCCCCCTCCCGTCGGCCCCTGGATGGTGACGAACGCGCCGCGCGCGATCTCGAGATCGACGCCGGCCAGGGCGTGGACCGCGCGACCCTTCTGCTCGTAGGTCCTGGTGACGCCGCTGATGCGGTACGCGGGGGCGGACGCGGCCTCGGCCGCCCCCTCCCGCCCGTGCTCGACGATGGTCATGTCTGCTCCTGTCGTTGGTCGGGGTGCGCCGGTCATGCCACGGACCGCAGCGCTTCGGCGGGGCTCAGCCGGGCGGCGCGCCACCCGCCGACGGCGCCGGCCACGAGCCCGCCAGCCACCGCGAGCACGAGTGCCGCGACGACGACGGTGGCCGACAGCGGGGCGCTGAGGACGATGTCGGATGCGGCCGACGCCGTCTGCCCGGGCATCCCGGGCATCCCGCCCGGCATGCCGGCGCCGTCGCCGCCGGGGCCCGCGGGACCGCCGGTGGCCGCCCCGGAGGAGATCGTGGGCTGCACGAGGTTGATGACGAGCACGCCGACCAGGCCCAGCGCGAGACCGGCGACGCCGCCGATGAGCCCCTGCGCGACCGACTCGCCCGCGACCTGCCCGATGACGCGGCGGTCCGACCAGCCGATCGCCTTCAGCGTGCCGAACTCGCGGGTGCGTCGGGAGACGCCGGAGATCGTGAACAGCACGGCGAGCGCGACGGCCACGACGAGGACGATCACCGACAGCCACGTCCCGAGGTTCGTGATGAGCGAGGATGCGCTGGAGAGCGACCCGGAGACGGTGGAGGCGAGATCGGCCTGGGAGCTCACGGTCGCGTCGGGCAGCGCCTCCTCCAGCGCGGTCTGCAGCGCCGGGATGTCGGCGGCCGACTGGGCCTGCACGTACACCGTGGAGACGACGTCGCCGAGACCGGCGAGGTCCTGGGCCACGTCGAGCGGCAGGTACACGTTCGCCGCGGTGTCGGCGTCCGACGAGGTGGACGCGACGATGCCGACGACCTCGACCTCGGTCCCGCCGACGTCGATCGTGTCGCCGACGACGAGGTCCGCACCGGTCGCGTAGGTCGCGTCGAGCACGGCGACGGCCGCGCCCGCGTCGCCGGTGTCCAGGAGGCGACCGTCCTGCAGGTCGACGGAGGACAGCGGACCCACCGACGCGGGCGCCGCGGTGTCCAGTCCCAGCACGGTGAAGCTGTCGATGTCGAACGACCCGCCGCCGAAGCCGCCACCACCACCCGGGCCGCCGCTCGGCGCGCCGCCCGCGTCGCCGGAGGGCGCGGCGGGCAGTTCACCGGAGAAGGTCGTGTTGGTGAGGCTCAGCGCGCCCGTGGCCGCGGCGACGCCGTCGACGGCTGCGGCCTCGTCCACCACGACCGCGTCGAGTGTGCCGCGCATCATGTCGGTCATGAGCCGGGACTGGCTGAGCGACGTGCCGCCGTCCTCGCCGGTGGCCCCGCCGTCCTGACCGAACTCGAACGACGGACCGCCGCCCGCGCCGGGGCCGCCGGCATCCGGGTCGGGCTGCACGCCGGTGACCGTGAGGTCGGTGCCGACGCCGTAGACGCTCTCCAGCGCCTGGGCCTGCGCGTCCCGCACACCCCCGGCGAGCGCGTTGACGATGATCACGAGGGCCACCGCGACGGCGAGTCCCGCCGCCACGATGATCGTCTGTTTCTTGCGGCCGGCCAGTTCCCGCCGCAGATACGTCCAGTACATGGGTCTCCTTCCGGCCGACTCTCCGGCCGCACGCCGACGCTACGAGAGCGGTTTCAGGGAATCATCGGGAACGGTTAAGAACCACCTATGCATCGATTCACAGCGCACGCATATGCTCTGCCATAGGAAGCTCATAGCGATCGCCGCAGAATCGAGGCATGACGTCCATGGCCGCATCCCCTGCACTCCACCGCGCGGACGGCACCCCGCCGCGCGTGCTCGTCGTCGACGACGAGCAGATGCTGACCGACCTGCTCTCGATGGCGCTGCGCATGGAGGGCTGGACGGTGAAGACCGCGGCCTCCGGGTTCGAGGCGCTGAACACCGCGCGCGAGTTCGAGCCCGACGCCATGGTGCTGGACATCATGATGCCGGACCTCGACGGGATGGCGGTGCTGCAGCGGCTGCGGCAGTCCGGCAACACCGTGCCGGTGCTCTTCCTCACCGCGAAGGATGCGGTCGCCGACCGCGTCGCGGGGCTCACCGCAGGCGGCGACGACTACGTCACGAAGCCCTTCAGCCTCGAGGAGGTCGTCGCGCGTCTGCGAGGGCTGATGCGACGGGCCGGTACGGCGCACGCCCAGGACTCGGAGCCGATCCTGCGGGTGGGCGACCTCACCCTCAACGAGGACAGCCACGAGGTCGAGCGAGCCGGCACCGGGATCGAGCTCACCGCCACCGAGTTCGAGCTGCTGCGCTTCCTCATGCGGAACCAGCGCCGCGTGGTCTCGAAGGCGCAGATCCTCGATCGCGTGTGGAACTACGACTTCGGCGGCCGCTCATCGGTCGTGGAGCTGTACATCTCCTACCTGCGGAAGAAGATCGACCACGGCCGCGACCCGCTCATCCACACCGTGCGCGGCGTCGGCTACATGATCAAAGCCGCCCAGTGACCCTGCCTGCGCGCCGCCGCGGCGCCCGCCTGAACCTGCAGACCCGCCTCATGACGGCGGTCATCGGCATGGTCGCCGTCATCCTCGGCGCCGTGGGCCTGGCCACCGGCACGATCCTGGCGTCGATCATGCAGCAGAACCTCAACGTGCAGGTGCTGCAGTACGCGCCCGCCGTGGGCCGCGCCGGCTTCTCCGCGACGGCCGCCGACATCCTCTCCGCCGGCAGGCAGGAGCACGGCTACCTGCTCGTCCTCCGCGGCGCCGCGGGGGTCAGCGGCGCGGTGGTCGAGGACGACGACACGGTCCGTACGCTCGAGACCACGCAGGTGCAGCACATGCTGCAGCAGATCGTGCTCGACGAGTTCTCCACCGTGGACGTGCCCGGCGTCGGCACGTACCGCGTCTACTTCTCCGGCGATCCGTCCGGCGCGTTCGCCGTCTACGGGCTGCCGACGAGCGAGGTCGCCTCGACCCTCACGCAGATCCTCACCACCGTCGCGCTCGTCACGGTCGGGGGCCTGCTGATCCTGGGGGTGCTCCTCGCGATCATCATCCGGCGCTCGCTCGCACCGCTCCGGGAGGTCGCGGAGACGGCCGAGCGCGTCGCCGCACAGCCACTGTCCGAGGGCGCGGTCACCATCACCGAGCGGGTGCCCGCCGCGCAGGCGGACGACGAGACCGAGATCGGCCGGGTGGGGTCGTCGCTGAACACCCTCCTCGACCACGTCGGCGCAGCCCTCGACGCCCGCCAGCGCAACGAGGAACGGATGCGGCGGTTCGTCGCCGACGCGAGTCACGAGTTGCGCACGCCCCTCGCCAGCATCCGCGGCTACTCCGAGCTGTCGCTGCGCGACCCCGCGCTCGGCGAGCACACCGAGTCCGCCCTGCAGCGCATCCAGGCGCAGTCGCTGCGCATGACCGCGCTCGTGGAGGACCTGCTGCTGCTCGCCCGCCTCGAGGAGGGTCGTGAACTCGTCTACGGCACGGTCGACCTCAGCCGCCTCGCGATCGAGGCGACCGGCGACGCCCAGGTCGCCGGCGCCGACCACCGCTGGGTGCTCGACGTGGAGCCGGAACCGGTCGTCATCGCCGGTGACGAGCACCGCATCCAGCAGGTCGTGGTGAACCTCCTGGCCAACGCCCGCACCCACACCCCCGCGGGCACCACGGTGACCGTGTCGGTGCGGCGCGAGGGCCGTGACGCGGTGCTGCGCGTGCAGGACGACGGGCCCGGCATCGACCCCGAGGTCGCCGGCGAACTGTTCGAGCGGTTCGCCCGCGGCGACCGGTCCCGCGCCCGGAACACCGGCGGCACGGGGCTCGGCCTGTCGATCGCCCGCGCGATCGTGGAGGCGCACGCGGGAAGCATCGCCGTCACCTCCGCACCCGGCGCCACCGAGTTCACGGTGCGACTCCCGGCCCGACCCCAGGACCCGGCGCCCGCTACCGTGGAACCGTGAGCACCCCCATCGACGCAACCACCACCACCGCCTGGGCCGACCTCGAGGCGCACCGCGCCGGGTTCGCCCCCGACCTCCGCGGCTGGTTCGCCGCCGACGAGGCGCGGGCCGAGCGGCTGAGCCTCCCTGTGGCCGACCTGCACGTCGACCTGTCGAAGAACCTCGTCACCGACGACATCCTGGCCGCGCTCGTGCGCCTGGCCGAGGAGACCGGCGTGGCCGAGCGCTTCGCACAGATGCTCGACGGCGTCCATATCAACACGACCGAGGACCGCGCCGTCCTCCACACCGCGCTCCGCCGCCCCGCAGACGTCTCCCCCGCGCTCGTCGTGGACGGCCAGGACGTGGACCACGACGTGCACGAGGTGCTCGACCGGATGTCGGCGTTCGCCGACCGGGTGCGCTCCGGCGACTGGCTGGGCGTGACCGGCAAGCGGGTCACCCACGTGGTGAACATCGGCATCGGCGGCTCCGACCTCGGCCCGGTCATGGTCTCCGAGGCGCTGAAGCCCTACGCCGACGCCGGCATCCAGGCGCGGTTCGTCTCGAACATCGACCCGACCGACATCGCGCAGAAGACCGCCGACCTCGACCCCGAGACGACGCTGTTCATCGTCGCGTCGAAGACCTTCACGACCCTCGAGACCCTCACCAACGCCCGGCTCGCCCGGGACTGGCTGTGGCAGGGGCTCGCCGCATCCGGGGCCATCGCCGATCACGACGAGGCGCGCACGGATGCGGTGGCCCACCACTTCGTCGCCGTCTCCACCGCGCTGGACAAGGTCGCGGCGTTCGGCATCGACCCGGAGAACGCGTTCGGGTTCTGGGACTGGGTCGGCGGCCGCTACTCGGTGGACTCGGCGATCGGCCTGTCGCTCGCGATCGAGCTCGGTCCCGACGTGTTCCGGGAGCTGCTCGCCGGGTTCCACGCGGTCGACGTGCACGTGGCAACGACCCCGCTCGAGCGCAACGTCCCGGTGCTCATGGGCCTGCTGAACGTCTGGTACACGAACTTCCTGGGCGCGCAGTCGCACGCCGTGCTCCCCTATGCGCAGCAGCTGCACCGCTTCCCGGCGTACCTGCAGCAGCTCACGATGGAGTCCAACGGCAAGTCGGTGCGCTGGGACGGCTCGCCCGTCACGACCGACACCGGCGAGGTGTTCTGGGGTGAGCCGGGTACAAACGGCCAGCACGCGTTCTACCAGCTCATCCACCAGGGCACCCGCCTCATCCCGGCGGACTTCATCGCCTTCGCGAACCCGGCGTACCCGCTCGCGGACGACGGCCGCGACGTGCACGGGCTGTTCCTGGCGAACTTCCTCGCGCAGACGAAGGCGCTCGCGTTCGGCAAGACCGCCGAGGAGGTCGAGGCCGAGGGCACCACCGGCGCGCTCGTCGCGGCCCGCACGTTCTCGGGCAACCGGCCGACGACGTCGATCTTCGCGCCCGCGCTGACCCCGTCGGTGCTCGGCCAGCTCATCGCGCTGTACGAGCACATCACGTTCACGCAGGGCACGGTCTGGGGCATCAACAGCTTCGACCAGTGGGGAGTCGAGCTCGGCAAGCAGCTCGCCCTGCAGATCGCCCCCGCGATCGAGGGCGACGAGGAGGCCCTGGCCGCCCAGGACCCCTCGACCCGCGCGCTGCTGTCGTACTACCGCGCGCACCGCGTCTGACCTCCTGAACCGCGAGACTGCATCTGACCGCCGAGACTGCGGGGTTACCCCGCTGTCTCGGCGACAGGATGCAGTCTCGCGGTCCGTTCGGGCGGGTCAGTAGCCGGCGAACGCGTCGGTCGTCAGGCCGCGGGCGCGCGACAGCGCGGGGGCGAGGTCCGCGATCAGCCCGGGCGGGCCGGAGATGTAGGCGTGACGCTCGCGGAGGTCCGGGACGGCGGCGGCCAGCGCGTCGGCGTCGAGTCGCACGCCGCCGGTCCACGTCCAGCCCGGCGGCAGCTCCCCCGGGTCGGTGCGGGAGAACACCACCACGGGGACCCCGGATGCGGCGAGGTCGCCGCGGAACGGCAGCCCGACACCCTCGGGCACCACGTACACGAGCACCACGTCGCGCCGCTCCCCCGTCGCGGCGAGGTGCCGCAGCTGCGACACGAACGGCGTCACGCCGATGCCCGCGGCCACCATGAGCACGGGACGGCCCGGGTCACGGGGCAGCACGAAGTCGCCCCACACACCGGTCACCGACAGCACGTCGCCCGGCGCCGCCTCGGCGAGCGCGCGCTTGTAGCTCGACGGGGTCTCGCCGCGGTCGCGGTACGCGACCCGGACGGTGGGCAGGTCCTCGGGCGCCGACAGGATGCTGAACTCGCGGCGGGTGCCGCGGATGTCGGGGCGGCGGTGCGGCACCTCGAGCTCGAGGTACTGGCCCGCCTCGAACCGCAGCATCCGCTCGGCGCGGAACGTGAGCTCCCGCACGGTCGGCGCCGACTCCTCACTGCGCTCCAGCCGCAGCCGCACGGCCGAGCGCAGGCAGAACGCGAAGGCCACGAGGTTGCCGATGAGCAGCGCCCGCTCCTGCCCGAGGCTCATGAGGCCGAGCTGGATCGGCCAGCCGGCGAGGACGCCCACCACCGCCGCCACCAGGAACTGCTGCCATCGCCGCGGCGGCAGGGTGAGCGGCTCGGACAGCATGAAGACGGCGAGGAACAGGTAGGGCGACGCGAAGAGCGTCTGCGCGAGCACCTCGCCGAAGGGCAGGTCGACGCCCAGCTGCCCGTACTGCACCTGCACCCGCGCGACCGCGACCACCACCGCCACGACCAGGAACAGCCCCGCGACGGGCAGCCGCTCGCTGCGCCACAGCACACCGATGCCGAGGAGCAGCACCGGAGCGAACAGCGCGGGCGACCCGACCCACCACGCCGAACCGCCCAGGTTCCACTCCAGCGGTGCGAGCGCCGCGACGAGCGTCAGCACGGTCGCCCCGACCGCCGCCGGGTTGAAGACGTGGCGGCCGCGCCAGGCGAGGAGGTACTTGGAGACGGATGCGGCCGCGGCGGCGATCGCGATCCCGGCGAGCCCGACGGGCTCCGCCGACGGGCGCAGCACGAACAGCAGGATGCCCGCCGTGATGAGGGAGGATTCGACCCGCCACGGCAGACCCAGCATCCGCTGGGCGAGCGCGTCGACCGCGCCGCCGACGACGACGAGCACCACGGCGGTGCCGAGGAGCGCGCCCGGGGTGGGCAGCACGAGGCCGAACACCGACAGGAGGAGCGCGACCGCGGCCAGCACCGAGAGGGCGACGAGCACCATCCGGTACATCGAGATGCGACCGAGGAACACCAGTCCGCGGTTCAGGGCGGTCGTGAGCGCGGCGATCATAGGAACAACCCCTCCCTGCCGGCCGGCGACCACTGCATGCGGCCGTCGGTCGTCATCCTCGCCCACTCGGCGCCCCAGCGGTACGCGAGTTCCGGGCCGCCGTCGAAGAAGAGCGCGGTCGCGACGGCATCCGCGTGCATGGCGTCTTCGGCGCGCACCCAGGTGGCGGCGATCGTCCGCACCGGTTCGCCGGTGCGGGCGTCGAGCACGTGGTGCAGCCCGTCGCCCCACACCCGACGGTTGACCGCCGATGCGCAGAGGGCGCCGTCGGTCACCTCCCAGACACCGACGACGCGGCGCGGGTCGTACGGATGCTCGAGGCCGACGCGCACCGGGCCGCCACGGACGGCGAGGTCGCCGCTCGCGTCGACCACCACCGACCCGGGCCCGAGGTCCGGCAGCAGCGCGAGCACGAGGTCGACCAGCCTGCCCTTGCCCGCCGCGCCGACGTCGACGACGGCGGGGGCGCGCAGGGTGATGGTCCCCGCATCCGCGGCCAGCAGCGTCCGCCAGTCGGCCGGCGCAGGCACCGCTCCGCGGTCGAGGCCCGACCCGGGGGCGTCGTAGCCGCGGCGTGCGATCGCGTCGCCGACGAGCGGGTTGACGGCGCCGCCGGTGGCGTCGGAGAGCGCCGCGTAGACCTCGAGGAGCGCCGAAGCGTCGGGGGGTGCGGGCGCGGTGCCGCCGGCCGCGGCCAGACGCGACACGGTCGAGTCCGGCCGGAACCTGGACCAGTCCCGGTCGAAGGCGTCGATGCACGCCGAGACCCGCGCCCGCACGTCGTCGCCGAGCGGCACCGGGGTCTCGATCTCCCAGCGGGTGCCGATCGCCTCGAACGCCCAGCGGGCGGCGGTCATGCCGCGGCTTCGGCCTTGATCTCCTGCAGCGCCTTCATGAAGCCGCCGCTGGTGAGTGAGGAGCCGGCGACCCGGCTCACGGACACCTCGTCGATGTCCTTGCCGACGACCTCGTCCGCGATCCCGCCGATGAAGAACCCCTGGTACTGCTGGGACTCGCGGGCCTTCGGGTCGCCCACCACCTCGACGTCGGTCACGACGTCGCCGGCGAGCGTGATCGTGACGGTCACGGTCTCGACCGTCTCCGGCGTCTGGTAGCTGCCCTCGGCGGTGTACACGCCGTCGACGTAGTCGCCCGCGGCGGCGCCCGAGTCGCCCTCGGCCGGCGAGGAGGTGGCGGCGGTCCCGGATGCGGGGGCGTCGTCGGCCGGTTCGGCTTCGGCGGGTGCGCAGGCGGCGAGCGCGAGGACGCCCAGGGCGCCCGCGGCCGCGGCGGCGGTGCGGACGGGACGTGGTGCGACGTTCCGGAGCATGACGGTCCTCTCGGTGTGCGTGTCCGCGGTCGCGGCGGTCGGCCACTGCATGCAGCGGCATGGACCATGCTCCCGGACGGGACTGGGAGGGGGCTATGAGACGACGACGGCGGGCCCGCCGGCAGGCGGACCCGCCGTGCGGGCGATGCGGGTCAGGCCGCGCCGTCGAACATGCTGGTGACCGAGCCGTCCTCGAAGACCTCGCGGATCGCGCGTGCGAGCAGCGGCGCGATCGGCAGCACGGTCAGGCTCGGGAACTGCTTCTCGGCCGGCAGCGGGATGGTGTCGGTGACCACGACCTCGTCGATCGCCGCATCCTGCAGCCGTTCGACGGCCGGGTCGCTGAACACGGCGTGGGTGGCGGCGACGATGACGCGCTCGGCACCGTTCGCCTTCAGCGCCTGCGCGGCCTTCACGATCGTGCCGCCGGTGTCGATCATGTCGTCGACGAGGAGGCACACGCGGCCCTCGACGTGGCCGACGATCTCGTTGACCGTCACCTGGTTCGCGACGTTCGGGTCGCGGCGCTTGTGGATGATCGCCAGCGGTGCATCGAGGCTGTCCGACCACTGGTCGGCGACGCGCACGCGGCCGGTGTCGGGCGAGACGATCGTGAGCTTCGCGCGGTCCTCGGGCGAGAGCGTCTCCTCGAAGTGGCGCAGCAGCACGGGCTTGGCGAACAGGTGGTCGACCGGTCCGTCGAAGAAGCCCTGCACCTGTGCGGCGTGGAGGTCGACGCTCATGACGCGGTCCGCGCCGGCGGTGCGCAGCAGGTCGGCGACCAGGCGGGCGCTGATCGGCTCGCGGCCGCGGCCCTTCTTGTCCTGGCGCGAGTAGGGGTAGTAGGGGGCGACGACGGTGATGCGCTTGGCGGACGCGCGCTTGGCGGCGTCGAGCATGATGAGCAGCTCCATCAGCCACTCGTTGACCGGCGGGCCGAACGACTGGACGAGGAACACGTCGCAGCCGCGGATCGAGACCTCGAACCGGGTGAGGATCTCCCCCGACGCGAAGGTGCGGTACTCGGTCGGCACGAGCTGCGTGCCGAGCGCCGTGGCGACCTCCTCCGCGAGACCGAGGTGCGAACGGCCCGCCGCGACCACGAGTCGCTTCTTGGTCTTCGCTACCAGCCCGGGTGCGATCCCGCGTGCGCGATCGAGGTCAACTTTCTTGTCTTTGCGTGCCATCGCCCGATTCCTGTGCGGTCCGGGCCCGCTGCGCCGCTGCAGCGGCGCCGGTCCCCGGCCTGTTCTTCTCGACCCACCCCTCGACGTTGCGCTGAGGGGCGACGGTCAGAGCCAGTGCGCCGGCCGGGACGTCCTTGCGGACGACCGCACCGGCGCCGGTCTTCGCGCCATCTCCGATCCTAACCGGCGCGACGAAGACGTTGTGCGATCCGGTGTGCACCTCGTCGCCGATCACGGTGCGGTGCTTGGTCAGGTCGTCGTAGTTCGCGGTGATCGCGCCGGCGCCGAGGTTCACGTTCCGGCCGATGTCGGTGTCGCCGATGTACGACAGGTGGGGCACCTTGCTGCCCTCGCCGATCTGCGAGTTCTTCACCTCGACGTAGGTGCCGATCTTGCCGTCGGCGCCGAGCACCGCGCCGGGACGGAGGTACGCGAACGGACCGACCGTGGCACGCGCGCCGATCACGGCGAGGGTGCCGTCGGTGCGCCGGATGACGGCGTCCTCCCCCACCTCGCAGTCGCTGAGGGTCGTGTCGGGGCCGATGGTCGCGCCGGCGCCGACGACGGTGGCGCGCAGCAGCTGCGTGTTCGGGAGGATCGTGACGTCCTCGGCGAGGGTGACGGTCGCGTCGATCCACGTGGTGGCCGGGTCCTGCACGGTGACCCCGGCACGCTGCCAGCGGCGCACGATGCGCTCGTTCAGCAGCCGTGCGGCCTCGGCGAGCTGCACCCGGTCGTTGACGCCGAGCGCGGCGGTCGCGTCGGGCGCGGGGGACGCGGCGACCCGCTCCCCCGCCCGGCGGGCGAGGGCGACGACGTCGGTGAGGTACATCTCCCGCTGGGCGTTGTCGCGCGTGACGTTCCCCAGGTGCCCGGCCAGCGCGCTCGCACGGAAGACGTAGACGCCCGCGTTGATCTCGGCGACCTGCAGCTCGTGGTCGGTGGCGTCCTTGTGCTCGACGATCCGCTCGACGTCGCCGGACGCGTCGCGCAGCACCCGGCCGTACCCGGTGGGGTCGGCGAGGTGGGCGCTGAGCACCGTGACGGATGCGGCGCGGCCCCGGTGCGCGTCGACGAGCGCGGCCAGGGTGTCCCGCTCGATGAGCGGCACGTCGCCGCTGAGCACGAGCACGTCGCCGTCGAAGCCCTCGAGCGCGTCGAGCGCCTGCTGGACGGCGCGACCGGTGCCGGGGATGTCGTCCTGGTCGACGACGACGGCGTCGGGGGCCAGCGAGGCGACGGCGCCGGCGACGGCCTCGCGCTCGTGGCGCACCACGACGACGACGCGTGCGGGGGCGAGGTCGCGGGCGGTGGCGAGCACATGGCCCAGCAGGGGCGCACCGGCGATCGGGTGCAGCACCTTCGGGGTGCGCGAACGCATCCGGGTGCCCTGCCCGGCGGCGAGGACGACGACGGCGAGGGCGGGATCGAACTGTTCGGACATGCTCCGCCGCCAGGACTCGAACCTAGACCTCACAGCTCCAAAGGCTGTCGTGCTGCCATTACACCACGGCGGACCGCGCCATCCGGCGCCGCTCCAGTCTGCCATCCCGGCGCGGCCGGCGCCGCCCGCGATAATGGTGGCATGGCGCAGGAGACGGACGAGGTCGACCGGATCGTCGGGGCGTGGCGCACGCAGCGCCCGGACCTCGAGTTCTCCCCGATGGAGGTGCTCTCGCGGGTCGACCGCCTCTCCCGCCACCTCGACCGCGCCCGCCGCGAGGCGTTCCAGCGCAGCGACCTGGAGCCGTGGGAATGGGACGTGCTGTCGGCGCTGCGGCGGGCGGGCGAACCGTTCCAGCTGAGTCCGAAGCAGCTGCTGCAGCAGACGCTCGTCTCCAGCGGCACCATGACCAACCGCATCGACCGGCTCGTGGGCCGTCGCCTGGTGCGACGCGAGGACGACCCCGACGACGGGCGCAGCGTGCTGGTGACCCTCACGGAGGAGGGCCGCATCCGGGTCGACGCCGCGATCACCCGCCTCGTGGACGCCGAGGCGGTGCTGCTGCAGCGGCTCCCCCGCGGCGACCGGGAGCGGCTCGCCTCGCTCCTGCGCAAGCTCTCGCTGGGATTCGACGCATGAACGCCGGGGGCGTCCGGCCGCTGCCCGCCCCGGGCCGGCGGGAGAGGTTCCAGGCGTGGTTCGACACCCGGTTCCGCACCCCGGCCACGATCTACGGCCTGCTCGTGTACGCGTCGCTGCTGCTCGTGATGAGCGACCACGACGAGGACGTCCTGAACTGCGTCGTCGAGGCGGTCAGCATCCTCATCGTCTTCTTCATCGCGCACCTGTTCGCGCACACGGTCGCCGACCACGGCGAGCACCCGCTGTCGACGGCGATCCGCAACGCGTTCGCGCACTCCTCGGGCATGCTGTACGCCGCGATCCCCGCCACGGCCGCGATGTTCATCGCGGGCCTCAGCGGCGACGACGCGGACGACGCCAGCGGCTGGGCGTTCATCGTGGCGATCATCACCCTGGGCGTCCTCGGCTGGCTCGCCTACTCGCGCAGCGGCGCGCCGGTCTGGGCCCGTGTCGCCGGTGCGGTGTCCACGGCGCTCCTCGGCGGGTTCGTCGCACTCCTCGAATACGCGTCGCACTGATCCGGCACGCAGGCCGCGCCCCGTAGCCTGGAGGGGATGGCACATCTGCTCGGGGCCGACTCGCTCCACCTGGAATTCCCCACCCGCGTCGTCTTCGACGCCGTCTCCCTCGGCGTGAACGAGGGCGACCGCATCGGCATCGTCGGGCGCAACGGCGACGGCAAGTCGAGCCTGCTGGCGATGCTGGCCGGACGCCTCCGGCCGGATGCGGGCAAGGTCACCGTCCGTGGCGGGGTGCGCGTGGGCGTGCTCGACCAGGCCGACACGCTCGCCGACGACGACACGGTCGGCCGGGCGATCGTCGGCGACGTGCCCGAGCACGAGTGGGCGGGCGACCCGCGGGTGCGCGACGTGCTCGCCGGCCTCGTGACCGACCTCGCGTGGGACGCGCCGCTGTCCTCGCTCTCGGGCGGTCAGCGCCGCCGCGTCGCGCTCGCGCGCCTCCTCATCGGCGACTGGGACGTGCTGGCCCTCGACGAGCCCACGAACCACCTCGACGTCGAGGCCATCGCCTGGCTCGCAGCACACCTGCAGCAGCGCTGGGCGAAGGATGCAGGGGGCCTGCTGGTCGTCACCCACGACCGGTGGTTCCTCGACGAGGTCTGCACCGCCACCTGGGAGGTGCACGACCGCATCGTCGAGCCGTTCGAGGGCGGGTACGCGGCGTACATCCTGCAGCGCGTCGAGCGCGACCGCCAGGCCGCCGCGATCGAGGCGCGCCGGCAGAACCTCGCCCGCAAGGAGCTCGCCTGGCTGCGTCGTGGCGCGCCCGCGCGCACGTCGAAGCCGCGGTTCCGCATCGACGCCGCGAACGCGCTCATCGCCGACGTGCCGGAGATACGCGACCCCGTGCAGCTGCAGTCGCTCGCGGTCGCCCGGCTCGGCAAGGACGTCGTCGACCTGCTCGACGCGGCCGTCTCCTACGACGGCCGGCAGGTGCTGCATCCGATCGAGTGGCGCCTCGCGCCCGGCGAGCGCACCGGCATCCTCGGGGTGAACGGCGCCGGCAAGTCCACCCTGCTCGGACTCATCGCCGGGACCGTCCAGCCCACGACCGGCCGGGTGAAGCGCGGCAAGACCGTGAAGGTGGCGATCCTCAGCCAGCGCATGGACGAGCTCGACCGGCACATGGACGAGCCGGTGCGGGTGGTCGTCTCGGGTCTGCGGACCAGCTACACGCTCGGCACCGGGTCGAAGGCGCAGGAGCTCACCCCGGGGCAGCTCCTGGAGCGGCTCGGCTTCGCGAGCGCGCAACTGTCCACGCCGGTGAAGGACCTCTCCGGCGGTCAGCAGCGTCGGCTGCAGCTGCTGCTCATCCTGCTCGACCAGCCGAACGTGCTCATCCTCGACGAGCCCACGAACGACCTCGACACCGACATGCTCGCGGCGCTCGAGGACCTCCTCGACTCGTGGGCCGGCACGCTCATCGTCGTCTCGCACGACCGGTACTTCATGGAGCGCGTCACCGACCAGCAGTATGCGATCCTCGACGGCCGGCTCCGGCACCTCCCCGGCGGCGTGGACGAGTACCTGCGGCTGCGCCGCGACGGCGTCGGGCGCACCGACGCACGGCCGGCGGCCGCCGCATCCGCCGACGAGGCGTCCACGCTCTCCGGCGCGGACCGTCGGGCTGCGCAGAAGGAGATCGCCGCGATCGACCGCCGACTGGCGAAGCTCGGCGGCGAGATCGCGGCGGTGGATGCGGACCTCGCCGGTGCGCACGACGACTATCCGCGGCTGATGGAGCTGCAGCGCACGCGCGATGCGCTCAGCGACGAGGTCGCGACGCTCGAGGAGCGCTGGCTGGAGCTGCAGGAGGCCCTCGACGGCTGAGCGCCGAGGGCCTCCGCGGGTCAGCCGATGAGGCCGTTCTCGGTCAGCCAGCGCGTCGCGATCTCGGGTGTCGAGTCCTGATCGACCGTGCTCTGCACGTTCATCGCGACGAGGCCCTCCGGGGTCAGCGCCGCGCTGACGGCGTCGATCACGGAAGCGATGTCGTCGGCGATGTCGGTGCTCACCAGCGGCACCACGTTGGATGCGAGGAACAGCGCCTTCGGGTCCTCCAGCACGACCAGGTCGTCGGTCTGGATGCGGGGGTCCGCCGTGAACACGTTGGCGACGTTCACGGTGCCGGCGAGGAGGTCCTCCACGGTCGTGTCGCCGGTGGGGCTGAAGCCGACCTCGATGCCGTAGACCTCCTGCAGGCCGTCCGGTCCGTAGGGGCGTTCGGCCAGCTCCGGCGGCCCGCCGAGGGTCAGCGGCACGCCGACGCCGGCGAGGTCCTCGATGGAGGTGAGGCCATACTCCTGGGCGAACGCGGCGGTGACCGTGTAGGAGTCCTGGTCGGTCGCGGTCGACTGGTCGAGGACCGTGAGGCCCTCAGGCAGCGCCTCGGTGAGGGCGTCGTACACGTCCTCCGGCGAGCGCGCCTCGGTCTCCGGGTCGAAGTACTGCAGGAGGTTGCCGGAGTACTCGGGGAACAGCGTGATCGCGCCCGCCTCGAGCTCCGGGAGGTAGGCGTCGCGCTGGCCGATGCCGAACTTGCGCTCGACCGTGAAGCCGGCGTCCTCGAGCGCCTGCGCGTAGATCTCGGCGATGATCTCGTTCGAGTAGTACGACTGCGAGCCGATGACGATCGTGCCGTCGTCGACGCGCTCGGTGGGCTCGGCGAGCGGGTCTGCGCCGGCGCAGCCGGAGAGCGCCAGGGCGCCGCCGAGGATCGCGGCCACGGCGAACGTGGCGCGGGTGCGGTGGATGGACATGGGATTCCTCTCTGGGGGACGGACGTGTTCAGGCGGTGCGGGTGAGGGTCCTGCGGCGGGTGACGCCGCGGTCGTCGCGGGCGGCGCGCAGGCCCCGCGGGACCGTGGCGCGCTGGACGAGGGCGAGCAGGCCGTCCAGGGCGAGGGCGAGGACGGCGACCAGCAGGGCGCCGCCGAGCACCTCGTCGTAGCGGCGGAGGCTGAGGCCCGCGATGATCGGCTGCCCGAGTCCGCCGAGCCCGACGTAGGCGGCGATCGTGACCGTGGCGACCACCTGCAGCGCGGCTGCGCGAAGGCCCGCGACCAGCAGCGGCAGCCCCAACGGCACCTCGACGCGCCAGAGCACCTGACGCCCGGTCATGCCCATCGCCCGGGCGGCGTCGATCACCTGCCGGTCGATCGCCTCGAAGCCGGTGTAGGCCCCCGCCAGCAGGGACGGAAGGGCGAGCAGGACGAACGTGATGAGCGCGGCCTCGGGCTTGTGGAGCACGCCGAGCAGGAGCACGAGCAGCACGAGCAGGCCGAACGACGGCACGGCGCGGGCGAGGCCGGCCGCTGCGGTCGCCACGTCGCGGCCGCGGCCGGTGTGGCCGATGGCCCAGCCGGCCGGCACGGCGATCACCGCGGCGACCAGGACCGCGGCCGCCGTGTAGGCCAGGTGCTGCCCGAGCAGGACCGCGAGGGAGCCGCTCCCCTGCCACTGTTCGGGGTCGAGGATCCAGGCCAGCGCCGCGGCGAAGAGGTTCACGGGGTCGCCTCCGCGGTGCGCCGGGCCCCGGCGCGCGCCGGCCGGGCGAGCCTGGTCCAGGGCATCAGGAGGCGCCCGGCCATGACGAGCAGGAGGTCGACGAGGAGCGCGACGATCACGACGGCGAGGACGCCGGTGAGCACCTCCGGCACGATGCGACGCTGCAGCCCGTTGGTGAAGAGGTAGCCGAGGTTGGTGATCCCCACGAGCACCCCGACCGTGGCGAGCGAGATCGTGCTGACGGCGGTCACGCGCAGCCCGGCGAGGACGACGGAGCCGGCGAGCGGGAACTCGACGGTCCAGAACCTCCGCATCGGTCCGTACCCGACGGCGGTGGCCGACTGCCGCGCGTCCGGCGGCACGGCGTCGAGCCCGTCGGCGACGGCGCGCACCATGATCGCCACGGCGTAGACCGTCAGGGCGACGACGAGGTTCGCCTCACTCGTGACCCGGTAGCCGAGCACCCCGGGCAGGATCGTGAGGAGCGCGAGCGAGGGGATGGTGTATAGGAGCCCCGTGACGGTGATGACGGTGCCGCGCAGCAGCCGGTACCGCCAGGCGAGCCACCCGAGCGGGACGGCGATCACGAACCCGAGGACGATCGCGATCACGCTCTGGCGCAGATGCACCAGGAGCAGGCCCGCGATGAGCGGGAGGTTCGCGAGCACCCAGGTCATCTCAGCCGTCCGCCGCCAGCGCGCCCAGTGCCCGCCCGTCGCCGTCGACGACGACGTCGCCCGCATCCGTCCGGCGGATGCGGAGCGTGCGTCGTCCCCGGTCGGCGCCGATGAAGGCCGCGACGAAGTCGTCCGCCGGGGCGGCCAGGATCTCCGCCGGGGTCCCGAGCTGCACCGGTCGGGCGCCCTTCGCGAGGATCACCACGTGGTCCCCGAGCAGGAACGCCTCGTCGATGTCGTGTGTGACGAACACGACCGTCTTGCGCAGCTCCCGCTGCAACCGGAGCACCTCGCGCTGGAGCTCCGCCCGCACGATCGGGTCGACCGCGCCGAACGGCTCGTCCATGAGCAGGATGTCGGGGTCGGCGGCGAGCGCGCGTGCCACGCCGACGCGCTGCTGCTGCCCGCCGCTCAGCTGCGCCGGGTACCGGTCGGCGAGCGCGGGGTCGAGCCCGACCACGTCGAGGAGCTCCTGCGCCCGGGACCGGGCGTCGCGCCGCGCGACACCGTTCAGGCGCGGGACGGTCGCGATGTTGTCCGCCACCGTGAGGTGCGGGAGGAGACCGCCGTTCTGCATGACGTAGCCGATGCGGCGGCGGAGGGCGACCGCGGAACCGGCGGCGACGTCCTCGCCGTCGATCTCGATGCGGCCGCCGGACGGTTCGACCATCCGGTTGACCATGCGCAGCAGGGTCGTCTTGCCGCACCCCGACGACCCGACCAGCACGGTGGTGCGGTGCGAGGGGACGACGAGACTGAGGTCCTCGACCGCGACGGTGCCGTCGGGGAAGCGTTTCGAGACGTGCGTGAACTCGATCATCGCGGCATCCCTGCCCGGGTCAGTCGCCGACCTCGACTTCCTTCCAGAAGGCGACGTACCCGGAGAAGTCGGTGCCGACGCGCTCGATCGCGGTCGGGTACGGCTCCGGATAGCTCCACGCACGGTCGGGCAGCTCGCGGCCGTCCGCCGTGACGGTGTAGTACTGGCACGCGCCCTTCCATGGGCACGTGTAGGGGGTGGGGCTCTCGCTCAGCACCCCGGGCGTGACACTCGCGGGCGGGAAGTACCAGTTGCCCTCGATGCGGACGAGGTCGCTCTCGGGCGCCTCGGCGAGGACCGTGTCCCCGAGTCGTGCTCTCATGGCCCCGACGATACCGCCGCGCGGCGACACCGGGGCGGGTGTTGCGTGATCCGTCCCGCTGACGGTAGGGCGGCTCAGTACCAGTAGCTGAGCCGTGCCGGCGGATCCCACCGGAACACGTCGTCGAGCATGCCGGGATCGCTCGCGCGGAGGCGGCCCGCCGCCGCGAGCACGCGCGCGGACACCTGGCCGAGCAGCAGCGCGGAGAGCTCGGTGATGCCGGTCGCGACCGTGACCGTGCCGGTCGCGCGGGTGCCCGCCGGGGCGACGACGGCGAATCCGTCGTCGTCCACGGTCAGCACGAACCGGCCCCCGGCGATCCCGAGCGGGTCGTCGAGCTCCAGCAGCATGCGGCAGGCGCGGCGGTAGCGGCGCGCCTGGAGCGCGGCGGGCACGTCGAGGATGCGCACGTAGTGGTGGTCCCGGATCGTCACGGTGGCCGCACGCCGGTCCGTCAGCATCCACAGCACCGGTTCGTCGATCGACTGCTCGGACGCATGGAGGGTGCCGATGAGGTCCATCTCGACGAAGAACCGCCAGAGCGCCGCGTACGCGTCGTCGCCGGCGGCGATGAGGCTGTGCACGTCGACGCGCGACTTCGTGTAATCGGCGTCGTTCTCGGTGACGGTGTACATCGCGACGCCGGCGACCGTGCCGTCCGGCGCGGTGTACTGCACCGCGCGCAACCGTTCCGGGCGGTCCGCGTCGGGGCGCAGGCCCGCGGCACGGTCCCAGTGGCCGCCCGGCATCTCGAGCTCACCGGGTCGACCGCGCCGGACGCGCTCGAACACGTCGGGGGCGGTCTCGCGCCAGCGTTCACGGGTGACGAAGTCGACCCGCCCCGCGGGCACGGGCCCCGCCCACGCCGTGCGCTTGACGTCGATCTCGATCGTGGCGACGGATGCGGCGGCGCCGAAGCCGTACCTGCCGTACAGCGGCGCCTCGGTCACGGTGAGGGAGGCGACGGGGACCCCCACGGATGCGGCGACCCGCAGCTCCCCCTCCAGCAGCGCCCGGGCGATCCCCCGCCGACGGTGCGTGGGGGCGACGGTGACCGAGCTGATCGCGCACGAGGGCAGTTCGCCGCCGGGGACCGTCAGCGCGCCGACCCACGACGACAGGGTGCCGACCGGCTGGTCGGGCACGGGTGCGGCGGGGTCGAGCACGCCGGTGAGGCGGCGTGCGGACCACGCGTCACGGGCGGCGTCGCGCTGGAGGGCGCTCGGCGCGGGGTCGAGGAAGCCGCGCCGGACGGCCTCGTTCCAACCGGCGAACGCGTCGCCGTCGTTCGGGACGACCCGCAGCTCGAGTCCGCCCGACGCGAGGCGCTGCGCCGACCCCGGATCGACCGGGGCCGATCGCTGGCGTTCGATCAGGGTGTCGTCCATGTGCCGCCTCCTCAGTCGATGACGCGCGCCCCCGGGACGGGCCCGTGGACGTGCAGCGCCGTGTGGCCGGCGGCGCTGAGCACCACCTGCAGCTCGATCGCCGTCTCCGGGTCGGCGGCGAGGAACGCGAGCGTGGGTCCGGAGCCGGAGACGATCCCGGCGAGCGCCCCGGCGCGCTCCCCGTCCGCGAGCACGTCGGCGAGGTCGGGGCGCAGCGCGAGGGTCGCCGACTGCAGGTCGTTGCGGACGCACGCCGCCAGCATCCCGGCGTCGCCCGCACGCAGCGCGTGGAGCACGTCGGGGTCCACGCCGGGGCGGCGCGGGGCCGGTTCGATGTCGGGTCGGCGCTCGCTGCGCAGCGTGTCGAGTGCGGCGTAGACCTCGGGCGTCGACAGGCCCCGGTCGCTTGTGACCATGACCCAGTCGAACCGACCGCGCGCCAACGCCGGGCTGAGTTCGTCGCCGCGGCCCATCCCGATCGCCGTGCCGCCCATGAGCGCGAACGGCACGTCCGCACCGAGCCGGGCGCCGAGCGCCTGCAGGTCGTGCGACCCGAGCCCGGTGCCCCAGAGCGCGTCGCAGGCGACGAGCGCGGCGGCGGCGTCGGCCGAGCCCCCGCCCATGCCGCCGGCGACCGGGACTCCCTTGCGGACGTCGAGGTGCACCCCGCCGCGGTACCCGGTCTCCCGGGCGAGGAGCCTCGCGGCGCGCACGGCGAGGTTGCGGTCGTCCACGGGCACGCCGCCGACGTCGACGGTGCCGGTCACCGCGATGGTCATGTCGTCGGCGGGCGTGGCCCAGACGTCCTCGACGGCGGAGACCGCCTGGTAGGCGGATGCGACGTCGTGGTAGCCGTCGTCCTGCACCTGCCCGACCTCGAAGAAGACGTTGATCTTCCCGGGTGCACGCACGTGCACGCGGCGGTTCTCGGCGGGAGTGCTCACAGTCTCGACGACACCGCCCACAGGTCGACGTCGATGCCGGTCGCGATCGCGTCGATCCGCGCCAGCTCGTCCGCCTCGAACGCGGGACCGTCGAGGGCGGCGAGGTTCTCGTCGAGCTGCTCCGTGCTGGACGCACCGACCAGCGCGGACGCCACCACCGGGTCGCGGAGCACCCACTGGATCGCCATCTGCGCGAGCGTCTGCCCGCGCTCCTTCGCGATCGTGTTGAGGCTCCGCAGCGCCGCGATGGTCCCGTGCGAAAGGGGCTTGTCGGGCAGGGAGGACCGCTGCTGCGAGCGCTGGCCGCGCCCGTCGCCGAGGTAGCGGCCGGTGAGCAGGCCCTGCGCGAGCGGGGTGAACGCGATCGCGCCCATCTCCTCCTGGCGGAGCGCGGCGGTCAGGCCGTCCTCGACCCAGCGGTTGAGGATCGAGTACGCCGGCTGGTGGATGATGAGCGGCGTGCCCAGGCTCCGGGCCACGGCGGCGGCCATGACCGTCCGCTCCGGACTGTACGAGGAGATGCCGACGTACAGCGCCTTCCCCTGCCGCACGAGCGTGTCGAGCGCCCCGATGGTCTCCTCGATCGGGGTCACCGGGTCGACCCGGTGCGAATAGAACACGTCGACGTAGTCGAGCCCCATCCGCTGCAGCGACTGCTCGGCGCTCGCGATGAGGTACTTGCGCGAACCGAAGTCGCCGTACGGCCCCGGCCACATGTCCCACCCGGCCTTGGACGAGATGACGAGCTCGTCCCGGTACGGCTTGAAGTCCTCGCGCAGCATCCGGCCGAAGTTCGTCTCGGCCGACCCGTACGGCGGACCGTAGTTGTTCGCCAGGTCGAAGTGGGTGATGCCGCGGTCGAAGGCGTGGCGCAGCACCGCGCGCTGCCGGTCGAACGGCACGTTGTCGCCGAAGTTCCACCACAGCCCGAGGGAGAGCTCGGGCAGGTACAGCCCGGAGGCACCCACCCGCCGGTACCGCATCCCCGCGTTCCGCGCCGGGGCTGCCACGTAGGGACGGTGGACGTCGGGGATGTCCGGGCGGAAGCGCTGGTCACTCACGTCAGCAGCCTATCCGCGCGCGGTGGCGTCCCGGCACCCGGCGGTAACCGGCTTGACACACACGCGTCGTACGCTGATCCTTCCGAATCGAGAGAAAGGGGATGCATGGCGACACTGTCGGCGATTCCGGGACACCCGCACCCGTGGACCTCGCTCCTCGGACGCGAGGACGTCCTGCTCGATCAGGGCGTGCTCCACCTCCGGCACGAGGGGCTCTCGCCCGAGGACGCGCGCATCGCGGACCTGCTGCTGATCGCGACGACGCTCGAGGACGCCGGGGTCGAGGTCACGCTCATACGGCACGGCCTGCGCGAACCCGCCCTGGCCGTCGACGCCGCCGACCGGGAGCGGGCACGCGCAGCGCTCCTCGCCCTCGCCGAGCACGAACCCGTCTACGCCAAGCCCAAGGGCATGGCGGCGGTCCCCGTCCCCGACGCCGTCCACCGCGCGGCGGGGATCGGCAGCATCCGGCTCTTCCGTCCCCGCATCACCGGCCCCGGCGGCCTCCGCTACGGCGCCTCCTGCGGCATCCGGCTCGAGTTCTGGCGCTTCGGCGGCGAGACCGTCGAGGCGCCCTCCGAGAACGCGCTGACCCGCCGCGTCATCCCCGCCGCCGACCTCGAGTTCACCGAGGTCACCCGGTACGGCCGCACCTGGCGCACCCTCGCCGGCATGTTCGACCCGCATCCGTCCGAGGTCACCGACGAGATCGACATGGTCTTCTCCTGGGTCGACGGGTCCTCCAGCGCCTTCCAGCGTCAGCGGGCCGCCCAGCTCGCCGAGTACGTCGTGGGCGAGGGCGACGATGGGCCCGCCCGGTTCCGCCACGTCGACGAACTCCGCTACGCGCTGCGCAGCGTCCACATGTACGCGCCCTGGGTGCGCCGGATCTTCATCGCGACCGACTCCCCCGCGCCGCGCTGGCTCGCCGACCATCCGAAGGTCACGATCGTGCGCAGCGAGGAGTTCTTCGCCGACCCGTCGGTGCTGCCCACGCACAACTCGCACGCCGTCGAGGCGCAGCTGCACCGCATCCCGGGGCTGGCCGAGCACTTCCTCTACTCCAACGACGACATGTTCTTCGGCCGTCCGGTCGAGCCCGAGCTGTTCTTCTCCCCCGCCGGGGTCACGAAGTTCGTCGAGTGCGACGTGCGGATCGGCACCGGCCCCACCCGCACCCACCGCAGCGGCCACGACAACGGCCTGCGCGTCAACCGTGGACTGCTGCACGAGCGCTTCGGGCGGACGATCGTGCGCGACCTCGAGCACTGTGCCACGCCGCTGCGCAAGAGCGTGATGTTCGAGCTCGAGCGGGAGTTCGCCGACGACTTCGCCCGGACGGCCGCATCCCGGTTCCGTTCGGCGACCGACATCTCGGTCACGAACAGCCTGTACCACTACTACGCGCTGTTCACGGGGCGCGCGGTGCCGACGACCGCGCCGCGGACCCGGTACTACCAGACCACGATGGCGGAGTCGCTGCGGCGGACCGAGCGACTCGTCGCCCGCGGCGACATCGACATGTTCTGCCTGAACGACGGCGGTGAGACCGAGGTGCCCGAGGAGGTGCGGGTGCAGGTGGTCACGCAGCTGCTGGAGCGGATGTTCCCGGTCCGCGCCCCGTGGGAGCGGGACGCGGTCAGCGCAGTACCGGCAGCGGCCGGGTCGGCGGGTCGATCCGCCGCAGCCCGCTGACGGCCTGGTCGATGCCGGCGGCGTGCAGTCGCCGCTGCGCCTCGGCCGCGTCGATGTACTCGAGCGGCGCGGGCGGCTCGACCGCGACGACCGAGTGCACGACCGTCTCGTCGTAGACGTGCACGAGGTTGAACGAGCGCGCGCCGTCCTGCGGGCGGGTGCCGCCGACCGGCACGGTGAGGTCCTGTGCGTAACAGGTGGAGGACGCGACCGACACCGGGATGCCGGCGAACGTCGCGAACGTCGAGTAGTGCAGGTGCCCGGCGATGATCGCGCGCACGTCGCTGCCGCGCAGCACCTCGGCGAGCCGCTGCTGGTCGCGCAGCTCCACGCTCGCCGCGAGCGGCAGCACGCTCGGGACCGGCGGGTGGTGCATCGCGAGGATCGTGCCGAGCGGCGCCGGGGTGGCGAGCACGTCGGCGAGCCAGTCGAGCTGCGCCTGGCGCAGTTCGCCGTGGTGCTCACCGGGGACGGTGGAGTCGAGGGTGACCAGCCGCAGACCGTCGAGCTCGTCGACGCGGTCGAACGGCGCGACCCCGTCGGCCGTCTCGTCCGCGGCGAGCGCGGCGCGGAAGGCGGTGCGGTCGTCGTGGTTGCCCATGACCCAGAAGACGGGGGCGCCCAGGCGCGCGGCGACCGGTTCGACGAGGTCTCGCAGCGCCGCGTACGCGTCGGGCTCGCCGAGGTCGACGAGGTCGCCGGTGAAGACGATCCCGTCCGGTCGGATGCCGGAGGCCTCGATGCCGGCGAGTGCCTGCGCGAGATGCGCCCGACCGTCGACGGTGCCGAAGAGCTGCGGCCCGGGGGCGCGCAGGTGGGTGTCGGACAGGTGGAGCAGGACCCGCTCCGCTGCGGGGTACTCGGCCTTGCGCATGGGTTCGTTCTCCCAGGTCCACCGCGAGGCGAGGTGCCCGGGTTCCGGACGGTGGACGCCGCCATGTTACCGGCATGTTTCGTACGCACCCTGAACGGACGCGCAACACGGCGTGACATCCCGTCGCCATCCGCCCCCGCATCCCGCCCGTCCGCGGTGCGCGGCCCGCTGTGGCTCGCGGCCCGCGCCCCCCCAGCGGACACAACTGCGGATGCGGCGCCCGACACGCCGCATCCGAGGCCCGCGCCCCCGGCGTGTCGCCCACGAACTCCGCAGTTGTGCACGGCGCGCGGTGCGGATGCCGTGCTGCACCGGCTTGTAAAACTGTTCACGTGTAATGCTTCACACGCTCGGAACGCCCGTGTTTGACTGCGAATCCCACAGCACCCGGGCGCCTCGCCGGCATCCTCCGGCGTGCGCGAAGACGAGGAGGTCTCCGATGCAATCACGTCCCACCCGCCCCCGACTGGTGATGGCCGTCGCCGCACTGTCGGCGGTGGCACTCACCGCGACGGCGTGCGCGTCGTCGAACAAGCCGAGCGCCGACGACGAGCCCGCCGCCCGCGGCGGCACGCTGCGGATCGCGCTGGACAAGGCACCCACGAGCCTCGACCCCGCGAACATGGAGCAGTCCACGAGCCCGTTCGCGCAGCCGGCGTACGACGCGCTCATCGACGTGGAGGAGGACGGCTCGCTCGTGCCGGGCCTCGCGACCGAGTGGGGCTTCGTCGACGACGAGAACACCGTCTTCGAGATCACCGTCCGCGACGGCGTGACGTTCTCCGACGGCGCGGAGCTCGACGCCGACGCGCTCATCGCGAACCTCGAGCACCTCGACACCGGCCTCAGCAACGTGGCGTCGCTCGTCAACGGCGGCAGCTACGAGAAGGTCGACGACGACACCGTCCGCATCACCTGGGACACCCCGCATCCGCTCGCACCGCAGGCGTTCACCCAGCGGTGGGTCGCGGGCATGGTGGTCTCGCCCCTCGCCCTCGAGGAGGACGTGGAGTCGCTCGCGACCCAGACCGCCGGCGCGGGCCCGTACGAGCTCGACGCCTCGCAGACCGTGGCAGGGTCCACCTACGTCTACACCGCCCGCGACGACTACTGGGACCCGGAGACGCAGTACTGGGACGAGATCGTCATCACCGTGATGGAGAACGCGGAGCAGCGCCTCAACGCGCTGAAGACCGGTGAGATCGACTACGCCGCCGGCGACCTCGGCACGGCCGGCGGCGCCGAGACCGCGGGACTCCAGATCCTCTCCGCCCCGACCGTCTTCTACGGCCTCAGCCTGCTCGACCGCGAGGGCACCCTCGGCAGCCCCCTGCAGGAACTGAAGGTGCGCCAGGCGATCAACTACGCGCTCGACCGGGAGAGCATCGCGACCGCGCTGCTCGGCGAGTACGGGTTCGCCACCGAGCAGACCGTGGTGCCCAGCGAGGCCGGCTACGTCGACGACCTCGAGGGCCACTACGCGTACGACCCGGACAAGGCCAAGCAGCTCCTGGCCGAGGCGGGCTACCCCGACGGGTTCACGATCCCGGTGATCGCGAGCACATCCGCCACCGCCGCGACGCTCTCCCAGGTGCTCGTGGAGCAGCTCGCCGCCGTCGGCGTGCAGCTCCAGCTGGACGCCCGACCGAGCGCCGACTACTTCGCCGCCATGACGTCGGGCACCTTCCCGGCCGCGGTCATCGGCTACGGCTCGCAGCCGATGCCGATGGAGTACGACGGCCTGTTCGGGCCCACCGCGACCTTCAACCCGCTCGGGTCCACGAGCCCCTCCATCGACGACACCATGCTGCAGGCGATGGCGTCGCCGGAGGACGAGGCGACGGCGCTGTACGAGGAGGTCGAGCGCGAGCTCGTCGAGCAGGCCTGGTTCGCGCCGGCCGTGTTCGCACCGGTGTTCTACTTCGCCGCCGACACCCTCGCCCCACTGTCCGTGTCCGCCGCGCGGCCGCAGACACCCCTGACCGAGATCGCACCCGCCAAGTGATCCCAGGGCCGGCCGGGACCCCGCGTCCCGGCCGGCCCCTCCCGTCCCCGAGGAGGACCCGGTGCCACTGCGTCGGTTGCTGAACTGGCTCGTGATGAGCCTCATCCTGTTCTTCGTCATCTCCGCCCTGCTGTTCGTCCTGGTCTCGCTCACGCCCGGTGACGCGGCACGCACCATCGTGGGGCCGAGCGCCACGACCGAGCAGTACGAGCGGGTCCGCGAGGAGCTCGGACTGAACCTCCCGCTGTGGGCGCAGTACGGGCAGTGGCTGGGCGGACTCTTCCGGGGCGACCTCGGCAACTCGATCGTGAGCGGGGTCCCGGTCGTGCAGGTGCTCGCCGACCGGCTCGAGCCGACGCTCGCGCTGATCCTGTGCACGTTCGTCTGCGCCTCGATCCTCGGCATCCTGCTCGGCGTCGTCGGCGCGTCCCGGCCGGGCGCGGTCGGCAAGCTGGCGGATGCGGGGAGCGTCGTCGGCTCCGCCGTGCCGAGCTTCTGGATCGGTCTCGTGCTCGCGGCGATCTTCGCGGTCGAGCTGCGCTGGGTGCCGACGAGCGGGTACTCGCCGATCGTGGACGGATTCGGCGACTGGCTCGCGCACATGATCCTCCCCGTGGCCACCCTCACGATCGGCGGTACCGCGCTGCTGGCGAAACAGACCCGGGATGCGGTCGCCGAGCAGCTCGCACAGCCGTACATCCTCCTGCTGCGCGCGCACGGCGTGAGCGAACGCCGCATCCTCTGGCGGCACGCCCTCCGCGGCGCGGCCATCCCGATCGTCACGATCCTCGGCATGAAGATGATCGGCCTCACCACCGGCACCGTGCTCGTGGAGAGCGTCTTCGTCATCCCCGGGTTCGCGGGGTACTCGGTGAACGCGACCCTGCTGCACGACATCCCGGTGGTGCAGGCGATCACCCTCATCTTCACGATCGTCATCATCGTGACCAACCTCGTCGTGGAGCTGGCCTACAGCCGGCTCGACGTGAAGGAGAACGCATGACCGCCGTCGCCACCGATCCCCGCCCCGGCGCCGCGCAGGAGCCGCCCGCGCCGCGCGAGGACACCCGGCAGGTGCAGCCGCTGTGGCGGCTCCTGCTGCGGCGTCCGCAGTTCATCGTGTGCAGCGCGATCCTGCTCGTCATCGTGGGCGCCGTCGCCCTCGCACCGCTCATCGCGCCGTACCCGCCGACGGCGCAGGATCTCACCGACGTCCTGTCCGGCCCCACTGCGGCGCACCCGCTCGGCACCGACGAACTCGGCCGCGACGTGCTCTCGCGACTCCTGTACGGCGGCCGCACCACCCTGCTCGGGGTGGTGCAGGCGCTCGTCGTGTTCCTGCTCGTGGGCGTCACGTTCGGCCTCGCCGCCGGCATGTCCCGCGGCGTCGTGGACACCGTGGTCGTGCGCGCCGCCGAGGTGCTGCTGAGCGTCCCGTCCTTCATCATCCTGCTGGTGATGCTCTCGATCGTCCCCGGCGACATGACGATCGCGATGGTCGCGCTCGGCGTGCTCACCAGCCCGCTCCTCATCCGGGTGGTGCGTGGGACGACCCGCACCGTGCGGAACGAACTGTTCGTCAAGGGTGCCCGCACGATGGGTCTGACGGAGTTCCAGATCACCGTGCGGCACGTGCTGCCCCGGCTCGCGGGCCCCATCATCGTGCAGGCGACCATCTTCAGCGGTGTGGTCATCATGGCCGAGACGGGGCTCGGCTACCTCGGGTTCGGCGTGCGCCTGCCCGCGCCAAGCTGGGGCAACATGGTGCAGTCCGCGAGCGAGAACATCTCCCGCTCCCCCTGGCTGCTCGTGCCGACCGGTGGCATCATCATCGTCACCGTGATGGCCCTCATGCTCACCGGCGACAGCGTCCGCGACGCGGTGGCCGAGCGCTGGACCGGCGCGCCCGCCCGCCGCCGCGCACCGCGCCCCGCCCGTGCCGTCCGGGGCGACGCGACCACGGCCGCCCCGGAGCGCTCCGGCGCGCTCCTGGAGGTGACGGGCCTCTCGATCGTCGCGGACACCGCCGCGGGCACGGTGCCGCTCGTGACCGACGTGTCGTTCCATCTCGACGCGGGTGAGACCCTGTGCCTGGTCGGCGAGTCCGGATCCGGCAAGTCGGTCACCTCGCTCGCGCTGCTCGGCCTCGGGCGCGGCACCCGCATCACCGCGGGCAGCATCCGGGTGGACGGCGTGGAGGTCGTCGCCGGCGACCCGGAACGGATGCGGCGGCTGCGCGCCGAGAGCTTCGGCTACATCACCCAGGACCCGCAGCCCTCGCTCGATCCGTCCATGCGGGTCGGCGACCTCCTCGTCCAGCTCGTGCGCCTGCACCAGGGCGGGACGAAGGCCGAGGCGCGGACCCGGATGCTGGAGCTCCTCGAACGCGTGCGGATCCCTGATCCCGCAGCCGTGGCCCGCCGGTACCCGCACCAGCTCTCCGGCGGGATGGCCCAGCGCGTGGTGATCGCGGCGGCGCTCAGCGCGCGACCGAAGGTGCTCATCGCGGACGAGCCGACCACCGCCCTCGACGTCACCGTCCAGGCCGAGGTGCTGGGACTCCTCCACGAGCTGTGCGACGCGGACGACTCCATGTCGCTGCTGCTCGTGACGCACGACTGGGGGGTCGTCGCCGACATCGCCGACCGCGTCGTCGTCATGCGCGGGGGCCGCCTCGTGGAGGAGGCGCCGGTGCGGGAGATCTTCGCGCAGCCGGAGCACCCGCACACCCGTGCCATGCTCGCCGCCGACCCGGGCCGGCTCGACGTCCACGCCGAGCGCCCCGAGTCCCCGGTGCTGCTCTCGATCCGGGATCTGCGCATCGCGTACCCGGCACGTGACGAACGCGGCCGGCACACGACCCACACCGCCGTCGACGGCATCGGCCTCGACGTCCGGCGGGGGCGCACGCTCGGCCTCATCGGCGAGTCCGGGTCGGGCAAGTCGAGCGTGGGCAACGCCGTGGTCGGGCTCGTGGAGCCGGTCGGCGGCAGCATCCGGCTCGACGGCGAAGAGCTCGTCGGCCTGCCGCGGGCACGTCGCAGGGCGCTGTCCCGGCGCGTGCAGATCATCTTCCAGGACCCCTACGGCTCGCTCAACCCGGTGCGGACCGTCGGCTCGACGCTCGCCGAGCCGCTCGTGCTCGCGCACGGGATGACCCGCCGCGACGCGCAGCGCGAGGTGCGTACCGCCCTCGACCGGGTCGGGCTGCCGGCGAGCGCCGCATCGCGGTACCCGGCGCAGTTCTCGGGCGGGCAGCGGCAGCGCATCGCGATCGCGCGGGCGCTCGTCCTCGGGCCCGAGCTCATCGTGTGCGACGAACCGGTGAGCGCGCTCGACCTGACGATCCAGGACCAGGTGCTCACCCTCCTCGCCGAGCTGCAGGACGACCTCGGCATCGCGTACCTGTTCATCTCGCACGACCTGTCCGTGGTGCGCAGTTTCTGCGACGACATCGCCGTGATGTACCGCGGTCGCATCGTCGAGCAGGGCACCGCACGCGAGGTCGTCCTCGACCCGGCGCACCCGTACACGCGATCGTTGCTGGACGCGGCACCCATCCCGGATCCGGCGCTCCAGCGCGGCCGGTCGCTCCGCGTCGAACGGTACCGCGCATGAGCGGCGCCATCACGATCCGCGACGTCGCGCGGGAGGCGGGCGTCTCGATCGCCACGGTCTCGAACGCCATGAACCGTCCCGGACGGGTCTCCGCCGACACCCGGACGCGCGTCCTGGACGCGGCGGACCGCCTGGGGTACGTGCCGCACGCGATCGCGCACCAGCGCGCACGGCTCGGCCGCAAGCGGATCGGGGTCATCGCCCCGTTCACCACCTACCCGTCGTACGCCGCACGGCTCCAGGGCATCCTCGGCGTGGTGGGGGCGGACCGGATGGAGGCGATCGTCTTCGACCACCCCTCGGCGAGCCGCTCCCCGTCCCCCCGCTTGGCCTCGCTGCCGTTCTCGGGCGACCTCGACGGGCTCATCATCATGGGGGTCCCGGTGGACACGGGGCTCAGCTCCCGCATCCTGGACCGGTCGTTGCCCACCGTGCTGGTGGACTCCACGCATCCGCAGTTCACCTCCGTGATCCTCGACGAGTCGCACGGCGCGCGGCTCGCGAGCGAACACCTGGTCGCGCAGGGCTACGAGCGGTTCGTGTACGTGACCGAGGGGCAGGTCTCGAACGACTACATCTCACAGGGCAAGCGTCGGCTGACCGGCTTCGTTCGCGCACTCGCAGACTGCGGGGTGCCCGAGAGCAGTGTGCACTGCATCACGGCCCGCTCCGGCGACGTCACGGCCGGCCGCGCGGCGGCGGGCGCGATCGCGGGCATGGCGAAGGGTGTGCGGGTGGGGGTGCTGGCCGGCCACGACACGCTCGCCGCGGGTGTGCTGGCCGGGCTCCGGGACCTGCGCGTGGACGTGCCGGGGATGATCGGGGTCATGGGCTGGGACGGCGGCGAGCTCGTCGAGGCACTCGGACTGACGACGGTGCGTCAGCCGCTCGTGGAATCCGGGCGGACGGGCGCGGAACGCCTGATCGCCCGCATCCAGGACGCCGACGCACCGTGCGAGCGCATCGTGCTCATGCCCGCGCTCAGCATCGGATCGACGACGTGAGCGGCGTGATCGACGCCGGCCTCGGGATGCTGCTCGAGGCCCTCGCCGCCGACGGTGCGCGGTCGGCCCCGTCGCCGCGGTTCGACCGCGATGCGCGGGAGAGCCCTGCGGACTGGCTCGCGCGGGTGCGCCGGGCCCGTGCCGCGGCGGACGCGCATGCGCTCCGGCACCGGGAGGCGCTGGACCGCATCGGTGCGCGCCGGTTCGCCGCGACCGTCGGCGACCTCGTCCCGGCCGCGCGCGTCCCGCTCAGTCGCGAGGTCGCCGTGGTCGAGGTCCCGGCCGGGGCCCAGCTCGACGACCTCGTGCCCGCACTGTCGGGGACCGCGCCGCGGGGCCCGGCACCCCGTGTGCCGGACGGCCCGGTCCTCCGTGTCGAGGTGGCCGTGACCGCGCCGCCCCGGCCGCGGGGGGCGGTCGTCCGGCTGCACGGCGGCGCGTTCTGGATGGGTGGCGGAGAGGTCGCGGGCCGGATCGACCGCGCCCTGGTCGACACGCTCGCCGGCGCCACCGGCCTCGCCGTGTTCGACGTGGACTACCGGCTGGCGCCGGAGCACCCCTACCCGGCCGCGATCGTCGACGCGCTGCTCGTGCTCGACGCGATCCGCCACGGACGGATCGGGCCACGGGTGGACCCCGCCCGGATCGCGCTCGTCGGCACCTCGAGCGGTGCGAACACCGTCGCGCTCGCCGCCGCGGCCGACGCCCTGCGAGCCCGGCCCGCCCCGCTCGCCGGGCTCGGACTCGTCGTGCCGTCGATGCTGCTCGCGCGCACCCGGCCGGATCTGCCGACGCAGGCCCGCCTCGCGCGGGAGGAGCAGCTGCGCGGCTACCTCGGGACGGACGTGCCGGCCGACCACCCGTGGGTGTCGCCCGGGGTGCGGACGACGATCGCCGGGATGCCGCCCGTGTTCGCGGCCGTCGCCGAGTACGACGACGTGGCGTTCGGCGGTGAGGAGCTGTGCGCCGCGGTCGTCGCCGGTGGCGGGACCGCCGAGGTGCGGCGGTACCCGATGACGCACACGAGCGCGACCCCGGCGGTGGAGGCCGCGGTCATCCGCGACCTCGCGGGGTTCCTCGCGACGCGGATCGGCGACTAGGCCGACACGCGGGCGACGCGCAGGAAGTCCTCGACCGTGAGCTGCTCCCCGCGGGCGGTCGGGTCGACCCCGGCCTGCACGAGCACCTCCGAGGCGGATGCGGCCGACCCGCCGAGCACGGACGAGAGCGACTGCCGGAGCATCTTGCGACGCTGACCGAACGCGGCGTCGACGAGTTCGAACGTGCGGCGGCGCTCCGTCTCGGTGCCGCGGGCGACCGCATCCCGCTCGAACCCGACGAGCACGCTGTCCACCCCCGGGACCGGCCAGAACACCTGCCGGGACACCGTGCCGGCGAGCCGCCACGGACCGTACCAGGCGGCCTTGACACTGGGGGCGCCGTAGACCTTCGAACCGGGCGGGGCCGCGAGCCGCTCCCCCACCTCCGCCTGCACCATGACGACGCCGCGCGAGATGGCGGGGAAGGTCTCCATGAAGTGCAGCAGCACGGGCACCGACACGTTGTACGGCAGGTTCGCGATGAGCACCGTCGGGTCACCCGGGAGCTCGGTCACCTGCAGCGCGTCGGCGTGGACGACCGTGAGGGCGCCGTCGGGCACCCCGTGGGCGGCGGCGGTCTGGGCGAGCCGCGCCGCCAGCCGGCCGTCGATCTCGACCGCGACGACCTGCGCGCCGGTCTCCAGCACCGCGAGGGTCAGCGAGCCGAGGCCCGGGCCGATCTCGACCACGCGGTCGTCGGAGCCGACGCGCCCGGCCTGCACGATCTTGCGCACCGTGTTCGCGTCGTGGACGAAGTTCTGACCGAGCTTCTTCGTCGGCGTGACGTCCAGCTCGGCGGCCAGAGCGCGGATCTCGGCCGCGCCGAGCAGGTGCACGGTCATGCCTCAATGCTAATCGCGCCGAGGTCAATCCCCAGGACACGCAGGGACGCGGGGTTAGGGTTGACGTTCGTGAACAGTAGCGACGCGCTCCCCACGGGTGCATTCAAGATGTCCAGCCCGTACGGGCGCCGGGCGATCGGACTCTCGATCGCCGCCGCGGTCGGCGGCTTCCTCTTCGGTTTCGACTCCTCCGTCATCAACGGCGCCGTCGACTCGATCGAGCGCACGTTCGAGACCAGCGCGTTCCTGACCGGGTTCGTCGTGGCCGTCGCGCTGCTCGGCTGCGCGGCCGGCGCCATGCTGGCCGGTGCGCTGTCCGACCGCTGGGGGCGCCTGCGGGTCATGTTCCTCGGCGCGATCCTCTTCTTCGTGTCGTCGATCGGCACCGCGCTGACCTTCAGCATCGCCGACCTGTTCGTCTGGCGCGTGCTCAGCGGCCTCGGCATCGGCATCGCCTCGGTCGTGGCCCCGGCGTACATCGCCGAGATCGCGCCGCGGCAGATCCGCGGCTCGCTGGCGTCGCTGCAGCAGCTGGCCATCACGCTCGGTATCTTCGGCGCCCTGCTCTCCGACGCGCTCCTGGCCACCGCCGCGGACGGCGCGTCGAACGAGCTGTGGCTCGGCATGGAGGCCTGGCGCTGGATGTTCCTGGTCGGCGTCATCCCCTCCGCCGTCTACGGCATCCTCGCGTTCACAGTGCCGGAATCGCCGCGCTACCTCATCGCCAAGGGCCGCACCGACGAAGCGCGCAAGATCTTCTCGCGCCTGGTCCCGGAGGTCGACCTCGACCAGACGATGAAGGACCTCACGAAGGCCATCGAGGAGGACAAGAAGAACAAGGGCGCGACGCTGCGCGGCCCGCGGTTCGGCCTCCAGCCGATCGTCTGGGTGGGTATCATCCTGTCGGTGTTCCAGCAGTTCGTCGGCATCAACGTGATCTTCTACTACTCGACGACGCTGTGGAAGGCGGTCGGGTTCGACGAGGGCGATTCGCTCCTCATCAGCGTCATCACGAGCGTCACCAACGTGCTCGTCACCCTCATCGCGATCTGGCTCGTCGACCGTGTCGGCCGCAAGCCGATCCTCCTCACCGGTTCCGCGCTCATGACCGTGTCGCTGGGCACCATGGCACTGGCCTTCGCCTTCGCCGTGAAGGTCGACGGCGAGGTCTCGCTCCCGGGCGCCTGGGGTCCGATCGCGCTCATCGCCGCGAACCTGTTCGTCGTCGGGTTCGGCGCGTCCTGGGGCCCGCTGGTGTGGGTGCTGCTCGGTGAGATCTTCCCCAGCCGCATCCGCGGCAAGGCGCTCGGTGTGGCCGCCGGCGCGCAGTGGATCGCGAACTTCCTCATCACGATGACGTTCCCGGTGATGTCGGACTGGTCGCTGCCGCTGACCTACGGCATGTACGCCGCCTTCGCCGCCCTCTCCCTGCTGTACGTGCTGTGGCGGGTGCCGGAGACGAAGGGCATGGAGCTCGAGAAGACCGAGACCCTCTTCGTGCAGAAGCCCAAGCAGCCCAAGCACTGAGCCGCCTCGCCGGACCGGCCCGCTCCCCTCGGGGACGGGCCGGTTCGTCGTTCCGCGGTGCGCATCCGGATGCGGGCGCATGAAGACGACGACGCCGGCTCCCCCGTAGGGGTGGAGCCGGCGTCGTGTGTGCGGCGGGTCAGTCCTCGTCGTCGCGGGGCGCGGCGTACGGGTCGGCGTCGCCGGCGTACTGCGCCTTCGCGGCGAGGTGCGCCACCTGCTCGTCCCGCTCCCGCGCCTCGCGCAGGAGGTCCTCGATGTGCCCCGCGTTCTCCGGGATGCCGTCGAGGATGAACTCGAGGGTCGGCGTCAGCCGGGTGTTGAGCTTGCGCCCCACCTCGCTGCGCAGCATCCCGGTCGCGGCACGCAGCGCGTCCGCGGTGTCGGTGCGCTCCTGCTCGCTGCCGAGCACCGTGTAGAACACGGAGGCATGCTGCAGGTCGCCGGTCACCCGGACGTCGGTGATCGTCACGAACCCGAGCCGCGGGTCGCGCAGCCCCTTCTCGAGACGCTCCGCGATGAGCACCCGGATGCGGTCGGCCAGTCGGGCCTGTCGTTCGCTCGCCATCGTTCTTCCCCTTCGTCAAGACGGAAGGGGGACGCCCGCAGGCGCCCCCCGAACCGTTCTCGGATCAGCCGCGCGGCTTCTCCACCATCTCGGTCGTCTCGATCTCGTCGCCGACCTGGATGTCGTTGTACTTGCCGAGGCCGATACCGCACTCGAAGTCCGTGCGGACCTCGGTGACGTCGTCCTTGAACCGGCGCAGCGACTCGATGGCCAGCCCGTCCGCGATGACCACGCCGTCGCGGATGACGCGGGCCTTCGCGTTGCGGGTGATGGTGCCGCTGCGGACGATGACACCGGCGATGTTGCCGAACTTGGAGGAACGGAACACCTCGCGGATCTCCGCGACACCCGACTGGACCTCTTCGTACTCCGGCTTGAGCAGGCCCTTGAGCGACTGCTCGACATCGTCGATCGCGTTGTAGATGACGGAGTAGAAGCGCACGTCCACACCCTCGCGGGCGGCACGCTCGCGGGCCTTCGTGTCGGGGCGGACGTTGAACCCGATGACGATCGCGTTGTCGATCGTCGCGAGGTTGATGTCCGACTCGGTGATGGCACCGACGCCGCGGTGGATGATGCGCAGCTGCACCGAGTCGTCGACCTCGATCTCGAGGAGCGACTGCTCCAGCGCCTCGACGGCACCGGACACGTCGCCCTTGATGATGAGGTTGAGCGACTCGACCTTGCCCTCTTCGAGCGCGCGGGTGAAGTCCTCGAGCGAGATGCGCTTGCGGGCCTTGGCCAGCTGGGCGTTCCGCTCGGCCGCTTCACGCTTCTCGGCGATCTGACGGGCCATGCGGTCCTCTTCGGTGACGATGAAGGTGTCACCGGCGCGCGGCACGGAGTTCAGACCCTGCACCTGGACCGGGCGGGACGGAGCCGCCTCTTCGACGTGGTCGCCGTTCTCGTCGAGCATCGCCCGGACGCGGCCGTACGCGGTGCCCGCGACGATCGCGTCGCCGACCCGGAGCGTTCCGGACTGGATGAGCACCGTCGCGACGGAACCGCGGCCCTTGTCGAGCTTGGCCTCGATCGCGACACCGCGCGCCGCCTTGTTCGGGTTCGCCGTGAGGTCGAGCCCGGCGTCGGCGGTGAGCAGCACCGCGTCCAGGAGCTCCTGGATGCCGGTGTTCTGACGGGCCGAGACGTCGACGAACATGACGTCGCCGCCGTACTCCTCGGCCACCAGGCCGTACTCGGTCAGCTGCTGGCGGACCTTGGCGGGGTTGGCGTCGGGCTTGTCGACCTTGTTCACCGCGACCACGATCGGCACGTTCGCCGCCTGGGCGTGGTTCAGGGCCTCCACCGTCTGCGGCATGATGCCGTCGTCGGCCGCGACCACCAGGATCGCGATGTCGGTGACCTGCGCACCACGGGCACGCATGGCGGTGAACGCCTCGTGACCAGGCGTGTCGATGAAGGTGATGGCACGCTCGATGCCGTCGTGCTCGGTCCACACCTGGTACGCACCGATGTGCTGCGTGATGCCGCCGGCCTCACCCGAGACCACGTTCGTGTTGCGGATGGCGTCGAGCAGTCGCGTCTTACCGTGGTCGACGTGACCCATGACGGTGACCACCGGGGGACGGATCTCGAGGTCGTCCTCGTTCTCCTCCTCCAGCTCCTTCTCCAGGTCGAGACCGAAGCCCTCGAGGATCTCGCGGTCCTCGTCCTCGGGCGAGACCATCTGGATCTTGTAGCCCAGCTCCTCACCGAGGATCTCGAAGGTGGCCTCGTCGAGCGACTCGGTCGCGGTCGCCATCTCGCCCAGGTTGAACAGGATGGTCACCAGCGTGCCGGGCTGCACGGTGTAGCCGCGCAGCGCCTCGAGCTTGTCCGCGAAGTCGGAGATCGACGCGCCGCGGCGCAGGCGGATGATCTCGCCGTTACCCTTCTGGACGTTGACGCCGCCGACGACCGGCGCCGACCGCATCTCGAACTCTTGCCGCTTCGCCCGACGCGACTTGCGCTGCTTGGACTTGCCGCCGCCCTTGCCGAAGGCACCCGCGGTACCACCGCCGGGACCACGGCCACGGCCGCCACCGCCACCGGGACGACCGGCGAACCCGCCGGTCGGACCGCCGGGACGACCGGCGAAGCCGCCGCCGCCACCGGGACGGCCGGGGCCGCCGGAGCGCTGCTGGAACGGCGCGCCGGGACGACCGCCGCCGCCGGGACGACCCGCGCCGCCCGGACGCGGGGCGCCGGGACGCGGGGAGCCGGGACGCGGCGGCTGGGGCCGCGGGATGTTGCCGGGGTTCGGGCGCTGGCCCATGCCCTGCGCCGAGGCGAACGGGTTGTTCCCCGGACGGGGACCCGCGGGGCGCTGCCCCATGCCCTGCGAGGACGCGAAGGGGTTGTTGCCGGGGCGCGGGGCGCCACCCGGACGCGGGGCCTGCGGGGCCGCGCCACCGGGACGCGGCGCCGGGGTGGGCGCACCGCCGGGACCGGGCTTCGCCGCGGGGGCGGCGGGCTTGGCGGCCTCGGGGGTCGCCGGCTCCGATGCGGCCGCCGGCGCCGCGGGGGCTGCCGGGGCGGCGGGCGCGGCGGGGGCCGCCGGGCGCGCGGGACCGGGGGTCGGCGCACCGGAGGCGGGCGCCGACGGGCGCACCGGACCGGGGCGGCCGGCGGGGCGCGGCGCCTGCTTGGCGGGCGCGGCGGCGTCAGCGGGCTTCGCCGTGCCGTCGGCCTGCAGCGCCGCACGGAGCTTCCGGGCGACGGGGGGTTCGATGGTCGAGGAAGGGCTCTTGACGAATTCGCCGAGCTCCTTCAGCTTCGCGAGGGCGACCTTGCTGTCGACGCCGAGCTCGGAAGCGATCTCGTGTACGCGTGGTTTTGCCACAATTCTCCTGTCTGGGGTCCACCCAGACAGGGCAGACCGTTAGTCGCGGACGGGTCTCATTTCGAGCCGTTCACTTTGTGTCCATAGCCATTCAGCCGTTTCTCGATGGTCTGCGTGTCAAGCGGTGCCGACACACGCAATGCCCGTACGAATGCGCGACGCCGCAGCGCGGTGTCCATGCACTCGGACGTCGGATGCACCCACGCGCCCCGCCCGGGGAGCACGGCCCGCTCGTCGATGACGAGTTCCTGGCCTTGCACGACCACCCGGAGGAGGTCGGAGCGGGGAGCACGCGTGCGACAACCGACGCACGTCCGTACGGGTTCCATCCTACACCTCGGCGCCTGGGCGGCCGCTCAGCTCTCCAGGATCGAGTCCGGCTGGATGTCGATCTTGGCGCCCGTGAGCTTCGCGGCCAGGCGGGCGTTCTGCCCCTCCTTGCCGATCGCGAGCGAGAGCTGGTAGTCAGGCACCAGGGCGCGCACCGCCTTGGTCTTGGCGTCGAGGATGAAGCTCGAGGTGACCTTCGCCGGCGACAGCGCGTTCGCGACGAAGGCGGCGAGCTCCGGGTTGTGGTCCACGATGTCGATCTTCTCGCCGCCGAGTTCCTCCGTGACCGCGCGGACGCGGCGGCCGAGCTCGCCGATGCAGGCGCCCTTGGCGTTCACCGACGGGTCCTCGGTGCGCACGGCCATCTTCGTGCGGTGACCGGCCTCGCGGGCGAGGGCGACGATCTCGACGACGCCGGACGCGATCTCCGGGACCTCGAGCGCGAAGAGCTTGCGGACGAGGCCCGGATGCGTGCGGGAGACCGTGATCGAGGGGCCCTTCGTGCCCTTGGAGACGGACGTGACGTAGACGCGGATGCGGGAGCCGTGACGGTACTCCTCGCCCGGCACCTGCTCCTCCGGGGGCAGGATCGCCTCGACGGTGCCGAGGTCCACGTGCACCATCCGCGGGTTCGGGCCCTGCTGGATGACGCCGGCGACGATGTCGCCCTCCTTGCCGCGGAACTCGCCGAGCACGGCGTCGTCGGCGATGTCGCGGAGGCGCTGGCTGATGACCTGCTTGGCGGCGAAGGCGGCGATGCGGCCGAAGTCCTCGGGGGTGGACTCCTCCTCGCCGATGACCACGCCCTCCTCGTCGCGCAGCGGCACGAACACGGCGACGTGACCGGTCTTGCGGTCGAGTTCGGCCCGCGCACCGGCCGGCAGCTCGCCGTCCACGGAGGTGTGCTTCGCGTAGGCGGTGAGGATCGCCTGCTCGATGATGGCGACGAGCTCCTCGAAGGGGATCTCCTTCTCTCGCTCGACGGTGCGCAGCAGTCCGAGATCGATGTCCACAGTGGGCCTCCCTCTTCAGTTCTCGTCGGCGTACCGCGCCGACATCCCTCCTACGTTACCCGATCCGGGGCCGCCCCTCCGGCTGAGGGCCGTCAGCGCCCGCAATCGTCGAGCGGGTATGCGAGCTGGAGCGGCGTCGGGTCGTCCGCCATGATCGTGCGGGTCCACCGCATGAGCAGCGGGATGAGCTGCGACGGCGGCTGGAGGATGTCCTGGTGGTGGTTCTCGGCGAACACCTCCCAGCGCACCCGCTCCCCCGCCTCGCACAGGCGCGTCACGAGCTGCTCCTGCGTCTCGGGCGGCAGCACCTCGTCCTGCGCGCCCCACGCGACCAGGATGGGGGTGTTCCAGGGCCCGGTGGGCGTGTTCTCCTGCAGCCGGCGCGCCATCGGGCCGGTCGTGAGGTCGGCGGTGTCGATGGGGGTGTCCTCGCTGAGGCCGAGCGCGGTCAGCGCCGAGACGACCACGCCCGGTTCGGTGAGGCACCGCTGCGTCATCTCGCGGATGATCGGGCGCGCGGCGGCGGTGACGTAGCGGTCGAGGTCGATGTCGGCGTAGGTCTCCGAGTACGGCACCAGCACCCACGACATCATGATCGTGAGCAGCGAGTTGTCGCCGCTCTGCCGCGTCAGCACCTCGGCGAGCGCCATCGGGTCGCCCGCCGGCGCGAGGGCGGCGGTGCCGCGGACGTCGAGCCCGGGCGTGTACTCCGGTGCGATCTGCGAGGTCCACAGCGCCGCGTGCCCGCCCTGCGAGTGGCCCCACACGGCGGTGGTCGGGGAGAGCACCAGGTCGGTGTCGATCTCCCCGGCGGCCAGCACCGCGTCCAGCGCCGAGCGCGCCTCCCCCTCGCCGATGAGGTACGGGAACGAACCCTCCGCGCCCTGCCCGCTGTAGTCGGTCGCGACGACCACCCAGCCCTGGGCGAGCGCCTGCTCGAGCCCTGGGATCGCCCATTTCGTCGCCGTCCCGTCGGCGAGGCTCGGCGCGCAGCCGCGCGCGACGCCGGTCGTGCCGTGGTTCCAGATGACGACGGGATGCGGGCCCGATTCGCTGTCGTCGGTGTCGGGGTCCGGCGGGAGCGGCGTGATGACCATCGCGCTCGCCACGGCGGGGGCGCCGTTGGCGTCCTGCGTCGTGTACAGGATGCGTCGCACCTCGCCGTTCACGGGGGCGCGTCCGTTGTAGTCGCCCACGCGGATGAGTCGCCCGTGACCGGACGGGACCTCGTCGGGCGTCGCGTAGAACGCGTCGATGACCGGCGCACCGCCGGAGAGCCACTGGTTGAGCCCCCAACTGCCCGCGACGAGCCCGACGAGCAGCAGCGAGACGACGTAACGCCCGGCGGCCGCCCACGCGAGCGCCGCGCGGGAGCGCGGGCGCACGTCCCGCGGCGACTCGCCGCGACGCAGCGCCCGTGCGGCACGGGCCGCCCGCGCGCCTCGCAGGAGCAGGGTGACGCCGAAGACGGCGGTGCGCGCCCCGAACACGATGGCCACGAGCAGGAGCGTGACGTCGGGCCAGGTGCGCGAGAGCACGCCGAACGCGATCTGCGCGCCGCCCCAGACGAACGTGAGGACGCGGACGCTGATCCGGCCGCGGCCGAGGGCGTCGCCGATGGACGCGAGCCCACCGATGACGAGCAGCACCGAGAGGGCGACCGGGAGCAGTTCGATGTTGCGACCGAACCACACGATGACGAACAGTCCGCCGAGGATCCACGCGACGCCGAACAGCCGTGTCCACCATTCCGGGGTGCCGTGGCGGCTGATGAGCTCCACCACGCCCGCTGCGATCGCGCTGAGTCCGATGTAGACGCCGAGCAGCACGAGCGAGGCGAGGGGGCGCACGACGATGAGGGCGCCGAGGGCGGTGATGACCAGGCCCACGAGCACGAGGATGCGCGGCGGCGCCTTCTCCATGAGTCCCGGCAGTGCGCTCCAGCGCACCTTGCGCGCGGGCCGGTCCGGGGAACTCACCGAGTCAGGATATTGCCGTCACTGCTCCGGCGACGATTCGCGGCGCGCGGCCCGCATCCCTGTCAAGGGAGGCATCGTCAGGCGCGGGCGGCCATAGCGTCGTGCCATGGACAACGCCGCCGCGGACGCGATGCGCGAGGCGCGCGCCCAGCCGTGGGCGCGACGCGTGGCACGGGCCGGCTACGCCGCGACCGGCGTGGTGCACGCGCTCATCGGCTCGATCATCATCGCGGTCGCCGCCGGCGACGAGGCGGACTCCGGGCACACCGGCGCGTTCCGGGCGATCGCGGAGGTCCCGTTTGGGTTCGTGCTGCTGTGGATCCTCACCGCATGCCTCGCCGCGCTCGGGCTGTGGCACGCCTCGTCGGCGCTGGTGGTGCACGGTCGCGATCGGGCGACCTGGGGCATCCGGTTCTCCGAGGCCGGGCAGGCCGTCGCGTTCCTCACGCTCGGCGGTCTCGCCGCGGCCATCGCGCTCGGCGCACGGCCGCAGTCCGAGCGCACCGCGCACGACGCGAGCCGCAACCTGCTGTCCCTCCCCGGCGGGCCGTGGTTGCTCGGCGCCGTCGGGCTCGGGATCGGGGTCGCGGGGATCGTCTTCGTCGCGATCGGCGTCCGGCGCGGGTTCCGGAAGGTCATGGACCTCCCGGGCGGCGCGGTGGGCCGGACCGTCACGGTCCTCGGCGTCGTGGGCTACACCGCGAAGGGGGCGGCGCTCCTCATCATCGCGGTGCTCCTCGCGGTGGCCGCCGTGACGCTCGACCCGGATGCGGCGGGCGGCCTCGACGGGGCCGTCCACGCGCTGCGCGGGATGCTGCTCGGGCCGGTGCTCGTCGGTCTCGTCGGGGCCGGGTTCGTCGCGTACGGCGTGTTCTGCGGCGCCCGCACCCGCTACGCCCGGATGGAGCGCAGGGGCGGCGCCGGGAAGACGACGCAGGCCCGCTGATCCGAAGGGTCAGCGGGCCTGCACCACGATCGGAGCGGCGCTCGTCTCAGCCGGCGAGGCGCGCGACGGCCTCGTCGGCCGACACGACCTCGCGCTCGCCCGTGCGGCGGTCCCACAGCTCGACCTGGCCGTCGGCCGCACCGCGCCCCACGATGAGGATGCGGGGCACGCCGACGAGCTCGGCGTCACCGAACTTCACGCCGGGCGACACCTTCGGGCGGTCGTCGAACAGCACGTCCCGCCCGGCCGCCTCGAGCTGCGCGGACAGCGACTCGGCGAGTTCGAACGCCACCTGGTCCCGGCCGGTGGCGACCACGTGCACGTCGAAGGGGGCGACCGAGGCGGGCCAGATGAGGCCCTTGGCGTCGTTGTTCAGTTCGGCGATGATCGCGAGGATGCGGGTGACGCCGATGCCGTAGGAGCCCATCGTGACGGTGACGAGCTTGCCGTTCTCGTCGAGCACCTTCAGCCCGAGCGCCTCGGCGTACTTGCGGCCGAGCTGGAAGACGTGGCCGATCTCCATGCCGCGTGCGAGCGAGACGGGGCCGGAGCCGTCGGGTGCCGGGTCGCCCTCGCGGACGTTCGCGACCTCGACGACGCCGTCGCCGAAGAAGTCACGGCCGGCGACGAGGGAGTGCACGTGCTTCTGGTCGATGTTCGCACCGGTGATCCAGCTGGTGCCGTCGACGACGCGGGGGTCGAGCAGGTACCGGATGCCGGTGGCGGACTCCTCGCCGAGCACCGCGCCCTCGGGCGACCACGGGCCGATGTAGCCCTTGACGAGCAGCGGGTGCTTCGCGAAGTCCGCCTCGTTCGCGGCTTCGACCGCGGCGGGGGCGAACGCCACCTCGGCGCGCTTGTCGTCGACCTCGCGGTCACCGGGGATGCCGACGACGACGAGCTCGCGCGTACCGTCGAGGTGGGTGAGGGCGAGCACGACGTTCTTCAGCGTGTGCGCGGCCGTCCACGCCGTGGCGCCGTCGGTCGCGGGTCCGGCGACACCAGGCGCGGGCGCGTCGAGGTGCGCGTTGCTGTGGGCGACGAGCGTGTCGATGGTCGGGGTGTCCGGGGAGTCGAAGATCACCGGCTCGGGGAGGCCGTCGAACGGGATGGGTGCCGGCGCCTCGGTCGTGAACGCCTCGACGTTCGCCGCGTACCCGCCCTCGGAGCGCACGAAGGTGTCCTCGCCGACCGGGGTCGGGTGCAGGAACTCCTCGCTGCGCGAACCGCCCATCGCGCCCGCATCCGCTTTGACGATGGCGTACTCGAGGCCGAGGCGGGTGAAGATGCGCTCGTAGGCGTCCCGCTGCGCCGTGTACGACGCGTCGAGACCGGCGTCGGTGTAGTCGAAGGAGTAGGCGTCCTTCATCGTGAACTCGCGGCCGCGCAGGAGCCCGGCGCGGGGACGCGCCTCGTCGCGGTACTTGTCCTGGATCTGGTAGATCGTCAGCGGGAGGTCCTTGTACGAGGAGTACAGGTCCTTCACGAGGAGCGTGAACGCCTCCTCGTGGGTGGGCGCGAGCAGGTAGTCGGCACCCTTGCGGTCCTGCAGGCGGAACAGCAGGTCGCCGTACTCGTCCCACCGGCCGGTCGCCTCGTAGGGCTCGCGCGGCATGAGGGCCGGGAAGTGCACCTCCTGCGCACCGGCGGCCGTCATCTCCTCGCGGATGATCGTCTCGATGCGCGCCTTCACGCGCAGGCCGAGCGGCAGCCAGGCGAACACACCGGCGGCCTGGCGGCGGATGTAGCCCGCCCGGACCAGCAGCTTGTGGCTCGTGACCTCCGCCTCGGCGGGGTCTTCACGGAGCGTGCGCAGGAAGAAGTTGGAGAGACGTGTGACCACGAGCGTCAAGTCTAGGCGCTGCGGGATACGACGCCCCGTGCGCTCACCCCGCGGCCAGCATCGCGGAGGCCGCCGGTGCGAGGCGTCCCGGGTCCGTGTCGCCGTCGGGGGCGAGGGTGATGACGTTCACGCCGTCCGTGATGACGAGCACGTTCCACGCGCCGTCGTAGCGGTCGGCACCGGGAACCCAGCGAGCCTCCGCCGCACCGGGAACCGCCACGTCCTGCCCGTCGCGAGCCGTCCGGACGGTGTCGAAGGCGACGGCACCGCCCGGGACGACTGTCGCCCGGATGAGTCCGTGCTGCGCGGCGTCACCGGAGCCCGAGACGGTTTCGATCGTGCACGCCGTCGCGTACCCGGCGAGGATCGCCACCGGCGGTTCGAAGTTCCCCTCGACCACGGGCGGCTCGGGACGGACGACGAGCTCGTCGACACCCAGGTCGGCGGGCGTGATCCGGCCGGCGAGATCCGCGCAGGTCGCGTCGGTCCACGCCGCGGTGCGGACGGCGGCCCGCGCAGGTTCATGCGCCGTCGCGCGGGCGGTGGCCAGCCCGAAGAGCTCGCCGACCGAATCCGGCGCGATGTCGGCACCGGCGACCCGCATGCCGATCCACGTCCCGTCGACCACCGCGGAGCGCACGCACCGGACGGTGTCGCCGTCCAGGACGCAGTCGCCGTCGTCGTATTCCGCGCGGATGGCATCGGGCACGACGCGCTCCGGGTAGGCCACGAGCGACACCTTGGCGGCGGCATAGGCATCGGTGGACACCCAGAGGCAGTCCAGTCCCCCGGGCACCGCGATCGCGCCGGAGTCCCAGCGCAGCGGACTCAGGGTCATCCCGGCCCCGCGCAGCGCCGTCACCTCGTCGTCGGTGAGCGCGTTCACGCATTCCCCGCCGAACGCGGACACCGGCGCTGGGTCTTCGTCGACCGTCTCGCTCGGCGTCGGAACGGGCGCCGAGGTGGTCGGGTCCGGGGTCGCCGCGATCGGGTCGCGGGGCGCGAGGAGCGCGGTGGACAGCCCGGCGGTCACACCGCCGACCAGGACCACGGCCACCGCGCCGCCGATCACGCGGGCCCGGCGCACGCGCCGCTCCTGCAGGCGTTTCGCACCACGGGTGATCATCGAGCGGAGGTCACCCCGCTCGCTCGGGCTGAGCCGGTCGTCGTTCAGGTCCACGATGCCTCCATTGCGATGATCTCGTCGCGGAGCTTCGCCTTCGCTCGTGCAAGGCGCGACTTCACGGTTCCGACGGGGATGCCCAGGGTCTGTGCCGCTTCCCGCTCCGGGTAGCCGGACAGGACGGTCAGCACGACGACGCTCTGCTCGGCGGCCGGGAGCCGCCGCAGCGCCGCGAGCACGCCGGTCTCGTCATCCGCCTGCGGCGGCGCGACGGTCGCCGCCGCCGGGGTCCGGTGGATCAGGGCGCGGTAGCGGCGGGCGGAGCGCTCCAGGTTCTGTGCCGTGTGCGTCACGGTCACCAGCAGCCACGGCAGCGGTGAGCCGTCGACCACGCGGACCGACGTCCGCTTGCGCCACAGCTCGAACAACGCGATCACCACCGCGTCCTTCGCGTCCTCCCGGTTCGAGAGCATCCGGCGCGCATGCCGGAAGAGCCGGTCCTGGAGGAGGTCGAACAGGGTCCCCAGCGCGCTCTCATCGCCCCCGCGCACCTGCTGCCACAACGTGGCCACGTCATCGTTCACACCCTGTAGTGTCCGGCATGCGCGAAAAGGTTCACGGGAGGCGGGATCCCCGCCGCGCGCCGTGACGGGATGCGGTCAGCGGCGGCCCGCGACGATGTCCCCGGCGAGACCGAGGAGGGCCTGCTGGTCGAGGAATCGAGCCGAGACGGCCAGCGTGTTCCCGCCTGCCTCCACGTAGACGGTCGACCCCTCCGGCCCCTGGTCCGCTCGCAGGAAGGCGCGATCGGCGCCGAGAACGTCCACCGGCGTCGCCCCCGCCGCAGCGAGTGCGGCATCCGGGAACCCTGCCGAGCCGGGCCCGAAGTCGGCCGAGATCTGCTCGAGGTAGCGGTCGTCGCCGGTGCCGTGCATCGCGCACCACCCGGCGGCGCCGTTCGCGGTGAGGACGTCCCAGCCCATGCCGGCGGGGGACGCGTCGCCGGCGTACGGCCGCAGGTCCGAACGGCCCAGCGCTGCGGCGACGTCCTCGCGCAACGCGTCGCAGTCCGGCACGATCCACGCCCCGGCACCGGGCGCGCCCGGCGTGCCCGGGGCGGCCTCCGCTCGGGGCCCGACGAGCCCCACGACCCGCTCGGGCACGCCCGCCTCGAACGCGCGGGCCATGACCCAGGCCTCACCGAAGACCTGGGCGTACTCGCACCGGTCGCCGCCGTCGCACTGCGGCTGTCGGCCGGCGAGCGCGAGGACCTCCGCGGGGACCACCCCGACCGGGTAGACGCTCACCTGGAGGCCGTTCCCGGAGGAACCGGTCCAGCCGCAGTCGACACCGCCCAGGACGCCGCCGTCGCCGACGCGCACGCGGGACTCGGGAGACGCGGCCTCGCCGAGGATGTCGCCGGCCTCGGCGTCGGTGAGCGCGGCGGCGCAGTCGCCCCCGAGCGCGACCGCGGGCGCCTCGGCCGTCGGCGTCGGCGTCTGCAGGGGCGAGGAGGACGTGGCGCCCGGTTCGACGGCATCCGCATCGCCGCCGGCGGAGGCGAGGAGGATGCCACCGGTGGCGGCCGCGACCACCACGACCGCGGCCGCCGCGATCGTCCATGGCAGCCAGCGGCGTCGCGTCGGCGATGCGACCCGGTCGTCCGTGGCACGTCGGTCGTCGCCGGTCATCTCTGCCCCATCCCCCGCGTGGTCGATGACGACGAGCCTAGGCACGGATGTCGTGCTGCACGCTCGACCCGCCGCATCCCGCGGGGCTCAGCGCCCGCCGAGGCGCAGCACGGTCCGCACGATGAGCCCGGCGACCAGCGCCCAGAACGCGGCGCTCACCCCGAGGATCGAGACACCCGAGGCGGCCACCAGGAACGTGACGACCGCGGGGATCCGCTCCTCCGCATCGGCCATCGCCTGCTGCACGGCGGAACCGAACGCGCCGAACAGTGCCACGCCCGCGACGGCGGGGATCACCGCGGCCGGGGCGAGCACGACGAGCGCAGCGAACAGGGATGCTGCGAGCCCGAGCAGCATGTACGACACCCCGGTCGACACCCCGGCGATCCAGCGTCGGCCGCGGTCCTCCCCCGCGTCGGGGCCGGCGGCGAGCGCCGCGCTGATCGCCGCGAGGTTGATCGCGTGCCCGCCCGCGGGGGCGCCGACCGCGGTGCCGACGCCGGTCACGAGCATCGATGCGCGCCACGGCACGCGGTAGTCGAAGCTCCGCATGACCGCTACGCCGGGGAGGTTCTGCGACGCCATCGTCACGATGAACAGCGGCAGCGCGAGGCCGACGACCGCGCCGACCGAGAGCGTGGGGGCGGTGAGCTCGACCCGCGGCAGCAGCACGGCCGGATCGACCGCGGCCCCCGAGGACACCAACCCCACGACGACGACCACGGCCGCGGCGACGAAGGCGAGCGGCACCGCCCAGCGCGGCAGCAGCCGGACGAAGACGAGCCACACGACGAGCACCGGCAGCACGCCCCACGGGTTCAGCACGATGCCGGTCACCGGGGCGAGACACAGCGGCAGCAGGACCCCGGCGAGCATCGCCTGCGCGATCGCCGGCGGGATGCGGGCGATGAGCGTGCCGAGGCCGGACCACAGTCCGCTCAGCAGGATGAGCGCGGCGGTGACGAGGAACGCGCCCACCGCGGCGGGCCAGCCGCCCTCGACCGCGCCGGTCGCGACGAGGAGCGCGGCACCGGGCGTCGACCACGCGACGGTGATCGGCATCCGGTACCGCAGCGACAGCACGATGCAGGCGAGGCCCATCGTGAGGCTCAGCGCGAGCAGCCCGCTCGCGGCCTGCCCGGGGGTCGCGCCGACCGCGTCGAGCCCGGTGAGCACGACCGCGAACGAGCTCGTGAACCCGACGAGGGCGGTGACGATCCCGGCGACGACCGGGCGCGCGAGGGCGGCTCGGGACTGCGCGGGCATGGCCGGTACGCTAGCGCACGCCCGTCGCGGGCGTTACGCGGTGACGACCTGCGCCGTGCCGATCGGGGCGTCGGGGCCCAGCTCGTCGGCGATGCGGTTGGCCTCGGCGATGAGCGTCTCGACGATCTCCGCCTCGCGCACGGTCTTGATGACCTCGCCCTTCACGAAGATCTGCCCCTTGCCGTTGCCGCTCGCGACGCCGAGGTCGGCCTCGCGCGCCTCGCCCGGACCGTTGACGACGCAGCCCATCACGGCGACGCGGAGCGGCACCGTGACGTCCTTCAGCCCCTCGGTGACGCTCTCGGCCAGCGAGTACACGTCGACCTGGGCGCGGCCGCACGACGGGCACGACACGATCTCGAGCCGGCGCTCACGCAGGTTCAACGACTGCAGGATCTGCAGGCCGACCTTGATCTCCTCCGCCGGCGGGGCCGACAGCGAGACGCGGATGGTGTCGCCGATGCCCTCGGCGAGCAGGATGCCGAACGCGGTCGCCGACTTGATGGTGCCCTGGAACGCGGGGCCCGCCTCGGTCACGCCGAGGTGGAGCGGCCAGTCGCCGCGCTGCGCGAGCAGGCGGTACGCCTGCACCATGACGACGGGGTCGTTGTGCTTGACCGAGATCTTGAAGTCGTGGAAGTCGTGCTCCTCGAACAGCGACGCCTCCCACACGGCGCTCTCCACGAGCGCCTCCGGGGTGGCCCTGCCGTACTTCTCCAGCAGGCGCTTGTCGAGCGAACCGGCGTTCACGCCGATCCGGAGCGAGACGCCCGCATCCTTCGCGGCCTTCGCGATCTCGCCCACCTGGTCGTCGAACTTGCGGATGTTGCCCGGGTTCACGCGGACCGCGGCGCATCCCGCGTCGATCGCCTGGAAGACGTACTTCGGCTGGAAGTGGATGTCGGCGATGACCGGGATCTGGCTCTTCTTCGCGATGATGTGCAGCACGTCGGCGTCGTCCTGGCTGGGCACCGCGACGCGGACGATCTCGCAGCCGGCGGCGGTGAGCTCCGCGATCTGCTGCAGCGTCGCGTTGATGTCGGTCGTCTTCGTCGTCGTCATGGACTGCACGCTGACGGGCGCGTCACCGCCGACGAGCACCTTGCCGACGCGGATCTGCCGGCTCTTGCGGCGGGGGGCGAGGGTCGCGGGGACGAGCGGGGTCCCGAGGTTGACTGCTGGCACGATCCAAGCCTACGCCGCGGAGTCTGGACGGGGCCCGGAGGCCGGGCGGCCCCGCGGATCTGGTATCTTCGGCCCATGCTCGCGAACCGCTCCTGGTGGCTCACCGCCTGAGGCGGTGTGCGCGTGCGACACGACCGCCCTCGGGGCGGTCTTCTGCGTCAGGCGGCCGCTCCCACGACGAAAGATCTGTCATGACCGGAACCGCTTCGGCCGTCCTCGCCGACCTGTCCTCCTCCGCCGCGCCGTTCGCGCTCATCGCGCGCGAGCCCGGCTGGGTCGAGGTGCTCACCGGTGAGGTCGTCGACGTCGACCGGCTCGCCGACATCCCGCTGACGGATGCGGCCGGCCGCCCCCGCGAGGTGCTCGCGCTCGTGCCGTTCCGGCAGGTGGTCGAGCGCGGCTTCGACTGCCACGACGACGCCGCACCGCTGCGCTGCCTCGTCGTCGACGAGCACCGCCGCCTGCCGCGCGAGGAGGTCGTGTCGGCGCTCCCGACCGCGACGATCCCGCTCGCCGACGCCGGGTTCGACGTCACCGACGACGAGTACGCCGAGACGGTCCGGACGGTGATCCGTGAGGAGATCGGCTCGGGCGAGGGGGCGAACTTCGTCATCCGCCGCGACTTCACCGCATCCGTCGACGCCGACCCGGCCCTGGCCGGGCTCACCTGGTTCCGTGCGCTGCTCGAGCACGAACGCGGCGCCTACTGGACCTTCCTCGTCGTCACCGAGGGCCACGTCGCGGTCGGCGCGAGCCCCGAGGCGCACGTGCGCGCGCACGGCGGGGTCGTCACGATGAACCCGATCTCCGGCACCTTCCGCCACCCGGCGGGCGGCGCGACCGTCGAGACGCTGTCGGAGTTCCTGGAGTCGACCAAGGAGACCGAGGAGCTCTTCATGGTCGTCGACGAGGAGCTGAAGATGATGAGCGCCGTCTGCAGCGACGGCGGCCGCATCACCGGGCCGCACCTGAAGGAGATGTCGCGGCTCACCCACACCGAGTACGAGCTCGAGGGGCACTCGACGCTCGACCCGCGCGACATCCTGCGCGAGACGATGTTCGCCCCGACCGTGACCGGCTCGCCGATGCAGAACGCATGCACCGTCATCACCCGCCACGAGCTCACCCCGCGCGGCTACTATTCCGGCGTCGCGGCGCTGTTCACCCCGACCGCCGACGGCGCGGACCACGACCTCGACGCGCCCATCCTCATCCGCACCGCGTACCTCGTGGACGGCCGCCTCCGCGTGCCCGTCGGCGCGACGCTCGTGCGCCACTCCGACCCGGCCGGTGAGGTGAGCGAGACCCACGGCAAGGCCGCCGGCGTGCTCGGCGCGATCGGCGCGATCCCGCGCGACGTCGCCCCCGTGACGGAGGCCGATCCGGACGAGCCCGCGCCCGAGCCGCGCCCGCTCGCGGAGGACCCGCACATCGCCGCGCTGCTCGCATCCCGCAACAGCCGGCTCGCCGCGTTCTGGCTGAACCCGCAGGACGTGACCGGCGAGGGCCCGTTCGCGGGGCACCGCGCGGTCGTCGTCGACGCGGAGGACCGCTTCACCACGATGCTCGCCCACCAGCTGCGTCACCTCGGCCTCGAGGTCGAGGTCGTGCCGTGGCCGGATGCGACGCCCGCGGTGCTCGACGCGGCCGACCTCGTGGTGTGCGGCCCCGGTCCCGGCGACCCCCGCGACGAGGAGAGCCCCCGGATCGCCCGGATGCGGGAGGTCGTCGTCCACCGGCTGGAGGGCGGCCGCCCCCTGCTGACCGTGTGCCTCAGCCACCAGGTGCTCGCGCACCGGCTCGGCATCGCGCTGGAGCCGCTCGCACGTCCGCACCAGGGCCTGCAGCTCGAGGTGGACCTGTTCGGCGAGCCCGCGTCCATCGGGTTCTACAACACCTTCACGGCCCGGGTGCCCGCCGGCACGACGCACGTCGGCCCGGCCGAGGTCGCCGCGGACGCGTCCGGCGACGTGTACGGGCTGCGCGGCGCCGCGTTCGCGTCGGTGCAGGGGCACCTGGAGTCGATCCTCTCCCGCGACGGCATGGCCGTGCTGGAGCGGCTCGTCGGCCACGCCCTCACCCCCGTCGGCGACTGACCGCATCCCCGCCTTCCCCCCGCGCGAGCCACCCCTCTTTCTGCGAGCCACCCCTCTTTCCACGGTCGGAAGAGGGGTGGCTCGCTGAAAAGGGGGTCGCTCGGCACCGGGTCGGGCGCGGCGGCCGGCGCCGGGCGGGCGGGCGGGCGGGCGGGCGACTCAGAACAGCGAGATCGGGTTGAACAGGTCGGCGAGGATGAGCGCCGCGCCCATCGCGACGAGCGCGATCACCACGACGAACGTGAGCGGGACGAGCTTCGTGGCGTCGACCGGCTTCGGCGGCGGACGGTGGAAGAGCTTCGCCGCCGTGCGCTTGGCACCGTCCCAGAGGGCGACCACCACGTGCCCGCCGTCCAGCGGCAGCAGCGGGATGAGGTTGAACACGAACAGCGCGATGTTCAGCGATCCGAGCAGGCCGATCATGAACGACACCCGGTTGATGATCGGGGCCTCGGATGCGGCGGCCTCCCCCGCGATGACGCTCGCGCCGACGACGCTGAGCGGTCCGTCGGGATCGCGTTCCTCGCCCGTGAACAGCGAGCCCGCGGCCTGCGCGACCTTCACCGGCAGCTGCCAGATGATCCCGGTGACCGCGCCGACGTTCTCGACCGCGGCGACCGCGCCCGACCAGACCGGCTGCCGGACGAACTCGCTGTCGGGCCGGAACCCGACGAAGCCGACCTCGGTCTCGACCTCCTCGCCGTCCGCGCCGACGACCGCGGCGGGCACCGCCACCGGCGTGACCGCGACCGTGCGCTGCTGACCGTCGCGCTCGACGAGGAGGCTCAACTGCCGCCCGGCGGAGGACTGGATGATCGCCGAGGCGTCGGCGAAGGTCTCCACCGGCGTGCCGTCGATCGCGAGGATCTCGTCGCCCGGCTCGAGGCCGGCGGCCTGCGCCGGGGTGGTCTCGGCGGCGCACGCCTGCGACCCCGAGGCCGCCGGCACGCAGTCGCTCAGCGACGCCACGCTCGCGGTCGCGGTCTGCAGGCCGATGCCGCTCAGCAGGATCGTGAACAGCACGATCGCGAGCAGCAGGTTCGTGATCGGGCCGCCGAGCATCACCACGACGCGCTTCCACACCGGGAGCCGGTAGAACACCCGGTCGTCGTCGGCGCCGACGAGGGTCTCGTCGTTCGCGGCGCGGGCGTCCTGCACCATGACCGAGAAGAACCGCCCCGCCCGCCGTCGTCCGGCGTCCGCCGCCGCATCCTGCGTCGCCTCGGCCTCGGCACCGACCGGCACGCGGTCGCCGAGTCCCGGCGAGGGCGGGTACATGCCCGCCATCGAGATGTAGCCGCCCAGCGGGATCGCCTTCACCCCGTACTCGGTCTCGCCCTTCCGGCGCGAGAACAGGGTGGGGCCGAACCCCACCATGTACTGGCCGACCCGCACGCCGAACGCCTTGGCGGGCAGCAGGTGGCCGAGTTCGTGCAGGGCGATCGACACCGCGAGCCCGACGACGAGCACGACGATGCCGATGACGAAGGCGAGGACGCTCACGCTCCCACGCTAGCCTCGGCGCCTTCGAATCAGCCGTTAGGGTGCTGCCATGCGCACACGTGACGAGCGGACCATGCGGGCCCGCCGTCACCGCGTCGCACGCGGCGGCGCCGCGACCGTGGTCGGGGTGCTGCTCGCCGCCGTGTCGCACACGTTCGGCGGCGGTTCGGCGCCCGGCCCCTGGACCGTGCTCGTCGCAGCGCTCCTGACCTGGCCGGTGGCGGTGCTGTTCGCGGCGCGTCGCCCGCGCCTCCTCGGCGCGGCTGTCGGAGCGCTGTGGGCGCAGGCGACGCTGCACACGCTCGCCGCACTCACCGTGGGCGCGACCGGCACGGTGCACGTCGCGCACCACGGCGTCATCGGCCTCGGTCCGGCCGGCGGGATCGTCCCGCCCGAGCCGGGGATGCTGGCGGCGCACCTGGCCGCGGCGGTCGCGGCGCTCACGGTCATCGGCTGCGGCACGCGCGTCCTGCGCGCGATCGCCCGCGGTCTGGGCGGCGCCGTCCGCCGCGCGACCGTCCGGCCGCGACCCCGGCCCGCGCCGCGCCTGCACGTCGCCGTCGCGTGCGCGCTGCCCGCCCCCGCGGCGTGGACCCGCACCCGGCACGGCCGGGCTCCCCCGCCGCTCCTCTCCCGCTGATCCGCCGCGACGACGCGTCGCCCCGGATCCGCCGATCCCGCCGTCACCCCGTCGGCGGGTCGTCCGTGCGCGCGCGGCGCCCTCGCCCGCGCGCCAGAACCGAGAGGAACCACCATGTCCGCATCCCGTCTCCGCAGCCCCGCCGCGCTCGCCGGCGCGGCCGCCCTCGCCGCCGCACTCGTGCTCGTGCCGCAGTCGGCGCACGCCCACGTCACCGTCACGCCCGACGCACCCGCCGTCGCCGGCGGGCACGGCGTGCTCGCCTTCGCGTTCAGCCACGGCTGCGACGGCGCCCCCACGACCGCCGTCACCATCGGCATCCCCGCGGGCATCGCCTCGGTCGCACCCACCGTCGCCCCCGGCTGGGACATCGCGGTGGTGCGCGGCGGCGGAGGCACCGGCATGGTCGAGGAGGTCGTGTTCACCGCCGCCGACCCGGTGCCGGACGGCCTCCGGGCCGAGCTCACCCTCGGCGTCGGCTACGCGCCGGAGAGCGCGGGCACGCAGCTCGTGTTCCCGGTGATCCAGACCTGCACCGAGGGCGAGCACGCGTGGACCGAGATCGCCCAGGACGGCGACGACCCGCACGGGCTCGATGCGCCGGCCCCCGTCGTGACGGTCGGCCCCGCGGCGGCCGCGCACGAGGGGCACGGCGCCGAGGGCTCCGCCACGGCGGCCGGAGCGGATGCCGACGGCGACCGTCTCGGCGTCTGGCTCGGCGCCGGCGGACTCGTCCTCGGCGCCGCCGGGCTCGTCACCGGCGCCGCGGCCTTCCGCCGGACCCGCCGCTGAGGCACGACGCGCGCCGCTCCGCTCACAGGGGCGGCGCGCGTCCCGTCTGGTTGAATGGAAGCCCATGTCGAGCACTGAACCTCCCGCCTCCCTGCCTCCGGTGCTGCGCCCGGAGCACCCGCCCCGGCGGAGCCTCCGCGCCCTGGCCGACCTCGCCTCAGCGCGCGTCATCGGTGACCTCGACGACGTGTGGCTGACCGGGATCACCCTCGCCACCGCCGACCTGCGGGCCGGCGAGGCGTTCGTCGCGCTGCAGGGGGTCAACCGCCACGGTGCCGAGTTCGCGGCGCAGGCCGCCGCATCCGGCGCGGTCGCCGTCATCACCGACGAGGCGGGCGCCGAGCTCGCCGCCGCATCCGGGCTCCCCGTGCTGGTCGTCGCGGAACCGCGCGCCCGGCTCGGCGAGCTGTCGGCATGGGTGTACGGCACGGGGCAGGACGACGACCTGCCGCTCCTGTTCGGCACGACCGGCACGAACGGCAAGACGAGCGTCTCGCACCTGCTGGAGGGGATGCTGAGCCAGCTCGGCGTCGTCACGGGCCTGTCGTCCACCGCCGAGCGGCACATCGCCGGCCAGGTCATCGTGTCCCGGCTGACGACGCCCGAGGCGAGCGAGTTCCACGCCCTGCTCGCGCTGATGCGCGAGCGCGGCGTCGAGGCGGTGGCCGTCGAGGTGAGCGCGCAGGCGCTGAGCCGCCACCGGGTCGACGGCATCGTGTTCGACGTCGCCTCGTTCACGAACCTCAGCCACGACCACCTCGACGACTACGCCGACATGCAGGAGTACCTCGAGGCGAAGCTGCCGCTGCTGCGCCCCGACCGCTCACGCCGTGCGGTCGTCTGCCTCGACTCGGCCGCCGGCGCCGAGGCGGTCGCCCGCTGCGAGGTGCCGTGCACGACGATCGTCACGCCCGCCATCGCGGCCGACCCCACGGTGCAGGCCGACTGGACCGTCGAGATCCTCGAGGAGCGGCAGGACGGCACGCGCTTCGCGCTGACCGGCCCGGCCGGCCGGCTCGAGACGACGGTGCCGGTCATCGGCCGGCACATGGCCGCAAACGCCGGGCTCGCGATCGTGATGCTGCTCGAGGGCGGCTTCGCCTGGGACCGCATCGCCGGCGCGCTCGACGGCGGCCGCATCCAGGCGTACCTCCCCGGCCGCACCGAGCGGGTCTCGGGTGAGCGCGGCCCCGCCGTGTACGTCGATTTCGGTCACTCCCCCGACGCGTTCGAGAAGACGCTCGCGGCGGTGCGCCACGTGACCCCCGGCCGCGTGCTCATGCTCTTCGGCGCCGACGGCGACCGCGACGCCACGAAACGGCACGACATGGGACGCACCGCGGTGGAGGGCAGCGACATCCTCGTGGTCACCGACCACCACCCGCGCCACGAGGACCCGGACGCCATCCGCGCCACGCTCCTCGAGGGCGCCCGTCGCGCCCGCCCCGACGCGGAGATCCACGAGTCCTCACCGCCCGAGCGCGCGATCCGCGAGGCCGTGGCGCTCGTCGGCGACGGTGACGCGATCCTCTGGGCCGGTCCCGGGCACCAGGACTACCGCGACATCCGCGGCGTCCGCACGCCCTACTCGGCGCGGGAGCTCGCCCGCCGGGCGCTCCGCGACGCCGGCTGGCCGGTGCCGGAGCCGCACTGGCCGGTGCCGTACCCGGAGGACCGCACGCCGGACTCCGACCCCACGCGTCCGTCGGCCTGATCCGCAGCGCTCACCGTCCGGCCGCGAGCGCTCGTCGGCGGCGGCTCACCGCCGCATCCGGTCCTGGCGGCTGCCCGCCCGCATCCGGTGATGGGGACTGCCCGCCGCATCCGGTGATGGGGACTGCCCGCCGCAACGGTGACGGCGTTCGGAGATGTCACGGGATTCGGGTCGGATGCGGCGATCCGCGCCGAATTCCGTGACACCCCCGAATCCGGTGACCTCCGAATCCCGTGACGGCCCGAATTCCGTGACACCCCCGAATCCGGTGACCCCCCGAATCCGGTGACCTCCGAATCCCGTGGCCTCGGATGCGACGCCGGGAGCGGCGGGTTCAGGCCGCGGCGATGGCGGCGTCGGCCGTGCGGCGCGCCCAGCCCTCGGCCTCGGCGAGCGAGTCCCGGGTGAGGGTCGAGGGTGCGTCGTGCGCGTCGACGACGCGGGCGACGGTGTCGACGATGCCGGTGAACGGCAGCCGCCCCTCGTGGAACGCGTCGACGGCCTGCTCGTTCGCGGCGTTGAACACCGCCGGGAACGTCCCGCCCGCGCGTCCGACCTGCTTGGCCAGGCGCACGGCCGGGAAGGCGGTCTCGTCGAGCGGCTCGAAGGTCCACGACGACGCGACGGTCCAGTCGAGCGGGGTCCCGACGCCGGCGACCCGGTGCGGCCAGTCGAGGCCGAGCGAGATCGGCAGCCGCATGTCCGGCGGCGAGGCCTGCGCGATCGTCGAGCCGTCGGTGAACTCCACCATCGAGTGCACGATCGACTGCGGGTGCACCACCACGTCGATGCGGTCGTAGGGCACCCCGAACAGCAGGTGCGCCTCGATGACCTCGAGCCCCTTGTTCACGAGGGTCGCGGAGTTCGTGGTGACCACCCGGCCCATGTCCCACGTCGGGTGCGCGAGCGCCTCCGCCGGCGTGACGTCGCGGAGCTCGTCGCGGCTCCGGCCCCGGAACGGCCCACCGGATGCGGTCACCACGAGCCTGCGGACCTCGTGCGCCGCGCCCGAGCGCAGCGCCTGGGCGATCGCGGAGTGCTCGGAGTCGACCGGCACGATCTGCCCGGGGGCGGCCAGCGCCGTGACGAGGTCGCCGCCCACGATGAGCGACTCCTTGTTCGCGAGGGCGAGCGTCCGCCCCGTCTCGAGCGCCGCGAGGGTCGGGCCGAGCCCGACCGACCCGGTGATGCCGTTCAGCACCACGTCGGCCTCGACGTCGCGGACGAGCTGCTCGGCCTCGGCCGCGCCGAGCGCGGTGTGCTCGACGCCGAACGCCTCCGCCTGCGCGGCGAGCCCGTCGCGGTCGGAGCCCGCGGCCAGGCCCACGACCGTGAAGCGACCGGGGTTGGCCCGGATCACGTCCAGGGCCTGGGTGCCGATGGAGCCGGTGGAACCGAGGATCAGGACGCGACGCATCCGCTCAGCCTAACGATCAGCCCTGGTCGACGGCCTGGATGTCGATCACGAAGATCAGCGTCTCGTTCTGCAGCTCGTGGCCGGTGGAGGCGCCGTAGCCGCAGGACGGGGGCATCGAGACGAGGACGGTGGAGCCGACCTTCTGGCCGACGAGGGCGTTGCCGAACCCGGCGACGACCTGCGTGGTCGCGAAGGTGGCGGGCTCGCCGCGGTCCCAGCTGGAGTCGAAGACGGTGCCGTCGGACCATTTCACACCGTGGTAGTCGACCGTCACGTCGTCGCCGGCCTCGACGGTCTCGCCGTCGCCCTCGGTGAGCACCTCGAGGGTGACCTCGGACGGGGGCTCGACGGCCGGCACGGTCACGGTCGGGGCGCCGTCCTCACCGAACTCGACGGTCGGGAACGCGGCCGGATCGGTCGGCTCGACCGGCTGGCACCACTTGTCGGCGGGGACCGCGCCGAGCAGGTCGATGACGTAGACCGCCGCCGAGCTCGACTCGGTGGCGGCGGTGACCGCGGTCACGCGGGTGCCGACGGTGGCGCAGCCGAGCGCGTCGCCGAGGACACTGCCCGCGACGATCGGTGCCGGCGCGATCTCGCCGGCCGCGTAGCCTGCGCTCTCCAGCAGCTCGCCGCTCTGCGCGTCGTATGCGGCGACGGCGTAGGTGACGTAGTCGCCCTCGGCGATCTCCTCGCCCGTGCCCTCGACGACGACGGTGCGCTCGAGCGTCTCCGCCTCGAGGGGCGCGGCGAAGGTCACGGTCGGCTCGGCGCCGACCTCGCCGGAGACCTCCACGGCCTCGGATGCGGCGCCGGACTCGGCGACGTCGGCGCACAGGTCGAGGCTCGCCACGGTGCTCGCGGTCGGGTCGGGCTCGGCGTCGCCCGCGGCGCAGCCGGCGAGGGCGAGCACCGCCGCGACGGCGACGGACAGGGCGGCGATCGGTCGGACGCGCACGGGTGACCTCATTCGTTCGGGAGAAAGGACTCCCCCATCATCCCGCATCCGCTTCTGTGCGCGCTGGGAACCCCCATGCACGGACCGGCATGCGAACCGGAGTATCGTCGTGGGGTGACTTCAGCGGAGCGTCCCGATCCCATCGAGCCCACCGCCCGGACCGCCGAGGCCAAGCCCGTCACGGATGTCGGCTTCGCGTACATGCTCGGCCGGTACGTCATCGCACCCCTCGCCCGGTTGTTCTACATGCCGCGCATCGAGGGCAGGAAGCACGTGCCCAAGCAGGGCCCGGTGATCTTCGCCAGCAACCACCTGTCGTTCATCGACTCGTTCGCGATCCCGCTGGCGTCGCCGCGCCCGGTGCAGTTCCTCGCGAAGTCGAGCTACTTCGACGGCAAGGGGCTGAAGGGCTGGATCTCCCGCGAGTTCTTCACCGCCCTCGGCGCGAACCCCGTCGAGCGCGGTGCCGGTCAGGCGGCGCTGGACGCGCTCGACCAGCAGAAGCGGATGCTGGAGGCGGGCAAGGCCATCGCGCTCTACCCGGAGGGCACGCGTTCGCTCGACGGCCGGCTCTACAAGGGGCGCACCGGTGTCGCGTTCCTCGCGCTGCAGACCGGCGCGCCGGTCGTGCCGGTGGGGCTCATCGGCACGAACGAGGCGATGCCGGTCGGCGCGAGGTTCCCGCGGCTGCGCCCCCGCGTGACGATCAGGTTCGGCGAGCCGCTGGATCTCACCCCGCACGGTCCGGCGTCCTCGGGCAAGGCGCGTCGACTCGCGACCGACGACATCATGGCGGCGATCCACGGCCTGTCCGGGCAGGAGCTCGCCGGCACCTACAACGAGGTCCCCGCGCACGGCGCGATCGAGCGCATCAAGCAGGTGCTCCCGCACGAGCGCCGCTGACCCGGATCCGCTCAGGCGGCGACGACGGTCGCCTCGTGGCGCACCGGGAAGTTCACCGAGTTCGCGATGAAGCACCACGCGTTCGCCTGCGCGTGCGCGGCCTCGGCCGCCTCGACCATCGAGGCGTCGGCGACGACCACGTCGGGATGCAGCACGACCTCGACGAACGCACCGCCGCCCTTCCCGTCCTCACGCATGACGCCCGTCGCGCGGTCGCGGTAGGACACCACGATGACGCCGGCGCCCACACATGCGTGCAGGTACGACAACAGGTGGCACTCGGACAGCGCGGCCATCAGCATGTCCTCCGGGTTCCACCGGGTCGGATCGCCGCGGAACGGCGTGTCGCTCGACGCGAGCAGTTCGGGCTTGCCGGCCACCTCGACCGTGATCGACCGGTCGTAGTCGCGGTAGCCGGAGGTCCCGGTGCCACGGTTGCCGGTCCAGACGCTCGTGAGTTCGTAGCGGTGCTCGCCCATCATGCGGCCAGTCTGGCACGGGCCGTAGGCTGGGAGGATGCCTCAGACGTTCGCCGTGTCCGCCGCCGCCGAGCTCGCCGTCGTGGAGCGCAGCGGCTTCGTCGAGTCCCGGCACGCCGGGTCCGCCGTGGTCATCGCGCCCGACGGCACCACGACGCGCACGCTCGGCGACCCGTCGGCGCTGGTGCTGCCGCGGTCCACCCTCAAGCCGCTGCAGGCGCTCGCGTGCCTCACGGCCGGGGCCGACCTGCACGGTGACCACCTCGGCATCGCGACCGCGAGCCACACCGGCACCGAGCGGCACGTCGCGCTGGTGCGCGACATCCTCACCGCGGCGGGACTCACCGAGGACGACCTCGGCTGCCCGGCGGCGTGGCCGATCGACCGCGCGGCGCGCGACGAGATGGTGCGCGACCACGCCCCGGCCTCCCGCATCCGCATGGAGTGCTCGGGCAAGCACGCGGCCATGCTCCTCGCCTGCCGCGCGAACGGCTGGGAGACCGCGGGCTACCTCGACCCGTCGCACCCGCTGCAGCAGCACGTCCTGCAGGTCGTGGAGCGGCTGACCGGTGAGCGGCCGGCCGCGAGCGCCACCGACGGATGCGGCGCGCCCGTGCACGCCGTCTCGCTGACCGGGCTCGCCCGCGCCCTCCACCGGATGGGCACGGCGTCGGAGCGCTCACCGTTCGCGCTGCACCGCCACGGCGCGACCCTGCTCGCCGCGGTGCGGAACTCGCCGTGGACCATCGCCGGACCGGGCAGCCCCGACACGCTCGTGATCGAGCGGACCGGCGCGTTCGCGAAGACCGGCGCCGAGGGGGTCATGGTCATGGTCGCCCCGGACGGCACGACGGTCGCGCTGAAGACGCTCGACGGCTCGACCCGTGTCGGGGCGGTGGTCGCGCTCCGGCTCCTGGAGCAGGCCGGCGCCCTTCCCTCCGCCGACGTCGAGCGGGCGCTGGCGGACCTGCCGCTCACCTTGACCGGCGGCGGCGCCCCGGTGGGCGCGATCCGCGCGACCGTCTGAGCCCGGCTCAGTCCCCGAGGATCCGCTCGCGCACCTCGCGGCGGAGCACCTTCCCCACGAGCGAGCGCGGCAGCTCGTCCATGATGACCACGCGTCGGGGCACCTTGTACGCGGCGAGGTGCGCGCGGCAGTAGTCGCGGAGCGCATCCGGACCGGCGGCGGCGCCCTCGCGCAGCACGACGGCCGCCGCGACCGTCTCGCTCCCGTCCGGCCGCGGCAGGGCCACGACCGCGGCCGCCTCGACGTCGGGGTGCGTCTCGAGCGTGTTCTCCACCTCGCTCGGTGACACGTTGAAGCCGCCCGTGATGATGAGCTCCTTCAGCCGGTCGACGATCGTGACGAAGCCGTCCTCGGAGACGAGGGCGATGTCGCCGGAGCGGAGCCATCCGCCCTCCAGCAGCACGGCGGCGGTCTCCGCGGGGCGGTTCCAGTACCCCGCGAACACCTGCGGACCGCGGATGAGGAGTTCGCCCTGCTCCCCCGCGGGCAGGTCGACGGTCGGATCCGCCGGGTCGACGACGCGGATGTCGGTGCCGGGGAACGGCACCCCGACGGTGCCGGGACGCCGGGTGGGTCCCATCGGGTTGCCGAGCGCGACCGGGGAGGTCTCGGTCATGCCGTACCCCTCGACGAGCAGGCCGCCGGTCGCCTCCTCCCAGCGGCGGATGGTCGCCACCGGCAGGCTCATGGCGCCGGAGATCGCGAAGCGCACGCTGGACAGGTCGATCGTGCCGCGGGACGCGGCGCGGGCCAGCGCGTCGTAGATCGGCGGCACGGCGGGCAGGAACGTCGGCGGGCTCGTCTTCGCCGCCTGGGTGACGAGGTCGAGGTCGAACGTCGGGAACAGCACGAGTCTCGCGCCGATGCTCATCGCGAACGTGAGGCACAGGGTCATGCCGTACGCGTGGAAGAGCGGCAGCACCCCGTAGAACGTCTCCTCGCCGTCGACGAGGCCGGGCACCCAGGCGCGGCCCTGCAACGCGTTCGCGCAGAGGTTCGCGTGCGTGAGGATCGCGCCCTTCGGCTGTCCGGTCGTGCCGCTCGTGTACTGCAGCAGCGCGGTGTCCTCCAGCGCAGGACGCGGGACGCGCCGGGAGATGCGCCGGTTGTCCAGGAGCGACTCCCAGGTACGGGGCCGACGTGCGGTCGGCGGCGTGCCGAGCTTCGCGCGGGCCGCGCGCGCGGCGGGCAGGGGCAGCCGCAGGGCGATCCGCTTCGAGAGCGGCAGCGCGGTGGTGATGTCGACGCTGATGAGCTGCTCGGGCCGCACGTCGGACGGGAACTCGGCGACCGTGTCGTAGACGCGGTCCCACACGATCGCGAACCGCGCGCCATGGTCCTCGAACTGGTGGCGCAGCTCCCGCGCCGTGTAGAGCGGGTTGTGCTCGACGACGACGGCGCCCAGCCGCAGCACGGCGGAGAAGGCGACGACGTGCTGCGGGCAGTTCGGGAGGATGAGGGCGACCCGGTCGCCGCGGCGCAGGCCGAGACGCCGTAGTCCCTCCGCGACGCGGTCGACCTGCTCCCCGAGGAGCCGGTACGACGTGGTCCGGCCGAAGAACTCCAGCGCGGTCTTCGAGCCGTACGCCTTGACACTCGCCGCGAGCATGTCGGGGAGCGTCTGCAGCGGCCGGTCAATCTCCGCCGGCACGCCGGGCGCGTACGAGGCGAGCCAGGGACGGGATGCATACGGCTGAATCGGCATGATTCCATCCTGCTCCCTTGCGGCACCGACCGCAGGCGGTTGCGCACGACCGGCCCGTCGTCCCACCGTCACCAGCGGACGCGACCTGCGGCGCCGCCCGCGTCCGCCCCGGGGAGCAGCACGCGTCGGGGACGGCCGGCGCCGTCCAGCAGCCAGGCGCGACCTCGACCGGGTGCGCAGTACGGCGGCAGGGCCCGGTCGCCGGTGAGGAGTCGGTAGTCGCCGCCGCACGCGGCGTCCACGACGAGCTCCCCGTGCGCGCGGACCGCGGCCAGCTCCTGCCACGACCGCTGCCACTGGTCGACGTCACCGACGACTACACGCACGGGTCCGTCGGCGGATCCGGCCTCCCCGGGCGCCGTGACCGTCGCCCCCAGCGCGTGGAGCGCGTCGCGGATGCCGCGGGCGCGGCCGCCGCCCGAGAGGACGAGCCCGCTCACACCCGGGACCGGCCGCCACCGTTCGACGACCGGCGCGACGGCCGGAGGTGCTCCCGGGGCGTCGAGGAACTGCACGGCCGTGCCGTCGACGGTGCCGCGTCCGCGTGGTGCGTGCGGGTCGTGGGTCGCGACCTCGGCGCCGGCGCTCACGTGGTCCAGACGCGACGGCAGCCGCAGCACCGCCCGCCGTCCGCACAGGTCGACCAGGCGCGCGGCCGGGCCGCCGATGCGACCGACGGCGATCACCGGGCACCTGCCGCCGGCGCGGACCATCGTCGTGATCCGGTCCGCGACGGCCGCGGCGTGATCGGGCGGGAACCTGGTGAGCAGCACGTCGAGGTCGTCGCACACGAGGAGCGAGCCGGGCGCGGCGGGGTCCTCCGCGGCGAGCAGGTCCCATGCGGCCTCCGGGTCGGCCGGGAGCACGAGGGCGCCCGGGTCCTGCGCCGCCAGTGCACGAAGCAGTCCGCTGCGGCCGGAGCCCGGACCGCCGATCACCGCGAGCCCGCCGTCGCCGTGCCGCAGGAGCAGCGGTCCCTGCCGTTGCCGTGCCGGCTCGTCGGCGATCCCCAGCACGAACCCGTCCGGCGAGGCGGGCACGCCGTCCGCCGGCAGACGGTCGGGAAGCGGGGGCAGCCACGGTGCCCGGGGCGGCGCCCCACCGGCGGCGGCGCGGGCGACCGCGGCGATGTCGTGGTCGCCCGTGAGCGCGATGCGCACCCGCGTCGCGCGTGCGGCGTCGGCGACGCGGATGTGGGCGACCCCGTGTTCGGGTTCGACCGCCGCGTCGTCGCCGCCGAGCAGGAAGCGGCTGTCCGCCGCATCCGTGACCCGGAGGCTCACCCGCAGCGGGCAGTTCGCGAGCAGCGCGTCCCGGACCACGCCGGACGCGCGCTGCGTGCCCAGGATGAGGTGCATGCCGAGCGCACGGCCACGTGCGGCGACGTCGGTGAAGACCGCGCCGAGCTCGGGGGCGGCCTGCAGCAGCGCCGCGAACTCGTCCACCACGATCACGAGGCGCGGCAGCCCGGCGGCCGGGTCGCCGACGTCACGCACCCCGCCTGCGGCGAGCACGGCCTCCCGGTGCCGGATCTCCGCGCGGAGCGACTCGATCGCGCGCCGCGCTCCGCGGTCGTCGAGGTCGGTGACGACGCCGGTGACGTGCGGCAGCCCCGCCAGCCGGTCGAACGCGGTGCCGCCCTTGAAGTCGGCCAGCAGGAACGTGACCTCCTCGACGCCGCGACCCGCTGCCATCCCGGTGATCCAGCTGGTGAGCAGCTCGCTCTTGCCGGCACCGGTGATGCCGGCGACGACCGCATGCGGGCCGTCGGCGACGAGGTCGAGTCGGAACGGGCCGTCGGCGGTGGCACCCAGGTGGACCGCGAGTCCTCCGGTCGCCGCGGGCAGGTCGCCGAACCTCACGCCGGCGGGGAACCGCGTCGCGGGCGACGCCGTCCGCGCCCGTTCGGCGAGTGCCGCGACGACCGCCCGGGCCTGCGCGGTGGAGACGGCCTCGACGCACAGCGGGACGATGCGTCCGTCGTGGTCGAGGTGCGCGGTGTCCGGTCCGGTCAGGGTGAGGACGGCGGCGCATCCCGGAGGCGGCGGCACACCCGGCGGGAGTGCGACGACGCCGATGTCGCCGGGTGCCGACGGCGGCGCGGCGACGAGCCGGCGCGGCGCCGGCGGGGTGTGCGGCACGGCGGCGGCCCAGCGTTCGTCGAGTCCGTCGGCGAACACCGCACCGGGCGCCAGCCGGCACAGCACCTGCACCTGGAGGGCGCGCGCGACCGCCTCGGCGAGCACCGACGGCCCGACGACCGCGATACCGGCCGTCATCGGCACCGCGAGCGGCGCGTCGTCGAGGGTCTCGGCCTCGGCCCGGAGGACCGACACCGCCCGGTCGTCACCGGTCAGCCGGATGCCGGCGGCGACCGTGCCGCGGCCGACGACCAGCGTCTCGACGCGGGCCGGGACGGGCCGCCAGGGCTCGGCGCGGTCGGTGGTGAGCCGGAGCAGGTCGGGTTCGGCCGCCCACCGCGATGCGCGCTCGGCGTCGCGCAGTGCCGCGAGCTCGGCACGGGCGTGGGTCAGCGTCCTCCGCCGGTGCGCGTCGTCGCGCCGCCGGGCCCGCCGGGCGGCGAACCCGGCGTCGATATAGGTGGCGGCCGCCATGACCGGCGCCAGCGCGCAGAACCACAGCGCGAAAGGCGAGCCGGTGAGGACGAACAGCAGCACACCGCCCATGACCGGGACGATCGCGGCGAGGACCGGCACGCCCGACCTGGCCGGAGCGGGCGGTGGCGGGGGAACCCGGACGGTGCGCTCGTCGTGCATGCCCTCCAGTGCACCGCGGGCCGAGGGCCGCGGGCGACGACGCCGGCGGGAGGTGGACGGCGCGGGGCGTCTCGGGCGCTGGGGAGGACGGGTGTCAGGCGGGGCGGGACACGTCGAGCACGATCACGGTGACGTTGTCGCGCCCGCCGTTCTCGAGCGCGGCGTCGAGCATCGCCTCGACGGCCTCCGCCGGGTCGCGATGCTCCCGGAGGAAGTGCTGGATGCCGTAGTCCGTGAGCTCCTTGGTCAGCCCGTCGGAGCACACCACGAAGCGGTCGCCGTCGACGACGTCGAGGCGCACGTAGTCGGGGCGCACGCTCTCGCTCGGGCCGACCGCCCGCGTGATGACGTTGCCGTACGGGTGGTTCTCCGCCTCCTCCGGGCTGAGGCGCCCGGCGGCGACGAGCTCCTGCACGACCGAGTGGTCGGTCGTGATCTGCACGAGGTTGTCGTCGCGGAGGAGGTACACGCGGGAGTCGCCGATGTTCAGGGTGACCCAGTGCGGTTCGGCGCCGCTGAGGTCGAGGAAGACGCCGGTGACGGTGGTGCCGGTGCCGTCGTCGGTCGCCTCGGGGTGCGCGGCGATGTCCTTCACCGCGCGTGCGAGGGCCTTCTCGATCGCCTTGGTGCTGACGTTGCCGCCGTCGACGACGGCCTCGAGCCGCGCGACGGTGCGGGCGCTGGCGATCTCGCCGCCGATGTGCCCGCCCATGCCGTCGGCGACGACGAACAGCGGGTAGGCGGCCAGCACGGCGTCCTGGTTGACCTCCCGGCGGCGGCCCACGTCCGTCGCGGCGGCCCAGCGCAGCTCCAGTGCCCCGGACGGCAGTGCGACGTCGTGGACGCGCGTCGTCGTGTCGGGCACGGGGGTCCTCTCGGCAGTCCTGCGGGCGCCGCAGAGCACGGCGGCGTCCTCACATCCTAGTCCGACCGCGCCGGGGCGACTTCCCTCCGACACGCGAAGGAGCCCCCTGCGCGGGCAGGGGGCTCCTGGGTCGGCTCAGGGGCGGGGCGCCTCCGGGTCGGACGGCGGTGCGGGCGGCGCCGGCGGCACGTCACCGGTGGCTGCCCCACCGGCGGGTGCGGCGGGCGGGGGCGGGTAGGCACCGGGGGCGGTGCCTGCGGCCGGCGGCGGGTAGGCGCCGGGGGCGGGCGGCGGGTACGCGCCGGGGGCGCCGGCCGCCGGCGCGGCGGATGCCTGCTGCGGGATCCCCTGCCAGACGGTCTTGTCGGCCAGGAACGTGGACGCCCACGGGGCAGGACGGATCGCGCTGTTCCAGCGCGAGGAGTCGAACGCGAGGATCGCCAGCCAGATGAGGGCGCCGAGGCCGGGGATCAGCCACAGGAGCAGGAAGTACCACTCCTTGTCCAGCTTCTGGCCCACGCGCCACGCGATCACGATGTACATCGCGTACTCGACGAGCACGAGCAGCCAGCCGATGACGGGGACCTGGCTGAGGACGGCGGCACCGAGCACGACGCCCAGCGCGACCCACGGCGAGAAGTCGCCGAGCTTCGAGAAGACGAGCCAGTTGTAGACCGGCACCCAGGCGCGCCACTTGCCCTGCACGCCCGCCTTGTCGAAGATCCGCATGAGGAGGAAGGCGCTGATGACGTAGCTGATGAGCGCGGTGATCAGGAGGATGGGGATGAGGATCAGGAGGAAGGCCAGGAAGGCCGCTCCCGAACCGTCGTCGTAATACATGCGTCGTGATCCTGTCGTCAGGGCCGGTGCCCGGCCGCGGGTCGCGAGCGCACCGCTCGCGGCCCCATGCTAGCGACCCTCACGGCGTTTGTTCAGCATTCGCGTCATACGTGCGCGAACAGTCGCCACTCCCCCGCGGCCGGTTCGACCCGCCATCCCGCCTGCTCGAGCACGGCGGCGAGGGATGCCGGGTCGGCCACGTCCGCACGGAGCCCGGCGAGGTCGCGGACGAGCCGCCCCTTCGTCGCCTTGTTGAAGTGGTTGAGCGCACGCACCGCGCCGTCGGGGCCCGCCGTGACGACACGGACGTAGACGGACGGAAGGCCGGCCGGGACCGGACCCAGCGCGGCGTAGGCCTCCGAGCGGAGGTCGAGGACGAACCGGGGTGCCGTCGCGGCGAGGGCGTCGGATACGGGCGCCGCCCAGAACCGCCGCATCGGCGGGAGCCCCGGGAGCGCCGCGTTCGCCGCGAGGCGGTAGGCCGGCACGGGGTCGAGCGCGCCGACCGGGCCGAACGGGGCGGAGTGGATCATGACGTGTGCGCCGAGCCAGGCCCGGGCCGCGGCGTCGAGACCCTCCGCCGCGAGGGCGTCGTAGAGCACACCGGTGTAGCGGTCCACGGCCGGCATCGTGCGCGACGTCCGCAGCGCCGCGTTCACCGCCACCTCGCCGCGCTGTCGTGCGCTGAGCTTCAGCACCCGCGCGGCTTCGTCCTCGTCCGCGCTGAGCGCCACGAGCGCCTCGACGGCGGCCGCGCGCTGCGGCCGGAGCGACGGCAGCGCGAGCGCGTCGAGGTCGAGCGGGGCACCGTCACCGCCGGGACGCTTCGTCTCGGACGGGGGCAGCAGGATCAGCATCCGGGTCCTTCATGAAACGACGCACGCCGCCCGTGGATCACGGGCGGCGTGCGTGCGGGTGGTGGTGTCAGGAGACGAGCGCCGCGTGTCCGGCGACGATGGTCACCTCGTCGTGCTCGACCGAGACGAAGCCGTCCCGGGCGTCGGCGACGACCTTGGAACCGCTCGTCTCGGTGATCCGGACCTGGCCGTCGGCGAGGATCGCCAGCACGGGCTCGTGACCGGTCATGAACCCGATCTCGCCCTCGACGGTCTTGGCGACGACGAGCGACGCCTCACCGGTCCAGACCTCCGCGTCCGCGGAGACCAGGCTCACCTTCAGCGGCATGTCAGCCGTTCTCCTTCTGGATCTGCGCCCACTTGGCCTCGACGTCGGAGATGCCGCCGACGTTGAAGAAGGCCTGCTCGGCGACGTGGTCGAACTCGCCCTTGACGATCGCGTCGAACGACTCGATGGTCTCCTTGATCGGGACCGTGGAGCCCTCGACGCCGGTGAACTTCTTCGCCATGTAGGTGTTCTGCGAGAGGAACTGCTGGATGCGGCGTGCACGCGACACGACGATCTTGTCCTCTTCGGAGAGCTCGTCGACACCGAGGATCGCGATGATCTCCTGCAGCTCCTTGTTCTTCTGCAGGATCTGCTTCACGGCGGTGGCCACGCGGTAGTGGTCGGCGCCGATGTAGCGCGGGTCGAGGATGCGGCTCGTCGAGGTCAGCGGGTCGACGGCGGGGTACAGACCCTTCGACGCGATCTCACGGGAGAGCTCGGTCGTGGCGTCGAGGTGCGCGAACGTGGTCGCCGGCGCCGGGTCGGTGTAGTCGTCGGCGGGCACGTAGATCGCCTGCAGCGAGGTGATCGAGTGACCGCGCGTCGAGGTGATGCGCTCCTGGAGCACACCCATCTCGTCGGCGAGGTTCGGCTGGTAGCCCACGGCGGAGGGCATGCGGCCGAGCAGCGTCGACACCTCGGAACCCGCCTGCGTGAAGCGGAAGATGTTGTCGATGAACAGCAGCACGTCCTGCTTCTGGACGTCGCGGAAGTACTCGGCCATGGTCAGGGCCGAGAGGGCGACGCGAAGACGCGTCCCCGGCGGCTCGTCCATCTGGCCGAAGACGAGGGCGGTCTTGTCGAAGACGCCCGCGTCCTCCATCTCGTGGATGAGGTCGTTGCCCTCACGGGTGCGCTCACCGACACCGGCGAACACCGACACACCACCGTGGTCCTGCGCGACGCGCTGGATCATCTCCTGGATGAGGACGGTCTTGCCGACGCCCGCACCACCGAAGAGGCCGATCTTGCCACCCTGCACGTACGGGGTGAGCAGGTCGATGACCTTGATGCCGGTCTCGAACATCTGGGTCTTCGACTCGAGCTGGTCGAAGCTGGGCGCCTTGCGGTGGATGCCCCAGCGCTCGGTGACCTCGATGGCGGCGCCGTCGGGCGCGTTCAGCACGTCACCCGTGACGTTGAACACCTTGCCCTTGGTGACGTCGCCGACGGGCACCGTGATGGGGCCGCCGGTGTCGCGCACCTCCTGGCCGCGGACGAGACCGTCGGTCGGCTTCAGCGCGATCGCACGGACGAGGTCGTCGCCGAGGTGCTGCGCGACCTCGAGCGTGATCTCCTGCGAGGACTCGCCGATGACGATGGTCGTCTTCAGGGCGTTGTAGATGTCCGGGATGGCGTCGTGCGGGAACTCGATGTCGACGACGGGGCCGGTCACGCGCGCGATGCGCCCGACGACGGCGGCTTCCGTCTGCTCGGCGGGAGCGGTGGTGGTCATGGTCTTCTTCCTTGTTCTCTACTTGCCGGACGCCAGGGCGTCGGCACCGCCGACGATCTCGGCGATCTGCTGCGTGATCTCGGCCTGACGCGCGTTGTTGCGCAGGCGGGTGTAGTCGGTGATGAGCTTGTCGGCGTTGTCGCTGGCCGACTTCATCGCCTTCTGCGTCGCCGCGTGCTTGGCCGCGGAGGACTGCAGGAGGGCGTTGAAGACGCGGCTCTGGATGTACACCGGCAGGAGCGCGTCCAGGACGGTCTCCGCATCCGGCTCGAACTCGTACAGCGGGTAGACGGCGCCCGATGCCGGCTCGTCCGAGGCCTCGACGACCTCGAGCGGGAGCAGGCGGACCGTCTCCGGCGACTGCGTCATCATGCTGACGAAGCGGTTGTACACGAGGTGGATCTCGTCCACGCCGTCGTTCTCGCCGCCGCGGTTGAAGGCCTCGAGCAGGGTGCTCGAGATCTCCTCCGCCGTGCTGAACTGCGGAGTGTCGGTGTCACCGGTCCACTCGGCGGCCGCGGCCATCTTGCGGAACTGGAAGTAGCCGACGGCCTTGCGGCCGACGAGGTAGAACACCGGCTCGCGGCCCTCCTCGCGCAGCAGCGTCGCCAGCTCCAGCGCCTCGCGCAGGATCTGCGAGTTGAACGCACCGGCGAGCCCGCGGTCCGAGGTGAAGATGACCACCGCGGAGCGGCGGATCACCTCGGGCTCGCGGGTCAGCGGGTGGTCCACGTTGGAGTACGTGGCCACCGCCGACACGGCACGCGTCACCGCGCGGGCGAACGGCGAGGACGCGCGCACGCGCGCCATCGCCTTCTGGATGCGCGAAGCCGCGATGAGTTCCATCGCCTTCGTGATCTTCTTGGTGGTCTGCGCAGAAGAGATCTTCTGCTTGTAGACCCGGAGTTGTGCGCCCATGGTTACGGTTCCCGGAGGCTCAGCCTCGGCGGCCCTTGACGATCTTCTCCTGGTTCACGTCATCCTCCGACGCGGCGGCGAACTGCTCGTTGCCGGGTGCGTCGATGGCCTGGCCGTCACCGGCCTGGAACTCCAGGATGAAGGCGTCGGTGGCCTTCTCGAGCTCGGCGACGGTGTCGTCGTCGAGCACGTTGGTCTCACGCAGCGTGTCGAGCACCTTGGTGTTGCGACGCAGGTGGTCGAGCAGCTCGCGCTCGAAGCGCAGCACGTCCTCCACCGCGATGGTGTCGAGCTTGCCGTTGGTGCCGGCCCAGATCGAGACGACCTGCTCCTCCACCGGGTACGGCGAGTACTGCGGCTGCTTGAGCAGCTCGGTGAGGCGGGCACCGCGCTCGAGCTGACGGCGCGAGGCCGCGTCGAGGTCCGAGGCGAACATCGCGAACGCCTCGAGCGAGCGGTACTGGGCCAGCTCGAGCTTGAGCGTGCCGGAGACCTTCTTGATGGACTTGACCTGCGCGTCGCCGCCGACTCGCGAGACCGAGATACCCACGTCGACCGCCGGACGCTGGTTGGCGTTGAAGAGGTCGGACTGGAGGAAGATCTGGCCGTCGGTGATCGAGATCACGTTGGTCGGAATGTAGGCCGAGACGTCGTTGGCCTTGGTCTCGATGATCGGGAGGCCGGTCATCGAACCCGCACCCAGCTCGTCGGAGAGCTTCGCGCAACGCTCGAGCAGACGCGAGTGCAGGTAGAAGACGTCACCCGGGTAGGCCTCGCGCCCCGGCGGGCGGCGGAGGAGGAGCGACACGGCACGGTAGGCCTCGGCCTGCTTCGACAGGTCGTCGAAGATGATGAGGACGTGCTTGCCGCCGTACATCCAGTGCTGGCCGATGGCCGAGCCGGTGTAGGGGGCGAGGTACTTGAAGCCGGCCGGGTCGGAGGCGGGCGCGGCGACGATGGTGGTGTACTCCATCGCGCCGGCGTCCTCGAGCGCGCCCTTCACGGACGCGATCGTGGAGCCCTTCTGTCCGATCGCGACGTAGATGCAGCGCACCTGCTTGTTGACGTCGCCGGACTCCCAGTTGGCCTTCTGGTTGATGATCGTGTCGATCGCGATGGCCGTCTTGCCGGTCTGGCGGTCGCCGATGATCAGCTGACGCTGACCGCGGCCGACGGGGATCATCGCGTCGATGGCCTTGATGCCGGTCTGCAGCGGCTCGTGGACGCTCTTGCGCTGCATGACGCCGGGCGCCTGCAGCTCGAGCGCACGACGACCCTCGGACTCGATCGGGCCGAGGCCGTCGATCGGGTTGCCGAGCGGGTCGACCACGCGGCCGAGGTACCCGTCACCGACGGCGACCGAGAGGACCTCACCCGTGCGGGTGACCTGCTGGCCCTCCTCGATCCCGGCGAAGTCGCCCAGGACGACCACGCCGATCTCGTTCTCGTCGAGGTTCTGCGCGAGGCCCAGCGTGCCGTCCGCGAACGTCACGAGCTCGTTCGCCATGACACCCGGCAGTCCCTCGACGTGCGCGATGCCGTCGGCGGCGTCGATGACGGAGCCGACCTCGGCGGCCGCGGCCCCCGTGGGCTCGTAGGCCGCGGCGAAGTCCTTCAGTGCGTCACGGATGACGTCGGGGCTGATGGAGATGTCTGCCATTGTCTTCCTTCGTTCGTGGGGCCCTCGCCCCGAAAGTCTCCGCCGTGTGGGGCGGGAAGTCGTCTAGCCGGCCAACCGCTGACGCAGGTCGGCGATCCGGGTGGAGATGCTGGCGTCGATGAGGTCGTCGGCGACCTGCACGCGCACGCCTCCGACGATGGTCGGGTCGACCACGGTGTTCAGGGTGACCGGCTTGCCGTACCGCTCGGTGAGCGCGGCGGACAGGCGCTGGGCCTGTGCGTCGCTGAGCGGCGCGGCGGCGGTCACGGTCGCGACCGTGCGGCCGCGCTGGTCGGCCACCACGTCCATCGCGTCGCTGAGCAGCTGCCGCAGCCGGCGTCCGCGGGTGTTGCGCACCAGGGAGGTGACGACGAGCGCCGTCGCCTCGCTGACGCGGCCACCGAGGATCGACGAGACGAGCGCGCCCTTGGACGCGGGGTCGCCGATCCGGCTGCCGAGCGCGAGCTCCAGGTCCGGGTTCGCGGTGACGATCCCGGCGACCTGGAAGATCTCCTGCTCGAGGTCGGTCTGCGGCGCCGCCACGGAGGCCGCACGCACGGCGAGCTCCTCGATGCCGTCGACCAGGTCGGTGGCCGAGGACCACCGCTGGTCGACGACGACACCGAGCAGCGAGAGCGTCGCCGGCGACACCGAGGCGCCGAACACGGCGTTCACGACGCCGCGTCGCGCCTCGGGCGTCGCAGCGGAGTCGGCCAGGGCCGAACGCAGGTGCGAGTTGTCGCCGAGGGCACGCGCGGCCTCGAACAGCTCCCCGGTCACACCGAGGTCGATACCGGTCGTCCGGGCGAGCGCCGCGTGAGCGCCAGCCAGAGCGTGCGTGGTCGCGCTGCCCATTACTTCGTCGCCTTCTCGGATGCTTCGAGGTCGGCCAGGAAGCGGTCGACCACGTTCTGCGCGGTCGCGTCGTCCTTCAGCTTCTCCCCGATGACACCGCCGGCGAGGTCGAGGGCGAGCGAGCCCACCTCGGCGCGCAGCGACACGAGTGCCGCCTGACGCTCCGCCTCGATCTGCGCGCTGGCCTGGGCGGTGATGCGGGCGGCCTCGGCGGCAGCCTGCTCCTTCGCCTCGGCGACGATCTTCTTGCCGTCCTCACGGGCGGCCTCACGGATCTCACCGGCCTGCGTGCGCGCCTCGGCGAGCTGCGCGGTGTACTGCTCGAGCGCGGCCTCGGCCTGCTTCTGCGCCTGGTCGGCCTTCTCGATGTTGCCCTCGATGGCGGCGGCGCGCTCGTCGAGCAGCTTCTGCATCTTCGGCAGCACGACGCGCCAGAAGACGAAGAGGATGACCACGAAGCAGACGGCCGACCACACGATGTCGTACACCGCGGGGATCAGCGGGCTGGGAGCCGCCCCACCCTCCTCGGCAGCGCGGGTGACAAGAGCGTTCAGCATCCTGTCTCCTTACTTGTATCGAAAGGGATCAGAAGCCGAAGATGAAGCCGGTCGCGATACCGATGAACGCGAGGGCCTCGGTGAAGGCGATACCGATGAACATGAGGACCTGCAGGCGGCCGGCCAGCTCGGGCTGACGGGCGACGCCCTCGATCGTCTTGCCGACGACGATGCCCACGCCGATGGCGGGGCCGATGGCGGCGAGGCCGTAACCGATCGTCGCGACGGAGCCGGTCACCTGGGCGAGAACCGTAGTTGCGTCCACGGGTGTTTTCCTTTCGTTGAGGGCGGCGGAGCCGTCCCGGTCAGTGCTCGTCCGCGATCGCGAGCTGGATGTAGACCGCGGAGAGGATGGTGAAGACGTACGCCTGGAGGAAGGCCACCAGGAGTTCGAACAGGGTGAAGACGAAGCCGAAGGCGAGGGTGCCGACGCCGAGCGCCGTCCACCAGCCGCTGAGCGTGATCACGAAGAACTGCGTGGCTGCGAAGAACAGCACCAGCATCAGGTGACCGACGATCATGTTCATCAGCAGTCGCAGGGTCAGCGTGACCGGGCGGATGATGAACGTCGAGAGGAACTCGAGCGGGATGATGATGATGTACAGCGGCCACGGCACGCCGGAGGGCATCAGCGAGTTCTTGAAGAAGTTGCCGGGGCTCTTCTTCACACCCGCGTAGATGAACATCACGTAGGAGACGACCGCGAGCAGCAGCGGGACCGCGATCACGCTCGTGCCGGCGATGTTCAGGAACGGGATGACACCGGTCAGGTTCATGAACAGCGTCATGAAGAAGATCGTCGTGAGGATCGGCAGGAAGCGGTTGCCGTCCTTGCGGCCCAGCAGGTCCTGCGCGATGTTGACGCGGACGAAGTCCAGGCCCATCTCGACGACGCTCTGGAAGCGGCCGGGCACCAGCTTCATCCGGCGCGTGCCGATGACGAAGAGGATGACCAGCACCGCGGTGGCCAGCATCTGGATGAGGTTGATTCGCGTGATGGCGAACGCGGTCCCCTCGAAGAGGACGGCGTCAGGGAAGAACTCCCAGATCGACGGGGCGTGGAAGCCGTCGGACGACTCGGCGTTCGCGATCAAAGTCGCAGCTTGAGTAAACAGCACTGGCTCCAGCTTCGGGGCATCGGTACAACCGTTGCGACGACGGGCGGTGAAACTCCGCGCAGGCGAGCAGGCGCCTGCGATCGGATGCAAGGTAACCCTATCAAACTCCCGGGGTCATCCTGGCCGTCCGAGGCGGTCTACCGTCTGACGGAAGGGGTCAGTCGGTGCGCTCCCCCTCTTCCGGATCCGTCGGGAGCTCCGTGGAGATCCGGGGAAGGCGCATGCGCAGCAGCACCACCACGTCGACCGCGAGGGAGGCGAGCACGCTCACCACGAGCGCGACGAAGAACACCGGCGGATCGATCCAGGGCTGACCGCGCAGGATGAGCATGGCGACGACGAACAGCACGATCTTCAGCAGCCAGCCGCCGAGCACGACGCCGAAGAAGATCGGCACGTACAGCGGGTCGCCGAACCACCGGTTGGCGATGAGGATGCTGCCGGCGGTGATGCCGAGGAAGACCGCTGCGACGAGCACGCCGGCGAGCGCGGACGCGAGCCCCTCCCCTCCGCCGACGAGGAGGCCGATGACGGCGCCGGCGACGGCGAGGACGACGGTCACCGCGCCCGACCACAGCAGGGTCGTACGCAGGATCGGGGTGCTCGAGGGCTTCTGGTCGGTCACGGTGCCTCCGGAACGGGGGTCGGGCGGCGCCGTGCACGACGGCGGCCGGGCAGCAGGGTCACGACCAGGCAGGCGGCGATCCCGACCAGGCCGAAGGCGACGCCGATCCAGTACTGGCCGAACCAGTCCTCACGGGTCGCGATGTACATGAGCAGGACCGCCATCGAGATGACCGCCGTCCAGGCGTAGAAGATGAGCACGGCGCCGAGGTCGGAGTGGCCCATGTCCAGCATCCGGTGGTGCAGGTGCTTGCGGTCCGGGGAGAACGGCGACTTGCCCGCACGGAGCCGGCGGACCACGGCGAGGCCGAAGTCGAGGAGGGGCAGCAGCACCACGGCGACCGGCAGCAGGATCGGGATGAACGCACCCAGCAGCTGGGAGCGGCCGAGCTGGTCGGGGTCGAGCATGGCGGGCTGGATCTGTCCGGTGATGGCCACCGCCGAGGTCGCCATGAGCAGGCCCAGCATGAGCGCGCCGGCGTCGCCCATGAACATCTTCGCGGGATGCCAGTTGAACGGGAGGAACCCGACGCACGCGCCGATGAGGACCACCGCGATGAACGAGGCGATGTTGAAGTACGTGCTCGCGCCGGTGTCGCGCACGAGCAGGTACGAGTAGACGAAGAACACGCCGTTCGAGATGAGGCAGACGCCCGCGACGAGCCCGTCGAGCCCGTCGATGAAGTTCACCGCGTTCATCACCAGCACGATGGAGAACACGGTGAGGGCGAAGCTCATCCAGCTCGACCCGACGGTCATGCCGCCGATCGGGAGCGAGGAGATCTGCAGCTGGCCGAACCAGACGATGATCCCGGCGGCGAGGAACTGCGCGCCGAGCTTGATCATCCAGTCGAGGTCCCAGAGGTCGTCGGCCACGCCGATGAGCACGATGAGCAGCGTCGCCCCGAGCACCGCCAGCATCGGCACCGGGTCGGCCCAGATGAACGCGAACCCGGGGTTCTGCGAGGAGAAGAGGAAGGCGGCGGCGACCCCGAGGAACATCGCCACCCCGCCCAGCCGCGGCGTCGGCGTCTTGTGGACGTCGCGCTCCCGGATGGGCGGATGGATCTTGTACTTCAGCGCGAAGCGCCACACCACCCACGAGAGCGCGAAGGTGATGACCGCGGTGACCGCGGCGATGATCAGGTACTGCTTCACGCGGACCCGGGGATCTCGTCCGGCGCCATCGCGTCGCCGAGGATGCCGCGGAGGGTGTCTGCGGGGATGACGCCGTGCCGGAGCACCCGCACGTGCCCGGTGCCGCCGTGGGCGATGCCGGTGGCGTCGATGATCGTGGAGGGGACGCCGGTGCTGCTCGGGCCGTCGTCGAGGTAGACGGCGACGGACTCCTTCAGCATCCCCTGCGCCTCGCCGATGCTGACAGCGGCGGGCTTGCCGGTGAGGTTGGCGCTGGAGACTGCGAGCGGGCCGGTCTCCTCGAGCAGTTCGAGCGCGAGCCGGTGCGCCGGCATGCGCACCGCGACCGTGCCGGCGGTGTCGCCGAGGTCCCAGGAGAGCGAGGGCTGCGAGGGCAGCACGATCGTGAGTCCGCCCGGCCAGTGGGCCTCGACGAGCTCCTCGATGACGGGCGGCACGTCGCTGACGAGCGCGCGCACCGTGTTCAGGCCTGCCACGAGCACCGGCGGCGGCGACTGCCGGCCCCGGCCCTTGGCCTCCAGCAGCTTCGACACGGCGTAGGGGCTGAACGCGTCGGCCGCGATGCCGTAGACGGTGTCGGTGGGCATCACGACGAGTTGGCCGCGGCCGAGCGCATGGCGGGCGGCGCGCATTCCGGTGAGCAGCTGGGCTTCGTCGCTGCAGTCGAAGAGGGAGGACATGGCCCCGTCATTCTACGCACCGCGCCTCCGCGCGCCGTGTGAGGGTCAGGGGCGGACGGCCGTCGTGGCGCGGTCGCGCAGGGTGAGGTCGCGGTGGGTCGCCGGGGCGCGCCACCCGGCCTCGGCGAGCAGCCCGCGCACCGCGGCGCCTTGGACCTCGGCGTGCTCGATGACGAGCAGTCCCCCGGGGTGCAGCAGCCGCATCCCGACGTCGCTGAGGACGCGGATCACGTCGAGGCCGTCCTCCCCGCCGTAGAGGGCCTGGGGCGGGTCGAACAGGCGCACCTCCGGGTCGCGCGGGATCGCCGCATCCGGGACGTACGGCGGATTCGAGACGACGACCGCGACCGTGCCGTCGAGTTCCGGGAACGCGTGCGCGAGATCGGTGAACGCGAGGTGCGCGTTGGGGGCGCCGACCTCGTCGAAGTTCTGCCGGGTCCACACGAACGCCTCGGGCGAGTTCTCCGCGGCGTGCACGCGGGCGTGCGGCACCTCGGTCGCGAGCGCCAGCGCGATCGCTCCGGAACCGGTACCGAGGTCGACCGCGACCGGCTCGGGCGTGGGCGAGGCGATGAGCCCGTCGATCGCGAGCTGCGCCACCATCTCGGTCTCGGGCCGCGGCACGAAGACGCCGGGCCCGACCTTGAGCTCGAGGTGGCGGAACGGCGCGACGCCGGTCAGGTGCTGCAGCGGCTCGCGGGACGCGCGCCGGACGACGAGTTCGGCGAAGCCCGCCAGCCGCTCGGGCGCCACCCGGTCGCCGCGGAGCATCGCCGCCTGGAGCCCGCCCCGGCTGAGGCCCAGGACGTGCGCGAGCAGCAGTTCCGCGTCGACCTGCGGGTCGGGGACACCCGCACGGGCGAGCTCGCCCGCCGCATCCGTGAGGATCGGTCGCAGATCGACGTCGTCGGTGGGCTCGGTGACGGACACGGTCACCCAGCCTAATCCGCTCCGTCATACAGGCCGCTCCCCCGCCCCCGCTCGCTAGGCTGGACAGGCTCTGCCCGTCATCCGAAAGGCCGCCGCCATGCCCGGGATCCACTCCGACATCACCTCCGCGTTCGGCAACACGCCGCTGGTCCGCCTGAACGCCGTCACCGAGGGCCTCGACGCCCAGGTGCTCGCGAAGCTCGAGTTCTACAACCCCGCGTCGTCGGTGAAGGACCGTCTCGGGATCGCCCTCGTCGACGCGGCCGAGGCCTCCGGCGAGCTCAAGCCCGGCGGCACGATCGTCGAGTCCACGAGCGGCAACACCGGCATCGCGCTCGCGATGGTCGGCGCCGCCCGCGGGTACCGCGTCATCCTCACGATGCCCGCCTCCATGTCCAAGGAGCGTCGCGTCCTGCTGAAGGCGTTCGGCGCCGAGCTCGTGCTCACCGACCCCACCAAGGGCATGGCGCTCGCGGTCGACGAGGCCGAGCGCATCGTCGCCGAGACCCCCGGCGCCGTGTGGGCCCGCCAGTTCGAGAACGCCGCCAACCCGGCGATCCACCGCAAGACCACCGCGGAGGAGATCATCCGCGACACCGACGGCAAGGTGGACATCTTCGTCGCCGGCATCGGCACCGGCGGCACCATCACCGGCGTCGGCCAGGTGCTCAAGGAGAAGGTCCCCGGCGTCCAGATCATCGCGGTCGAGCCCAAGGACTCCCCCATCCTCACCGAGGGCCACCCCGGCCCCCACAAGATCCAGGGCATCGGCCCGAACTTCGTCCCGGCGATCCTCGACCGCGACGTGATCGACGAGGTCGTGGACGTCGAGTTCGACGACTCGCTGCGCGTCGCACGTGAGCTCGCCGCCCGCGAGGGCCTGCTCGTCGGCATGTCGAGCGGCGCCGCCGTCTGGGCCGCCCTCGAGGTCGCCAAGCGTCCCGAGAACGCCGGCAAGAACATCGTCGTGATCGTCCCCGACACGGGCGAGCGCTACCTCAGCACCGCGCTGTTCGAAGACCTCCGCGAGGACTGACGTGGGCGCGATCGCACGCCTGCGCGAGGACATCGCCGCGGCGAAGCTCCGTGACCCCGCTGCCCGCAGCGGGGTGGAGATCGCCGTGCTGTACTCCGGCCTGCACGCGATCTGGGGCCACCGGCTCTGGAACGCGCTGTGGCGGCGCCGGATGCGGTTCCTCGCGCGGGCGGGATCGCAGCTCACCCGCTGGGTCACCGGCATCGAGATCCACCCCGGCGCGACGATCGGCCGGCGGTTCTTCATCGACCACGGCATGGGCATCGTCATCGGCGAGACCGCCGAGATCGGCGACGACGTGATGCTCTACCACGGCGTCACGCTCGGCGGTCGCACCCGCGACGGCGGCAAGCGCCACCCCACCATCGGCGACGGGGTCGTCGTCGGCGCGGGCGCCAAGGTGCTCGGACCGATCGTCATCGGCGACCGGTGCGCGATCGGCGCGAACGCCGTCGTCACCAAGGACGCGCCCGCCGACAGCGTGCTCGTCGGGGTGCCCGCCAAGGCCCGCACCCGCAAGGCCGGCGAGGACACCCGGGCGATCCTCACGGCGCCCGAATACGTCATCTGACCGTGCTGCACGAGCTCACCGCCCGCGAGCAGCTGGCGGCGCTGCGCCGCGGCGAACTTCGGCCGCACGAGCTCGTCGAGCACGCCCTCGACCGCATCCGGCGGCTCGACACCGGACCGGACGCGCTCGGCGCGTTCGTCGAGGTGACGGCGGATGCCGCAAGGGAGCGCGCGGAGTCGCTCGCCGCATCCGCCCCCACCGGTCCGCTCTGGGGACTCCCGTCGGCGGAGAAGGACCTCGTCGCGCGCGCAGGGGTGCCCACGCGGTTCGGCTCGGCCGTCCGCGCGGGCTTCGTGCCCGCCGCATCCGACGAGGCAGCGCTCCTCCTCGACGACGCCGGCGCGATCTCGCTCGGCAAGACGAACACGCCCGAGTTCGGCCTCACCGGCTACACCGAGTCCGCCGTCGCGCCGCCCGCGCGCGACCCGTGGGATCCCCGGCACGGCGCCGGCGGCTCCTCGGGCGGCGCCGCCGTCGCGGTGGCGGCGGGACTCCTGCCGGCGGCGGTCGGCTCCGACGGGGGCGGGTCGATCCGCATCCCGGCCGCCACGGTCGGCGTCGTGGGGCTGAAGCCGTCGCGCGGGCGGCTTCCGGTGGGGGCCGGCATGGACGCCACCGGCGGGCTCGCCGTGCACGGTCCGATCACCCGCGACGTCGCCGACGCCGCGATGCTCCTCGACGTGCTCGTCGGCGCACGGCCGTACCGGTTCGCGACGGCGGCCCCCGGCTCGGGGCCGTTCCTGGACGCGGCGCTTTCTGCGCCGGGCGCCCTGCGCGTCGGCGTGACGACCGTGTCCCCGTGGGACGAGGCGGCCGACATCCGCCTGCATCCGGACGCCCGGGCGGCATGGGCGCACGCGACCGAGGTGCTCGCCGGGCTCGGGCACGTCGTCGAGGACGCGGCCTGGGCGCCTCGGGGGTACGCGGACCTGTTCGCCGTGCTGTGGCGGGCGAGCGCCGCCCGGCTCCCCCTCTCCGAAGCGGAGCTCGGGCGGGTGGAGCCGATCACGGCCTGGCTCGTGCGCGAGGGCCGGGCGCTCGACGCGCCGACGCTCCTCGGCGGGCTGGCCGCGGCGACCGCGTTCGAGCGCGAGACGGTGACGGCCTTCGCGGGGTACGACGCGGTCCTGACCCCCGCGCTCGCGCTGCCACCGCAGCCGGTGGGTTCGTTCGACCCGGTGGATGCCGAGCGGAACTTCATGCAGCAGGTGGAATACGCCCCGTACTCGAGCTTCGTGAACGTCGCGGGCCTCCCCGCGATCACGGTGCCCGTCACCCTCGACCCGTCCGGGCATCCGGTGTCCGTGCAGCTCGTGGGCCGTCCGGGCGGCGAGGCCGCGATCATCGCCCTGGCCGCGCAGCTCGAGGCCGCCCGCGGCCCCCTCCCGCATCCCCCCGTCTGGTGACTCCCCTCCGCGACGGATGGCGGCGCTCGCTGTTCATCCGTCGCAAATGACGGGTCGGAACGCCGAACACCCGTCATTTGCGACGGGTGAACCGGGGCGGTGAGAGGGTCAGGCTTCGCCGGCGAGGGCGGCGAGCCGCTCCTCCTCCTCGGCGGCGATGAGGGACTCGATCACCGGGCCGAGCGCGCCGTCCATCACCTGGTCGAGGTTGTACGCCTTGTACCCGGTGCGGTGGTCGGCGATGCGGTTCTCCGGGAAGTTGTAGGTGCGGATGCGCTCGGAGCGGTCCATGCCGCGGATCTGCGACTTGCGGGCATCCGCCGCGGCGGCCGCCTGCTCCTCCTGCTGCCGCGCCAGCAGCCGGGCGCGCAGCACCCGCATCCCGGCCTCGCGGTTCTGCAGCTGCGACTTCTCGTTCTGCATCGACACGACGATCCCGGTCGGCAGGTGCGTGATGCGCACGGCCGAGTCGGTCGTGTTCACCGACTGGCCGCCGGGACCGGACGACCGGAAGACGTCGATCTTCAGGTCGTTCGGGTCGATGTGGATCTCCTCCGGCTCATCGACCTCGGGGAAGACGAGCACACCGGTCGTGGAGGTGTGGATGCGGCCCTGCGACTCGGTCGCGGGCACCCGCTGCACGCGGTGCACCCCGCCCTCGTACTTCAGGTGCGCCCAGACGCCCTGCGCCGGGTCGGACGAGGTGCCCTTGATGGCGACCTGCACGTCCTTGTAGCCCCCGAGGTCGGACTCGGTGCGCTCCAGGAGTTCGGTCTTCCACCCCATCGACGCGGCGTACTGCAGGTACATCCGCAGCAGGTCGGCGGCGAACAGCGCGCTCTCCGCGCCGCCCTCGCCGCCCTTGATCTCCATGATCACGTCGCGGGCGTCGTCCGGGTCGCGCGGGATGAGCAGGCGCCGCAGCTTCTCCTGCGCCTCGGCGACCCGTTCCTCGAGGGCCGGCACCTCCTCCGCGAACGCGGCGTCCTCGCGGGCGAGTTCGCGCGCCGCGGCGAGGTCGTCGGATGCGGTCCGCCACTCCTCGTGCGCCTTCACGATCCGCGACAGCTCGGCATAGCGCCGGTTGACGCGCTTGGCGCGTGCGGCGTCGGCGTGCACCGCGGGGTCCGAGAGTTCCTCCTGGACCGCGCGGTGCTCCTCGATCAGTGCTTCGACCGAGGCGAACATGCCGTGCTCGGACACGGCCGGATCAGCGGATGGTGTTCTCGTGCGCGTGGCCGCCGGCGGCGGGCGCCGGGATCGACTTCTGCATCTGCACGAGGAACTCGACGTTCGACTGCGTCTCCTTGAGCTTGCCGAGCACGACCTCGAGCGCCTGCTGCGGGTCGAGGCCGGCGAGTGCGCGGCGGAGCTTCCAGGTGATCTTCACCTCGTCGGCCGAGAGCAGCATCTCCTCGCGACGGGTGGAGGACGCGTTGACGTCCACCGCCGGGAAGATGCGCTTGTCGGCGAGCTGGCGCGACAGGCGCAGCTCGCTGTTGCCGGTGCCCTTGAACTCCTCGAAGATGACGTCGTCCATCTTGGAGCCGGTCTCGACGAGCGCGGTCGCGAGGATGGTGAGCGAGCCGCCGTTCTCGATGTTGCGCGCGGCGCCGAAGAAGCGCTTGGGCGGGTACAGGGCCGACGCGTCGACACCGCCGGAGAGGACGCGGCCGCTGGTGGGCGCGGACACGTTGTACGCGCGGCCGAGGCGGGTGATCGAGTCGAGCAGCACGACCACGTCGCGGCCCAGCTCCACGAGGCGCTTGGCGCGCTCGATGGCGAGCTCGGCGACCGTGGTGTGGTCCTCGGCGGGACGGTCGAAGGTGGAGGCGATGACCTCGCCCTTCACCGTGCGCTGCATGTCGGTGACCTCCTCGGGGCGCTCGTCGACGAGCACGACCATGAGGTGGACCTCGGGGTTGTTCTGCGCGATCGCGTTGGCGATCTGCTGCAGCACGATCGTCTTGCCGGCCTTGGGCGGCGCGACGATGAGACCGCGCTGGCCCTTGCCGATCGGCGCGACGAGGTCGATGATCCGCTGCGTGAGCTTCTCCGGCGCGGTCTCCAGGCGCAGGCGCTCCTGCGGGTAGAGGGGCGTGAGCTTGCCGAACTCGACACGGCCGGCGGCGTCCTCCGGGGAGAGGCCGTTGACGGCGTCGACCTTGACCAGCGCGTTGTACTTCTGCCGGCCCTGCTGCTCGCCCTCGCGGGGCTGCTTGATGGCGCCGACGACGGCGTCGCCCTTGCGGAGGTTGTACTTCTTCACCTGGCCGAGCGAGACGTAGACGTCGCTCTGGCCGGGGAGGTAGCCGCTGGTGCGCACGAACGCGTAGTTGTCCAGCACGTCGAGGATGCCCGCGATCGGGATGAGGACGTCGTCCTCGCCGATCTCCGGCTCGAACTCGTCGACGGTGCTGTTGCCGCGGCGCTTGTTGCGTCCGCGACCACGACCCTGCTGGCCCTCGTCGTCGCTGTCGGCGGCAGGCTGCTGCTGCTGCTGGCCCTGACCGTTCTGGGTGTCCTTGTTCTCGCCGCCGCGCTTGTTGCGGTTGCGGCTCCGGCTGCGGCTGCGACGGCCGCCGCCCTCCCCCTCGCCCTGCTCGCCGGTCTCGGCGGGCTGGTCGCCGGTGGCCTCGGCGGGCTGCTCGGGCGCGGTCTCGGCGGGCTTCTCGGCCGACTCCGCCTGCTCGGCGGTCTCCGGCTTCTCGGCCGACTTCGCGGCCTTCGACTTCGCGGCCCTGGGGGCCTTCTCGGCCTTGGGCGCCTGCTCCGCCTGCTCGGCGGGGGCGTCCTGCTCGGCGGCCGGGGTCTCGGTGGCGGTCGGCTCCGCGGGCTGCTCGGCGTCGGCCTTCTTCGCACGCGAGCGGGTGCCGCGAGCGCGGGTCGTCTTCGCCGGCGCCGGCTCGGCGTCGGCGGCGGGCGCCTCGGCCGTGGTGGCGGCCTCCGGCGCGGCGGCGGCGTCCGCCGTGGGCGCGGCGGCCGGCGCGGCGTCCGCTGCGGGCGAGGCGTCCGCGGCGGCAGCGGCCTCGACGTCGGCGCTCTTGGCCCGGCGCGGGGCGCGCTTGCGCGGCGCCTTCGCGGGGGCCTCGGCCGCCTCCGCCGCGGGGGCGGCGGTCTCTGCGGCGGGGGCCGCGTCCTGCGTGGTGGAACCGGCCTTCACAGTCGATGCGGCGTTGTCATCGGTGCTGGGCTGGGTGGTCTGGATCTCGGAGATGGACTCCACGAGTGCTCCCTTTGTGAACGTGTGGAAGTGCGCTGATCACCGATCGACGTCGTCGGGTTCGGGCAGAGGCCTCAACTGGATCCGAGGCAGCGTGCCGGGTTCCCTCATCAGATACGGGGATGAGCGCGGGTTCGCAGAATTGCGACGGAGGCCAGATTCACGTGGTTACGTGGCACCCTCCGTGTTGTCCCTCACTGTACCACCCTTGAAGTCGACGGCGAGCATGAGCGACTCCCACGGGGTGTCGGTGTGCTCGGCGGCGACGCGGGCGGCCTCGAGGCGTCGGCCGGGGCCGTCGGCGAGCACCAGGACGCTGGGGCCCGCACCGGAGACGACCGCGGCGAACCCGGCGGCGCGCAGGGCCCGGACGAGCCGGTCGGTCTCGGGCATCGCGGCCGCGCGGTAGTGCTGGTGCAGCTTGTCCTCGGTGGCGGCCATGAGCAGCTCCGGGCTCTGCGTGAGCGCCGCGATGAGCAGGGCCGAGCGCGACACGTTGAACACGGCGTCCTCGCGCGGCACCTGCAGCGGCTGCAGCCCGCGCGCCTCGGAGGTCGACATCGTGAACTCGGGCACGAAGACGATCGGTGCGACGCCGCGGTGCACGAGCAGCTTCTTGTGCTGCGGGCCCTTCTCGTCCATCCACGCGATCGTGAGGCCGCCGAAGAGGGCGGGCGCGACGTTGTCGGGGTGCCCCTCCATCTCGGTGGCCAGGCGCAGCAGGGTGTCCGCGTCGATGTCGACGACGCCTTCGAGCAGGCCCTTGGCGGCGAGGATGCCGGAGACCACGGCGGCGCCGGAGGACCCCATGCCGCGACCGTGCGCGATGACGTTCCGCGCCTCGAGGCGCAGGCCGGGCAGCGGCTGCCCGACGGCGTCGAACGCGTACGCGATGGCGCGGACCACGAGGTTCGTCGCGTCGCGCGGCACGTCCTCCGCGCCGGAGCCGGTGACCTCGATCTCGAGGCGACCGGGCTCCAGCGCGGTGACGGTGAGCTCGTCGTAGACGCTCAGCGCGAGGCCGAGGGTGTCGAACCCGGGTCCGAGGTTCGCGCTGGTGGCGGGAACCCGGACGGCGACGCTGCGTCCCACCGGCACGGCGGGCGCGGCCTGGGTCACGCCTGCGCTCCGGCGCGTGCGAGCTCGAGCACCGAGGCGACCTCGGAGACGGTGGCGTCGACGACCGTGGGGGTGACCTCGCCGCCGTCGGCCGTGCGGAGGGCCCACTGCGGGTCCTTCAGGCCGTGACCGGTGACGGTGAGCACGACCTTCGCCCCCTGCGGGATGACGCCCGCCTCGGCGCGGTCGAGCAGGCCGGCGACCGAGATGGCGGATGCGGGCTCGACGAACACGCCGACGGTGCCGGCCAGCAGCTTCTGCGCGGCGAGGATGCGGTCGTCCTCGATCGCGCCGAACCAGCCGTCGGTCGCGTCGCGCGCCTCGAGGGCGAGCTGCCAGGAGGCGGGGTTGCCGATGCGGATGGCGCTGGCGACGGTCTCCGGGTTCTTGACGACCTCGCCGCGCACGAGCGGCGCGGACCCGGCGGCCTGGAACCCGAACATGCGGGGCACCTTCGTCGAGACGCCGCGCTCGGCCTCCTCGCGGTACCCGCGGGTGTAGGCGGTGTAGTTGCCGGCGTTCCCGACGGGGATGAAGTGGAAGTCGGGGGCGTCGCCGAGCTGCGAGACGACCTCGTAGGCGGCGGTCTTCTGGCCGTCGATGCGGTCGGGGTTGACCGAGTTCACCAGGTGCACCGGGTAGTTGTCGGCGAGCTCGCGGGCGATCTCGAGGCAGTCGTCGAAGTTGCCGCGGATCTGGATGAGCGAGCCGTCGTGGGCGACGGCCTGGCTGAGCTTGCCCATCGCGATCTTGCCCTCGGGCACGAGCACCGCGGCGCGGATGCCGGCGTGCGCGGCGTAGGCCGCCGCGGAGGCGGACGTGTTGCCGGTCGAGGCGCAGATCACGGCCTTGGCGCCGTGGTCGATCGCGCGGGAGATCGCGACGGTCATGCCGCGGTCCTTGAACGACCCGGTGGGGTTCATGCCCTCGTACTTCACCCAGACGTCGGCACCGGTCATGCGCGAGAGCGCGGGCGCCGGGATGAGCGGCGTGCCGCCCTCCCCCAGGGTGACGACGTTCGAGGTCTCCGTGACCCCGAGCCGGTCGGCGTATTCGCGGAGGACTCCGCGCCAGACGTGTGCCATCTCAGTCTCCTTCCACCCGCAGGACCGAGACGACGCGCTCGACGACGCCGCTCTCGGCGAGCCGCTGCACGGTCTCGCTCAGGTCCTGCTCTCGTGCCTTGTGCGTTCCGATGACCAGCCGCGCCCTGGTCGCACCGGTCTCGGTGTCGATCCCGGATGCTGCGCCGGTGGCCGGGTCGATGACGGTCTGCTCGACCGTGGCGATCGACACCCGTCCTTCGCTGAGGATGCCCGCGACCGTCGCGAGCACACCCGGCTGGTCCTCCACCTCGAGGGTGATCTGGTACCGGGTGACGGCGTGACCGATCTCGAGGACCGGCAGGTTCGCGCGGGTCGACTCGCCGACCCCGACGCCCCCGGCGATGTGGCGGCGGGCGGCGGAGACGACGTCGCCGAGCACGGCCGACGCGGTCTGCACGCCGCCGGCTCCGGCGCCGTAGAACATGAGCGACCCGGCCGCCTCCGCCTCGACGAACACGGCGTTGTTCGCGCCGTGCACGCTGGCGAGCGGGTGGGTGCGGGCGATGAGCGCCGGGTAGACGCGCACCGAGATGGCCTCGCCGGATGCGGACGCGACCGACTCGCCGGTGAGCCGCTCGCACACGGCGAGCAGCTTGATGACGTACCCGGCGTTGCGGGCGGCGTCCATCATGGCCTTGTCGATCTGCGTGATGCCCTCACGGTGGACGGCGTCCAGCGGCACGGTGGTGTGGAACGCGAGCGACGCGAGGATCGCCGCCTTCTGCGCGGCGTCGTAGCCCTCGACGTCGGCGGTCGGGTCGGCTTCGGCATAGCCGAGGCGCTGCGCGTCGGCGAGCACGTCGGAGAACTCGGCGCCCTCGGCGTCCATCCGGTCGAGGATGTAGTTCGTGGTGCCGTTGACGATGCCCATGATCCGCTTGACCCGGTCGCCGGCGAGCGAGTCGCGCAGCGGGCGGATGATGGGGATGGCGCCGGCGGCGGCGGCCTCGTAGTAGACCTCGGCGCCGACCTGGTCCGCCGCCTCGAAGATCTCGGTGCCGTGGGTGGCGAGCAGGGCCTTGTTGGCGGTGACGACGTCGGCGCCGGAGTTGATGGCCTGCAGCAGGTAGGTGCGTGCCGGCTCGATGCCGCCCATGAGCTCGATGACGATGTCGGCGCCGACGATGAGCGACTCCGCGTCGGTGGTGAACAGCTCCTTGGGGAGGTCGACGTCGCGCGGCGCGTCGACGTCGCGGACCGCGATGCCCGCGAGTTCGAGCGTCGCCCCGGCGCGGTCGCCGAGTTCGTCCGCGTGCCGCAGCAGCAGCGACGCCACCTGGGACCCCACGGCCCCCGCCCCCAGCAGTGCCACACGGAGGTTGCGGTAGTCGATCATGCCTTCCCTTCCCGGTCGGCGACCCCGGCGTCGCGGGCGAGGAGGTCGTCGACCGTCTCACCGCGCACGATGACGCGCGAGGTCCCTTCGTGCACCGCCACGACGGGCGGGCGGGGCACGTGGTTGTAGTTGCTGGACAGTGAGAAGCAGTAGGCGCCGGTGGCGGGCACGGCGAGCAGGTCGCCGGGGGCGACGTCGCCGGGCAGGTACTCGTCCTCGACGACGATGTCGCCCGACTCGCAGTGGAGGCCGACGACGCGGGTGAGCACCGGCGCGGCGTCGCTGGTGCGGGAGGCGATGCGGGCGGAGTACGCCGCGCCGTAGAGGGCGGTGCGGGCGTTGTCGCTCATGCCGCCGTCGACGCTCACGTAGAGCCGGGTGTGGTCCTCGTCGACGCGCACCGGCTTCGTGGTGCCGACCTCGTAGAGGGTCACGCCGGCGGTGCCCACGATGGCGCGGCCGGGCTCGAAGGCGAGGGCGGGGACGGGGATGCCGCGGGCGGCGCTCTCGCGCGCCACGGCCGCGACGATGCCGTCCGCGAGGTCCTCGATCGGGCTCGGGTCGTCGATGGACGTGTAGGCGATGCCGAAGCCGCCGCCGAGGTTGAGCAGCGGCACGTCCTCGGTCTCGGCGAGCCGCGCGTGGAGGTCCATGACGCGCGCCGCGGACTCCTCGAAGCCGCTCACCCCGAAGATCTGCGACCCGATGTGGCAGTGGAGGCCGACGAAGCGCAGGCCCGGGATCTCGCGGATGCGGGCGACCGCGTCGGCGGCGTCCTCCATCGCGAACCCGAACTTCTGGTCCTCGTGCGCGGTGGCGAGGAACGCGTGCGTCTCGGCGTGCACGCCGCTGTTCACGCGCAGCAGCACGGGCTGCACGACGCCGAGGCCGGCGGTCACCTGCGCGAGCCGCTCGATCTCGATCCGGCTGTCGACGATGATCGTGCCGACGCCCTCGCGCACGGCGCGGGTGAGTTCGGCGACGCGCTTGTTGTTGCCGTGGAAACCGATGCGGGCGGGCTCCATGCCCGCGGCGAGTGCGACCGCGAGTTCGCCGCCCGAGCAGACGTCGACGTTGAGCCCCTCCTCACGCACCCAGCGCACCATCTCGGTCGACAGGAACGCCTTGCCGGCGTAGTAGACCCGGGCGGTGGTCCCGTGGGCGGCCGCGGCCCGGTCGAACGCCTCGCGGGTGCGGTGCGCGCGGGCGCGCACCTCGCCCTCGTCGAGCACGTAGAGGGGGGTGCCGTACGTCGCGGCGAGCTCGGCGGCGCGCACCCCGCCGAGCACCAGGTCGCCGCCTGCGCGTCGGGCGGATGCGGGCCAGACCGCGGGCGCGAGGGCGTTGGCGTCCTCCGGCACGGCGAGCCATGTCGGCGCGAACGGACGAGCGGGCGAGACGGACACGGCGGGACCAATCAGGTGGGGTGGATGACGTGCACCCCGGGACGGGACACCGGGCGCGCGGATCCCTTGCAGTCTAGGGGATCGGCACACCGCACCCGAGCCGCGGTGCGCAGGCCGCTCAGCCGCAGCTGCCGCGGACGGCGAGGGCGTCCTCGGTGAGCGGGCCCGGCGCGATGCCGAAGCGGGCGACGAGGCGGTCCCCGGCGACCTCGACATCCGTGAGCGTGAGCGCCGCCGGCAGGTGCTCGGCGATGCAGACGCGCCAGTCCTGGACGACGGGCTCCGCGAGCCGGCCGAAGCGGTCCCGCAGCTGCGCCGCGGTGAGCTCGGCGTCGCCGAGGGTGAGCGCGCTCGGGCTCAGCACGAGGTCGCCGCCCTCGGCGCCGGGGGTGAGCGCCAGGCCGATCGTCGTCGTGATCCCGAACGCCCCGAGCTCCACGGATGCGGTCACGTCGGGGGCTGCGAGTCCCAGGGTGTCCGCGGGGAACCCGTCGACGGTGGACATGAGCGCCCGCAGCTGGTCGGCGCCGAGGTCGACCGTCGCCTCGCCGCCCGCGGCGGCGGGCTCGCCGCGGAGCGCGAGGTCGCGGACCGTGACCGAGACGGCGCCGGAGAGGTCGCCGACCGCGAGGTCGGGCGAGGACAGCGTCGCCTCGCCGATCGAGCCGGTGGCCAGCTGGAAGAGCAGGCTTCCGGGGATGTCGACGTCGATCTCGGAGTCGGGTGAGACGCCGAGCCCCTGCACGGCCTGCTGCTTCACGGCCTTGCCGACCAGATCGCGCGCGAGCCACTCCCCCGCCAGCGCCGCGACGACCAGCAGCCCGACGACCACGAGCAGTCCGACGAGCAGCCCGCGCCCCCGCCGTCGGCGCGGGGCCGACGGCTCCTGCGGGAGCGGGAGCGTGGGCTGGGTCGGGCCTGCCACGCCGGTCACATCCGCTCGGGTGCGCCGACGCCGAGCAGGTCGAGGCCGTTGCGGAGCACCTGGCCGGTGGCGTCGTTCAACCACAGGCGGGTGCGGTGCACCGGCTCGACCGCGTCGTCGCCCTGCGGGATGACGCGGCAGTTGTCGTACCAGCGGTGGTAGAGCCCGGCGAGCTCCTCGAGGTAGCGCGCGACGCGGTGCGGCTCCCGCACGTCGGCGGCGAACGCCACGATGCGCGGGAACTCCTGCAACGCGCCGAGCAGTGCGCTCTCGGTCTCGTGCGTGAGCGTCTCGGGGGCGAATTCACTCCGGTCGACGCCGGAGGCCTCGGCGTTGCGCGCGACGTTGTGGGTGCGGGCGTGGGCGTACTGCACGTAGAAGACCGGGTTGTCGTTGGTGCGCTTGCGCAGCAGCTCCGGGTCGAGCGTGAGCGGCGAGTCCGCGGGGTAGCGCGCGAGCGAGTACCGCAGCGCGTCGGTGCCGAGCCACTCCCGCAGGTCGTCCATCTCGATGATGTTGCCGGCGCGCTTGGAGAGCCGCGCGCCGTTGACCGACACGAGCTGACCGATGAGCACCTCGATGTCCTTCTCGGGGTCGTCGCCGGCGGCACCGGCGAGCGCCTTCAGCCGGTGCACGTAGCCGTGGTGGTCGGCGCCGAGGAGGTAGATCTTGTGCGCGAACCCGCGGTCGCCCTTGTTCAGGTAGTACGCGGCGTCGGCGGCGAAGTACGTGTACTCCCCGTTGGTGCGCCGGATCACGCGGTCCTTGTCGTCGCCGAAGTCGGTGGTGCGCACCCAGACGGCGCCGTCCTGGTCGTACACGTGCCCCTGGCGGCGCAGCCGCTCGACGGCCTCGTCGACGAGGCTGGGCGCGCCGTCCTCGCCGGGGGCGTGCAGCACCCGCTCGCTGAACCACACGTCGAAGTGCACGTTGAACTGCTCGAGCGAGGCCTGCAGCTCCCCGAGCTGCAGCTTGTACGCGATCTCCCGGGTGGTGAGCAGCCGGTCGATGGGTTCGAGCTCGAGGAGGTCGGGGCGCTCCGCGAGCACGCGCTGGGCGAGCGTGTCGATGTACTCGCCCGCGTACCCGTCCTCGGGGGTCGGCTCCCCCTGGGCTGCGGCGAGCACTGAGCGGGCGAAGCGCTCCATCTGGGCGCCCGCGTCGTTGATGTAGAACTCGCGCACGAGCGTCGCGCCGCTGGCGAGGAGCAGGCGCGCCATGGCGTCGCCGAGCGCGGCCCACCGGGTGTGGCCGATGTGGAGGGGACCCGTCGGGTTGGCGGAGACGAACTCGAGGTTGATCGAGTTGCCGCGCTGGGAGTCGTTCGTGCCGTACGCCGCGCCCGCCTCGACGATGGTCTTCGCCAGCGCGCCCGCGGCGGCGGCGTCGAGGCGGATGTTGATGAACCCGGGGCCCGCGACCTCGACGGAGGCGATCCCGGCGGTCTGCTCGAGCCCGGCCGCGATCGCGGTGGCGAGCTCGCGGGGGTTGGTGCCGAGCGGCTTCGCCAGCTTCAGCGCGATGTTCGAGGCCCAGTCGCCGTGGTCGCGGTTCTTCGGCCGCTCGAGCACGATGTCCGCGACGGTCAGCTCGGCGCCCGCCCCGTCTCGTCGCTCCTCCGCGATCGGGGCGACGACGGCGAGGAGGGCGGCGGAGAGCTGTTCGGGATCCATAGCGATCCATCCTACGGTCGCGCCCCGGGAGCCTCCTGACCGACGGGGCTCAGGCGAGCTGCACGAGTGCGGTGGGGTCCTCCGCCGGGAGCGGGGCGTCCTCGAGCCTCGCGTCGACCCGGAGACCGTTCAGCTGCAGCGCACCGCCGTGGGAGCTGAGAAAGGCGCAGTCGGCCGCATCCCGCCCCGTCGCGATGCGCACGAGCGACGCGCGCGGTGCGAGCCGGGTGGCGTCGACGACGTACCATGCGCCGTCGATGCAGGCCTCGGCGACGGCGTGGAAGTCCATCGGGTCGAGGCCGGGGGCGTACACGGCGGCGTACCGCGCAGGCACGTCCATGGCACGCAGCAGCGCGATGACCAGGTGCGCGTAGTCGCGGCACACCCCCTGCCCGGTCGCGAGGGTCGTCACGGCGCTGTCGGTGCCGCGGCTCGTGCCCGGGGAGTAGGTCACCGAACCGGCGACGTCGTCCTCGACCGCGTGCAGCAGCTCGAATCCGGCGAGTCCCTGGAACCGGCGGCGCGCCTGTGCGAACACCTCGTCGGACTGGGCGTAGCGGCTCGGACGCAGGTAGCCGATGGCTTCGAGTTCGCGCACCGGCGGGGCCGCGGCGGCCGCGCCGACGACCGCCTCGTACCGGATGCGGACGGGCCCGGGTCCCGCCTGCAGCCGGTGCAGCCGGTTGTCCGCGTCGTCGACGAGTTCGACCGGGGCGACGGGCTCGGCGCCCGCCGTGATCTCCATCCGCTCGGACGCGACCGGGACCCGGCGAGCGACCGCGACCTGCAGGATGAGGTCGACCGGCGCGGCCAGGTCGAGGTCGAGTTCTGCGGTGACGGCGCGCTGCACCGGCCAATCCTCGCACGGCCGTCGTGCGAGAGCGGACGGGGTGTGCAGGGCCCCCGAAACTGGTTCACCCGGACGAAGCATGTAGTTCATTCCGAACCGTCGTGTAGCTTGACGCCATGGGCAGGTTCATTTACGCCGACGCGGCGAGTTCGTTCGACATCGATGACCGCCTCCTCGCGCACCTGCGCATCGTCGTGATGAACAAGCTGCGCCGCAACGAGCCGTTCATGTTCCACCTGGACCGGACGGACGGCCTGGGTCCGAAGAGCGTGTGGGTCCACCCCGCGGTCCCGATGGTCTTCCACTTCTACGGCTCCCGTCAGCCGGCGATCAACCGGGCGTGGATCGAGGAGCTCATGGCCGAGGCGAGCGGCCCGAACGGTCTGACCCTGCTGCCCGAACCGGAGGCGGCGGCGAGCCCGGCCCCCGCCGTCTGAGACCGCTCAGGCGCACTCGCGATCGACCGCCTCCGTCAACCGCGCGAGGAACGCCGCCACCTCCGGTGCGGCCTCCGGCGGGATGTCGTCGGCCAGCCGCCGCAGCTGCGCGGTGAGCGGGTCGACGTCCTCGAGGTCCGCGGTGCGGTCGAACGGCACCACGAGCTTGCTCCGCCCGTCCCGCGGGTTCCGCTCGAACGCGACGACGCCGCCCGCGCGCAGGCGGTCCAGGATGCCGGTGACCGCCGGGGTGGAGATCCCGAGGTGCTCCGCGATCGCGGTCGGCGTCGGTGCGTCGCCCGCATCCGCGCGCTCGTAGACGAACCGCATGGCCGCACGCGCGTTCTCGCCGGGACCGCAGTCCTGCTGACGACGCCGTGACAGCCGCGCCTCGGCGAGCCGCAGCCGTTCGGCGGCGCGCATCACCTCGTCGCTCGCCGAGCGCTCCCGGGTCTCGGTCATCTGGTCCCCCTGGCTGCGGTCTCGACGTGGCGGTCCATTCCCCCACCGCCGGGTCGGGCGTGTCAAGGGCCGCCCGGCACGGCCGGACGCTGCCCTACCCTGGCGGCGACGAGCGGAGGGACGATGACGCGACGACGGGACGCGGCGGAGGAGGAGGCGCCGGGCACCGGCCGCGACGAGACCCCCGAGGAGCGGGCCGACCGCAACTGGGCGGAGATCCTGCAGGAGCTGCGCGCAGTGCAGACCGGCACGCAGATCCTCACCGGCTTCCTGCTCGCGATCGCGTTCCAGCCGGCCTTCGCCGAACTGCCGGGCCCCGACCGCGTCGTCTACCTGGGGCTCGTGGTGGGAGCCGGGATCGCGACGATGCTCGCCATGGCACCCGTGATCATGCACCGGCTGCTGTTCCGCCAGCGGCAGAAGGATCGCCTGGTGCGTGTCGGCAGCGCCATCCTGCTGGCCCTGCTCGGCGTGGTCTCGCTCCTCGTCGCCGGGGTCGCGGGCTTCCTCTTCGACGTGACGCTCGGCCACCCCGCGGGCGTGATCGCGTCGGCGGTGGCGCTCGTCGCCGTGGTCGCGACCTGGCTGCTCGTGCCGCGGCTCGGTCGCGACGCCCCTCGGGCCTGACCGGGACGACGTCAGGCGTGACCGGACAGGTTGAGCTCGTCCGGGTCGACGTCGACGTCGCCGGCGTCGTCGGGACCGCCGGTGCCGGGCGTCGCGCGCACCTTCGCCGGGTCGATGTCGTCGTCGACCGTGTCGGGCAGCGGATCGGCCTGCTTGCCCTGTGTCTCGGTCTCGCTGGCGGGACTGTAGGTCATGTCCTTGCGCACGCCCTGCTCCTCGGTGCGCTTGGGGTGCAGGTTCCGCTCGTCGTCCACGGGTGCTCCTTCCGGTCTGGTCCGGGCGACGTTAGACGTGCCGAGGAGCCGCGACGACCGGGTTGACATCGGTCGCCGGCGCGAGGATGCGGTGGAACGGGAGGAGGGGAGCCGATTCCTCGACTCCCCTCCTCGTACGCCGTGCCCCCGGAGGGATTCGAACCCCCGACTTTTGGTACCGGAAACCAACGCTCTATCCCCTGAGCTACGGAGGCGTACCGATCGAGACTATCACCGGATGCGGGCCGTGCCCGACGTGCGGCGCGTCGTCAGCGCGCGACGCGCCGGTACGCCAGGTCGCGGATGTCGCGGCCGGCCCGGGCGCCCTTGCGCTCGAAGGCGGTGACGACGCGGCCCTCGAACCGTTCCGCCCAGTCGCCGTCGAACGCCCGCTCGAACTGCGGTGCGTCGTCGAGCACCTCGCGCATCTGCAGCGCGTACTCCTCCCAGTCCGTCGCGAGCCGGAGCGTCCCGCCGTCACGGAGGGCCGCCGCGGCGATCCCGGCGAACTCCGGCTGCACCAGACGACGCTTGGTGTGGCGCTTCTTGTGCCACGGGTCGGGGAAGAAGACCCAGATCTCGTCGACCGACGCCGGCGCCAGCAGGTGCTGCAGCACCTCCGGGGCGTTCGCCTCGACGAGCCGGAGGTTGCGGACGCCGGCGCGGTCGGCGTCGAGCATGGTGCGGGCCAGGCCCGCCTTGAACACCTCGACCGCGAGGAAGTCGCGCTCGGGCGCGGCGGATGCGGCGTGCACGATGGCGTGCCCCTGCCCGGACCCGATCTCGACCGTCAGCGGGGCGACCCGGCCCCACGCGGCCTCCCGGTCCAGTCCCGCGTCCGCCGCGACGCTCGTCGCGGCGACACCGCGGGGCACGTCGATGAGGAACGAGGATCCGAGCTCGGACCAGGCGCGTTCCTGCGCCTCCGACATCCGGCCGCTGCGCCGCACGAACGAGACGGGCTTGTCGCGGAAGGTGGAGACGGCGGGTTCGGTCATCCCTCCAGGGTACCGAGCACCCGCCTGGGGAACTCCTCAGGCGGTCACGAAGTCGATGAGCTCCTCGACCCGGCCGAGGAGGGCGGGCTCGAGGTCCCGGTAGCTGTGGACGCGGGCGAGGATCGACTGCCAGGCGCGGGCGATGTCCGCCTGGTCCTCGGCGGGCCAGCCGAACGCCCGGCAGATCCCGACCTTCCATTCGATGCCGCGCGGGATCTCCGGCCAGCGCGGGATGCCGAGGGCCTTCGGGGTCACGCACTGCCAGACGTCGACGAACGGGTGTCCGACGATCCGCAGGTGCCGTCCGTGCGGACCGCGTTCGATCGCGCGCGCGATCCGTTCCTCCTTCGACCCGGGCACGAGGTGGTCCACGAGCACGCCGTAGCGACGCTCCGCCGTGGGCGGCTCCTGCTCCAGGAGGTCGGCGAGCAGGTCGACGCCCTGGAGGTACTCGACCACGACGCCCTCCACCCGGAGGTCCGCGCCCCACACCTTCTCGACGAGCTCGGCGTCGTGGCGCCCCTCGACGAGGATGCGGCTGGGCCGCGCGACCCGCGCCCTGGCGTCCGCCACCGCGAACGACCCGGAGGCCGTGCGCCTCGGACCGGCAGCGGCGGGCTTCGCCGGGGACGGACCGACGAGGATCACCGCTTCGCCGTCGACGAGGAAGCCCGGCCCGAGCGGGAACATGCGGCGCTTCCCGTGCCGGTCCTCGAGCTCGACGAGTCCGCCGCTCACGCCGGTCACCGCGCCGCAGAACCCGTCCCCCGCGACCTCGACGACCGTGTCGCGGTCGGCGGGGACGCGGGCGAGCTCCTTCCGCATCCGCTGCTGCCAGCCGGCTGCGAGCACGTCCGTGCCGTATCGATCGTCCATGGGGCCTCCGGGTGGGCAAGCGTAGCCGCCGTGGGACGCCCGGTCCGGCAGCCACACCGGGGACGCCCCCTCGGGCACGGCGCTCCGGGCACCCCGCTCGTGGCGCCGGTGCTCCGCCGGTGCATAGACTCGCAGCAGGGCGGTGCACGCCCCCGGAGGAGGCATTGATGCGGCGCTGGGCACTCTCGTTGATCGCGACGATCGGGATCGTGCTCGGGACGGCCCTCCCGGCGGCCGCGGAGGGCCCGGTGCCCCTCGGTCAGGGGTCCGTCACCGACACGGCCGGCGTGCTGAGCGGCGCCGAGACCGCGGCGGCCGAGGAGCGCCTCGACACGTTGCGCGACGAGACCGGTCTCGACCTGTGGGTGGTCTTCGTCTCCGACTTCACCTCCCCCGCGGACGCCGAGGAGTGGGCGAACACGACCGCCGAGCAGAACGGTCTCGGTCCGACGCAGTACCTCCTCGCAGTGGCCGTCGACGGCCGCCGCTTCTACCTCTCCGGCGACTCCGCCGGCCCGCTCACCGAGAACCAGCTCGGCACGATCGAGCAGGGCGTGCAGCCGTTCCTCCGCGACGAGGACTGGGCGGGCGCCGTGGACGCGGCCGCCGACGGCATGACCTCGGCTGCCGGCGGCGGTTCCGGCGCCCCGTCCTCGGGTTCCGCGTCCGGCGGCGGTGCAGGCACCGTGATCGCGGTGATCGCGGTCGTCGCGATCATCGTCGTCGTGGTCTTCTTCGTCGTCCGCGCCCGGCGCAAGCGCGGTGCGGTCGTGGGCGACCCCGCATCCGAACCGCTGGAGTCGCTGGCCACCCGCGCCGCTCAGGCGCTCGTGCAGGCCGACGACGCCGTGCGCACCGGGCAGGAGGAGCTCGGGTTCGCGAGCGCCCAGTTCGGCGACGCCGCGACCGCGCAGCTGCAGGCGGCGCTCACCGAGGCGCAGCAGGACCTCGACCAGGCCTTCCGCATCCGCCAGCAGCTGGACGACGGCACGCCCGACACCCCCGAGCAGCAGCGGGCGTGGCACCGGCAGACCCTCGAGCTCGCCGAGGGCGCGCAGGCGCGTCTGCAGGAGCAGGTGGGCGCGTTCGCCGAGCTCCGCAAGCTCGAGCAGGACGCCCCCGCCGCCCTCGAGCGGCTCACGGCGCAGCGTGCGTCGACCGCCGCCGGGACCGACGCCGCCGAGGGCGCGCTCGCCCGGCTCTCCGGGTCGTACACGGCGGCCGCGGTCGCCCCGGTCGCCGACAACGTCGCGCAGGCGCGCGAGCGTCTCGCGCTCGCCGACGCGCAGATCGCCGCAGCGGGGCAGGCGCTCGCGGCCGGCGACTCCGGCGCGGCCGCGGTGGCCATCCACACCGGCGAGCAGGCCGTCTCGCAGGCCGGTCAGCTGCTCACCGCGGTCGAGTCGCACGGGACGCGCCTCGCCGAGGCCGCGACGCAGCTCCCCGCGCTCCGTGCGGAGGTCGAGCGCGACATCGCGGCCGCGGCCGCGCTCCCCGACGCCGACGGACGCATCCACCAGGCCGTCGCCGCCGCGCAGCAGGCGCTCACGGCAGCCCCCGGCGGCGACCCGCTGCAGGCGCTGCAGCAGCTGCAGGACGCCGACTCGCACCTCGACACCCTCATCGGGCAGGCCCGGGATGCCGCCGAGCGCGCCGCTCGCGCCCGCGCCGTGCTCTCCGCGACGCTCACCCAGGCGAACGCCCAGGCGGCGACCGCGGCGGACTTCATCGCCTCGCGCCGCGGCGCGGTGGGCGCCACTGCCCGCACCCGCCTGGCCGAGGCGCAGACCGCGCTCGGTCAGGCCCAGGCCCTCGCCCAGGCCGATCCGGAGCAGGCGCTCGCCCTCGCGCAGCGCGCCGAGCAGCTGGCACGGCAGTCGCTGCAGGCCGCGCAGTCCGACGTCGGTTCCTTCTCGTCGACCTCGCGCGGCGGGGGCGGCGACCTCGGCGCGATGCTCGGCGGCATCGTCATCGGCTCCGCGCTCTCGCGCGGCTCCTCGCGCCCTTCGTACCGGTCGGGCCCCACGATCCGCAGTTCCGGCTCCCGCTCCCGCTCCGGGGGCGGCGGTTTCAGCGGCGGCGGCTCACGCTCCCGCCGCGGGGGCGGCCGCTTCTGATCCGCCCGACACCCACCCCGCTCCCTAGGAAAGGAAGAACGATGGCCAAGCAGTCCATCTTCGGACGCATCTCGACCCTCGTCCGCGCCAACATCAACGCGATGATCGACGCCGCGGAGGACCCGCAGAAGATGCTCGATCAGCTGGTGCGCGACTACACCAACAACATCGCGGACGCCGAGGCCGCGATCGCCGAGACGATCGGCAACCTGCGCCTGCTGGAGCGCGACTACCAGGAGGACGTCCAGGCGGCCGCGGAGTGGGGCGGCAAGGCCCTCGCCGCGTCCCGCAAGGGCGACGAGCTGCGCGCCGCCGGCGACGTCGCGGGCGCCGACAAGTTCGACAACCTGGCGAAGATCGCCCTGCAGCGCCAGTTGTCGGAGGAGAGCCAGGCGAAGGCCGCCGAGCCGCAGATCGCCGCGCAGACGGAGGTCGTCGACAAGCTCAAGGACGGCCTCAACGGCATGAAGCAGAAGCTCGAGCAGCTGAAGACGAAGCGCAGCGAGCTGCTCGCCCGCGCGAAGGTCGCCGAGGCGCAGAACAAGGTGCACGACGCGATCAAGAGCGTCAACGTGCTCGACCCGACGAGCGAGATCGGCCGTTTCGAGGACAAGATCCGTCGCCAGGAGGCGCTCGCCCAGGGCAAGGCCGAGCTCGCCGCGTCGAGCCTCGACGCGCAGTTCGAGTCCCTCGAGGACATCGGCGAGCTCACCGAGGTCGAGGCGCGGCTGGCCGCGCTGAAGGCGGGCAACGCACCCGGCGCGATCGGCACCGGCGCACCGGCGCAGGGCGCCATCGCCCAGGAACTGCCGCAGCAGCAGACCCAGCAGTGACCGGTGGGAGGGGCCGCGCGCCGCGCGGCCCCTCCTCCACCTCCAGGAGGCCCCGTGACCCGGTTCGTGATCGTCCCCCAGTGGCAGGGCTCCCCCTCGGCGCGCGCCATGCAGCTCGTCGACGGGGCCGATGCGGTCGCCGGCGACCTCCCCTCCTCCGCCGTGGTGCGCGTCGACGTCCCGCTGGAGGCCGGTGACGCGCTGGGCAGCACGGTGCACCGGTTGAGCGCCCTGACCCGGGTGCGCACCGACCTCGACGCGACACTCGCGGCGCAGGAGGACCGCGTGCTCATCGTCGGCGGCGACTGCTCCGTGTCGGTCGCGGGCATCGCGCACGCGGCCGCCCGGCACGCGCGCCTCGCGGTCGTGTGGGCCGACGCCCACCCCGACCTGCACACGCCGCACAGCTCCCCCTCGCACGCCTTCAGCGGCATGGCGCTGCGCGCAGTCCTCGGCGAGGGCCCCGACGATCTCCGGCTGCCCGAGGGCACGGTGCGTCCGGCGGACGTCGTGCTCGTGGGCACGCGCGCCCGCGACGACGCGGAGGACGGCTACATCGAGGGCTACGGCATCCGCACCGTGGACGCCGACGACCTCGCCGACCCGGATGCGCTCGCCCGCGCGGTCGTGGAGACCGGTGCCGACGCCGTCTACGTGCACGTCGATGTCGACGTGCTCGATCCGGAGCACATGCCCGGGGTGAAGCGGGCGGAACCGTTCGGCGCGACGCTGCCCGCGCTGGTCGCGTCGCTGAAGCGGCTTCGCGAGCACGTGCCGCTCGCGGGCGCGACGCTCGCCGAGTACGTGCCGGCGGATGCGGGGGCCGACCCTGCGGACCTCGGGACGCTGCTGCGGCTCGTCGGGGCGCTGGCATGACCGGCCTCGGCGAGGCGGTGCGGTTCGCCGGGTACGTCTACGGCTGCGCCGTGGGGTGGGTGTGGGGCGGGCTGCTCAGTCGCGGCCGCATCGAGCGCCGGGGACGCCTCTGGGTGTTCCGCGGGCTGCCGTCGTGGGCGTACCCACGGGGCGGTGTGTGCGTCGGGCACTGCTTCCTGACCGGCGACGGACCGGTCGACGACCGGTTGCTCGCGCACGAGTCGGTGCACGAACGGCAGTGGCGCCGATACGGGTTCCTCATGCCGGTGCTGTACGCGCTCGCGGGACGCGACCCGCTGCGCAACCGCTTCGAGATCGAGGCCGGCCTCGAGGACGGCAGATACCTGCCCAGGCGCTGAGTCAGTGCTGCGGCAGCAGGCCGAACCGCTCCGGCGCGTGGATGCGGGTCGGGTCGATGCCGCGCTCCTGCACGAGGTGGTCGACGATCTCCGCGGTGCCGAGGAACCCGCCGAGGAGGGTCACCGTGGTCTCGCAGTGGTCGTCGCAGAGCATCTCGTCGGCCCAGGCGTTCACGGCGCGCGCGAGCGCCTCCCCCTGCGTGCAGCCGCGGCCCGTGCCGGGTGCGCCGCTGCGACGGTCCCGGCAGAGCCAGGTGACGGTCATGCGCGGCGGTGCCGAGAGCGGCGTGATGGCGGAGGCGTCGGGCACCTCGACGAACACGCGCCCGGTCGAGCAGATCGGCAGGGTCGTCAGCGCGAGCTCGAGATCGGTCAACGAGGTCTCGTCGGCCGTGACGAGGTGCTGGGCGCGCGCGTGCTTGGACGCACGGCAGGCGCTGTCGTTGTGCGGGGTGGTCTCGGGCATCTCAGGCACCACTATACCCGGAGAGGGTAGGCATGCCTAACCTTCATCGGAGGGCGTGCGCGGCGACGAGGATTCAGCGCTCGTCGACGAGCACGCGACGCAGGGCGGCCACGTCGTCCTCGGACACCCCGGCGGCGAGGAGGTAGTCCGCGGCGGATCCGTACCGGCGGTCCACGTGCTCGAGCAGGTCGAGCATCGCGGACTCGGGCGAACGCGCCACGAGCTCCTCCACGTGCTGCGCGTGCGGGTGCGCGGCGCGCAGCCAGGCGATGAGCCTGCGGTTGCGCTCGGCCGGAAGCGCGGCCTCGGTGCGGGCGTAGTCGGCCACCACGGCGTCCCGGTCGACCCCGGCGGCCGCGAGGACGAGTGCGACGCTGACCCCGGTGCGGTCCTTCCCCGCCGTGCAGTGCACGAGGACCGGACCGCCGGCGACCACGGCGCGGGCGACGACGGCGATCCCCTCCCCCGATTCCCGCACGAGCTGGCGGTAGAGCTCCCGCAGGCTGATGTCGTGCACGAAGAAGGAGTCCGCGGATCCGAGGAACAGCGGGACGCGGTCCGGGACCGGCAGCCGCTCGTCGAGGGCGCTCGGCTCGCGGGCCACCTCGTCGTCGTCGCGCAGGTCGACGATGCGGCGGAGTCCGAGTGCGGCGAGGGCGTCCCGGTCCTCGTCGCCGAGCCGGTGGAGCGCCCCGGAGCGCAGCAGCACGCCGTGGCGGGTACGCCCGGACCCCGCAGGCAGCCCGCCGACGTCGCGCAGGTTCACCGCACCGGGGACGTGGAGGGCGGCGGTCATGCGCCCTCGTTCCGGGGCGGCACGGGGTAGCGACCGGCGATGGTCACCCGGTTGAACGCGTTGATCGAGACGAGGATCCAGCTCAGGGCCACGTACTCCGCCTCGGACAGGATCCCGCCGACGTGGTCGTAGACCGCATCCGGGATCCCCTCCCGGTGGATGAGCGTGAACGACTCCGTGAGTTCCAGCGCCGCCCGCTCGCGGTCGCTGAACACACCCGACTCGCGCCACGTCGCGATCTGCGCGATGACGTCGGCGTCGAGTCCCGCCTTCACGGCGCGGTCGACGTGCACCCGCACGCAGTAGGCGCAGCCGTTCAACTGCGACGCGTGCAGCTGCACGATCTCGCTGAGCCGCGCGTCGATGCCCGCCTCCGCGGCGAGTGAACCGGCCGTCTTCGCCAGCGCGTCCAGCGCCCGGTACGCCTCGGGGGCGGACTTGGACAGGTGGACACGGCGCTCCTCGCTCATGCCGCCAGCGTACCCAGCGGACGACCCGGGGCAGGCGTCCCGCGACGCCGGCCGTAGCATGTCGGGCGTGACCACCGACGCGTTCGACGAGTTCTCCTTCCTCCCCGAGCAGGCGGCCGACCTCGGCCTCACCGGCGCGCTCCCGTCCGTCCGCCGGCTGCGGCTCACGCTGCCCGACGGCCGCGACCTGTCCGCCCTCCGGTACGGCGACGACGCGCCGCGGGTGACGTTCCTCCACGGCGCTGGCCTGAACGCCCACACCTGGGACACCACCGTGCTGGCCCTGGGCGTCCCGGCGCTCGCCCTCGACCTTCCCGGGCACGGCGATTCGTCCTGGCGCGACGACGCCGCCTACGCGGCACGCATCCTGGCCCCCGACGTCGTGCACGCGCTCCGCACCTGGACCTCCGGCCCGCAGCTGCTCGTCGGCCACTCGCTGGGCGGTCTCACCGCGGCGGCGGTCGCCGCATCCGCGCCCGACCTCGTCCGCCGCCTCGTCGTCGTCGACATCACGCCCGGCGTCGACCCGGATGCGGGCCCGCAGCAGATCCGCGCGTTCTTCGCCGGACCGACCGACTGGGCGAGCCGTGACGAGCTCGTCGAACGCGCGCTCTCGTTCGGTCTCGGCGGCACCCGCCGGGCGGCCGAGCGGGGCGTCTTCCTGAACTCGCGGGTGCGCCCCGACGGGCGGGTGGAGTGGAAGCACCACTTCGCGCACCTGGCCGCCGCGGCGGCCGCCGCCCCCCAGACGCCCGCCGAAGGGACCGATGCGCTCGCGGGCGTGCTCTCGGCCGCCGGCTGGGAAGACCTCGAGGCGGTCGCCGCGCCCCTCACCCTCGTCCGCGGCGACGAGGGCTACGTCACCGAGGCGGATGCGGCGGAGTACTCACGGCGCCTCCCCGCCGCCGAGGTGGTCACGGTCGCCGCGCACCACAACGTGCACGAGGAGCGGCCCGCGGATCTCGCCGCCCTCGTCCGCGACCGGCTCTGAGTCGGTCGGCGCCGTCATGTGACGACGCCGTGACCCTTCCGTGATCCGAGCGGATCTAGGCTAGGGCAGGCACCGCCGCAACACCCTGGAATCACAAGCCCGATTTCGGGCGAAAGGACGCGCATGCTCCGCCGCACCCTTCTGGCAGCCGCCGCGCTCGTGGCCGCAGCCTCACTGACCCTGACCGCGTGCTCCGGCAGCGGCGACTCGACCGGCACCGGCGCCGTCGACCCCGACGCGACCGTCACGGTCCGGCTCGCCCTGGCCCCGAACGACCTCGACGTGCGGATCACCTCGGGCGCACCGCTCGACCAGATCCTCGTGGACAACGTCTACCAGGGCCTCGTCGCCCGCACCCCCGAGCAGGAGATCGTCCCCGCGCTCGCGACCGACTGGACCGTGTCCGACGACGGCCTGACCTACACCTTCGAGGTGCGCGAGGGCGTCACGTTCCACGACGGCCAGGAGCTCACCCCGCAGGACGTCGTGTGGTCGCTCGAGCAGCACCGCGACAACGCGGACTGGATCCGCGCGGCGGCGCTCGCCGACGTGACGTCGATCTCGGCCGAGGGGCAGGAGGTCACGCTGACCCTGTCGCAGCCGAACTCGTCGCTGCTGTGGGAGCTCACCGGCCGTCCCGGCATCATCCTCAAAGAGGGCGACGGCGTCGACTACCAGACCGCCGCGAACGGCACGGGTCCGTTCACCCTCGCCGACTGGACCCAGGGCGACAGCGTGACCCTCGCCCGTTACGACGGCTATTGGGGCGAGCCCGCCGCGGCCGCCGAGGTCGTGTTCGTGATCATCCCGGACACGCAGACCGCGCTGAACGCCGCCCTCGCCGGTGAGCTCGACGTCGTCACCGGGTTCGACGCGAGCCTCGCCGACCAGATCGAGGCGAACGGCGACTTCGAGCTGCAGATCGGCGAGTCCACCGACAAGGGCACGCTCGCGTTCAACCAGACCGAGGGACCCCTCGCCGACCAGCGCGTCCGCCAGGCGATCCGCCAGGCGATCGACCACGACGCCTTCGTCGAGGCGGCCGGCGCCGGCGAGACCCTGTACGGCCCGATCCCGTCGCTCGACCCGGGCTACGAGGACCTCTCCGACGTCGCCCCGTACGACCCGAAGGCCGCGAAGGCGCTGCTCGCCGAGGCCGGCTACGAGGATCTCGACCTGACGCTGACGATCGGCAACTGGTACTCCAGCACCATCCCGCAGTTGCTCGTGTCCGACCTCGACGAGGTGGGCATCAGCCTCAACGTGAAGTCCGTGGACTTCCCCACCTGGCTGAACGACGTGTACCTGAACAAGGACTACGAGCTGAGCTTCGTGCTGCACACCGAGGCGCGCGACTTCGAGAACTGGGCGAACCCGGACTACTACTTCACCTACGACAACCCCGAGGTGCAGGAGCTGTACGCGAAGGCGATCGCCGCGACCGACGAGGCCGAGGCGGCCGACCTCCTCGCCCAGGCGGCGCGCATCGTGTCCGAGGACGCCGGCGCCGACTGGATCATCAACAGCGCGTCGATCGTGGCCGTGGCGACGAACATCACCGGGATGCCGAGTGTGAACGTCAACGAGCGCCTCGACGTGTCGAAGCTGGCCAAGAGCGACGGGTGATCCGGTACGCACTGGCACGACTGACCCTGCTCGTGCTGGGTCTGTTCGTCGCCAGTGTGCTCATCTTCGTGACGCTCCGGCTGCTGCCGGGTGACGTGGCGCAGATGATCGCCGGCACGAGCGCGACGCCCGCGCAGGTCGCGGCGATCTCCGACCGGCTCGGGCTCGGCCGCCCCTGGCCCGCACAGTACGCGGAGTGGATCGGCGGCGTGCTGCGCGGAGACCTCGGCCGTTCGCTCGTGACGGGCACGCCGGTCGCGGACGAGCTCGCGCAGAAGGCGCGCGTCACGTTCCCCCTCGGTGCGTTGTCGCTGACGATCGCGCTGGTGATCAGCATCCCGCTCGGCGTGCTCTCGGCCATGCGCCGCGGGCACGCCTCCGGCACGGCGCTCGGCGTGGGCGCGCAGGCGCTCGCGGCGGTGCCGGTCGTCTGGGCGGGCATGATGCTCGTCGTGGTGTTCGCCGTGTGGCTCGGCTGGCTCCCCGCCCAGGGCTTCCCGCGATCCGGGTGGGCGGATCCCGGCGCGGCGTTGCGGGCGCTCCTGCTGCCGGCGATCACGATCGGCGTCGTCGAGGGCGCGATGCTGCTGCGGTTCGTCCGCAGCGCGACCCTGCAGGCGGTCGGGCAGGACTACGTCCGCACCGCCGCCGCGAAGGGACTCACCCGCACGCAGGCGCTCCTCCGGCACGGCCTGCCGAACGTGGGGCTGTCGGTCATCACCGTGCTGGGCCTCCAGGTCGCGGGCATCGTGGTGGGCGCGGTCGTCATCGAGCAACTGTTCGCGCTCCCCGGGATCGGCCGGATGCTGGTGGCCGACGTCGGCGCCCGCGACCTGCCGAAGGTGCAGGGCGAGCTGCTCGTGCTCACCGCGTTCGTGCTCGTGATCGGATTCGTCGTCGACCTCGTGCACCGGGCGATCGACCCCAGGCAGCGGGAGGCGGCATGAGCGACGCGTCGCGGCCCGGGTGGTTCCGCCGGTTGTGGGCGCTGCCCACCGGGCGATTCGGCGTCATCGTCGTCGCGCTCGTCGTCCTGACCGCCGCGGTCTCGCTCGTCTGGACGCCGTTCGACCCGCAGCGCACCGACGTGCCGAACCGCTGGGCCGCCCCCGGCTGGCCGAACGTGCTCGGCACCGATGCGACCGGTCGCGACATCGCGAGCCTGATGATGGCGGGCGCCCGCACCACGGTGCTGGTCGCGGTGGGCGCCGGGGTCGTGGCGACCCTCCTGGGGCTCGCGCTCGCGGCCCTCGGCGCCCTGACCGTCCGCCTCGTCCGGGAGTCGGTCGCGGTGCTCGTCGACATCCTCATCGCGTTCCCGGTGCTGCTCATCGCCATGATGATCGCCGCCGTGTGGGGCGGGTCGCTCTGGGTCGTGGTGTGGGCGGTCGGCATCGGGTTCGGCGTGAACGTGGCCCGGGTCACCCGCCCCGAACTGCGACGGGTGCGGCACAGCGACTACGTGCTCGCGGGCCGCGCGTCGGGGCTGTCCACCGGGCAGAACCTGGTGCGGCACCTGCTGCCGAACGTCGCACCGGTGTTCATCGTGCAGCTCTCCTGGGGCATGGCGGTCGCCGTGCTCGCCGAGGCGGGGCTGTCCTACCTCGGCTTCGGGGCGCCCGTCACCCAGCCGTCCTGGGGCGTGCTGCTCGCGCAGCTGCAGCAGTACCTCACGGCGCATCCGCTGTCGGTGGTGTGGCCGGGTCTCGCGATCGCGCTCACCGTGCTGGGGCTCAACCTCCTCGGCGACGGGCTGCGCGACGCCACCGACCCCACCCTCTCCCGCCGGCGGGGCGTCGCCCGCACCCACGTGCCGGAGGTGGTCGCATGAGTCTCAGCGTCCGCGGCCTCACGGTCTCGATCGACGGCCGCACGGTCGTCGACGGGGTGTCGTTCGACGTCCCCGACGGCGCCCGGCTCGGTCTCATCGGCGAGTCCGGTTCCGGCAAGTCGCTGACCGCGCTGGCGATCCTGGGGCTCCTCCCCGAGGGCGCCGAGGCGAGCGGCAGCGTCAGGTGGGACGACCGCGAGATCCTGAACCTCCCCGACCGCGAGCTGGCGCGCCTGCGCGGCAGCGAGCTCGGCATCGTGTTCCAGGAGCCGCAGACGTCGCTGAACCCGATCCGCATGGTGGGTCGGCAGATCGCCGAGTCGGTCCGCATCCACGGCCGGCTCGACCGGAAGGCCGCCCGCCTGCGGGCCGTCGCGGAGGCCGCCCGGGTGCAGTTGCCCGATCCGGAGCGCCTCGTCCGCCGCTACCCTCATCAGCTCTCCGGCGGGCAGCGTCAGCGGGTCTCCATCGCGATGGCGCTGGCGGCCGAGCCGCGGCTGCTCATCGCGGACGAACCGACCACGGCGCTCGACGTCACCATCCAGGCCGAGATCCTCACGCTCCTGTCGGGACTCGTGCGGGATGCGGGGATGTCGCTCGTGTTCATCACGCACGACCTGGCGGTGCTCTCGCAGATCGCGACGCACGGGATCGTGCTGGAGCGCGGGCGCGTCGTCGAGGATGCCCCCGTCGCCGAGCTGCTCACGGCCCCGCGCTCCCCCGTCACGCAGGGGCTCCTGCGCGATGCGACGGCGACGCTGTGGCGGCCCGAGGGCACGGACGGGGGTGCGGCATGAGCACGTTGCTGCGCGCACGGGGGCTGACCCGGCGCTACACCGCGCCCAGGGCGAGCCTGTTCGAACCCCGCCGCACGACGGACGCCCTCGTGGACGTGGACGTCGACGTGGACGAGGGCACCGTGCTCGGGGTCATCGGCGAGTCCGGCAGCGGCAAGTCCACCCTCATCCGGTTGCTGCTCGCGCTCGATGTGCCCACCGCCGGCACGGTCGAATTCGACGGGAAGGCGGTCGACGCGCGCTCGTCCGCGCGCGCCCTGCACTGGCTGCGGCGGCAGACCGGCATCGTGTTCCAGGACCCCTACGCCTCACTCGACCCCCGGATGTCGGTGGGCCGCATCGTGGGCGAGCCGCTGTGGGCGCTCGATGTGCCGGGCGACCGGCGGGCGCGGGTACGGGAGGTGCTCGCGCAGGTGGGGCTCGACGCCGCGGCCGCCGACCGGTATCCGCACGAGTTCTCCGGCGGGCAGCGGCAGCGGATCGCCCTCGCCCGGGCGATCGTGCACCGGCCGCGCCTGCTCGTGGGCGACGAGCCGCTCTCCGCGCTCGATGTCACCGTGCGCGCGCAGATCCTGGGGCTGCTCACGCGGCTGCGGGCCGAGGAGTCGCTGACGATGGTGATGGTGTCGCACGACATCGGCGTGGTGCAGAACCTGTGCGACGACGTGGTCGTCATGAAGGACGGCGCGGTCGTCGAGGAGGGCCCGACCGAGAAGGTGCTCCTCCAGCCGCAGGCGGCGTACACCCGGCGCCTGCTCGCCTCCATCCCCACGATCGACCCGGGCGTCGCCAGCCGCTGACCGTTCACGCGGCGCCCCGGTCGTGCGCTCCCCGTGGACGTCGAACCGCGTATCGGTGCGATCGAAGCCGCTGGTGTGCGGCGGTCTCGGGGTCGATGTCGGAGGCCCGGCGTAGTGTGTCGGGTATCAGGAACCGCCGCACACGTGCCCATTTCGTGCGACCCCGATGCCACCCGGATGGGTGGTGGGATGAGGAGCGATCATGGGCACGGGCACCGGGCATCTCGACCGGCTGAAGGCGCTGGTGCGGGATGCTGCGGCAGCGCATCGTGCGGTCGCGGTCGCGCAGGCCGCGGAAGCGCGGGTGTTCGCGGATGCGGTGGAGCTGGTGCTGGAACGGCAGGCGGCGCTGCGCGCGGAGGGCCGGCTCGGTGAGAGTGACATCCCGTTGCGGGAGGTATGCGCGGAGCTCGCGACCGCGCTGCGACTGTCGGATGCGGCGGTGCAACGCCGCCTCGGTGACGCCGCGTCGCTGCGGTCCGGGTTCCCCGCCACGACCGCGGCGTGGGAGCGGGGCGAGGTCGATGCGGGGCAGGTGGCCGCAATCCTGAACGCGGGGATCCCGCTGACCCCGGAGCACCGGGAACGATACGAGCAGATCGTGCTGGACGCGGCACGGACGGAAGCCGCCGGGCGGATGCGGCACATCACCCGGGTCGTCGCCGCCCGCATCGACCCGGACGGCGCGGCCGAACGGGTGGCGGAACGGCACGCGGAACGCCGGGTACGGGTGATCGACCTGGACGACGGGTTCGCCCGGCTGCTCGCGGACCTTCCCGCGACCCTCGCCTACGCGATCCACGACCGGCTCACCCGCATGGCCACCACCGCCCGCGACGGCGACGGCGACGGCGACGCGGTGGATGGCCCCGACGCGGCCGCCACGGACCGCGAGGCGACTCCTTCGCCCGGTGCTGGAGGCTCGGTCCCTGCCGACGACGCCGGCGACGCCAGCGGCACCACCGAGCACACGCCCCGCCCCGATAACGACCGCGAGCACGACGACGTCACCACGTTCGTGACCGACGCCACCCGCCCGGCCCGACGCGGCAGGCTCGGCACCCCACCCGTCACCGGCCGCGGGGATCCGCGGACGCTGGATCAGCTCCGGGCGGACGTGCTCGCCGACCTCCTCCTGGCCGGCGGCACCATCGCCCACGGCGACGGGCTGACCGCGGTCACCGGGCACGTGCAGATCACCGTCCCGGTCCTCACCGCCGCCGGCACCGGCACCGCACCCGCACTGCTGGCCGGGCACGGCCCCATCGACCCCGACACCGCGAAACGCCTCGTCGGGGCAGCATCCGGCTGGGACCGGGTCCTCACCCACCCCTCCGCCGGCACCGTCCTCGACGTCGACCGGTACCGGCCACCCGAAGCCCTCAAACGCCTCCTCCGCGCCCGCGACGAACACTGCCGATTCCCCGGCTGCCGGCGCCTCGCCCGCGGCGCCGACCTCGACCACACCATCGACGCCGCCCTCGGCGGGAAGACCAGCGTCCACAACCTCGCCCACCTCTGCCGACGCCACCACACCCTCAAACACCACACCGCGTGGACCGTGCGACAACGCCGTGGCGGCGTCATCGAATGGCGAAGCCCCACCGGACGCACCCACCACGACCGACCACCCGCCACCGTCACCTTCACCCCCGACACCGGCACGGACACCCGCACCGGCACCGGCACCGACACCGACACCGAGCCGCCACCGTTCTGAGGCGGGCATGTCGTTCCATCCGTTCCGCCGATTCAACGATCAGCGGGCACCGGGCGCCGGCAACGGCAACGCCCGGCCGCGGCCGCTCGTCAGCGGCCGAACAGGCGACGCTTCTTCTGCGGCTTCAGCGACTTCTGCAGGTATACCGTGCCGAGCCAGCGGCCGAACTTGAAGCCGACGCGACCCATCCGCCCGACCTCGACGAAGCCCATCTTCTCGTGCAGCGCGATCGAGGACTCCGCACCCTTGTCGCTGATGACGGCGACGATCTCCCGGATGCCCTTCGCCTCGCACGCGTCGATGAGCGCCTGCAGCAGGGCACGGCCGAGGCCGCGACCGGATGCCGCCTGCCCGAGGTAGATCGAGTTCTCCACCGTGTACCGGTACGCCGATTTCCCGGCCCACGGCTGCACGAGCGCGTAGCCGAGCACCTGCCCGGATGCGGACTGCGCGACGAGGAACGGCAGGTCGAGCTTCGCGAGGTGGTCGAACTTCTCGCGCCACTGCTTCAGCGTCCAGCGCTTCTCGTCGAAGGTGACGACCGAGTTGGTGACGTAGTAGTTGTAGATCTCGCGGATGTCGGGGATGTCCGCGGGCTTCGCGGGACGGATCTCGTACGAGAACTCCGGTTCCGGACGCGCCGGGCGCAGGTGCCGCGGCAACCGGCGACGCTTCTCGTATTCCTCCTCGAGCATGGCGAAGATCCTACGCCGGGATGCGCCAGTCGACCGGCGCAGCCCCCTGCTGCTCGAGCAGCGCGTTCACCTGCGAGAACGGGCGCGACCCGAAGAACCCGCGGGATGCGGACAGCGGTGACGGATGCGGCGACTCGACCACCGGGGTGGCGCCGAGCATCGGCTTCAATCCACGTGCGTCGTTGCCCCAGAGCACCGCGACCAGCGGCGCGTCCCGGGCGACGAGCGCACGGATGGCGTGCTCGGTCACGCGCTCCCAGCCCCATCCGCGGTGGGATGCGGGGGTGCCGGGGGCGACGGTGAGCACTCGGTTCAGCAGCATCACACCCTGGTCGCTCCACGCCGACAGGTCGCCGTGCGGCGCCGGCGGGATGCCGAGGTCGTCGGAGAGCTCGCGGTAGATGTTCGCGAGGCTCCGCGGCAGCGGACGGACGTCCGCGTCCACCGCGAACGACAGGCCGATCGGGTGCCCTGGGGTCGGGTACGGGTCCTGCCCGACGACGAGCACGCGCACGTCCGCCATCGGCCGGCGGAACGCGCGCAGCACCCGGTCGCCGGTGGGCAGGTACCCGCGACCCGCCGTCTCGGCGCGCAGCCGTTCCCCGAGCGCCGCGATGTCGTCCGCGACGGGCGCGAGCGCCGCCGCCCAGCCGGCGTCGATCAGGCCGGCCTCGGCGAGCTCGGGGAGCGTCTTGGGCATGCGATCAGGCGGAGGCCTGCAGGCCGGCGTCCTCTTCCACGACCGACCCCTTCCACGACCACGGGAAGTCGATCCACAGGTCCGTGGCCTTCCACGAGTAGTCGGGCTGGATGATGGTGGTGGGCTTCGTGTAGATCACGGCGGAGCGCACGTCGGCACCCTGCTCGGTGAGCAGGCGGACCGCGAGGTCGAGGGTGCGGCCGCTGTCGGCGACGTCGTCGACGAGGAGCACGCGGCGGCCATTGAGGTAGGTCATGTCGAGCTCGGGTGGGAGGAGCTCGGGCGCGTCCAGCACGGTGCCGATGCCGGTGTAGAACTCGACGTTGATGGCACCGCAGTTCTTGATGCCGAGGCCGTAGGCGATCGCGCCGCCGGGCAGGAGCCCGCCGCGGGCGATCGCGACGACGACCTCCGGCACGAACCCGTCGGCGATGATGGCGCGCGCGATGTCCCGCGAGGCCTCTCCGAATGCGTCCCAGGTCAGATGTTCGCGCTCCTGCGCAACCGCTTCACTCACCACCCCAGCTTAGGGCGCGCGCACCCGCGCGAATGCGCGTCCCCGCCGGTCACGCCTCCCGCACGCGGAGCGGTCCGCGGGCCAGCAGATGCTGCGCGGACTGGGCCACCGGACGCATGGTGATGAGGTCGAGGTTGACGTGCCCGGGGGCGTTCAGCGCGTACACGACGACGTCGGCCACGTCCTCCGCAGTGAGTGGCGCCTCGACGCCCTCGTAGACCGCCTCGGCGGCGTTCGCGTCGCCACCCAGCCGGCGCAGCGTGAACTCCGGGGTCTGCACCATGCCCGGCGCGACCTCGATCACCCGGATGGGCTCGCCGTTCAGTTCGAGCCGGAGCGCGCCGGCGATCATCGACTCCCCCGCCTTCGACGCGTTGTAGCCGGCACCGCCCGGGTAGGCGGTCTGCGCGGCGGTCGAGGTGAGGAACAGGGTGTCGGCGTGCCCGTCGGATGCGGCAGCCCGCCGCAGCTGCGGCAGCAGGTACGCGACGAGTCGCTGCGCGGAGAGCACGTTCGCCTCGAACATCCAGCGCCACTGGTCGGGGTCGCCGTCCTCGACCCGATCGGCGCCGCGGGCGCCGCCCGCGATGTGCACGAGCGCATGGACCGGACCGCTCTCCTCGAGCCAGGTGGCGAGCGCCTCGACGTCCGCCTCGACGGTCAGGTCCGCGGCGAATGCGACCGCGCCGGTCTCCTCCTCGAGGGCCGCCAGCCGGTCCGCGCGCCGCGCGACCGCGACGACGTCCCAGCCGCGCTCCCGCAGCATCCGCGCCGTGGCCTCCCCGATGCCCGAACTGGCCCCCGTCACCACTGCGCGTCTGCTCATGCCCCCACCGTAGCGGCGTGTTACGCACCGTGTCCGCCGCGTTGTCGCGGACCGGCGGCATCCGTAGTCTCGGTGACGGCCGCGGACACCCGCCGCGCCGACTCACGAACTTCAGGAGTACGCAATGTCCGCACCCGAGAACTGGCGTTTCGAGACCAAGCAGGTCCACTCCGGCGCTGCCCCGGACCCGACCACCAAGTCGCGCGCCACGCCGATCTACCAGACCACGTCGTACGTGTTCGACAACGCGGACCACGCGGCGAACCTGTTCTCGCTGGCCGAGCCGGGCAACGTGTACACCCGCATCATCAACCCGACGCAGTCGGTCGTCGAGGAGCGCATCGCTGCGCTCGAGGGCGGCTCGGGCGCGCTGCTGGTCGCCTCCGGCCAGGCGGCGGAGACCTTCGCGGTGCTGAACATCGCGGGCGCCGGCGACCACATCGTCTCGTCCAGCTCGATCTACGGCGGCACCTACAACCTCTTCAAGTACACGCTCGCGAAGCTCGGCATCGAGACCACCTTCGTCGAGAACCAGGACGACCCCGAGGAGTGGCGCCGCGCCGTCCGCCCGAACACGAAGCTGTTCTTCGGCGAGACCGTCGGCAACCCGAAGATCAACGTCCTCGACATCAAGACGGTCTCCTCGATCGCGCACGAGGCGGGCGTGCCGCTCATCGTCGACAACACGATCGCGACGCCGTACCTCATCCGTCCGTTCGAGCACGGTGCCGACATCGTCGTGCACTCGGCCACGAAGTTCCTCGGCGGCCACGGCACCACCATCGGCGGCGTCATCGTCGACGGCGGCACGTTCGCCTGGTCCGAGCACGTCGAGAAGTTCGCCGAGCTGACCGAGCCCGACCCGTCGTACCACGGCCTCAGCTACACCGGCGCGCTGGGCGACGCCGCGGCCTACATCACCAAGGCCCGCGTGCAGCTGCTCCGCGACCTCGGCGCCGCGATCTCCCCGATCTCGGCCTGGCTGCTGCTGCAGGGCATCGAGACCCTGTCGCTGCGCATCGAGCGTCACGTGCAGAACGCGCAGGAGATCGCCGAGTGGCTCGAGAACCGCGACGACGTCGCCTCGGTCAACTACTCGGGTCTGCCCACCTCGCCGTGGTACGCGAACGCGAACACCTACGCGCCCAAGGGCGTCGGCGCGGTGCTCTCCTTCGAGCTGAAGGGCGGCGTGCAGGCCGGTCGCGAGTTCGTGAACAGCCTGCAGCTGTTCAGCCACCTCGCCAACATCGGCGACGTGCGCTCGCTCGTCATCCACCCCGCGTCCACGACGCACTCGCAGCTGACCCCCGAGCAGCAGCTCACCGCCGGTGTCACCCCGGGCCTGGTGCGCCTCTCGGTCGGCATCGAGAACGTCGACGACCTCAAGGCCGACCTCGCGCAGGCGCTCGACGCCGCCCGCCAGGTCGTGGAGGCCGCCCGCGCCTGATCGCGCACGCGGGCTTGTCCCGCATCCGGATGCCCCGGAACCCCGCCACGGGTTCCGGGGCGTCCGTCGTTCCCGCAGCATCCGCCGAACCGTCGAGCGCGCGGCGGATGCGGCGGCAGCCGCCGTCGTAACACGGACGGGATGCGGCGCCCGCTCCGGGAGAATGGAGGTCATGGATTGGCAGACCTCCGAGGACACGGTGCCCAGCGCCCCGGTGACGGAGGCCGACGCCCGGCTGCTGCGCGGCCGCCCGCCCGCGACCGGCGCCTGGCGTGACGGCGACCCGATCGGTGACCGCCGCTTCGCGACCTTCCGCGACTTCCGCGCCGAGGGCGGCGGGCACCTGCCGCTGTTCCGCATCGCCTACGAGACCTGGGGCGAGCTGAACCCCGAGCGCGACAACGCGATCCTGCTCCTGCACGCCCTCACCGGCGACAGCCACGTCCGCGGCGACGCGGGCCCCGGCCATCCCACCGCCGGCTGGTGGCAGGACATCGTCGGCCCCGGGGCCGCGATCGACACCGACCGCTGGTTCGTGGTCGCCCCGAACATGCTCGGCGGCTGCCAGGGTTCGACCGGTCCCGCGAGCATCGCCTCCGACGGCTACGAGTGGGCGCAGCGCTTCCCCTACCTCACCGTCCGCGACCAGGTCGAGGCGCAGCGCCGCCTCACCGAGCACCTCGGCATCGACCGCTGGGCCGCCGTCGTCGGCGGCTCGATGGGCGGCATGCACGCCCTCGAGTGGGGCGTCACCCATCCCGAGATGCTCGAGCGCCTCGCCGTGCTCGCCGCTCCCCCGGCGAACACCGCCGACCAGATCGCACTGAACTCGGTGCAGCTCGAGGCCATCCGGATCGACCCGGGATTCGCCGGCGGCGAGTACTACGACGCCGCCCCGGGCGACGGCCCGCACCGCGGCCTCTCCCTCGCCCGCCGCATGGCGCTCCTGAACTACCGCAGCCCCGCCGAGCTGAACGTGCGGTTCCAGCGCTCGTGGCAGTCGGGGGTGAGCCCGTTCGGCGCGGGCGGACGGTTCGCCGTGGAGTCCTACCTCGACTTCCACGGCAACAAGTTCACCCGCCGGTTCGACGCGAACAGCTACCTCGTGCTCGTGGAGGCGATGAACTCGCACGACGTCGGCCGCGACCGCGGCGGCGTCGAGGACGCCCTGGCCCGGGTCACCGCGCGCACGCTCGTGCTCGGCATCGACAGCGACCGCCTCTTCCCGGTGGACGGGCAGCACCGCATCGCCCGCGGCATCCGGAACTCCCTCGACGGCGACGAGGCGGCCGTCATCACGAGCGACTTCGGCCACGACGGCTTCCTCATCGAGACGGATGCGGTCGCCCACCACCTCCGCCGCCTGCTCGACGCCTGAGCCGGCTCCGCGCGCAGCGTCCGCCCGCCCGCGCCCCCGCGCCGCAGCATCCGCCCCTCGCCGCCCGCCGCAGCATCCGGGCCCGCGCGTGCACAACTGCGGAGGTCGTGCCCGACACGCCGCCCTGCGACCGCGCCGACACGGCGTGTCGCGCGGCATCTCCGCAGTTGTGCACGGGCGCGATGAAGCACAGGGCCGAGTACGGGCGCGGATGCGGCGCCCACGCCGCACACGACGAAGGCCCCGCCCGTGGGGGCGAGGCCTTCGTGCGCGAGGTCGCGGCTCAGTTGCCGGTGCGACGCTTGTTGTAGACGTCGAACGCGACCGCGAGGAGCAGCACGAGACCCTTCACGGCCTGCTGCCACTCGATGCCGATGCCCATGATGGACATGCCGTTGTTCAACACACCGATGATGAGACCACCGATGATGGCGCCGCCGATCGTGCCGACACCGCCCTGCACCGCCGCGCCGCCGATGAACGCGGCCGAGATGGCCTCGAGCTCGAAGCCGTCACCGGCCTTGGGGCCGGCGAGGTTCAGGCGCGCGGTGAAGATGAGACCGGCGAGGGCGGCCAGGAAGCCCATGTTCACGAACAGCCAGAAGTCCACGCGGCGGGTCTTGATGCCCGAGAGCTCGGCGGCGTGACGGTTGCCGCCGATGGCGTAGATGTGGCGGCCGAACACGGTGCGGTTCATCACGAGGCCGTACGCGAGCACGAGGATCGCGAGCACGATCAGGGTGACCGGGATGCCCTTGTACGAGGCCAGCGAGTAGGCGAAGAACGCGATGACCGCGGAGATGAGCACGAGCTTCACGATGAGCCAGACGAGCGGCTCCACGTCCTGGCCGTACTTCAGGCGGCCGGCGCGGGTGCGCAGCTGCTGCACGATGAGCGCGACGATCGCGACCGCGGCGATGGCGAGCGTGAAGACGTCGACGTCACCGCCGCCGAACAGGCCCGAGAGGAAGCCGTTGCCGAGGGCGCGGTACTCGGTCGGGAAGGAGCCGATGTTCGCGTTGCCGAGCACGACGAGCGCGAGACCGCGGAAGATGAGCATGCCGGCGAGGGTCACGATGAACGCCGGGATGCCGACGAAGGCGATCCAGAAGCCCTGCCAGGCGCCCACGGCGGCGCCGATGACGAGCGAGAGCACGATGGCGAGCCACCACGGCATCCCCCACTGCACGGCGAACACACCGGACACGGCGCCGACGAACGCCGCGACCGAACCGACCGACAGGTCGATGTGGCCGGCGATGATCACCATGACCATGCCGATCGCGAGGACGAGGATGTACCCGTTCTGCACGACGAGGTTCGAGATGTTCTGCGGGCGCAGCAGGATGCCGTTGGTGAGCACGGCGAAGAGCACCACGACCGCGATGAGCGCGATGAAGATGCCGTTCTTGCCCAGGTCGCTGAGCACGGTGCTCAGCCAGCGGGTGAACTTGTTCTCCGCCGGGTTGACGAGGCCGCCGGCGGCCGTCGAGTCGGTCTTGAGATCGGTGTTGGACATGAGCGTGTCTCCTGCAGGCCGCGTCAGCGGGCCTTCTCCATGGTCATGAGCTTGAGGACGGATTCGGGGGTCGCCTGCTCGATCGGCAGTTCACCGGTGATGCGCCCCTCGGAGAGGGCGTACACGCGGTCGCTGATGCCGAGGAGCTCGGGCAGCTCGGAGGAGATCACGATGATCCCCTTCCCCTGCGCCGCCAGGCGGTTGATGATCGTGTAGATCTCGTACTTGGCACCGACGTCGATGCCTCGGGTGGGCTCGTCGAGGATCAGCACGTCGGGGTCGGAGTAGATCCACTTCGACAGCACGACCTTCTGCTGGTTGCCGCCGGAGAGCTTGCCGGTCTTGGCCAGGACGCTGGGGGCCTTGATGTTCATGTCGCGACGGAAGTCGTTCGCGACCTTGTACTCCTGGTTGTCGTCGACGAGGCCCGCCTTCTCGAGCTTCTTCAGCGACGCCATCGAGATGTTGCGCTTGATGTCCTCGATGAGGTTCAGCCCGTAGGTCTTGCGGTCCTCGGTCGCGTAGGCGAGGCCGTTGGCGATCGCCTCGGAGACGGTGCGCGTCTTGATCTCCTTGCCGCGCATGAACACCTTGCCCGAGATGCGCGAGCCGTAGCTGTGCCCGAACAGGCTCATGGCGAACTCGGTGCGGCCGGCGCCCATGAGGCCGGCGATGCCGACGATCTCACCGGCACGGACCGTGATCGACACGTCGTCGACGACGACGCGGGTCGGGTCCTGCGGGTGGTGGGCGGTCCAGTTCTCGACGCGCAGGAGCTCCTCGCCGATGTGCGGCTCGTGGTCCGGATAGCGGTGCTCCAGGTCACGGCCGACCATGTCCTTGATGATGCGGTCCTCGGTGACGTCGTCCTTGGCGATCGTCTCGATCGTCTTGCCGTCGCGGATGACGGTGACGGTGTCCGCGATCTTCTTGATCTCGTTCAGCTTGTGGCTGATGATGATCGACGTGATCCCCTGCTCCTTGAGCTGCAGGATGAGATCGAGCAGGTGGGCGGAGTCCTCGTCGTTCAGCGCGGCGGTCGGCTCGTCGAGGATGAGCAGCTTCACCTCCTTGGAGAGCGCCTTGGCGATCTCCACGAGCTGCTGCTTGCCGACACCGATCTGATTGATCTTCGTGGTGGGGTTGTCACGCAGGCCCACGCGCTCGAGGAGCTTCGCGGCCTCGAAGTTCGTGTGGTTCCAGTCGATGAGGCCGAGCGGATTGCGGCGCTCGTTGTTGAGGAAGATGTTCTCGGCGATCGACAGGAAGGGGCTCAGCGCCAGCTCCTGGTGGATGATGACGATGCCCTTCGCCTCGCTGTCGCGGAGGTTCTTGAACGCCACCTCCTCGCCCTCGAACACGATCGCGCCGTCGTAGGTGCCGTGCGGGTAGACCCCGGAGAGCACCTTCATCAGCGTCGACTTGCCGGCACCGTTCTCGCCGCAGATGGCGTGGACCTGGCCGCGCGCGACCGCGAGGTTGACGTTCGAGAGCGCCTTCACGCCCGGGAACGTCTTGGTGATCCCCCGCATCTCGAGGATGTTCATAGGTCTCGTGTCTCCTTGTCGACCGCCCGGACCGGGCGGCGAGGGGATTCCTCGCCGCCCGGTCGGTGTGTGTCGTTCTTAGCCGTTGATCTCTTCTTCGGTCCAGTAACCGGAGTCGACGAGGACCTCGGTGATGTTGTCCTTGACGACGATCTGCGACTCGAGCAGGTACGACGGGACGACCTTCACGCCGTTGTCGTAGTCCGTGGTGTTGTTGACCTCGGGCTCCTCGCCGTTCAGCAGCGCGGTGGCCATGTCGACCGCGACCTCCGCGAGCTTGCGGGTGTCCTTGAAGATGGTGGCGTACTGCTCACCGGCGACGATGGCCTTCACCGAGTCGAGCTCGGCGTCCTGGCCGGAGATGATCGGCCACTCGGCGCCGACGGTGTACCCGGCGTCGGTGAGGGCCGAGATGATGCCGCGCGAGATGCCGTCGTAGGGCGAGAGCACCGCGTCGACCTTCGTGCCGTCGGAGTAGTTCGCCGTGAGGATGTCCTCCATGCGGCTCTGGGCGGCCTCGCCGTCCCAGCGCAGCGTCGCCGCCTGCTGGAAGCTGGTCTGACCCGACTGCACGACGAGCGTGCCGTCGTCCAGGAGCGGCTCGAGCACGTCCATCGCGCCGTCCCAGAAGAACGTGGCGTTGTTGTCGTCGGGCGAACCGGCGAACAGCTCGATGTTGAAGGGGCCCGCGGGGGCGCCCTCGATCGCGGTGCCGTCGAGCTCGGTGAGGCCGAGACCGTTGAGCACCGACCACGCCTGCTGCTGGCCGACGACGAAGTTGTCGAACGACGCGTAGTAGTCGACGTTCTCGCTGTCGCGGATGAGGCGGTCGTACGCGATCACCGGGATGTCGGCGTCGGCGGCGTTCTGCAGCACCTCGGAGAGCGTGGTGCCGTCGATGGAGGCGATGATCAGGGCCTCCGCGCCCTTGGTGATCATGTTCTCGATCTGCGAGACCTGGGTGGGGATGTCGTCCTCGGCGTACTGCAGGTCGACGGAGAAGCCCGCCGCCTCCAGCTGCTCCTTGACGGCGTTGCCGTCCTGGATCCAACGCTCGGAGCTCTTGGTCGGCATGGCGACGCCGATGAGGCCGCCGTCACCGCCGCCCGAGGAGTCGCCGCCGGCGTTGGAGCAGCCGGCGAGGGCGAGGGCACTGACCGACACGGCTGCAGCCGTGAGCAGGATCTTCTTGCCGTTCACTGTGTTTCCTTTCATGGACATCGTCGTCATGGTGCGATGTTCAGTTGTGCTCGGGTGTTCAGTTGTGGGAGCGGATGCGGTGCGTCAGCGCCGCGGATCCGAAGCCTGTCCGTAGACGTTCTGGTACCGGTCGTAGAGCCGGTCGATGGATTCCTGCGGGATCGGGATGAGCTCGCCACCCTGCTTCGCGATGTGCACCGTGCGGGCCACGTCCTCGAGCATGACCGCGGCCTTCACCGCATCCTTCGCGTCCCG
>NZ_JBSJZI010000005.1:204088-289286 GCF_054798235.1 Microbacterium sp. GXF7504 | reverse complement strand
CGGGACGCGAAGGATGCGGTGAAGGCCGCGGTCATGCTCGAGGACGTGGCCCGCACGGTGCACATCGCGAAGCAGGGCGGCGAGCTCATCCCGATCCCGCAGGAGTCCATCGACCGGCTCTACGACCGGTACCAGAACGTCTACGGACAGAGCTCCGACACCCGGCGCTGATCCCGAGACCACACCTTCCCGCCGAGACCACATCCAGTTGGGTGTGGTCTCGGCGTTTGCAGGTGGTCTCAGCGGCGGTCATGCGACTGGTATCGCTATCAGGGAGATTTTGAAAGCGGTACCAGATGCGTTAGCGTCGTCCGCTGAGACCGCTATCAACGGAGATCGAGATGACTGACGACGCAGCCGCCGCCACCGCCGCACCCCAGCGATTCACCTGGGGGACCGACGCCGTCCAGCTCGAGTTCGTCCACGCCGCGGACGCCCCGGTCGCCCTGGCCGCGGTGGAGTCCGCGGGCCGCCGCGACGCCCTCTACACCGTCCCGTTCATCGAGGTCCTCACGGTCGGCGGCGGGAGCCGTCCGGCCTCGTACCGACTCGCCCACACCGAGACCGGCACCCACTTCCGCTACGACGGCCACACCACCCGGACGGATGCGGACGGCGAAGTGCTCGCCATCCGCCAGCGCGGCGACGGGCTCACCGCGACCGCGGAACTGCGCACCGTCCCGGGCGTCGCGGCCGTGCGCGCCACCGTCACCGTGGAGAACAGCGGCGAGCGTCCCGTCGTGCTGCGCTCGGTCGCCTCGTGGTGCGCCGGATTCACCGCCGCCGACACCGGCGACGACGTGCTCGCGGGCTGGGAGCGGGTGCGCGGGCGCAGCGACTGGCTCGGCGAGGGCCGCTGGGAGCGCACGCCGCTGCGCGGCCCCGAGTTCGTGCCGCTGGCCGAGCACCTCACCGGCCACAACCCCCGCGGCGCGTTCGTCGCGACCTCCGACGGCACGTGGTCGACCGGCGACGAACTGCCCACGGCCGCGCTCGTGCACCCCGACGGCCGCGCCCTCGCGTGGCAGATCGAGCACAACGGTCCCTGGCGCTGGGAGATCGGCGAGGACACCCGCGGCGGCTACGTCGCGCTCTCCGGCCCGACCGACACCGATTCGTCGTGGACGAAGGTGCTCCAGCCCGGTGAGACGTTCACGACGGTGCCCGCGACGGTCGTCTTCGGCAGCGGATTCGAGGATGCGGTGGCCGCCCTCACCGCGTACCGCCGCGCCGCACGGCGCCCGCACCCGGACAACGCCGCGATGCCCGTGGTCTTCAACGACTACATGAACACGCTCGACGGCGACCCGACCACGGAGAAGCTCCTGCCGCTCATCGCGGCGGCGGCCGACGTCGGATGCGAGGTCTTCTGCATCGACGCCGGCTGGTACGACGAGACCGGCGACTGGTGGGACTCGGTCGGGGAGTGGCAGCCCTCGACCACCCGCTTCCCCGGCGGGCTCGGGGAGGTCATCGACGCCATCCGCGACGCCGGCATGGTGCCCGGGCTCTGGCTCGAACCCGAGGTCGTCGGGGTGCGCAGCCCCCTCGCCGACCGGCTCCCCGCCGAAGCGTTCCTGCAGCGGCACGGCCAGCGGATCGTCGAGCATTCCCGCTACCACCTCGACCTGCGCCACCCGGCCGCGATCGCGCACCTCGACGCGGTCGTCGACCGGCTCGTGGCCGAGTTCGGCGTCGGCTTCTTCAAATTCGACTACAACATCGATCCGGGCCCCGGCACCGACCTCGACGCCGACAGCGTGGGGGACGGCCTGCTGCAGCACAACCGGGCGCACCTGGCGTGGCTTGACGCGCTGCTCGACCGGCACCCGGAGCTCGTGATCGAGAACTGCGGGTCGGGCGCGCAGCGGATGGACTTCGCGATGCTCTCCCGACTGGCCATGCAGTCGACGTCGGACCAGCAGGACTTCACGAAGTACCCGCCGATCGCCGCCGCGGCCCCGCTGTCGATGCTGCCCGAGCAGGCCGCGAGCTGGGCGTACCCGCAGCCCGAGATGGATGCCGAGCGCATCGCGTTCTGCCTCGTCACGGGGCTGCTGGGCCGGTTCTACGTGTCGGGCTACCTCAACCTGATGACCGCCGAGCAGCGGCGCATGGTCGCCGACGCGATCGAGGTCGCGAAGTCGCTGCGCACCCACATCGCCTCCGCCGCGCCGTTCTGGCCCGCGGGGCTGCCCGAGTGGGATGCCGAATGGGTCTCCCTCGGACTCGGCACGGACGAGGCCGACGTGGTGTCGGTCTGGCGCCGCGGCGCGTCCGACTCGATCCGGCTCGAGCTGCCCCACCTCGTCGGCCGCGACGTCCGCGTCGAGACCGTCTTCCCGACCACCCTCCCCGAATGGCGCACCGACTGGGACGCCGCCTCGGGGACCCTGACCGTGCACGCGACCGACCCCCGACCGGCCGCGCGCACCCTCCGCCTGACGGGCGCCCCCGTCCGCCAGGCATCACCGATCGCATGATCACTTCCAGAAGGAGCATTCGATGAAGAAGCGGTTCCGCGCAGCGGGCCTCGTCGCAACTGCGGCCACGGCTGCCATCGTCCTCGCGGGGTGCACCAACCCCGGCGCCGAGGACACCTCATCCGGCCCGGTCGAGTGGCCCGCACAGGACACCGACCTGAGCGGCGTGTCCCTCACCATCTGGGCCGCGCAGAGCTCGGCCTCGATCCCGGAGTCGGTCGTCGCCGGCTTCGAGGAGCTCACCGGTGCCGAGATCGACGTCGTGTCGATCCCGGACCCCTACGAGCAGGGCGTGCAGACGAAGGTCGCCTCCGGCGACAAGCCCGACCTGGCGTTCTGGCAGCCCACCGCCTCCATGCTCGCGGCGATCAACGCGCCGACCAACCTCCAGGTGCTCGACGACGCGCCGTTCCTCGGCGACTACCTGCCCGGCCTGGCCGACATGGCCGGCATCCTCGACGACACCCGGTACGCGGCGCTCATCTCGACGCCGACCGTGCAGGGCGTCTACTACAACACGGAGGTCTTCGCCGAGCACGGCGTCGAGATCCCGACCGACTGGGACGAGTTCCTGCAGGTCGCGCGCGACCTGAAGGCCGACGGCGTCACGCCGCTGTTCGACTTCGCCGGCGGCGGCAGCTCCTGGGCCACCCAGTGGTTCGTGCAGGTCCAGCTCGCCGAGGCGGCGCAGGACGGGCTCTGGGAGCGCGTGAACGCCAACGAGGAGACCTTCACCGACCCGACCATCCAGGGCGCCATCGACCAGTACGCGGCCGCGATCGAGGAGGGCCTGTTCAACGCGGACATCAAGACCGCCACGTTCGAGGACCAGGGCGCCGCGCTGCTGTCCGGCGAGGCGGCCATGGCCGTGCAGATCCCGGCGCTGTTCACGCAGCTGCAAAGCCTCGCCGACACCGAGGAGCTGAACGAGAAGATCGGCTTCTTCCCGATCTCCGCCGAGGGGAACGTCGGCACCTTCACGCCCGAGCAGGGCAACGCCCTGGTGGCGTTCAAGACCGGTGACGCCCAGCGCGAGGCGGCCGCCCGCCAGCTCCTCGTGTACTGGCTCGGCGACGGCTACGCGGACTTCGTGGCGTCGCAGGGCACGACCTCGGTGCTCGCCGACGTCGACAGCCCCGACACCGTGCCGGACGCACTCCTCTCGGTCAACGAGGCGCTCACCGACGCGGTCGGGGGCATGCAGGCGCTCGCCATCGCCAACCCCGACCTGTTCATCAACCTCGGTGACATGGTCCAGGGCACCAAGACCCCCGAGGAAGTCGCCCAGGCCACCCAGGACCAGTTCGCGCAGCTGGCCAAGGCCATGGGAGCCAAGGGCTTCTGATCCATCGCGGGGGCGCCGGACCCGACCGGCGCCCCCGCCCCGAAAGGCACACACCATGACTAGGCCCATCGTCCCCACCCGCGCCTCGCGCCGGCGGGCCTTCGCCGGTCCCGGCGTCAGCGCCCGCGCGCGGCACGACCATCCCCTGTGGTTCCTGATCCCGGCGCTGGTCGTGCTGGTGATCTTCTTCCTCGTCCCCACGGTCTTCAACTTCGTCTACGCGTTCACCGACTGGTCCGGGTTCAAGGCGTCGATCGGCTTCGTCGGGATCGACAACTTCGTCACGCTCTTCCAGAGCGGCGACCTGCTCGGCCGCCTGGGCATCACCGTGCTGTACGCGGCGATGGTGGCGGTGTTCCAGAACCTCTTCGGGCTCGCGCTGGCCCTGCTGCTGGAGCGCGACACGCGCGTCAACCGCATCCTGCGCGTCGCCTTCTTCGTGCCCGTGATCATGTCCGCGCTGGCGGTCGGGTACGTCTTCCAGGCGATCCTCGAACCCGACGGGGCGCTCAACGGCATCATCGGCTTCTTCGTCGGGCACGAGGTCGAGATCGCCTGGCTCGGCAGCACGACCTGGACCCTCGTGGTGGTCGCGCTCGTCCACTCGTGGAAGTGGATGGGCCTGTCGATGCTCATCTACCTCGCCGGACTCAAGACGATCAACGGCGACGTGCTCGAGGCGGCCCGTCTCGACGGCGCCGGCTGGTGGACGACGCTCCGCCGCATCCGGTTCCCGCTGCTCGCGCCGGCAGTGACCTTCAACGTGGCCACCTCGCTGCTCGGGTCCATGAACGGCTTCGACATCGTCCAGGCCACCACCGGCGGCGGCCCCGGCGGCGCCACCGAGATCATCAACATCTTCATCTACCGCACGTTCGGGCAGGGCCTGTTCGCCCAGGCCACCACGATGAGCCTCATCCTGTTCCTCGCCGTGGCGATCCTCGCGTTCCCCGTCATCCGGTTCCTGCGCAAGCGAGAGGACATCCTGTGAGCGCCACCGTCGCCCCCTCCCGGTTCCGGATGCGGAGCCTCATCCAGCCCGTCGTCGCCACCCTCATCGCGGTCGCACTGCTGGGTGTGCCGTTCTGGATCATGATCGTCACCGCCGGCAAGACCCAGGCGGAGGCCTTCAACCCGGACATGTCGCTGCCGGGCGAGTGGCGACTGTGGGAGAACTTCGCCACCGTCTTCACCGACGGCAAGATGCTCGCCGCGCTCGGCGGCAGCGCCCTCGTGCTCATCCCGTCCGTGCTGGGCGTGCTGGTGCTCGGGTCGATGGCCGCCTGGATCCTCGGCCGCCGCAGTTCGCGCGCGCTGGCCGTCGTGTACGCGATCGCGATCAGCGGCATCATCCTGCCTCCCGCGGTCATCACGATCGTGCTGCTGCTGCGGCAGATCGGGCTGGCCGGCACCGCCGTCGGGCTCATCGGCGTCTACATGGGCATGTACCTGTCGACGGTCATCTTCTTCGTCACCGGGTTCGTCCGCACCATCCCGGTCGAGCTCGAGGAGGCGGCCCGCGTCGACGGCGCCTCGCCCGTGCGCGTGTTCGTGAAGATCATCCTGCCGATGCTCATGCCGGTGCTCTCGACCGCCACGATCCTCATCTGCCTGTACATCTGGAACGACGTCTTCTACGCGTTCTTCGTCGTCGGCGGCCGACTCGACACGCTGACGCTGAACCTGTTCCAGGTGGCGAGCGCGGGCCTCTACCTTCAGAATTGGCATCTGATCTTCGCCTACATCATCCTCATGAGCCTGCCGCTGCTGATCATCTTCATGGTCGCCCAGCGCAAGATCATCTCGGGGATCACGAGCGGCGCCGTGAAGTGAGCCCGACCCGAGGAGTGAGAGCCCTGCCGAACGGAACCCGACCCCCCACCATCGCGGACGTCGCCGCGCGGGCGGGCGTCTCCGTGCCGACGGTCTCCCGCGTCCTCAACGACGCCCCCCACGTGCGCCCGGAGAAGCGGGCGCTCGTGGAGGCGGCGATCGCCGAACTCAACTTCCGGCCGAGCGCGGCCGCGCGCGTGCTCGCCTCCCGCCGGCCCCGCGTGGTGGCGGTCATCGCCGGTGACACCTCCCGGTACGGCTACGCGGAGACGATCCGCGGCGTGGAGGAGGCCGCGCGGGCCGAGGGCCACACCGTGATGATCACGGTCGTCGAGTCGGCCGATGCGCACGAGGTGGACCAGGCCATCGCGGCCACGCTCTCGCAGCCGCTCGCCGGCGTGGTCGTGCTGAAGTTCGACGCGCAGGGCGTGGCCGCGCTGCAGCGGATCCCCGCCGACCTCCCGCTGGTGGCCCTCTCGGGCGTCCGGGACACCTCGCTGCCGCAGGCGGTGCTCGACGACGCCAGGGCGGCCGAGGAGCTCACCGACCACCTCCTGGGGCTCGGCCACCGCACCGTGCACCACGTCCGCATCCCGCCGTCCCGCCGTGAGGACGGCCGCACGACCGGCTGGCGGCGGGCGCTCAAGCGTGCCGGCGCCCCCGTCCCGACACCGCTCGACGCGACCTGGGAGCCGCGCAGCGGTCGCGAGATCGGCCGGGCGCTCGCGGCGGACCGCTCCGTCACCGCGGTGCTCTGCGGCAACGACGAGATCGCCATGGGGCTCATGCGCGGGCTCGCCGACGCGGGACTGCACGTGCCCGGCGACGTGTCGGTCGTCGGATTCGACGACCATCCCCTCTCCGAACTCTGGACGCCCGCCATCACCACCGTGCGGCAGGACTTCCACGGCATGGGCCGCCGCGGGTTCGAACTCCTCCGTCGGGTGATCGACGGGGAGCAGGGCCGGTTGTTCTCCTCGGAACGGCCCGAGGTCGTCGTCCGCGACAGCGCGGCCCCGCCGCATCCGGACCGCGGCTGACCCCGAGACCACACCTTCCCGCCGAGACCACATCCAACTGGGTGTGGTCTCGGCGGTTGCATGTGGTCTCGGCGGCTAGGGCGCGGTGCGGATGCTGCAGGGGCCGGCGATCCGGACGGTGACCGCGTCGCCGTCGCGGAGGATCGTCCACAGTGTCCGCGTGCACGCGCGGCAGCGCACGATGTCGGCGACCGCATCGGCCTCCACGACCCAGGCGCCCAGCGGCGCGGTCGCCCCGCATCCGCCGCACTCGACCACGAGCGTGCTGGGATCCTGTTCGCGCAGCACCCCGAGCACCCCGGCGATCGCGTTGCCGTCCACGACGTGGGCCGCGTGCGGCCGGCCCGACGAACCCGTTCCCATCACGCACCTCCGAATCGCTCGGTCCGCACCCGCGCCGGGTCGTGCCCGGCCGCCACGAGCGCGTTCGCGACGGCCTCGACGAACGCCGTCGGCCCGCACACGTAGACGAGGGGCCGGCGCTCCGGCGGCCACACCGCATCCGCGACCCGGGCGGGGGTGAGGCGTCCCACCGGGCCGTCCCAGCCGTCCGGCCCCTGCCGCGTGTAGACCCACTCGACCGTCACCGAGCGCCGGCCGAGGTCCTCGACCTCATCGCGGTACATCGCGTCGGCGGGGGAGCGCACCGAGTACAGCAGCCGGAGCGGGGCGTCGGGCGTGCGGTCGTGCGCACGCGCCATGGCGAGCAGCGGCACGATGCCCGAGCCGCCCGCGATCAGCTGCACCGGCGAGGGGTCGGCCGCATCCCAGACGAAGTACGCGCCGAGCGGACCCTTCACCTCGAACATGTCGCCGGGCTCGGCGACGCGCACCAGGTACGGCGACACCTCGCCGTCGGGCACCTCGTCGACGGCCAGTTCGACCCGCGTGCCCGGCCCCCACGAGGCGATCGAGTACGACCGTTCGGCCTGGTAGCCGTCCTCCGCGGTGAGCCGCACGTCGAGGTGCTGCCCGGGCTCGTTGCCGGGCCACTCGGGCACCTCGAGGGTGAGCACGCGGGCGTGGCCGGTCGTCGCCTCGACCTCGGCGATGCGGGCCGGCAACCAGCCGGAGGTCCTCACCAGTACCGCTCCTCCGTCCACGGGTCGCCGTGCATGTGGTAGCCGTTCTGCTCCCAGAACCCGGGGTCGTCGTCCTCGTGCATGACGATCCCGCGCACCCATTTCGCGCTCTTCCAGAAGTACAGGTGCGGCACGAGCAGCCGTGCGGGACCACCGTGCTCCGGCTCGAGCGGCTCCCCCTCGAACTCGAACGCGACCCATGCCTTGCCGCCGAGCAGGTCGTCGAGCGGCACGTTCGTCGTGTACCCGCCGTACGAGTGCGCCATGGCGTACCCCGCCGAGGTCTCCACGCCCTCGAAGAGGGTGTCGAGCGAGACGCCGCGCCAGGTGGTGCCGAGTTTCGACCACCGCGTGACGCAGTGGATGTCGGTCTCGACCGTCTCGATCGGAAGGCCCATGAACTCGTCCCACGTCCACGACGTGAGTGCGCCGTCCTCCGTGCGGATCGCGAACGACCACTCCGAGGTCGGCACGTGCGGCGTGGGGCCCGCCGACAGCACCGGGAAGTCGTCCGTCAGGTACTGCCCCGGCGGGATGCGGGGATCCGACTCCTGACGACGCGAACCGAAACCACGGGTGAACAGAGCCATGGGCGCCTGCCTTCGAGATCGATGGTGCGATCGGCGATGGGTGACCAGAGCGTACCGCTCACGGCGTCCGGGCGCACCGGGTCCGCCGCATCCGATACCAACCATGGGGCCACCTGCGGCGCGGACGCGGGTACGTTGGATAGCTGCGCCGCACGCCGGCCGCCGACGACCGCCCCTCACGTCGAGAGAGAAGACCCGCCCCGATGACCCTGCCCTCGTCCGCCCGTCCCGTCCCCTCCGAGGGGATCCCCGCCGAGATCTCGCGCTCCTGGCTGCTCGTCTCCGGGCGCCGGCCGGAGGAGTTCGACGCCGCGGCGGCGTCACGCGCGGACCAGGTGGTGCTCGACATCGAGGACGCCGTCGACCCCACGCACAAGCCCGCGGCCCGCGACGACGTCTCCGACTGGCTCGCGCACAAGGGCAGCGCCTGGGTGCGCATCAACGACCGCACCAGCGACTTCTGGAGCGACGACGTCGACCAGCTGAAGGGGCTGCCGGGCCTGCGCGGCGTCATGCTCGCGAAGACCGAGTCCGCCGCCGACGTCACCGAGACCTTCGACCGTCTGGGCGGTTCCACCCCCGTGCTCGCCCTCATCGAGTCCGCGCTCGGCATCGAGGAGGCAGTGTCGATCGCCCGCGCCCGCGGCGCCTTCCGGCTCGCCTTCGGCAGTGGCGACTACCGCCGTGACACCGGCACGAGCGCCGACGACCTGGCCATGGCGTACCCGCGCTCGCGGCTCGTCGTCGCGTCCCGCATCGGCGACCTGCCCGGCCCCATCGACGGCCCGACCGTGAGCGCGTCGCATCCGATCCTCCGCGAGCAGTCCGAGGTCGCGGTCGCGCTGGGCCTCACCGGCAAGCTCTGCCTCGAGCGCGAGCAGCTGTCGGTGATCAACGAGGCGATCTCGCCGACGCAGTCCGACGTGACCTGGGCCCGCGACTTCCTCGACGACTTCGAGGCGCGCGGTCGCGTCATCCGAGACGGCAGCGACCTGCCCCGTCTCGGCCGGGCGCAGAAGATCGACCGGCTCGCCCGGGCGTTCGGCATCCAGCCCATCTGACCCGCCCGCCCGCGCGGTCATGCCCCGCGAGCCACCCCCTTTTCAGCGAGCCACCCCTCTTCCTGCGGCGGATTGAGGGGTGGCTCGCAGTCAAAGGGGTGGCTCGGCGACGGGTGCGGGCGCCCGGCGGATGCGGTCAGTCGTCCTCGGCGATCGCGCGCACCGCGTGCCGGTCGGCGAGCAGGGTGTCGCGCACGCGGCGCCGCAGGATCTTGCCGATCAGCGACTTCGGCAGCTCCTCCCACACCAGGTACGTGGTCGGGCGCTTGTACTCGGCGAGGTGCTCGCGCGCGGTCTGCCGGGCGGTCTCCTCGTCGAACGTCGCGCCCTGCTCGAGCACGATCACCGCGGTGACCACCTCGGCGCCGCCGCCGCGCGGCACGCCCACGACGGCGGTCTCCGCGACACCCGGCACGCTGTTCACGACCTTCTCGACCTCGCTCGGCGAGACGTTGAAGCCGCCCGTGATGATGAGTTCCTTCTTGCGGTCGACGACCGTGACGAAGCCGTCCTCGTCCTGCGAGACGAGGTCGCCGGTGCGCAGCCATCCGCCCTCGATGAGCGTCGCGGCGGTCTCCTCGGGTCGGTTCCAATACCCCTGGAACACCTGCGGGCCGCGGATGATGAGCTCGCCCACCTCGCCCTGCGCGACCTGCCGGGTCGGCTCGTCGGGGTCGACGACCCGGATGTCCGTGGACGGGAACGGGATGCCGATGGTGCCGATCTTGCGGGCGGCGTCGAAGGGGTTCGCCAGCGCGACGGGGCTCGTCTCGGTCATGCCGTAGCCCTCGTTGAGCATGCTCCCGGCGAGTTTCTCCCAGCGGTTCACGACCGCCGGGGTGAGCGTCATCGCCCCGGAGATCGCGTAGACGACCTCGCTGAGGTCGAGCTTGCCGTCGCGTGCGACGCGGGCGAGCCGGTCGAACATGGGCGGGACGGCGGGGATGAACGTCGGCGGGAACTTCTCCGCCGCCTTCGAGACGAGCTCAGGGTCGAAGGTGGGGAACAGCACCGCCCGCGACCCCGTGTGCACGGCGTAGACGACCGAGAGCAGCAGCCCGAAGGAGTGGAACATCGGCAGCAGGCCGTAGATGCTGCCGGATCCGAACGCGAAGTCCGGCATCCACGCCGCACCCTGCCGGGCGTTCGACCACAGGTTGCCGTGCGTGATGATCGCACCCTTCGGGGTACCGGTGGTGCCGGAGGTGTACTGCAGGCAGGCGATGTCGGAGAGTGTCGGGCGCGGATGCGTGGCGTCGAGCGGCTGCGACTTCTCCAGGCGCGCGAACGGCACCGTGCCGTGCGCGACGGCGGTGAGCTTCGCGCGCGACTCCCGTGCCTTGGCGATGGGCAGGCGCAGCGCGAGGCGCGTCGCGAACGGCATCGCGCGGGTGACGTCGACCGAAACGATAAGCCGGATGTCGAGGCTCGCCGACAGCGACTGCACGACCGGTGCGACCTTGTCCCACGCGATCACGACCTGCGCGCCGTGGTCGCGGAACTGCACCTCGAGCTCGTCGCGGGTGTAGAGCGGGTTGTGCTCGACGACGACCGCGCCCAGCCGAAGCACGGCGTAGAACGCGATGACGTGCTGCGGGGCGTTGGGCATGACCAGCGCCACGCGGTCACCGGCCTTGACGCCGTATCCACGCAGCGCGTTCGCGACACGGGCGACCCGGTCGCCGAGCTCGCGGTAGGTCAGGGTCGCGCCGAAGAAGCTGACCGCGTCGCGGTCGCCGTACTCGGCGACGCGCTCGTCGAGCATGTCGCTGAGCGACCCGGTGACGGGTTCGATGTCGACGGGGGTGCCTTTCGCGTAGAAACGGTTCCAGGCGCGGGTGTCGTTCAGTTCCACTCCACAAGGGTACGCGGCGCGCCGTGAACGCCCGTCGCGCGCTTGTCAACGGCCCGGCGCGGCGGCGGCGCCGGTGGAAGGCTCGCGGCATGACGACGCATGATCCCGCCGACGACACCGTCGGCCAGCCGTTCCCGCCCGATGACGCCCAGCCCGAGGAGCGCGAGGAGATCCCCCGGGAGTCGCTCGTGGCCTCGCGTGACGACCAGCTGCCCGAGACGCAGGACGACGAGACGCTCGACGCCGAGCTCGGCGACGACGGCCAGGGCGATCTCGCCCCCGAGGACGAACCGGGTGCGGGTCTCGACGACGACGCGCCGCGCGACCTCCGTGTCGAAGACCGCTGAGGCGCAGCCGCGGGTCGTCGCGATCCCGGGCGAGGCCGCCGTCGGCCTGCTCGCCGAGGGGTACCTCTTCGGCGCGAAGCGGTTCGACGCCCACGGCACGGATGCGTTCCGGATGCGGCTCCTCGGCCGCCCCACGACGTTCCTGCGCGGCGTTGACGCCGCGGACTTCTTCTACGGACCCGACCGCTTCGACCGAAAGCCGGTCGTGCCGCGGTCCGTGCTCCACTCGCTGCAGGACGAAGGCAGCGTGCAGACCCTCTCCGGCGATGCGCACTTCGGACGCAAGGCGGTGTTCGTCGAGGTCGCGACGCCGCCCGCGGCGGGCGCCGCGCTGGGCGACCTGTTCGCCGAGCGGTTCGAGCGCGAGTGGAACGCGCGCGCCGGACACGCGGTGAGCCTGTGGTTCCTGCTGTCGCGGACGCTGACGGCCACCGCGCTCGACTGGCTCGGCATCCCGTACGACGAGGCGGCGCTGCAGGCGCGGACCGAGGAGTTCGCCGCGATGATCGACGGTGCCGGATCCTTCGGACCGCGGAACCTTCACGGCCGGATGCTGCGGCTGCGCACCGAGCACTGGGTCGCGGGCGTGGTGCGCGGTCTGCGTGCCGGCGGTGGCGGCCAGGGCACCCTCGCCGCGCACGTCGTCCGTTTCGTCGACGACGACCGCACCGCCGGGATCGAGCTGCTGAACCTCCTGCGTCCGATCGTCGCGGTGGCGAGGTTCGGTGTGTTCGCGGCGCTCGGCATGCACCTCTGGCCGCAGTGGCGCGACCGCATCCGTGCCGGCGCGGCCGACGCGCACGCGTTCGCGCAGGAGGTGCGCCGGACGACGCCGTTCTTCCCGCTCATCGGCGGCGCCGCGACCCGCGCGCTGGAGTGGGGCGACCTGCGGTGGGAACCCGGTGACCGCGTGGTCGTCGACCTGTTCGCGACGAACCGCGACCCGCGCCGCTGGCGTGACCCGGCCCGCTTCGACCCGGACCGGTTCGCCCGCGGCGAGGACGAGGGGGCGATCGTCGCGCAGGGCGCGGGCCCGATGTCGACCGGGCATCGGTGCCCGGGCGAACCCGCCACGGTCGCCCTGCTCGAGACGATGTCGGTGCTGCTCGCCGCCCGCCCGTGGCGCGTCTCGCCGCAGGACCTGCGGGTCGACCTGCGACGGTTTCCCGCGCAGCCCGGTGGCCTGGCGCTGCTCGTCCGCATCGACTGAGCGCCCACGCGTCTGGCAGTGGCCTGGGCATGTCCTGGGTATACCGCTGCGCGCATGAACCCCCCGGTAGTGTCGGCCACAGGCGATCGGCGACCTGCCTTTGGCTGTACCGCAGGAGGACGTCCTCCTCCGCCGATCGACGGGAGCCGCCATGGCACTGCCCGCATCCACCCTCGGCCCGGTCCGACAGACCTACGCCACCTCAGAGACCTTCCCGCCCGTCGCACGGGCCTACACCCAGGTGTCGCAGACGGCCAAGGAGCTCGGGCTCCTCCGCCGCGCACCCTGGTTCTACAGCGCCGTCGCCGGCGCCATCGCGCTCGGCTTCGGCGGCGCGATCACCGGATTCATCCTGCTGGGCGACTCCTGGTTCCAGCTCCTCATCGCCGGCGCCCTCGGCATCCTGTTCACCCAGGCCGCCTTCATCGCCCACGAGGCCGCGCACCGCACGATCTTCAAGAGCGGGAAGGCGAACGACATGCTCTCGCGCATCGTCGGCCCCGGCATCGTCGGCATGAGCTACGACTGGTGGGACTCGAAGCACTCCCGCCACCACGCCAACCCGAACAAGGTCGGCAAGGACCCCGACATCGAGATCGACACGATCTCGTTCCTCGAAGAGGATGCGGCATCCGCCACGGGCCTGCGCAAGCTCATCACCAAGAAGCAGGGCTACCTCTTCTTCCCGCTCCTGGCGTTCGAGGGCATCAACCTCCACTTCCTGAGCATCAAGCACCTGCTCTCGCGCGGCCCGGTCAAGCACCGCTGGCTCGAGCTGTCGCTCATCGTCGTCCGCCTCGCCGTCGTGATCGTGCCCGTGTTCCTGCTGCTGCCGCTCGGCATGGCGTTCGCCTTCATGGGCGTGCAGCTCGCCGTGTTCGGCATCTACATGGGCGCCGCGTTCGCGCCGAACCACAAGGGCATGGCGATCATCGACCCGAACGCCCGCCTCGACTTCTTCAGCAAGCAGGTGCGCACCTCGCGCAACATCTCCGGCGGCTGGTGGGCCACCATCCTCATGGGCGGCCTGAACTACCAGATCGAGCACCACCTGTTCCCGAGCATGGCGCGTCCGCACCTCGCGAAGGCCCGCGAGGTCGTCCGCGACTACTGCGACAGTTTCGGCGTGCCCTACACCGAGACGAGCCTGTTCAAGTCGTACGGGATCGTCATCCAGTACCTCAACCGTGTGGGCCTGGCCGCGGGCGGCGACCCGTTCGACTGCCCGATGGTCTCCCAGTACCGTCGCGTCTGATCCCCTGACGCACGACCGCCCCCGTCCCGGCTCGCAGCCGACGGGGGCGGTGTCGTCTCCCGGGTCAGGCCGGGACCGCGACGCTTCCGACCGCGGCGGTGAGCAGGTCGACCGCGGTCGACGCCGAGCGGTGCACGACCTCCTCGGGGCTCGCGTCGAAGGTGAACAGCCGCGAGCCCGTCTCGGTCGGGGTCGACCACCCGATGTAGACCGTGCCGGCCGGGTGTCCGTCCTGCGGGTCCGGGCCGCCGACGCCGGTGGTCGAGACCGCCACGTCGGCTCCGAGGAGCTTGCGGACGCCCTCCGCCATCGTCTCCGCGCACTCGGGCGAGCAGGGGTCGACCCCTTCGCGCAGGCCGAGCAGCTGCTGCTTCACCTCGACCGAATAGGCCGTGAGTGCGCCGGCGAACCACTCCTGCGCGTTCGGCGCGGCACCGACGGCGGCGCTCACGTTGCCGGACGTGAGGGATTCCGCGACCGCGACCGTGACCCCGCGTTCCTCGACCAGCGCCGCCAAGACCTCGTGCTGTCCCATCTCTGCCCCTTTCCGGACGCCGAACGGTCCGGCGCCCGCAACGATGGTAGGGAGCGGCGGATGCGGCGCGCCGAGGCTTGACAGGGGTGCGCGCGACGACGGTCGCCGTCAGTCCGCGGGCGCCGGGGGACGCGGCCAGGTGCGCCCGGCACGGGACTCGATGGCGCGGTTCAGCCGCCCGAGGAGCTCGCCGAGCGCCTCCCGGTCCGACGGGGCCCAGTCGGCGGTGAGCGACGCCAACGCGGCGCGGCTCGCCTCCCGCTCCTCCAGGAGCGCCGCGGTGCCCGCCGCAGTGGCGGTGAACTTCCGGGCGACGCCGCCGTCGGGATCGGGGATGCGCTCGGCGTGACCGCTGCGTACCAGGGCGGCGGTCTGCCGGTTCAGCGTGGACGCGTCGAGTCCGGTCGTGTCCGACAGCTCGCGGATCGACATGGGACCGGCGACACGGAGCAGTGAGAGGAGCACGTACGCGCTTTGGTCGAGGACCCCGTGGCGACGGCGCGACCGTCCCGGGAACCCGGCGAGGTGGCGGCCGAAGATCATCGCCTCGTACTCGACGACGGCGACCGGGTCGATGTCCATACCGTCATTCTGCACCCCATATGTCACATGCATACGATGTGTATGATGCATATGTGAGTCTGCCACGCACATCCCCCGCCGTCGCACCACCCCGTCCCGTCGCTCCCGGCCTGGTCGTCGCCGTCCTCGCGGCCACCGGCATCGTGGTGTCGCTCGCCCAGACGCTCGTCGTGCCGATCATCGGCAGCCTCCCGGTCATCTTCGACGCGCCGGCGTCGACCACGTCGTGGATCATCACGGTCACGCTCCTCACGGGTGCCGTGTCGACCCCCGTGCTCGGGCGTCTCGCGGACATGTACGGCAAGAAGCGGATGCTGCTCGTCGCGATCGTGCCGTTCATCCTGGGTTCGGTCCTGTGCGCTCTCGCGTGGGGCGTCGTGCCGATGATCGTCGGTCGCGGCCTGCAAGGACTCGCGACCGGGATGGTGCCGCTCGGCATCTCGCTGCTCCACGACGTGCTGCCGCGCGAGCGGACCGGCGCGGCGATCGCACTCATGAGCTCGTCCATGGGCATCGGCGGAGCCCTCGGCCTACCGATCGCTGCGGCCGTGACCCAGTTCGCATCCTGGCGGGTGCTCTTCTGGGCGACCGCGGCCGTCGCGGTCCTGGTGACCGTCGCCCTCGTCGTGGTGATCCCGGCGAACGGCGGCGCCGGTGCCGGCCACGGCTTCGACTCCGTCGGTGCGGCGGGGTTGGCCGTCGGACTCGTCGCGCTGCTGCTCGCCGTCTCGAAGGGCGCCGAGTGGGGCTGGGGGAGCGCGACGACGCTCACGGCCTTCGGCATCGCGGCCGTCGTCCTCGTGGCGTGGGGGTGGTACGAGCTGCGACGCCGCGCCCCCCTCGTCGACCTCCGCACGACCGTGCGTCCGGTCGTCCTGCTCACGAACCTCGCCTCGATCCTCATCGGCTTCGCGATGTACGCGATGAACCTCATCGTCCCGCAGGTGCTGCAGCTGCCCGTCGAGCTGGGGTACGGGCTCGGCCAGACCATGGTGCAGATGGGGCTGTGGATCGCGCCGATGGGGCTCGGCATGATGGCGGTCTCCAAACTCGGAGCCCGCATCAGCCGCATCCGTGGACCCAAGACCACCCTCACGCTCGCAAGCCTCGTGATCGCCGTCGGCTACGGCCTCGCCGCCGTCGTGCTCGGCACGATCGGCGACCGGACGCCGGGTGCCGCGTCGGACGGCACCGTCCTCGCCACGCTGGTGCTGCTCCTGGTCGCCACGACCGTGACCGGATGCGGCGTCGGTCTCGGCCTGGGATCCATGCCGGCGCTCATCCTCGGCGCCGTCCCGGCGACGGAGAAGGCCGCGGCGAACGGGTTCAACTCGCTCATGCGCTCCCTCGGCACCACCGCATCCGCCGCCGTCATCGGCGTGGTGCTGGCATCCCTCGTGCAGGAGGTCGGCGGGCACGCCGTGCCGACCCTCGGCGGGTTCCTCGTCTCGCTCAGCATCGGCGCCGCCGGGGCGCTCCTCGCCGCCGTCATCGCCGCGCTGATCCCGGGACGCCCGGCGGCGGTGGCCGCGCACTGACGCCACGACGCGGTCCGGGAGGCGCGTGCCTGAGCGTTCCCTGTGCCACGACGCGGCCGTCGTCAACCCCTCTCGGCCGGATCGGCCGCATCCTTAGCCTCTGACTCGGGCGGCACCGTCGACGCCCGGTGAGGAGACATCATGAGCGGGCAGCAGGGCGGGACGATCAGCACGACGATCCCCGCGCGGATGGACCGGCTTCCGTGGTCGAGCTGGCATTGGCTGGTCGTCGCCGGACTCGGCACGGTCTGGATCCTCGACGGGCTCGAGGTCACGATCGTCGGCGCGGTCGCGAGCCGACTGACGGACGAGAGCAGCGGGCTCGACCTCTCGCCGGCGCAGATCGGTCAGGCGGCGGCGATCTACGTGCTCGGTGCGTGTCTCGGGTCGCTCTTCTTCGGGTACCTGACCGACCGCTTCGGCCGGAAGAAGCTCTTCATCCTCACCCTGGGCGTGTACCTGGTCGCCACCGTCGCGACGGCCTTCTCGTTCAACCCGATCTACTTCTTCATCTGCCGGTTCTTCACCGGGGCGGGGATCGGCGGCGAGTACGCCGCGATCAACTCCGCGATCGACGAACTCATCCCCGCCAAGCGCCGCGGTGTCGTCGATCTCGCGATCAACGGCTCCTACTGGCTCGGCTGCGCGTTCGGCGCCGTCGTCACGGTCTTCCTCCTCAACGAGGACCTCCTCCCCGCCGACATCGGCTGGCGCGTCGCATTCGGGCTCGGTGCGGTGTTCGGCCTCATCATCCTGTTCGTGCGCAAGTCCGTGCCGGAGTCGCCGCGCTGGGCCTTCATCCACGGCCGCAACGAGCTGGCCGAGAAGACCGTCGGCGACATCGAGGAACGCATCGAGAAGGAGCGCGGCGAGCCACTCGAGGAGGTGTCCGAGGACGACGCGATGGAGATCCGGCAGCGGAAGTCCACCGGGTTCGGCGAGATCGTGAAGGTCGCGGTCACCCAGTACCCGAAGCGGTTCGTGCTCGGGCTGTCGCTCTTCATCGGGCAGGCGTTCCTCTACAACGCCGTGTTCTTCACCTACTCGCTCGTGCTCACGCAACTGCTCGACGTGCCCGACGACGTGGCGCCCTGGGCGCTCGTGCCGATCGCGATCGGCAACTTCCTCGGGCCCGTGCTGCTCGGTCCGCTCTTCGACAGCGTCGGCCGCAAGGTCATGATCTCGTTCTCGTACATCGGCAGCGGTGTGCTGCTGCTCGGCACCGCATGGCTCTTCAACGCCGAACTGCTCGACGCGTTCTGGCTCACCGCGTGCTGGATGGTCGTGTTCTTCTTCGCCTCCGCCGGAGCGAGCTCGGCCTACCTGACCGTGAGCGAGATCTTCCCGATGGAGACCCGCGCGATGGCGATCGCGTTCTTCTACGCCGTCGGCACCGGCCTCGGCGGCATCATCGGACCGATCCTGTTCGGCCAGTTCATCGAGGACGGCATCCAGATGGTGGCCCTCGGCTACGTGATCGGCGCGTGCCTCATGATCGCCGCCGGCCTGGTCGAGGTGTTCCTCGGGGTGAAGGCCGAACGGCGCTCCCTCGAGGACATCGCCCGCCCGCTCTCCGCGACCGAGAAGGCCCAGCAGACGTCGCCGTCCGGTCGCTGAGCCCGGTTCCCGAACTCCTCAGAAACCGTCCGCGGGGGCCCGTTCCGGGCCTGATGCCGTCGGATCTGAGGAGTTCGGGCACGCCGCGCGCGCGTGACACCGCACGCCGGGTGCGCACAACTCAGGCAGAACCGGCCCTGACCGCCCCGAACCGGGGGGTGGAGGTCGATTCTGCCTGAGTTGTGAACAGCGAGGGCGGGTCAGAGGGCGCGGAGCCGCTCGAGCAGCGGCTCCGCCACCTCGGTGACGAACCGTTCCTGCTGCTCGTCGCCGATCTGCACCACCGCGACGTCGGTGAAACCGGCCTCGATGTAGGGGCGCACGCTCTCCGCGATCGCGTCCAGGTCGGGGCCGCAGGCGATCGATCCCGCGACGTCCTCCGGGCGGACAAACTGCGACGCCGCCTCGAACCCGGCCGGGGTCGGCAGGTCGGCGTTCACCGGCCAGCCGCCGCCGAACCACCGGAACTGGTCGTGCGCACGGGCGATCGCCGCATCCTGGTCGGGATCCCAGCTGATCGGGATCTGGCCGATCTTGCGTGACCCGCCGCCGGCGTGCGCGGCCTCCCAGCCGGAGACGAGGTCGGCGTCCGGCTGCACTGCGATGAGGTGGTCGGCGAGCGGGCCGAACTGCGCGATCGAGCTGTCGCCCGAGACCGCGACCCCGATGGGCACCCCGCCCTCGGGAAGGTCCCAGATGCGGGCGGAGTCCACGCGGAAGTACTCACCCTCGTAGGTCGTGAGCTCACCGGTGTGCAGCTCGCGGATGATCTCGATCGCCTCGACGAGCATCTCCTGCCGCACGCTCACCGCCGGCCAGCCCTCGCCCACGACGTGCTCGTTGAGGTTCTCGCCCGAGCCGAGTCCGAGCGTGAAGCGACCTTCGGCGAGCACCTGCAGCGTCGCCGCCTGCTGGGCCACGACGGCCGGGTGGTAGCGCATGGTCGGACAGGTGACGTAGGTCATGAGCTCGATCTCGGTGGTGGCGTGCGCGACCGCGCCGAGCACCGTCCACGTGTACGGCGCATGGCCCTGGCTCGTGAGCCACGGCGTGTAGTGGTCGCTGGCGGCGATGAAGTCGAAGCCGGCGCCCTCCGCGGCCTGCGCGTACCGCACGAGCTCCCTCGGCCCGCTCTGCTCGCCCATGATCGTGTAGCCGAAGCGCGTCATCCGTGCTGCCTTCCTGTCGTCCCTGGGGGTCTCGTGGGCGCCGGATGCGGCGGCGCGGCCCTACTCGGGTTCTTCGTCGACGAGCATGATGCCGCCGGACGAGTTCGCGCTCGTCGACAGCTTCTCGAGGTACTTGGGGCTGAGCGTCATCGGCTCCGGATCGTCGAACACGAACCGCAGCGGGATCGAGGGGGCGATCCAGATCGTGCTGCGCCCCGGCTCCTCGCCCTCGCGGTGCGTCCACGAGATCGTGAAGCTCTCGCCGCGGCGGAGCTTCGTCGCGATCACGACCTTCAGGTGCGCGAGCGCGCGGTCGTCGAACTCGAGTGCCGTGTTGTCGTCGCCGTAAAACATCGTGCCCACGACGGTCGAACCTACGCGGGCGAGCGCCGCCGAGCGCCGGGGGTTGACACGGCGGCCTCCGGGGTGCGCCGTAGCGGCAGCGGATGCGGCGGGCAAGCCCGTTCCGCCGCATCCGGCGCCCGGGGACCATGGCCGGATGGCCGACTCCTCCGTGCGCACCCGAGCCCTCGACGACGCCGCGATCGACACCCTGGACCGGTGGTGGCGGGCGGCGAACTACCTCAGCGTCGGGCAGATCTACCTCCTCGACAACCCGCTGCTGCGCGAGCCGCTCCACCGCGACCACGTGAAGCCGCGGCTGCTCGGGCACTTCGGCACGGTGCCGGGACTGAACCTCGTGTGGGCACACGCGAACCGCGCGATCCGCGAACGCGACCTCGACGCGCTGTACATCGCGGGTCCCGGCCACGGCGGGCCGGGCATGGTCGCGAGCGCGTGGCTCGACGGCACGTACACGGAGCGGTACCCCGCGGTGGGGCTCGACGAGGACGGGATGCGGCGGCTGTTCCGCCAGTTCTCGTTCCCCGGCGGCATCCCGAGCCATGCCGCGCCCGAGACACCGGGCTCGATCCACGAGGGCGGCGAGCTCGGGTACTCGCTCAGCCATGCTTACGGCGCGGCGTTCGACAACCCCGACCTGACGGTGTTCTGCGTCGTCGGCGACGGGGAGGCCGAGACGGGCCCGCTCGCCACCGCATGGCACGGCAACAAGTTCCTGAACCCGGTGACCGACGGCACGGTGCTGCCGATCCTGCACCTGAACGGCTGGAAGATCGCGAACCCGACCCTGCTCGCCCGCATCCCCGAGGAGGAGCTGCGCGACCTCCTCCGCGGCTACGGGCACGACCCGGTGTTCGTCACGTTCGAGGCCGACGAGGACCACCGCGAGGTGCATCGGCGGTTCGCGGCTGCGCTCGACGACGTGCTCGACCGCATCCGGGACCTCCGCCGAGCCGCCGCCGACGGCGACACGACGCGTCCGCGGTGGCCGATGATCGTGCTGCGCTCGCCGAAGGGGTGGACCGGCCCCGCCGAGGTCGACGGGCTGCCCGTGGAGGGCACGTGGCGCGCGCACCAGGTGCCGCTCGCCAACGCCCGCGACACCGACGAGCACCTCGCCCTCCTGGAGGACTGGATGCGGTCGTACCGCCCCGACGAGCTGTTCGACGAGGCCGGCGGCCCGCGCGACGACATCCGCGCGCTGGCGCCGGAGGGCGACCGACGGATGTCGGCGAACCCGCGTGCGAACGGCGGGCTCCTGCGCGCCGACCTCGACCTGCCGGACTTCCGCGACTTCGCCGTGGAGGTCGCGGAACCCGGTGCAGAGCTCGGGCAGGCGACGGCCGCGCTCGGGCGGTACTTCGCGGAGGTGATCCGGCGCAACCCGCACACGTTCCGCATCTTCGGCCCCGACGAGACCGCATCCAACAAGCTCGCCCCCGGCGTGTACGACACGACCGCGAAGCAGTGGAACGGCGAGACGTCGCCGCTCGACGAGCACCTGGCGCGCGCGGGACGCGTCATGGAGGTGCTGAGCGAGCACCAGTGCCAGGGGTGGCTCGAGGGGTACCTGCTCACCGGGCGGCACGGCGTCTTCAACTCCTACGAGGCGTTCATCCACATCGTCGACTCGATGTTCAACCAGCACGCGAAGTGGCTCGAGGCATCGCGCGGGATCCCGTGGCGGCGTCCGATCGCGAGTCTGAACTACCTGCTGTCCAGCCACGTCTGGCGGCAGGACCACAACGGCTTCAGCCATCAGGACCCCGGGTTCATCGACGTCGTGGCGAACAAGAGCGCCGACGTCGTCCGGGTGTACCTGCCGTTCGACGCCAACACGCTGCTGTCGACCTACGACCACTGCCTGCGCACGACCGACTACGTCAACCTCGTCGTCGCCGGCAAGCAGGACGCGCCGCAATGGCTCACGATCGACGAGGCCGTCGTCCACTGCACCCGGGGCCTCGGCATCCTGCCGTGGGCGGGGAACGAGCGCCCGGGGCACGCGCCCGATGTCGTGCTCGCAGCGGCCGGCGACGTTCCGACGACCGAGGTGGTGGCCGCGGCGGAACTCTTGCGGGACGGCGCGCCCGAACTGGCGGTGCGGGTCGTGAACGTCGTCGACCTCATGCGGCTGCAGTCACCGGGGGAGCACCCGCACGGGCTGACGGATGCGGAGTTCGACGCCGTGTTCACCGCCACCGCGCCGATCGTGTTCGCGTACCACGGCTATCCGTGGCTCATCCACCGGCTCACCTACCGGCGTCGCGGGCACGGCAACCTGCACGTGCGCGGCTACAAGGAGCGCGGCACCACCACGACCCCGTTCGACATGGTGATGCTGAACGACATCGATCGCTTCCAGCTGGCGATCGACGCGCTCGACCGGGTGCCCGGCGCCGCCGAGCGGCACGGCGGGCTGCGGCAGGCGCTCGCCGATCGCCGCATCCAGGCCCGCGAGTACACGCGCCGGCACGGCGAGGACGAGCCCGACATCGCCGGCTGGCGCCGCCGCGCCCGCTGACTCACGGCGCCGGCAGCCGCATTCGCTGGTCTCCGGTGCCGCCGGGCGGGCACAACTGCGGAGTCCGTGGGCGACACGCCGGGGTGGGCGGCCGGGGGCTCGGCGTGTCGGGTGTCATCTCCGCAGTTGTGCACATGGGAGGGGCGGGGTGCGGCGACGGATGCGGCGGAACGGGCCCGACGGATGCGGGGGCCTCGGCGTCCGGCTCGGGTGCACCGGCGCTGCGGCACCCTGCGACGGACCCGCCGCGGGCGGACACAACTGCGGAGTCCGTGGGCGACACGCCGGGGTGGGCGGCTGGCGGCTCGGCGTGTCGGGTGTCATCTCCGCAGTTGTGCACATGGGAGGGGCGGGACGCGGCGACGGATGCGGACCCACCCGGCCCGGCGGATGCGGGTGGTCAGCGCGCGCCGGCGGTGGCGCGCACGGCGCGCAGCAGCGGCGAGAGGAGCAGCAGGATCCCGGCCGGGATGAGGAAGGCGGGGCCGAGCGCGGGGCCGGCGGCGACGAGCCCGAGGGTGACCGCCCCGGCCACCGCGCCGCCGTAGTTGAAGAGGTTCACCCGGGCGATCACCTCGTCGCTGCGTTCGGGCAGCAGCTCGCCGGCCCGGCTGAACGCGATCGGCACGAGCGCGCCGGCCGCCGCGCCCATGAGCGCGAACCCGGCGATCGCCCCGCCGGCGACCGGGACGGCCGCCACGAGCACCGCGCCGGCCACCGCCACGACGACGGCGGCCACGCCGACCCGGAGCCGCCCGAACCGGCGGACGAGGGGATCCGCCGAGAGGCGCACCGCCAGCACCGCGACGAGGTACGCGCCGTACCCGAGCGGGGTGAGTCCCGGCGCCGCGTCCAGGCCGTCCGCGAGGTACAGGGTGCTCCAGCTCGACACGGCGGCGTCCACCACGAAGGCCGCGAACACGAGCGCGCCGACCGCCCAGATCGCGCGGCGGGGGAGCGGGGTCCGGGATGCGGCGGCCTCCCCGGCGCGCCGGGCCGCGCGCGTCGGGTCGAAGCCACGGACGCCGACGGCGGCCACCGCCGCCACCACGACCCCCGCGATCACGAGGGTGAGCGGCGCCGGCGCCCCGGCGGTGAGCACTGCGGCGGTGCCGGCGGTCGCGAGGATCGCCGCGGCCGTGTACGACGCGTACAGCCGGCCGAAGATCGGACGCGGCAGCCGACGCTGTGCGAGCGCGCCCTGCATGTTCGAGGCCGCGTCCACCCCGCCGAGCCCGACGCCGTACACCGCGACCGCCGCGATGAGGACCGGGAGCGACTCGGCCGCGGCGAGGAGCGCCAGTGCGACCGCTTGGGCGGCGAGCCCGCCCACGAGCGCCTGCCGGCTGCCCCACCTGACCGCCACGAGGTCGGCAAGGAGGGACCCGACCGCCGCCGCGGCGCACGTGCCGAGCAGGAGCAGCGCGACCGTCGCGTCGTCGATGCCGACGCGGTCCTTCAACGACGGCAGCGCGGTGACGACCGTCGCGTACCCGAACCCCTGCGCGGCGTACGCGGCGGCGACGGCGACGAGCCGCCGACGGTCGACTGCCGCATCCGTCGTCATGCCGAGGCGCCGGATCCGCCGAGCCGTGCCGGCTTGTCCGGGAAGGCCTCCGCGACCCCGCGGTTCGTGATCGCGCCGCCGGTCGTGGTGAGCCCGCCCGCGAGCGCCGGGTCGTCGTCGACCGCGTCGCGCCAGCCGAGGTCGGCGAGGCGCAGCGCGTACGGCAGCGTCGCGTTCGTGAGCGCCGAGGTCGCGGTCGCGGCGGCCGCGCCCGGCATGTTCGCCACGCAGTAGAAGACCGTGCCCGCGACCGGGAAGGTCGGGTCGTCGTGCGTCGTCGGGTGCGAGTCCTCGAAGCAGCCGCCCTGGTCGATCGCGATGTCCACGAGCACCGAGCCCGGCCGCATCCGTTCGACCATCCCGTGTGTGACGAGCTTCGGCGCGCGGGCGCCGGGGACGAGCACCGACCCGATCACGAGATCGGCGTCGGCCACCGCCGCGGCCACCGCGTGACTGTTCGAGGCGAGCGTGCGCACCCGCCCGTGGTACGCGTCGTCGAATGCGCGCAGCCGCGGGATGGAGATGTCGAGCACGGTCACGTCCGCGCCGAGCCCGACCGCCTGCGCCGCCGCGTTCCACCCGGCGATGCCGCCGCCGATCACCGTCACCTTCGCCGGCGCGGTGCCGGGCACCCCGGCGAGGAGCTTCGCCGATCCGCCCTGGGGACCCAGCAGGTGGTACCCGCCCATGAGCACCGAGAGCCGCCCGGCGACCTCGCTCATCGGGGCGAGGAGCGGCAGCGACCGGTCTGGCAGCTGCACCGTCTCGTACGCGATCGCGGTCGTGCCCGCCTCGAGCAGCGCGTCGGTGAGCGCCTCGTCGGCGGCCAGGTGCAGGAACGTGAAGAGTGTGAGGTCCTCGCGCAGGTAGCCGTACTCCTGCGCGATGGGCTCCTTCACCTTCAGCACGAGTTCCGCGCCCCACGCCTCTTCGACCGTGCCGATCCGCGCCCCGGCCCCGGCGTAGGCGTCGTCCGGGATGCCGATCCCCGCCCCCGCGCCGGACTGCACCGTGACGGTGTGCCCGCGGCTCGTCAGCTCGTACGCCCCCGACGGGGTGAGCGCCACCCGCTGCTCACGGTTCTTGACCTCTGCCGGAACTCCGATGTCCATGACGCGATTCTGGACCTTCTGGACGGTTCTGCGCACCCATCGGTTCCGCGGCGCGTCGCGGTCAGCGCAGGAGCGGCAGGAGCGCGGTCCACAGCTCGTCGGCGACCGCCCGCTTCGACCCCGCGGTGCGGGCGAGCACGGCGCCGTCGGGGCCGATGAGCGTCACCTCGTTGTCGGCCGCCTCGAAGCCGCGGTCCCACCCGACCTCGTTCACGGCGAGCGCGTCCACGCCCTTCCGCTCCCGCTTGGCCCGCGCCCGTTCGAGCAGGTCGTCACCGGATGCGGTCTCCGCCGCGAACGCGACGATCCGCTGCCCGGGTCGGCGGGTCGCGGCCAGGCCCGCGACGATGTCCGGGTTCGCGACGAGCTCGAGCGTGCGGGTGCCGTCCGTGCCGGCACGGCTGAGCTTCGCCTCCGACACCTCGGCCGCGCGGTAGTCGGCGACCGCCGCGGCCATGACGACGACGTCGGCGTCCGCTGCCGCATCCGTCGTCGCCCGTTCGAGCTCGAGCGTCGTGCCGGCGTGCGACACCCTCACCCGCGGGTGCGCGTGGGCGGGGGAGAGCACGGCGCGTTCGACGTGCGCCGCGATGAGGTGCACCTCGGCGCCCCGGTCGGCGGCTGCCAGCGCCAGCGCGACGCCCTGCCGGCCGCTGGAGCGGTTGCCGAGGAAGCGCACCGGGTCGATCGGCTCCCGCGTGCCGCCGGCGGTCACGAGCACCCGGACCCCGGCGAGGTCGGCGGATGCGGCGACGAGCGCGAGCGCCGCGTCGGCGATCTCGTCGGGCTCGCTCATCCGGCCCGGGCCGCTGTCGCCGCCGGTGAGCGGGCCTTCGGCGGGGCCGACCACGTGCACGCCGCGGGCGCGGAGCGTCTCGACGTTCGCGACGGTGGCGGGATGCCGCCACATCTCGGTGTGCATCGCGGGGGCGACCACGACCGGCGCGGTCGTCGCGAGCAGCGTCGTGCCGAGCAGGTCGTCGGCGAGCCCGGTGGCCATCTTGGCGAGCGTGTTCGCGGTCGCGGGGGCGACGATCACGAGGTCGGCGCGCTGCCCGAGCGAGACGTGGCGGACGGTCGCGACGTCGTCGTGCACCGACGTCGTCACCGGGTTGCGGCTGATCGCCTCCCAGGTGGGCAGCCCCACGAACCGCAGCGCGTCCTCGGTGGGGACGACGTGCACCTCATGCCCCTCGCCGATGAGGCGCCGCACGAGATGTACGGTCTTGTAGGCGGCGATCCCGCCTGTGACTGCGACGACGACGAACACCGCTCGATTGTCGCACGCACCCCCCTCACCCAGGAGTCGCCCGTGTGCACCGTGATCGTCCATGTGCCGGAGTCCGCGTCGGAGCGGACGCTGCTGCTCGCCGTCCGCGACGAGGACCCGAACCGGCCGTGGAACGCGCTCGGCACGTGGTGGCCGCAGCATCCCGGCGTGACCGGCGTCCAGGACATCCGGGCGGGCGGGGCCTGGCTCGCCGCCGATCCCGAGGCGCACCGGCTCGCCGTGCTGCTCAACCGCGCCGATCTGCTCGACCTGCCCGAGACGGCGGTGCGCTCGCGCGGGTCGCTCGCGCTCGACTCGGTCGCCGGCCGCTCGCCCGAGGGACGCCCGCCGATGCACGGGTTCAACCTGCTCGAGACCGAACCCGGCCGCACCCGCGTCGTGTCGTGGGACGGGGAGGCCCTGCGCTCGCAGGAGATCGGGCCCGGCACGCACATGATCGCGCACGACGACGTCGACGATGCGGGCACGGCGCGGATCGCGCACTGGCTGGAGCGGTTCCGCGCAGCATCCCCCGAGCCGGGGCCGGACTGGTACCGCCCGTGGCTCGACGTGCTCGCCGCCGGCGCGGAACTCGGCCCGTTCGACGACCGGTCGATCATCCGCGACAACACCGTGCACGGCTACCCGACGCTGTCGCTCCTCGTGTGCGTCGCCGCGATCGGGCCCGACGGGGTCGACGTCCGCTACGCCGAGTTCCCCAGCCCCGGCACCTGGTCCCCGATCACGCCCGTCTGACGCGCACTCGTGGCGACGCCGCGCGCCGCGATCCCCGCCACGACCGCCCACTCGCGAGAATGGACGGCATGATCGACGACCTGCTGGCGGAGGCGCGGAGCCGGCTCGCGGGGGCGCCGCGCGAGCGTCTCGGGATGCTGCGGACCCCGCGCCGCATCCTCGGCATCGCCCGCGCGCCGCGCATCGAGCCGGCGGGTGACGCCTGGCACCTCGGCGTCCTCCTCCTCACCGACGACGCGCTCCTCGCGACCGGCGAGATCGTGCGCGCCCGCGAGGAGGCCCGGCGCGGGTTCGCCGCCGAATCGCAGCGGGAGCGCGCCGCCGTCGCCGCCGCGGCCTTCCGTGGCGGGTTCGCCGAGGGCGAGACGGTGCACCTGGACTGGCAGCCGATCGACCTGGATGCGGTGGCCCGTGGCGGCGCGTCGGGACCCGTCGCGCTCGTCGACGGCATCCCGTCGGTGCGGTGGAGCGCGGGCGGCGGGTACCAGCCGCTGGCCGGGTACCTGCGCGAGCGGGTGGAGCTGCTCGTCTCGCCGCCGCAGGGCGCGACCTGACCGGCGGGTCGTAGGCATCCCGTCACGGGTTCGTCAAGGGCGGGTCTGCGCGCACCGGTGTCGGTCATGCTCGGGGCGTGACCGAATCCGACCCGACGGGCGCGCCGCTCGCCCCTGCCGCCACCGCCACCGCCCCCGGGGAATCGCGGGATGCCGCCTCCACTAGTGTGGGAGCCCACACCGGCAAGGGGGACGCCGTGCACACTTGGCCTGGGTCCAGTCATCCGCTGGGCGCCACCTACGACGGCAACGGCACGAACTTCGCCCTGTTCAGCGAATGCGCCGAGGCGGTCGAGCTGTGCCTCTTCGACGAGGACGGCACCGAGACCCGCGTCCCGCTCGTCGAGGTCGACGCCTACGTCTGGCACGCGTACCTGCCGAACATCGGCCCCGGGCAGCGGTACGGCTACCGCGTCCACGGTCCGTACGACCCCGCCAACGGGATGCGGTTCAACTCGAACAAGCTGCTGCTCGACCCCTACGCCAAGGCCGTCGAGGGCGAGGTGCAGTGGGGGCAGCCCGTGTTCGGGTACACGTTCGGCGACCCCGACTCCCGCAACGACGAAGACTCGGCCGCGAACATGATGAAGGGCGTGGTCGTGAACCCGTTCTTCGACTGGGGCGGCGACCGGCAGCCGAAGGTGCCGTACTCGGAGACCTTCATCTACGAGGCGCACGTGAAGGGGCTCACCGAGCGGCACCCGGCCGTCCCGGAGGAGATCCGCGGCACCTACAGCGCCATCGCCCACCCGGCGATCATCGAGCACCTGAAGAAGCTCGGCGTGACCGCCATCGAGCTCATGCCCGTGCACCAGTTCGTCAACGACGACACCCTGCAGCAGAAGGGCCTGTCCAACTACTGGGGCTACAACACCATCTCCTTCCTCGCCCCGCACAACGCCTACGCCGCGACCGGCCAGCGGGGACAGCAGGTGCAGGAGTTCAAGGGGATGGTGCGCGCCCTGCATGCGGCCGGCATCGAGGTCATCCTCGACGTGGTCTACAACCACACCGCGGAGGGCAACCACCTCGGCCCGACCCTGTCGTTCAAGGGCATCGACAACGCCGCCTACTATCGCCTCGAAGACGACGACAAGCGGTATTACACCGACTACACCGGCACCGGGAACAGCCTCAACGTCGGCAACCCGCACGCGCTGCAGCTCATCATGGACTCGCTGCGCTACTGGGTGCTCGAGATGCACGTCGACGGGTTCCGGTTCGACCTCGCCGCGACCCTCGCACGCGAGTTCTACGACGTCGACAAGCTCGCGACGTTCTTCGAGCTCGTGCAGCAGGACCCGGTGGTGTCGCAGGTGAAGCTCATCGCCGAGCCGTGGGACGTCGGCCCCGGCGGCTACCAGGTGGGCAACTTCCCGCCGCAGTGGACGGAGTGGAACGGCAAGTACCGCGACACCGTCCGCGACTTCTGGCGCGGCGAGCCCTCGACCCTCGGGGAGTTCGCGTCGCGCCTCACCGGGTCCGCCGACCTGTACGAGCACTCCGGGCGGCGCCCCGCCGCATCCGTGAACTTCGTCACCGCCCACGACGGCTTCACCCTGCGCGACCTCGTCTCGTACAACGAGAAGCACAACGACGCGAACGGCGAGAACGGCAACGACGGCGAATCGCACAACCGGTCGTACAACTTCGGGGTGGAGGGGCCCACCGATGACCCCGAGGTGCTGAAGATGCGTGCCCGGCAGCAGCGGAACTTCATCGCGACCCTGCTGCTCAGCCAGGGGGTGCCGATGCTGCTGCACGGCGACGAGCTGGGGCGCACGCAGCAGGGCAACAACAACGGCTACGCGCAGGACAACGAGCTCACCTGGGTGAACTGGGATGCGGTCGACCAGCCGCTCGTGGAGTTCACCGCGGCGCTCTCCCGGCTGCGCCGCGAGCACCCCACCTTCCGCCGGCGCCGGTTCTTCGACGGCCGCCCGGTCCGCCGCGAGGAGGGCACCCGGGTGCCGGACATCGTGTGGCTGCGGCCCGACGGCTCGGTCATGGAGCCGGAGGACTGGGACACCGGCTTCGGCCGCGCGGTCGGGGTGTACCTGAACGGCGAGGGCATCCGCGAGCGCGACCGCCGGGGCGAGCAGATCACCGACGAGGACTTCATCATCCTCTTCAACGCCGGTGACGACCCGGTCGACTTCACCCTCCCCGACGTGGAGTACTCGCCCCGCTGGGACGTCCTCGTCGACACCGCCGGGGAGCGCGCCGATTCGGAGCCGATCGACCCCGGGCAGGCCGTGACGGTGGAGCCGAAGTCGCTCATGGTGCTGCGCGAGCACGAGGCGCCGGCACCCGAGGTTGACCACTCGGTCGCCGCCTCCCTCGCCCAGGCTCTCACCGGCGCGATCGACGAGGTGCCGGGCGCCGCGCCGAAGTCGGAGCTCACCCGGTGACCGGGCTCCCGTCCTCGACCTACCGGCTGCAGATCCGCCCGTCGCTCGACCTGCACGCGGCCGCGGAGCTCGTGCCGTACCTGCGGGAGCTCGGCGTCGGCTGGGTCTACCTGTCCCCGCTCCTGCAGGCGACGACCGGATCGGACCACGGGTACGACGTCGTCGACCCGTCCCGGATCGACCCGGCCCGCGGGGGTGCCGAGGGGCTGGAGCGGCTCGCCGCGGCCGCGCACGGCGCGGGCCTCGGCGTCGTCGTCGACATCGTCCCGAACCACATGGGCGTGAGCGTCCCGCACGAGAATCCCTGGTGGTGGGACGTGCTGCGCCGCGGCCGGGACTCCCGGTACGCCGCCGCGTTCGACATCGACTGGGATGCGGGCGCCGGACGCCTCCGCATCCCGGTGCTCGGGGCGCCGCTCGATGAGGTGCTCGGCGACCTGCGCGTCGAGGACGGCGACGAACCCGTGCTCCGCTATTTCGACCACGAGTTCCCGCTCGCGGACGGCTCGCTCGACGGGATCCGGGATGCGGCCGCGCAGCTGCCCGAGGTGCTCGCCCGCCAGCACTACGAGCTCTGCCACTGGCGCGAGGAGGCCGCGGGCCTGAACTACCGCCGCTTCTTCGCCGTGACGAGCCTCGCCGGCGTCCGCGTCGAGGACCCGGCCGTCTTCGACGCGGCGCACGCCGAGATCCTCCGGTGGGTGCGCGAGGGCCTCGTCGACGGCCTGCGCGTCGACCACCCCGACGGCCTCGTCGACCCCGGCGCCTACCTCGACCGGCTCGCCGCGGCCACCGGCGGCGTCCCGGTGTGGGTCGAGAAGATCCTCGAGCACGCCGCCACCGCGCATCCCGAGGAGCTGCAGCCGTCCTGGGCCGCGACCGGCACCACCGGTTACGACGCCATGGCCGAGATCGACCGGGTGCTGGTGGACCCGGCGGGCGAGGGGGCGCTCACCGCGATCGACGCGCTGCTGCGCGCGCAGACCGGGCTCCCGCCCGCGCAGCCGTGGCCCGACCTCATCCACGGCACGAAGCGGATGATCGCCGACACGATCCAGCAGTCCGAGATCCGCCGGCTCGTGCGGGTGCTCCCCGCCGAGGTGCGCGAGGCCGTGCCGACCGCGGCCGACGCGCTCGCCGAGCTCCTCGCCTGCTTCCCCACCTACCGGTCGTACCTGCCAGCGGGGCGGGAGTGGCTCGACGAGGCGGCGGATGCGGCGACCGCCCGCCGCCCCGACCTCACCGCCGCGATCGCGGCGCTCCTGCCGGTGCTCTCCGACCCGTCGCAGGAGGCCGCGCGGCGGTTCCAGCAGACGACCGGCCCCGTCATGGCGAAGGGGGTCGAGGACACCGCGTTCTACCGCGCGACCCGGCTCGGCACGCTGACCGAGGTCGGCGGCGACCCGTCGGTGTTCGCGCTCCCGGTCGCCGGGCTGCACGATGCGTTCACCCGCCGTCAGGCGCGGTGGCCGCAGTCGCTCACCGCGCTCAGCACGCACGACACGAAGCGCGGCGAGGACGTCCGGGCCCGCCTGTCGGTGCTCGCGGAGGTGCCGGAACGCTGGGACGAGGTGCTCGGCCGCCTCCGCGCCGTCGCCTCCTGCGGGCACGGGCCGTTCGACGCGTTGCTGTGGCAGGCGATCGTCGGCGCGTGGCCGGCGAGCCCCGAGCGGCTGCACGCTTACGCCGAGAAGGCCGCGCGTGAGGCGGGGGAGGAGACCGGCTGGCTCGAGCCCGACGCGGCCTTCGAGGCGCGGATGCACGCCGTGGTCGACGCCGCGTTCGGCGAGGCGCGGCCCGTCGTCGAGGCCTTCGTCGCCGAACTCGCGCAGCCCGGCTGGTCGAACGGGCTGTCGGCGAAGCTGCTGCAGCTCGCAGGCCCCGGCGTCCCCGACGTGTACCAGGGCTCCGAGCTGTGGGAGACCTCGCTCGTCGACCCCGACAACCGCCGCGCGGTGGACTTCGCGGCGCGGGCGCGGATGCTGCGCGAACTCGACGCCGGCGCCCTCCCCGAGGTGGACGCCGACGGTGCCGCGAAGCTCCTCGTCGTCTCGCGCACGCTGCGGCTGCGACGCGACCGCCCCGACCTGTTCACGCGGTACCGGCCGCTGCACGCGGTGGGCACCGCATCCGGGCACGTCGTCGCGTTCGACCGCGGCGGCGCGATCGCGGTCGCCACGCGGCTGCCGGTCGGGCTCGCGGCCCGTGGCGGCTGGGGCGACACCGTGCTGCAGCTGCCCGCCGGCACCTGGCGCGACGCGTTCACCGGCGCGACGGTCGCCGGCGGCCCCGCCCCGCTCGCGGCCCTGCTCTCGCGGTACCCGGTCGCGCTCCTCGCCCCCGCCGCCGACGACGACGCCGACCAGAACCGCGAAACTGCATCTCACCGCCGAAACAGCGCGGTAACCCCGCAGTCTCGGCGACCGGATGCAGTCTCGCGGTCCAACGACACAGAGGAGACGGACGCGTGATCGAGGTGTGGGCGCCGAAGGCGCAGCGGGTGCGGATGCGGCGGCCCGGGGTCGACGACGTCGACCTCACCGCGGCGGATGCGGGCTGGTGGCGCGCGGAGGTCGAACTCGCCGACGGCGACCGGTACGGGTTCGTGCTCGATGACGGCGAGGTGCGGGCCGACCCCCGCTCGCGCCGGCAGCCCGACGGCGTGCACGAACTGTCGGCCTGGGTCGATCCCGGCGCCTCCGCGTGGACCGACCACGCGTGGACCGGGCGCCAGCTCGCCGGCGGGGTGATCTACGAGCTGCACATCGGCACGTTCACCCCCGAGGGGACCCTGGATGCGGCGGCCGCCCGCCTCGACCACCTCGTCGACCTCGGCGTCACGCACGTCGAGCTGCTCCCGGTGAACGGCTTCAACGGCGTCTGGAACTGGGGTTACGACGGGGTGCTCTGGTACACCGTCCACGAGGCGTACGGCGGCCCCGCCGCGTACGACCGGTTCGTCGACGCGGCGCACGCGGCCGGGCTCGCCGTCGTCCAGGACGTCGTCTACAACCACCTCGGCCCGAGCGGCAATCATCTGCCCGAGTTCGGTCCGTACCTGCGCGAGGGCAGCCGCAACACCTGGGGCGACTCGGTGAACCTCGATGAGGACGCCGTGCGCGCCTACATCGTCGAGAACGCGCTCATGTGGCTGCGCGACCACCACGTCGACGGGCTGCGACTCGACGCCGTGCACGCGCTCCACGACGAGCGAGCTCGCCACATCCTGCAGGAGCTCGCCGAGGCGGCCGACGCGCTGTCCGCCCACCTCGGACGCCCGCTCACGCTCATCGCCGAGTCGGACATGAACGACCCGAAGCTCATCCTGCCGCGCGAGGCCGGGGGCTACGGCCTCACCGCGCAGTGGAGCGACGACTGGCACCACGCCGTGCACGTCGCCCTCACCGGCGAGACCGCCGGCTACTACGAGGACTTCGCCGACCCCGAGGCCCTGCCGAAGGTGTGGGCGAAGGGGTTCTTCCACGACGGCACGTACTCGTCGTTCCGCGGACGCGAGCACGGGCATCCCATCCCGGCCCAGGTGCCGGCCTGGCGGCTGGTCACCTTCGCGCAGGACCACGACCAGATCGGCAACCGCGCCGCCGGCGACCGCCTGACCGCCACGCTCGGCGCCGACCGGCTGGCGGTCGCGGCCGTGCTCACCCTCACCGCCCCCGGCACCCCCATGCTGTTCATGGGCGAGGAGTGGGGTGCGTCGACGCCGTGGCAGTTCTTCACCTCGCATCCGGAGGAGTGGCTCGGGGATGCGGTGCGCACCGGCCGCACGGCCGAGTTCGCCCGCATGGGGTGGGACGAGTCGCTCGTCCCCGACCCGCAGGATCCGGAGACGTTCGTCCGCTCGCACCTGGACTGGTCCGAGCCCGAGCACCCCGAGCACGCGCGGCTGCTCGCGCTGTACCGCGCGCTGACGCGGCTGCGTCGGGAACACCCGGAGCTCACCGACCCGGCGTGGACCTCGCTCGACGCGGTCGACGAGACCCCGGACGCGGCGCCCGACGCGCGCCGGTTCACCCTGCACCGCGGGCCCCTCCGCATCCTGGTGAACCTCTCGCCGGAACCGTGGGACGTGCCCGTGCCTGACGCGGACGCACTCCTGCTCGCGACCTCGCCCGCGACCGCCCGCACCCCCGGTGCGCTCGCCCTGCCGCCGTCCTCCGCCGTCATCCTCCGGCGTAACGCGGGGGTAACACCGCCGGGCTAGGGTCGCGGCAGCGTTCATGTACAACACGGGTCACGGCCGGCAGGCCGCGACGGGAAACACGTGAAGTGGCTACCTCACATCCCAACGGTCGCCCTTCCCGGGGCGGCCCTCCGAAGGAGTCGCCATGACATTCCACGTCCCCATCATCGACATCACGCCCTACGTGCAGGGCGGGACCGACGCCGAGAAGGCCGACGTCGCGCGCCGCGTCGACGACGCGTGCCGCACCGTCGGGTTCATCCAGATCACGGGCCACGGCATCCCGGCCTCCGCGATCGACGGCCTCACCGACGCGATGGACCGGTTCTTCGCCCTCGACCTCGAGGAGAAGTCCGCCTCCCGCACCCCGCCGCAGATCAACCGGGGCTACAGCCCGCCGAAGTCGGAGTCGCTGAGCCTCTCGCTCGGCGTCGAGCAGGCGAGCCGCATGAACGACTTCTTCGAGGCGTTCAACGTCGGCGCGGGGCAGGGCCACTACCCCCACGCGCCGGGGCTGCCGCAGCCCGAATACGCCGACAACGTCTGGCCGGACGTCGACGGCTTCCAGGCGCAGGTGGAGACCTACTTCGCCGAGGCCGCGACGGTCGCACGCACCATGACCCGCATCTTCGCGGACGCCCTCGGCCTCGAGCCCGGCTTCTTCGACCGGCTCACGGGGCACTCGCTCGACGTGCTGCGCATGAACAACTACGCCCTCCCGCCCGGAACCCAGGTGACCCTCGACGGCGATCTCATCGGCATGGGCGAGCACACCGACTACGGCATCGTCACGATCCTCTGGGCGGACCAGGTGCGCGGCCTCCAGGTGCTCGGCACCGACGGCTCGTGGCACGACGTGCAGCCCGCCGACGACGCGCTGCTCATCAACCTCGGCGACGTCACCGCCCGGCTCACGAACGACCGGTGGCTCTCGACGCTGCACCGCGTCAAGCCGCCGGTGATCGACGGCACGATCGAGCGGCGCCGTTCGGCGGCGTTCTTCCACGACGGCGACGTCGACGCGGTCATCGCGACGCTGCCGCAGTGCGTGGATGCGGACCGTCCCGCCCGCTACGAGCCGGTCACCGTCGGGGAGCACATCGCCGCGAAGCTCGCGGGCTCGCGCGCCGGGAAGAAGAACGAGAAGACCGGGTCGGAGACCGCCCGGGTGCTCTCGGCCCGCGGCTGAGCCCACTCGCGCGCCCGGGGGCTGTCAACCCCAGCGGCGACGCGGATGCGGGTTCCTAGCGTGGGATGCATGGCCACCCCATCCACCGCAGCCCCCGCGCCCGCCGGCCGCGACGTCCGGTCGACCGGGACGGACGTCCTCCGGCAGACCGTCGTGATCGCCGCGACCTGCTTCATGCTCGTCGCGGCGGTCATCGGCGCCGGCGTCCTCGGCGGCACGCCCGTGCAGGACCTCCAGGACGGCGCGCTCTCGGCGGACGCCACGTACCTCGCGCCCGCCTCGCCGGCGTTCTCGATCTGGTCGGTCGTGTACGTCGGGCTCGTCGCGTTCGCGATCTGGCAGGCGCTGCCGGCGCAGCGCGCGGACGCCCGGCTGCGACGGCTCGGCTGGTGGATCGCACTCAGCGAGGTGCTGAACGGGCTCTGGCTCGTCGCAGCGCAGTTCCTGACGCTGCCGCTCACCGTCCTCGTGATCGCGCTGCTGCTGGTGAACCTCTGCATCGTGTTCGCCGGGACCGTCCGCCGACCCGGCCGCGGGTGGGTCGACCGCCTCCTCGTCAACGGTGTGAACGGCCTGCACCTCGGCTGGGTCACGCTCGCGACCGTCGCGAACACGACCGCCTGGCTCACCGAGACGGCGCCGGCGGAATGGGAGAGCGCAGCGGAGATCTGGGGGAGCGCGGTGCTCCTCGTCGTCGCCGTGGTGGGCATGGGGCTCGCCGGTGTCGGCGGCGGCCGACTCGCCCCCGCGCTCGCGCTGTCGTGGGGGCTGTCGTGGCTCGCGGTCGGGCGCCTCACCGACGAGCCGCACAGCACCGTCATCGGTGTGCTCGCCGTCGTCGTGGCGGTGCTCGTGCTCGCGACCGCGGTGATCAGGCGGGTGCGTACCGTGTCGCGAACGCGCGCAGCATCCGCGCCGGCTCGCTGACGTCCGCCGCCAGCACGCGCGCGGCGACCGCGTCGAACGCCTCGGCGGCGAAGTACCCCGCGTCGCGGTAGAACACCATCCGCTCGGTGAAGTCCCGGGCGGTCGGCTCGGGGTGGAACTGGGTCGCATAGAGGCGGTCGCCGACCCGGTAGGCCTGCACCGGGCACGCCGGGTTCGTCGCGAGCAGCACGGCGTCGGCCGGCGCCGTCGTGCTGGACTCCTTGTGGGCGGTGAACGCCTGGAACACGCGCTGCATCACGCCGAACACGGGGTCGTCCGCACCCGCGTCGGTCAGTTCGATCTCGGCGGCGGTCGTGCCCTCCGGGTAGTCCCGGGTCACGGTGCCGCCCAGCATCCGCGTGACGACGCCGATGCCGTAGCAGGTGAACATGGCGGCGGGGCCGGATGCCGTCGTCGCGGCGGCGGCGATGGTCTCGAGGTCCGCCTCGAGCCGGCGCTGCACCTCGGACCGGTCCGGGTCGGTGGCGTTGAAGGGACTGCCCCCGACGAGGAAGCCGGCGTACCGGTCGAGGGCGCCCGCAGGCAGCGGATTCCGGACGAGGTCGAGCTCGTGCAGCCGGTCCGGACCGAGCCCGGTGGCGTTCCGGAACGACCGGTACTCCCCCTCGGCAGCTCCCCGTTGCGGCCGCACGCAGACGTACAGCAGCGGGCGGGGATCCATGCCGAGAAGTCTAGGCGGGCGCTCAGCCGCGCGACGAGTTGACGCTGCGGCCGCGCACGACACCCACGAAGACATCGACGAGCGGCGAGGCGTCCTCCACCGGCCAGGCGAGTCCCACCGGCGACTCGGGTCCGTCGGCCAGGATGCGGAAGGTCACGTCCTTGCGGTGGTGCAGGCGCGCGAGCGACATCGGCACGACGGTGATGCCCACGCCCGCCGCGACGGTCGCGACGGCCTCCTCGGTGGTCGCAGGGGCGTCGAAGACCGGGGCGACGGTGCCCGGCAGGTCGGTGTGGAGCACGTCGTCGGCCGGCACGATCCGCACCTCGCCGGCGAGATCCTCGAGCCGCAGCTCCTCCGCGACCGTCAGATCCGACTCCGCGCCGCACACCACGACCGGCACCTCGCGGTAGAGCGGGATCACGTGCAGGCCGTCGCGGTCGAGGGGCAGCCGGGCGATGACCGCGTCCACGCTGCCGTCACGGAGCGCGGCCGCCTCCTCGCCGACGGCGAGGTGCGTGAGTTCGACCGGGTTCCGCGGCATCCGCTGCTGCCACACGTCCAGCCACTTGCCCGGGGTCGCGCCCGGGATGACCCCCAGGCGGAGCGGGCCCTCGGGGAGCGCGGGCGACGGCTCCGGGCGGGGCTGGGGCTTCGTCCGCGGTTTCGGCGCGGGCGTGCGCGCACCGCCCCGGGCGGCGCCGGGACGGCCGCCACCCCGGGTGCGCTTGCCGTGTGCGGTCATCCCGAAAGGCTACCGCCGCGGGTCACGCCGCGAGACGGAACCCCCGCGGGTCGGTGGCGACGCGCTCACCGTCGTGGATGGTCTCGTCGTCGCCGATGAGCGACCCCTGGGCGACCATGGCGCCCTCGCCGACGTACGTGCGCACGCCGATGGCGGCGCCGGCACCGACCTTGGCCTTCGGGCCGATGTGCGCGTGCGGGGCGATCCGCACCTGCGGGCCGATGACGACATCGCTCTCGATCCACGCGCCGCTGCCGACGAACGCACCGGCCGCGATCTGCGTCCCGGGTTCGACGTACGCCCCCGCCTCGACCACGGCCGAGGGGTGCACCTTGGCGCCGTTGGCGATGAGCCCGCGCCCGTTGGCGTGCTTGCGGTACCGCAGCGTCTCGCCGCGGTCGTTCTCGATGTCGATGTAGTTCTTACCCACGATCTCCTCCTCCGGCGCCAGGCGACGCCAGACAACAGGGACAACCACCGTGACCGGGGATTCATTCCCTCACCGTGATGTTGTTCGATGCGCGGCCGATTCCGGATGGGTTGACAACGCGCGGGGCGGGGGAAGCGGTCCCGCGCGGCCGGGCCGCGACGCGCCCGGATGCGCGAGGATGCGGCGGCGTCGGGCCCGATGCCATAGTGAGCACCTGGCGTCCGTCGAGCGGCGGACGGGAAAGGGGCCGACATGACCGACTTCGGGTCCACCACTCCCGTGCGACTGGAGCACACCGACGGCAAGGGGCTCGCCTCCGGCACCCTCGGGCTCTGGGGCTCGACCGTCATCGGTCTCGCCTCCACGGCACCGGTCTACTCGCTCGTGGCCACCCTCGGCTTCGTCGTCCTCGCGGTCGGCGCGCAGGCACCCATCGCGTTCATCATCGCGTTCGTCCCGATGCTCTTCATCGCGTTCGCCTACCGGGAGCTCAACAACGCCGTCCCCGACTGCGGGACGACCTTCACCTGGGCCACGAAGGCGTTCGGCCCGTGGGTGGGCTGGATGGGCGGCTGGGGCGTCGCGGTGGCCGGCATGGTCGTGCTCGCGAACCTCGCCCAGATCGCGGCCATCTACTTCTGGGCCCTGTTCGGCGTCGAGGTGGCCGGCAACGACTGGCGGGTCATTCTCGTCGCGCTCTTCTTCATCGCCTCGATGACCTACATCAGCTGGCGCGGGGTCGAGATCGGGCAGCGGGTGCAGAACATCCTGCTGGCGGTCCAGTACGTCGCGCTCGCCGTCTTCGTCGTCGCCGCCCTCTGGCAGTTCTTCGCCGGCACCGCGCCGAACCCGACGCCCTTCGACTGGGAGTGGCTGAACCCGCTCGCCTTCACCGACTGGAGCGGTTTCACCGAGGCGGTGCTGCTCGCCCTGTTCATCTACTGGGGCTGGGACACCTGCCTCGCGCTGAACGAGGAGACCAAGGACCCGAAGCGGATCCCCGGGCTCGCGGCGCTACTCACCTGCATCCTGCTGCTGGCGACCTACGTCTCCGTGACGATCGCCGCGATGATGTACGCCGGCGTCGGCGAGTCGGGCGTGGGTCTCGGCAATGAGGCGAACGCAGACGACGTGTTCCTGGCGATCCGGGACGGACTGCTCGGCCCGTGGGGCTGGCTGCTCGTGGTGGCGGTCCTGGTCTCGGCGGTCTCGTCCACGCAGACGACCATCCTCCCGACCGCCCGCGGCACCCTCGCGATGGGCGTCTACCGCGCCCTCCCTGAGCGGTTCAAGCGGGTGCACCCGAAGTACAAGACGCCGTCGTTCTCGACGCTCATCATGGGCGTCGTCGCGTCGCTGTACTACGTCGGGATGACGCTGGTCAGCGACAACATCCTGCAGGACTCGATCCTGTCGCTCGGTCTCGCGATCGCCTTCTACTACGCCATCACCGGGTTCGCCTGCGTCTGGTATTTCCGCCGCGAGCTGTTCACCTCGGGCCGGAACGTGGTCTACCGGCTCGTGCTGCCCCTGCTCGGCGCGCTCATGCTCACCTACGCGTTCGTGCAGTCGGCCATCGACATGTGGGACGTCGACTACGGGTACACCGTCATCTTCGGCATCGGCGGCACGTTCGTGGTCGGTGTCGGCGCGCTCCTCATCGGCGTGGTGCTGATGTTCGTCTGGTACCTCTTCCCCCGGGCGAAGCCGTTCTTCGACGGCCGGGCGCTGAACCGCGACACCCCGGTCATGGTGCCGGAGGACTGAGCCTCACCGCTGGCAGACCGGGCACCAGAAGACGTTGCGCTCGCGCGTCGGGTCGGCGCCGAGGCTCCCCTCGCGGATCGGCGTGCCGCAGCGCCGGCACGGGCGGCGCGCACGGCCGTAGACCCAGGTGGTGCGGCCCGCGCGCGCGTCACCCGTGAACACCCGCACCCGGCGGTCGCGGTTCGCCCGGATGAGACGGGCGCCGGTCTCGACGAGCGCGGGGGTGTCGGTCTCCGACGCCGGGGTCGTCGGCAGGATCCCGCGCAGGAACAGCAGCTCGTTCACGTACTCGTTGCCGAGGCCCGCGAGGTTCCGCTGGTCGAGCAGCGCGACGTGCACCTCCCGGCGGTCTGCGGCGAGCCGTGCGGCGGCCTCGACGGGGTCCCAGTCGTCCGCGAGCGGATCGGGGCCGAGGTGGCCGACCAGCCGGTCCTCCTCGGCGGTCGGGACGACATCGACCATGGCGAGGTCGAAGCCGACGGCGGTCCGTTCCGAGGACCCGACGATCGCGCGGGCGGCGAACCCGGGCTTGCGCCACCGCTCGCCGGGCCGGTAGACGTGCCACTCGCCCTCCATCTTCAGGTGGGAGTGCACGCTCCAGCCGCCCACGCGCATGAGCAGGTGCTTCCCGCGGGGGACGACCGCGTGCACGGTCTCGCCGCGCAGGTCGGCCGCCGCGACCCGCGGCACGCGCAATTCGAACCGCGTCACCTCGGCCCCGGCAAGCGCCTCGTGCAGCCGCCGCGCGGTGCGGAAGACGGTGTCGCCCTCAGGCACGCGCCGCCCCGTCCCGCGCAGGGGTGCGCGCGCCGGCGACCGGGCGCCGCAGCGTCAGCCCACGGGTGGACTCGACGAACCCGGCCGCACGGAGGGCGCCGCCGAGCGGCGTGCCGAACACGATCGCGCCGTTGACCTGCTCGATCGTGAGCGTCGCGAGCTTCCGCGCCTGTGCGGTGTCGGCGAGCGAACGCGCAGCGGCCGCGACCGCTTCCTCGTCGCCGGTGAACAGCAGCGCGGTCTTGCCGCCGCGTTCCAGGTACAGCGTCAGGGCACCGTCGACGAGCACGACGAGCCCGCCCGCCTTGCGCCCCGGCCGGTGCGTCACGCCCTCGACCGACGGCCACGGCAGCGCCGCACCGTACGGGTTCGCGGGGTCGGTCGCGGCGAGGGTGATCGCGTCGTACGGCGGCGGATCGGCGACGGCGGCGAAGGTGCGCAGCCGGTCGACGGTGGCGGATGCGGCGAACTGGGCCGCGCCGAGCTTCTCGATCACGTACCCGCGGCGGCAGTGCCCGGCCTCCTCGAAGCCGGAGAGCACCCGGTACGCCTGCGCGAACCCGCCGGGGATCCCCTCGGACTGCACGCTGCCGCGGGTGACCACGCCGTACCGGTCGAGGAGGAGCCCGGCCGACGCGGCGTGGCGCCGCGTCGGATCGGCCTCCGCGGCCGGGAGCAGCGACCAGCGTCCCCCCGCCCCGACCGGTCGGGGCGGGGCCGCGGGCAGGGAGATCGAGCTGCCGCGGTACAGCCGCGACCGGGGTGTCCGGCGCACCGCGCGGTGCGCCTGCGATCCCGCCGACAGCAGTCCCCGCACCGGCGCGAACGTGTCGTTCGTGACGCGTCCCGCCCAGGCCAGCCGCCACAGCGCGTCGAGCACGTTCTGCTCGGTCTGGGCCCCGGTCGTCTCGCGCAGCTGCGGCACGAAGTACGCGCCGCCGTGTTCGAGGGCGGCGAGGATCTGCGCGTCGAGGGACCCGTCGGCGACCTCGTCCTCGGGCGGCAGCAGGGTGAGCGGCGCGGCGTCGACCGGGTGCAACGCGATCCAGCCGTCGCGGCCGGGGAGCGACCCGTGCCCCGACCACACCACCTCGCCGGTCGCGGTGAGTTCGTCGAGCATCGCCGGGGTGTAGTCGCGCACCCGGCCGGGCAGCACGAGCGACTCCCATGCGCTCGCCGGGATCGGCACCCCGGCGAGCTGCTCGATGACCGCGAGCACGCCGTCGACCCCCTCGAGCGGTCGCGTAAGGTGCTGCCAGTCCGGCAGGAACCGGGCGAACGCCTCGGGCGGCACGGGCTCGACGCTGCCGCGGATCGCGGCGAGCGACCGCATCCGCAGCCGGCGCAGCACCTCGCTGTCGCACCACTCCGTCTCCTCCGGCCTCGCGGTCGTCGACTCCGGCAGGAAGTAGCCGCTGCTCACGCGTCCCTGCGCCTCGAGCCGCTGCAGGGCGTGCCGAGCGACTGCGACGCCCACCCCGAACCGGGTCGCGACGGCGTCGGCGGTGAACGGGCCGTGCGTGCGCGCATACCGCGCGGTCAGGTCGCCGAGCGGGTCGGGCACCGGCTCGAGGAACGCGTTCGGCAGCCCCACGGGGAGGGCGGCGCCGAGCGCGTCGCGCAGGCGGGCGGCGTCCTCGATCGCCGCGAGCCGCGCATCGCCCGCGATCGTGAGGCGGATCGCGCGGCGGGCGGTGAGGAGCTCCTCGGCGAATGCGCCCGCCGCCTCGACGGATGCGGCGGCGTCCGAGCCGCCCGGATCGCTCAGGCGCTCGGCGATCTCGGCGACCGAGAGCGGGCCGAGCACGCGCAGCAGGTCGGCGACGCCCTCGACGCCCCGCACCCGGCGCTTCGGGTCGAGCCGCTGCACCTCGCGCTCGAACTGCGCCATGACCTGCGGGTCGAGGAGCTCGCGCATCTCGACCGTGCCGAGCAGCTCCGACAGCAGTGCCGGGTCGACCGACAGGGCGGCGGCGCGGCGTTCGGCGAGCGGCGAGTCGCCCTCGTACATGAACGCGCCGACGTATCCGAAGAGCAGGTCGCGGGCGAAGGGGGAGGGCTGCCCGGTCGTCGTCTCGACCAGTCGGATGCGGCGGTCGGCGATGCGGCGGGCGATGTCGGTGAGGGCGGGCAGGTCGTAGACGTCCTGCAGCACCTCCCGGAGGGTCTCCAGGATGATCGGGAACGTCGGATGCTTCCGTGCGACCTCGAGCAGCTGCGCGGAGCGCTGCCGCTGCTGCCACAGCGGACTCCGCTTGCTCGGGTTCATCCGCGGCATGAGCAGGGCCCGGGCCGCGCACTCCCGGAAGCGGGACGCGAACAGTGCCGAGCCGCCCACCTCCTCGGTGACGATCTGCTCCAGCTCGTCGGCGTCGAACACGAACAGCTCGGCGCCGGGCGGCTCGCTCTCGGTATCGGGCACGCGCGCGATGATGCCGTCGTCGCTCGCCACCGCCGACCCCTCGACGCCCAGGCGCTCGCGGATGCGGGCGTTCACCGCCAGCGCCCACGGCGCGTGCACCTGCATGCCGTAGGGGGAGTGCAGGATGACGCGCCAGTCGCCGACCTCGTCGCGGCTCCGTTCGACCGTCAGGCTCCGGTCGGTCGGCACGGACCCGGTCGCCTCCCGCTGCTCGGCGAGGTACGCGAGCAGGTTCGCCTGCGAGTGCTCGTCGAGGCCCGCCTCCGTGAGGCGCTCGCGCGCGGCATCCGGTTTCGCCGACGACACCTCGCGCGAGAACGCGCCCAGCGCCTCGCCGAGCTCCGCCGGGCGGCCGATGCCGTCACCGTGCCAGAACGGCACCTTGCCCGGCTGCCCGAACGCGGGCACGACGTTCACCCGGTCGTGCGTGATCTCCACGATGCGCCAGCTCGTCGTGCCGAGCGTGAACACGTCGTTCACGCGCGACTCGTAGACCATCTCCTCGTCGAGCTCGCCGACGCGGGCGTTCTGCGTCTCACCGGCGACGTACACCGCGAACAGCCCGCGGTCGGGGATCGTGCCGCCGCTCGTCACCGCGATCCGCTGCGAACCGGGGCGCCCGGTGAGCGTGCCGTGGTCGCGGTCCCAGACCACGCGGGGGCGGAGCTCGGCGAACTCGTCGGACGGGTAGCGCCCGGCGAGCAGGTCGAGCGTCGCCTCGTACGCCGAGCGCGGCAGGGTGCGGAACGGCGCCGAGCGGCGCACCGTCTCGTACCATTCCTCGACGTCGATCGCGCCGAGCGCGGCGGCCGCGACGGTCTGCTGCGCGAGGATGTCGAGCGGGTTCCGCGGGATGCGGATCGACTCGATCTTGCCGTCCAGCATCCGCTCGGTGACGACGGCGGTGTGCAGCACGTCGCCACGGTGCTTCGGGTAGAGCACGGCGCGGCTGATCTCGCCGACCTGGTGCCCGGCGCGGCCGACCCGCTGGAGCCCGGACGCGGCGGAGGGCGGCGCCTCCACCTGGATCACCAGGTCGACCGCGCCCATGTCGATGCCGAGCTCGAGGCTCGAGGTCGCGACGACGCAGCGGAGGACGCCGGACTTCAGCTCCTCCTCGACCTGCGCCCGCTGCTCCTTGGAGACCGACCCGTGGTGCGCCTTCGCCAGCACCGGCGCGACCCCGGCGGTCTGCCCGGCCTGCGCCACCATCTGCGCCGGGACCGTCTGCTCCGGCACCTCGAGACCGAGCCGCCCGGCGAAGATCTCGTTCAGGCGTGCCGTGAGCCGCTCGGCGAGGCGCCGGGAGTTCGCGAACACGATCGTGGAGCGCTGCGCGAGCACACGGTCGACGATCGCCTCCTCCACGTGCGGCCACAGCGACCCGGTGATCTCGGTGGGGTCGTCGCGGTCGCCGGAGAGCCAGTCGTCGTCGCCGGACTCCTCCTGGCCGGGCGGGGGCGGCGGGTGCAGCATGTCCTCCACCGGCACCGACACCCGCAGGTCGAACGTCTTCGAGGCGCGCGGCGCCACGATGTCGACCGGGGCCGCACCGCCGAGGAACCGCGCGACCTCGTCGATCGGGCGCACCGTCGCCGACAGGCCGATGCGCTGCGCCGGGTGCTCGAGCAGGTCGTCGAGCCGTTCGAGGCTCACCGCGAGGTGGGCGCCGCGCTTGCTGGCCGCGACCGCGTGCACCTCGTCGACGATCACGGTGTGCACTTCGCGCAGGGTCTCCCGCGCCTGGCTCGTGAGCATGAGGTACAGCGACTCGGGGGTCGTGATGAGGATGTCCGGCGGCTCGGTCAGGAGCTTCCGGCGGTCGGCGGCCGGGGTGTCGCCGGAGCGCACGCCGACCGTGACGTCGGGGGCGGGCAGGCCGAGGCGCCGTGCGGACTGGCCGATGCCGATGAGCGGCGAGCGGAGGTTCCGTTCCACGTCGACGCCGAGCGCCTTCAGCGGCGAGACGTACAGGATGCGGGTGCGCGTGGGGTCTGCGGCGGGCTTGCGGCGGCGGCGCCCGGCATCCGGTTCCGGGGTGGCGACGGGTGCGGCGGCGCGGTCGCGGAAGACCCGGTCGAGCGCCCACAGGAACGCCGACAGCGTCTTGCCGGAACCGGTCGGGGCGACCACGAGCGCGTGCCTGCCCTGCGAGATCGCGTCCCACGCGCCCGCCTGGGCGGGGGTCGGGGCGCTGAAGGCGCCGCGGAACCAGTCCTGCGTGGCAGGCGAGAACCGCTCGAGCACGTCACTCACCCGACCATCATGGCCGGTGCCACCGACGTCGGGGCGGGGTTGCGCTCACGGCGCACACCCCGTCCCTGCCCGCGCTCCCGAGTTCGCTCACCTGTCGCCTGTTGCTGCTGGGGGCCGCAGTTCGTGACAGGTAAGGCGGTGGCGCGGGCGTCCGTGCCCGCTCACCTGTCGCGAGTTGCTGCCGTGGGCCGCAGTTTGCGACAGGTGAGCGTGTGTTGCGGGCGACGCGTCGCCGGCGGGACGGCGCCGAATGCACGGTCCCGTGCTCAGCCGGTGACGTACTCCCGGCGGATGCGGGGCGACAGGCGCACCAGGAGCTCCTCGCCGACGGTGTCGATCGTCTCGGCGAGGGTGGTGGCGGTCGCCTCGCCGAGGGAGCCCGGCCCGAAGACGTGCACCTCGTCGCCGATCGCGGCGCCGGGCCAGGACGCGACCTCGAGCGCGGTGTCCTGCACGGCGAGGAGCCGCCTGGGACCCGCAGGGGTGCCGACGTCGACCCGTCCGGCGAGCGTCGACGGGATGCCGTCGAGTGCGCCCACGCCGACCGTCACCGCATCCGGGCCGACCGCCGTCACCGGCGCGACGAGCGTGGCCGCGGGCACGATCCCGGGGAGGTCCTCGCCGCCGGCGGAACGGATCCCGTACCCGAACGCGCCCACCCGGGTGAGGTCGAAGCGGAACTCCTCGCGGGCGAACGACGCGGCGCTCGCCGCGAGGTGGCGCACCTCCGGCCGGAGCCCCGCGGCCTGGGCGGCGGTGACGGCGTGGAGGTATTCGTCCCGCGCCGCGTCGTCGGTCGCGTCGCTCGTCTCGGCGAGGTGGCTCCACACCCCGACGACGCGGATGCGACCCTCCGCCTCGAGTGCCGCCGCGCGGTCGACGAACGGGGGCCAGTCCTCCCGCCGCACCCCGTTGCGGTGCAGCCCGGTGTCGATCTTCAGGTGCACCGGGACCGGGCGGCCGCCGGCGGCGTCGGCGACGTCCGTCAGGGAGCGCGCGTCGCCGACCCCGATGTCGAGCCCGGCGTGCACGGCGTCGTCGAGTTCGGACCGCGCCGCGGTCGCCCAAGAGAAGACGCGGGCGTCCGGGCCCGCTGCCGCGCGGACCCGCAGCCCGGTGGGCACGTCGAACGCGCCGAACCAGCGGACCCCGTGCCGCGCTGCGGCCGTGACGATCGCGTCGACGCCGTGGCCGTACGCGTCGTTCTTCACCACGAGCATGAGCTCGGCCGGGGACAGCCGGGCGCGGAGGGTGTCGATGTTCGCGAGGACGCGGTCGAGGTCGACCCGGAGGCGCGGCGCGGTCACGCGGTCTCCTCCCGGGCGACGTGCAGGCCCAGGGTGCACACGATCTCGGTGGCGCGCAGGCCGGTGATGCGCTCCCAGTCGGCGAGGGCGCCTTCGCCCGGAACCGCGCCGCCGAAGTACACCACCGGGTCGTCGACCTGCACCGGCGCCTCACCGACGTCGATCATGCAGACGTCCATCGCGACCCGTCCGACGATCGGATGCGGCACGCCGCCGATCGTGACGTGCGCCCGGTTGCCGATCGCCCGCACGACGCCCTGCCCGTACCCGCCGGAGACGAGCGCGACCGTCGTGTCGGCGGCGGCGACGTGCGTGGCGTTGTAGCTCACGCCCTCGCCGGCGCGCAGCGGCTTCAGCGACAGCACGGTGCCGACCAGTCGCATCGCAGGGCGGCCGGTGCCGCCGGGGAGCCCGTACAGGTCGCGCGGGTCGAGCGTGGGCTTCGTCGCCACCACCTCGAGGCCGACGGCCGCCGCATCCGTCGTATCGATCGGGTCGAGCACGGCACGGCGCACCCCGGCCGCCGCGAGGGCGCGGGCGACGGTGCCGACGCCGTGCCCGTAGGCGTCGCGGCGCAGGTCCGCGACCGCATCCGGGCCCGCGTGCAGCCGGGCGTTCGCGAGCAGCGCCTCGGACGAGATCTCGGCGCGCAGGGCGCGGGGGGAGATCACTGCGCCGCCTTCGCCGTGATGCGGTCGAGCTGTCTGCCGAGGAACGTACGCACGTCGTGGAGCTCCTGCTCCGAGACGCTGTGGGCCATGCCCTCGTACACGCGACCGCTGAGGTCGACGTGTTCGGGCAGCCACTGGATGCTGTGGGCGATGAGCGGCTCGGGGATGACCTCGTCCACCGCGCCGCGGCCCCAGAAGACCGGGGTGTCACGACGCTCGGCGAGTACCGGGTCGCCGGGGAGCGGGCCGGGGTGGACGTAGCCGCTGAGGTTCACCGCGAACGGGATGCGGTCGGGCGCGAGCCGCAGCGCCTGCAGCGACACCGCGCCGCCCTGCGAGAACCCGAGGAGCCCCGCCCGCCCGATCCCGGCGGCGTCGAGCCATTCCAGCAGCCGTGCCGCGCCCTCCGTGACCTTCTCCGTGCTGCGCCCGTCGAGCCCCTCGATCGGGTACCAGGAGAACCCGGGTGCCGGGAACGGCGGGGTCAGCGGCGCGCGCACCGCGGCGTACACGAACTCCGGCGGCAGGTACGGCACCAGACCGAAGAGGTCGTGCTCGTCGCTGCCGTAGCCGTGCAGGAGCACCAGCACCGGGCGGTCGTCACGGTCGGCGGGCGGGACCGACCAGCGCACCGCGCCGTCGTCGAGGGCCGGAGTCGCGTCCATGGCTCCATTGTGTCAGCCGCCCCCGACGCCGGGCCGGGTGCGGGCCGTGCCGGCGCGTGCGGGGCCGTGAGGTATACAAGAGGCATGCCGGTCCGCACCCCAGACCCCGACCCGAACGAGTCAGGCGACGAGCGTCGCGACCCGCTGAACGCGTTCGAGCTGGGCGGGTCGCTCCCGGCCGACGCCGCGAACCCGGCGTGGCTGAGCGACGTGGAGCTCGCCGAGGCGCGGCGTCGCCTCCCCATGCTCTACGTCGAGGCGCTTCCGGTGCGCACCGACGGGCTCGGCAACGTCACGCAGGTCGGCATCCTGCTGCGGGCCACCCCGATGGGGGAGATCACGCGCACGATCGTCTCCGGGCGGGTCCGGTACGGCGAGACCGTCCGGGACGCGCTGTTCCGGCACCTGGAGAACGACCTCGGGCCCATGGCCTTCCCGCTGCTGCCGCCGCAGCCGGCGCCGTTCACGGTCGCCGAGTACTTCCCCATCCCCGGCGTCAGCGCGTTCCACGACGACCGGCAGCACGCCGTCTCCCTCGCGTTCGTCGTGCCGGTCACGGGCACCTGCGAACCCCGGCAGGACGCGCTCGAGCTCACCTGGATGGAGCCCGCCGAGGCCGCGTCCGACGCCCTCGCCGCCGAGATGGAGGGCGGCCGCGGCACCCTCGTCCGGCTGGGCCTGGCCAGCGTCGGTGCACTGCGGTGATCACCGACCCCGCCAGTCCGCTCCTCGTCGAGTTCGGTATCGCGCTCCCGGTCGCGCTGCTGCTCGCATCCCTCCTCGCACGCGCCGTGCGCACCGCCTTCGGACGGCGCCGCGCACCCGGGCAGGCGGCGCTGTCGATCGTGGCGCTGCTCGGCATGGCGCTCGGGATGCTGCTGTCGGGCATCTTCCTCGACGACCAGCGCGTCTGGACCCTCGGCACCCTCCTGCTCGTGCTCGGCTCGAGTGTCGGCCTCTGCCTGCTGTTCGCCGCGATCCACGCCGCCCGCCGCCGCGTCCTCGACGACGTGGACGTGGCCGCCGTGCTCCGCGCGGGCGAATCCGCGTCGGTGGAGTTCAAGGAGACCGCCCGCTGGAACGTGCGCGAGGAGCGCAAGGACTCCCGCATGGAGGGCGTGATCGTCAAGACGATCGCCGCGTTCCTCAACAGTGAGGGCGGCGTGCTCGTGATCGGCGCCGACGACGGCGGCCGGGTCACCGGGCTCGACCGCGACCTCGCGACGCTGCGCACGCCCGACCACGACCGGTACGAGCTCTGGCTGCGCGACCTGTTCATCTCGAACTTCGGTCGGAACGCGGCGGCGCTGCCCCGCATCCGCTTCGTCGAGGTCACCCCCGGGCAGACCGTGTGCGCCGTGCAGGTGCCGCCCTCCTCGGCACCGGTGTTCGTCACCCAGTCCGCGGGCGGCGGCGGCAGTACCGAGCTGTGGGTGCGGGTGGGCAACTCCACCCGTGCGCTCCCGGTGGACGAGGCCGTGCAGTACGTCGCCCGCCGGTTCCGCCCGACCCTGTTCACCGCCCTCTTCGGCCGCCGTCTGGCCCGCTGACCCGCAGCTCGACGCCGGTTCGCCCGTCACGGATGACGGATGCGCCCGCCCGGGACCCTGCATCCGCGACGGATGAACGCGGGCCCGTGCCGACGGCGACGGGCCGGACCCCGTGAAGAGGTCCGGCCCGTCGGCGTGCGTCGGGTGGGTTCAGCCGCGTGTGGTCTCCTCCGCGATCGCCGCGACGAACGCGTCGACGTCGTCCTCGGTGGTGTCGAAGGTGCAGAGCCACCGCACCTCGCCGATCGCGGCGTCCCAGTCGTAGAACCGGAAGCGTTCGCGCAGGCGGTCGGCGACGCCGTCCGGCAGGGTCGCGAAGACGCCGTTCGCCTGCGTCGCCTGGGTGAAGGCGACGCCGCGGATGCTGCCGTCGGCGAGGCCCCGCTCGATGCCGGCGCGCAGGCGCGCGGCCATGGCGTTCGCGTGGCGGGCGTTGCGCAGCCACAGGTCGTCGCCGTAGAGGGCGACGAGCTGGGCGGAGACGAACCGCATCTTCGAGGCGAGCTGCATGCTGCCCTTGCGGATGTACGGCAGCGCCTTCGCGGCGGCGTCGTCGAACACGACGACGGCCTCGGCCGCGAGCGCACCGTTCTTCGTGCCGCCGAGGCTCAGCACGTCGACGCCGGCGTCGCGCGTGAACGCGCGCAGCGGCAGGTCGAGGGCGGCGGCGGCGTTCGAGATGCGGGAGCCGTCCATGTGGAGCCGCATGCCCAGGCCGTGCACGTGGTCGGCGATCGCGCGGACCTCGTCGGGCGTGTAGACCGTGCCGAGCTCGGTGGACTGCGTGATCGAGACCGTGAGCGGCTGCGAGCGGTGCTCGTCGTCCCAGCCCCACGCCTGCAGGTCGATGAGCTCGGGGGTGAGCTTGCCGTCGGGCGCGGGCACGGTGTGGATCTTGATCCCGCGCTGCTCGGGGGCACCGCCCTCGTCGACGTTGATGTGCGCCGTCTCGGCGGCCACGACCGCGCCCCAGCGGGGCAGCAGCGCCTGCAGCGCGATGACGTTCGCACCGGTGCCGTTGAAGACGGGGAAGGCACGGGCGCCCTCACCGAACTGCGTCGTGATGACCTCGGCCAGGCGCTCGGTGTACGGGTCGTCCCCGTACCCCGGGACGTGTCCCTCGTTCGCCGCGACGATCGCGGTCATGACCTCGGGGTGGACTCCGGAATAGTTGTCGCTGCCGAACTCGCGGGCGGCGACGTCGTGAAGTGTGTACATCGTCCTTCCAGGGTATGACCGCTGCGGCACCGCCCTTGACCGGCGGTCAGTCGGTGCCGCGGATGCCGGTGGTCGACGCGATGACGGGGCGGAGCTTCTTCTCCAGCGCCTCGAAGAACATCGACAGTGGGAACTCGTCGTCCAGCACCGCGTCCGTGTACCCCGACGGCGGACCGGCGAGCACCTCCTCCGGCAGGCCGCGGGCCCACTTCGAGGCCGGATGCGGGGTGACCACCGCGCTGACGAGGTCGTACGCCGCGAGCCAGTGCGCGGTCTTCGGCCGGTCGATCGACTCCCAGTAGAGGCGGTCGACGGCCTCGCCGAGGGCGGTCACCGCATCCGGGACCGCGTCCCAGTCGACGGTGAGCCGCGTGTCGGTCCAGTGCAGCACGCCGCGTCGGTGGAGCCACGCGAACAGCAGCTGCCCGCCGAGCCCGTCGTAGTTGCGCACCCGGGTGCCGGTCATCGAGAAGCGGAAGATGCGGTCGAAGAGCACGGCGTCCTGCACGAGGCCCGCGTGCTCGAGCATCGCCGTCTCGGTGTCGTCGAGCTGCTCGCCGGCCTCCCTGCGGGCGCGCAGCCGGTGCTCGATGCCGACGCACTCCCGGAACGCGGTGAGGTCGCAGCGCAGCTCCTCGAGCGAGTAGAGGAAGTACGGCATCCGCTGCTTGATCATGAACGGGTCGAACGGCAGGTCGCCGCGCATGTGGCTGCGGTCGTGGATGAGGTCCCACATCACGAACACGCGCTCGGCGAGGGCCTGGTCGTCGAGCATCCGGCGGCTGCGCTCCGGGAGGTCGAGCTTCGTCGTCTCGGCCGCGGCGGCGACGACCCGGCGGTAGCGGGCGGCCTCACGGTCCTGGAAGATCGCGCCCCAGGTGAACGCCGGGATCTCGCGCATCGCGACGGTCTCGGGGAAGAGCACGGCGGAGTTCGTGTCGTAGCCGGCGGTGAAGTCGATGAGGCGCAGGGACACGAACAGGCCGTTCGTGTACTCGGTCTCCAGGCGCTCGATGAACCCGGGCCAGATGACCTCGACGAGCACCGCCTCGAGGTGCCGGTCGGGCGACCCGTTCTGCGTGTACATCGGGAAGACGACGAGGTGCCGCAGGCCGTCGACGCGCTCGCGCTGCGGCTGGAAGGCGAGCAGGGCGTCGAGGAAGTCGGGCACGCCGAAGCCGCCGTCGCGCCAGCGGCCGAGATCGGCCACGACCGCGTCGAGGTAGGCGGCGTCGTGCGGGAACCGCGGGGCGAGCGCGGCCACGGAGGCGGTGACCGTGTCGACGAGGGATGCGGCGCGTCCGTGCGCGGCGGTGTCGGGGATCGACCCGTCCTTCACCTGGAGCCCCTGGATCGCGGTGACCGCGTCCTTCAGGGCCAGCCAGGCGGCATCCGTCTCGACGGGGGTCTCGAGCTCGAGGGTGGTGGGCATCGCGGCCTCCTTCTGTTCCGTAGTTCTTCCGGTGGGAAGCCACGCTAACAGGAAAAAGTCCTGCCGAGAATGGGAGAGGCGCGCTGATACGGTGAAACCATGACCGACGCCCCGCACCTCGACGACGCCGCGGACGCCGCCATCGTCAGGGTCGTCGCCGCTGACGGGCGCGCCACGCTCGCGCAGCTGGCCGAGGAGGCCGGGCTCTCCGTCTCGGCCGTGCAGTCGCGACTGCGCAAGCTCGAGCAGCGCGGGGTCATCACCGGGTACCGCGCGATCGTCGACCCCGAGGCGGTGGGCAAGCCCCTCGCCGCGGTCGTGGAGATCACCCCGCTCGACCCGGCGCAGGCCGACGACGCCCCGGAGCGCCTGGCGCACCTCGACGCGATCGAGGCCTGCCACTCGGTCGCGGGGGAGGCCAGCTACATCCTGTTCGTGCGCGTGCCGACGCCGCGGGCGCTGGAGGAGCTCATCCGCGACATCCGTCAGGCCGCGAACGTGCGCACCCGCACCACCGTCGTGCTGCAGACGTTCTACGAGCACCGCCCGCTGCTCCCCGTCGCCCCCGCCGACTGACGCGACCGCGAACGCCAGAGGGCCGTGAGACTGCATCCTGCCGCCGAGACAGCGGGGTGACCCAGCAGTCTCGGCGCGCAGTTGCAGTCTCGCGGCCCCCAAATCGGCCGCGAGCGGCCTCAGCGGGTCACTGGCCGCCCTCGGTGAGGGTCACCTCGATCGGGGTGTAGGTGCCGTCGACCTCGACGCCCTCGGACTTCAGCTCGTCGAGCGCCTGCTGGATGTAGTCGTTCGAGTACGCGGATGCGGGCGGGCCCGCGGTGATGAGGTTCTGCCCGTCCTGGTTCACCGCCGACATGGCGCCGGCGACCGTCTTGTCCCACGCGGCCTTGTCGACGAGGCCGAAGGCGTCGCCGCCCCAGATGAGCTTGTTGACCTCGTTCATCTGCCACAGCTGGTGGACCGGCCCGACCGGGAAGGCGAGCTCGGCGGTGGAGGCGACGTCCCAGACCAGCTCGGCGGCCTCCTCCGGGTTGTCGCGGGCGAACAGCCAGCCCTTGATGACGGCCTTCAGGAAGCGCACCGCGGCGTCGGCGTAGGCCGGGTCGTCCTCGAGGCGCTGCGTGTCGGCCCAGATGGCGTCCTGCAGCATGGCGCCCTCGGTGTCCTCGTAGTAGATGACGTCGAGGTCGTCCATCGTGTACAGCTCGCCGGTCTCCGGGTTCACGGTCTCCAGGACCATCGCCAGCTCGTTGTACGTCATGGCCTGCGCGGCGTCGACGTCGCCGTCGAGCAGCGCGTTCATCGAGAAGTCCTGCGTGGTGATCGACACCGTCGTCGAGTCGAGGCCCTCGGCGCCCATGGCAGCGAAGATCTCCCACTCGTTGCCGAATCCCCACGAGCCGATGCGCTTGCCCTCGAAGTCGGCGACGGAATCGATGCCGGAGCCCGCCCACGACACCTGCGTGGTGCCGGAGGTCTGGAAGACCTGCGCGATGTCAGTGAGCTCGATGCCGCTGGACTCGATGGTGCCGAGCACCTTCGGGACCCAGGCGATCGCGAAGTCCACGTCGCCCGCGGCGAGGGCGTCCTGCGGGACGATGTCGCCACCGGAGGGGAGGATCTCCACGTCCTCGAAGCCCTCCTCCTCGAAGTAGCCGTTCTCGAGCGCCACGTAGTAGCCGGCGAACTGCGCCTGCGGCAGCCACTGCAGCTGGAGCTTGATGTCGGTGATGGGTTCGAAGTCGCCCGACGCGCTGTCGGTGGAGTCCGAGGACGTGCCGGAACACGCCGTGAGGGCGAGCGCCGCCGTCGTGACGGCTGCCGCCGCTCCGAGGACGCGCCTGGTGCTGTGTCGCATGTCGTTCCTTTCGTTCGGGTGGTGCGCGGGGTGTCGGGCGGACCTCCGGGTCAGCTCGAGCTGCGTCTCGTCGTGAGGCGCTCCAGCAGCACCGTGACGAGGAAGAAGACGAGGCCGACGATGATCGCGGCCCCCACGTACGCCCACGCGAGCGCCGCGTTGCCGGACTTCGAGTAGCCGGCGATCGCGGTGCCGAGCCCGTCCGCGGGGCCGCCGAAGTACTCCGCGACGAGGGCGGAGATCACCGCGAGCGAGCTCGCGATGCGGACGCCCGTGACGAGGTAGGGCAGCGCCGTGGGGAAGGTGAGCTTGCGGAACTGCTGCCAGCCGTCGGCGGCGTACGCGGTGAACAGGTCGCGCTGCACCGGGCGGGCCTGTCGCAGGCCCCGGAGCACGTTGACGAACACCGGGACGAACGAGGCGATCCCGGCGACGACCTCGCGTCCGAACTGGCTCGACGCGCCGAACATGGTGTTCAGCAGCGGCGTGAGCGCCACGATCGGCACGACCGCGATCGCGGCGACGACGGGCGCGGTCATCGCGTCCACCGGGCGGAGCCACGCTGCGACCCCGGCGAGCACGACCGCGACGATCGTGCCGGTCACGAGGCCGACCAGCGCGTTGCCGCCGGTGACCAGGGCGTCCTCGGCGATGATGCCGACGTTCGCGCCGAAGGCCGCGAACACCTCCGCCGGCCCGGGCACGAGCTTCGCCCTGCCGGTGGTGATCATCGACATGCCGAGCCATGCGGCGAGCAGCAGCACGCCCACCCCGATCGGGGCGACGATGCGGAGGGTCCGCTCGGCCGTGGCGGTCATCGCTCGTTCGCCCGTTCCACCGGTGCGCCGTGCAGCGACTCACGGACCGCGGTGACCCGCTCGAAGAACCGCGGCGACTCGCGCAGCGACTCCGGCCGCTCCCGCCCGAACGGCACCTCGAGCACCTCCGTGATGCGGCCCGGCCGCGGCGACATGACCACGACGCGGTCCGAGAGGTACACCGCCTCCGGGATCGAGTGCGTCACGAAGACGACGGCCGCGCCGGTCTCCTTCGCGATCCGGATGAGCTCGGTCTGCATCCGCTCGCGCGTCATCTCGTCGAGCGCGCCGAACGGCTCGTCCATGAGGAGGAGCTTCGGCCGCGTCGCGAGCGAGCGGGCGATCGCGACCCGCTGCTGCATGCCGCCGGAGAGCTCGTCGGGGTAGCGGGCGCCGAAGTCGGTGAGCCCCACCATCTCGGCGAGCTCCGCCGCGCGGGCGGTGCGCTCGGCGGAGGCGACCCCGTGGAGTTCCAGCGGCAGCGCGATGTTCGCGAGCACGGTGCGCCAGGGGAGGAGCCCCGCCTGCTGGAACGCGATGCCGTAGTCCTGGTCGAGGCGGGCCTGGCGCGGGCTCTTGCCGAACACCTCGAGCGTGCCGTCGGTGGGCTGGTCGAGGTCGGCGATGAGCCGCATGAGCGTCGACTTGCCGCAGCCGGAGGGCCCGATGAGCGAGACGAACTCCCCCGCGGCGATCTCCAGCTGCACGTCCGCGAGCGCCTGCACGGGGCGCTTCGCGGTGCCGAAGACGCGGTCGACGCCGGTGACCCGGACGGCGGTCTGATCGGATGCGGTCATGCCAGGGCCTCTCCACGGCGGTAGGTCTTCAGCGACGCGCCGAGCAGCGCGACGGAGCCGGCGGCGATGAGTCCGAGCAGGACCGCGCCGAAGATCGGGGCCCAGGGGAGGGCAGGGTCGGCGGATGCGGACTGCGCCATCTGCAGCAGCATCCGGCCGAGGCCGCCGCGCATGCCGATGGACACCTCGGCGACGACGGCGCCGACGACCGCGTTCGCGGCGGCGAGCCGGAGCGCCGGCAGCAGGTAGGGGACCGCGGCGGGCAGGCGCAGCCGGAAGAGCGTCTGCCGGTACCCGGCGGCATAGCTGCGCATGAGGTCCTGGTGGATGGCGTCGGGTGCGTTGAGACCGCGGAGGGCTCCGATCGCGACCGGGAAGAACGCCAGGTACGACGCGATGAGCGCGACCGAGAGCCACCCGGGCCAGGGGAAGAGGTTGCGGTCGATCTGGTTGCCGATCCGCGACACGAGGGGCGCGAACGCGATGAGCGGCACGGTCTGCGACACGACGATCCACGGCAGCAGGCCCCACTCGGCGATGCGCCACCGCTGCATGAGCAGGGCGAGCAGCATCCCGACGACGACGCCGATGAGCCAGCCGACCGCGGCGATGCCGAGGGTCGTGACGACGCCGCCCGCGACGGTCTGCCACAGCGGCGGCGTGCTGGCGCCGCTCGTCGGCTCGAACAGGCGGGCAAGCATGATCCAGACGTGGGGCATGGCCCGGTCGTGGGTGCGGGGGAGGATGCGCAGGCCGTCGCGCTCGTCGCCGATGACGACGCCGTCCTCCGGGCCGAGCCACTTGTACAGCTCCCACAGGAGCACGAGCGCGACGATCCCGATCGCGCCCCACGCCCACGCGGCGCCGCGGGGCATGCCGGTGCCCGTCCGGCGACGGCGCGGGGCGGGTGCGACGGGATCGGTCGTCGTCATCGCTTCGCCGTGATGTGCTCGGACAGGGCGGGGATGACCGTCTCGCCGTACACCCGCATCGTCTCCTCCTTGTTGTCGTGCTGGAGGTAGCCGGCGAACTGGGTGACGCCGAGCTCGCGCAGCTGCTCGAGTTTGGCGATGTGGTCCTGCGCGGTGCCGAGCACGCAGAACCGGTCGACGATCTCGTCGGGCACGAAGTCGACGTGGTCGTTGTCGGCCTTGCCGTGGGTGTTGTAGTCGTACCCCTGGCGGCCGGCGATGTAGGAGGTGAGCGCCTCCGGCACCTCGCCGTGCATGCCGTACTTCGCCACGATGTCGGCGACGTGGTTGCCGACCATGCCGCCGAACCAGCGGCACTGCTCGCGCATGTGCTCCCAGTCGTCGCCGATGTACATGGGCGCGGCGACGCAGAACTTCACCTCGTCGGGGTCGCGACCGGCGGCGGCCGCGGCCTCGCGGACGACCTTGATCATCCACGCGGCGATGTCGACGTCGGCCAGCTGCAGGATGAAGCCGTCGCCGACCTCGCCCGTGAGCTTCAGCGCGAGCGGGCCGTATGCGGCCACCCACACCTCGAGCTCGGAGCCGCGGCTCCACGGGAACCGGAGGGTCGCCCCGTTGTACTCGACCGGGCGGGAGTTCGCGAGCTCCCGGATGACGTGCACCGACTCGCGCAACTCCTTCAGCGTGGTCGGCTTGCCGTTCGTGACGCGGACGGCCGAATCGCCGCGGCCGATGCCGCAGACCGTGCGGTTGCCGTACATCTCGTTCAGGGTCGCGAACACCGACGCGGTCACCGTCCAGTCGCGGGTGGCCGGGTTCGTCACGAACGGGCCGACCGTGATCCGCTTCGTCGCGTTCAGGATCGCCGAGTGGATGACGTACGGCTCCTCCCACAGCAGGTGGGAGTCGAAGGTCCAGACGTGGCTGAACCCGTGCGCCTCCGCCAGCTGCGAGAGCTGGACGACGCGGGATGCGGGCGGGTTGGTCTGCAGGACGACGCCGAAGTCCATGGGGGTCCTCCTCAGACCAGGTACTGGGTCAGGCCGCGCTTGACGAAGCGTCCGTCGCCCTTGGCGCCGAGGTAGCGCCCGTCGTCGACGATCACCTTGCCGCGGGAGATGACGGTGTCGACGTGCCCGTCGACCTCGAAGCCCTCCCACGCGGAGTGGTCCATGTTCATGTGGTGGGTCTTGCCCACCCCGATCGAGGTGTGCCCGTTGGGGTCGTAGACGACGATGTCGGCGTCCGCGCCCGGCTGGATGACGCCCTTCCTGCCGTACATGCCGAACATGCGCGCCGGGGTGGTGCTGGTGAGCTCCACCCACCGCTCGAGGGAGATCTCGCCGGTGACGACGCCCTGGTACATGAGGTCCATGCGGTGCTCGACCGAGCCGATGCCGTTCGGGATGGCGCGGAAGTCGCCGCGGCCGAGTTCCTTCTGGTCCTTCATGCAGAACGGGCAGTGGTCGGTGGAGACCATCTGCAGGTCGTTCGTGCGGAGGGCCTGCCACATGTGGTCCTGGTGCCCCTCGGCCCGGGAGCGCAGCGGCGTGGAGCACACCCACTTCGCCCCCTCGAACGAGCCCCACTCGGGGCTGGAGGCGCCGAGCTGTTCCTCGAGCGAGAGGTAGAGGTACTGCGGGCAGGTCTCGCCGAACACGTTCTGGCCCTTGTCGCGGGCGGCGGCGAGCTGTTCGACGGCCTGCTTGGCGCTCACGTGCACGACGTACAGCGGTGCGCCGGTGAGGTTCGCGATCATGATCGCGCGGTGCGTGGCCTCCTCCTCGGCCTGCCAGGCGCGCGCGATGCCGTGGAAGTACGGGTCGGTCTTGCCGGACTCGACGAGCTGCTCGGCGAGCACGTCGATCACGGGGCCGTTCTCGGCGTGCATCATCGTCAGCAGGCCCGTGTCCCGGGCGACCTGCATGGCCCGCAGCACCTGTGCGTCGTCGGAGTAGAAGACGCCCGGGTAGGCCATGAAGAGCTTGAAGCTCGTGATGCCCTCGTCGATGAGGCCCGGCATCGCGGCCAGGGCGTCCTTGTCCACGCCGCCGATGATCTGGTGGAAGCCGTAGTCGATCGCGCAGTTCCCGGCGGCCTTCTCGTGCCATGCGGCGAGGCCGTCCTGCACGCGCTCGCCGGAGCGCTGCACCGCGAAGTCGATGATCGTGGTGGTGCCGCCCCAGGCCGCGGCGCGGGTGCCGGTCTCGAACGTGTCGCTCGCCTCGGTGCCGCCGAAGGGCAGCTGCATGTGGGTGTGCGCGTCGATGCCGCCGGGGATGACGTACTTGCCGGTGGCGTCGACGACGGTGTCGACGGATGCGGCGAGGTCGGTGCCGAGGAGCTCCGAGCCGGGGGCGAGCACGGCGACGATGCGCTCGCCGTCGACGAGGACGTCGGCCTGGGTGCGGCCGGTCGCCGAGACGACGGTGCCGCCGGTGATGAGGGTCGTGACCATGGGTCGTTCCTCCTTACGGCTTCGCGATCCGGGTGTAGGAGTCGGGCCGGCGGTCCCGATAGAACTGCCAGTCGTCGCGCATCTCGCGCACCATGTCGAGGTCGAGGTCGCGGATGAGGATCTCCTCGTGCTCGCTGGAGCCGCGCTCGCCGACGAAGTCGCCGCGCGGGTCGATCACCTGGCTCGTCCCGTAGAACTCGACGGCGAGGTCGCCGTACTCGTTGTCCTCGCGGCCGACGCGGTTGGGCTGGAGGACGAAGTAGCCGTTGGCGACCGCGGCGGCGGGCCCCTCGACCTCCCACAGGCGGTTCGACAGGCCCGGCTTCGTGGCGTTCGGGTTGAACACCATGTGCGCGTCGTTCAGGCCGAGTTCGCGCCATCCCTCGGGGAAGTGGCGGTCGTAGCAGATGTACATGCCGATGCGGCCGACGGCGGTGTCGAACACCGGGTAGCCGAGGTTGCCGGGCCGGAAGTAGAACTTCTCCCAGAAGCGGTCGAGGTGCGGCAGGTGGTGCTTGCGGTAGGTGCCGAGGATGGTGCCGTCGGCGTCGACGAGCACGGCGGAGTTGTAGTAGACCCCGGTCTCGGCCTCCTCGTAGATCGGCAGCACCATCACGGTGCCGAGTTCCTTCGCCAGCGACGCGAAGCGCTGGACGATGGGGCCGTCCGCGGGTTCGGCGTACCGGTAGTACTTCTTGTCCTGGGTGATCCCGAAGTAGGGCCCGTAGAAGAGCTCCTGGAAACAGACCACCTGCGCGCCCTGCGCGGCCGCCCCCCGCGCGAAACCCTCGTGCTTGTCGAGCATGGACGCCTTGTCGCCCGTCCAGGTCGTCTGTGTGATCGCCGCTCGTACCGTCGTCATCATTGCCTCCCGGTCGTGGGGTGTTGCCGTGGACTATAGAGCCGCCGCCGGGCTCCCCGATAGGTTTCGCGCCAGTTCTGTTACTGTTCCTGCTGAACATTTCTCTGTAATTTCCGGATGTGACGGAGCCGTAAATCCTGCGGCCGAACGGCGGGAGAACCGATGCTCCGCCCCGAGACCCTCACCGCGCGCACCCCGCAGGGACTGGCGGGCGAACTCTCCCGCCTCGTGGCGGAGGGCGTGCTCGCCCCGGGCGACCGGCTGCCCACCGTCCGCGAGGTCGCCTCGGCCCTCGGCGTCTCCGCCGGCACTGTGAGCGCGGCCTGGCATGCGCTTGCCGCAGCGGGGGTCATCGTCACGCGAGGCCGCGCCGGGTCCTTCGTCCGCGACGAGCGGCGGGAGTGGCTGAGCCCGCGGGTGAACACGCTCGTGACGAGCGATGACGGAGCACGGCTCGATCTCTCCCTCGGCACCCCCGACCCGGCGCTGCTGCCCTCGCTCGCCCCCGCACTCGCCCGGGCGACGCCCCGTGCCGACACCGGCCGCTACCACGACCTGCCCGTGCTCCCGGAGCTCCACCGGGTGCTCCATGACGGCTGGCCGACGGGCGCCGTCGGCGCGATCACGGTGGTCGACGGCGCGCTCGACGGCATCGTCCGGGTACTCGAGCAGGTCGTGCGGTTCGGTGACCGCGTCGCGGTGGAGTCCCCGGGGTTCCCGTACTTCTTCGACCTGCTCGACGTGTTCGGCGCCGAACCCGTTCCGCTCGCGCTGGACGGGGAGGGGGTCACGCCGGCGTCGCTCGCCCGTGCGCTCGCGCGCCGCCCCGTCGCCGTCGTGCTCCAGCCGCGCGCGCAGAACCCCACCGGCGCGTCGATGAGCCCGGAGCGGGCCCGCGCCCTCGTCCGGGTGCTGCGCACCGTCCCCGGCGGCGACCGGGTCACGGTCGTCGAGGACGACCACTCGGCGCTCATCGGCTCCGCCCCCGACGTGACACTCGGACGGTGGCTCCCCGACCAGGTGGTGCACGTGCGCAGCTACTCCAAGTCGCACGGGCCCGACCTGCGGATCGCCGCGATGGGCGGGCCGACCCGGATCGTGGAGCGGGTCGTGGCCAGACGGATGCTGGGACCGGGCTGGACCTCGCGGCTCCTGCAGGCCGTGCTGCTGGACCTCCTCACCGACGAGACCGCCGTCGCCCGCGTGCGCGCCGCGCGGCTCGTGTACCGGGACCGGCTCGACCGGGTCGCAGCCGGACTCCGGCGTCGCGGCATCGACGTCGGCGAGCCCGACGGGCTGAACCTGTGGCTGCCGGTGGTGGACGAGCGGGCCGCACTCGTGCACCTCGCCGCATCCGGGATCACCGCCGCATCCGGGTCGGCGTTCGTGGTGGACGACGCGACCGGCCCCCACCTGCGGGTGACCGCCGGCGTCGCCGCGGAGAACCTGGGGATGGTCGCCGACGCGCTCGCCGACGCCGCGGCGGCCGAGCCCCTCGTCTGACCCCGCCGTCCTGCACGCGGGGCGGCTGGATACATCGCGGGGATGACGACCGCGGACCCGGCCGGCCGTAGCGTGGAGGGCGTGCTGCGACGACTCACCCGCCGACAGCTCGCGTTCGACCTCGTCGGCGCGGGCGTCTACCTCTTCGTCTTCGCGGCCCTGCCCGGCGAGCGGCGGGTCGAGATGCTGCTGCTCCTGGTCGTGTTCACCGCCGCGCTCGCCGTCCGCCGCCTCTCGCCCGGCCTCGCGCTCGCGATCGCCTGGGTGGGGGCGCTGGTCCAGATGCTCGTGGGCGTCGACCCCGCCGGCGCCGACGTCGCGATCTTCGCCGTCCTCTACGTGACCTCCGCGTACGGGACGAGGCTGGAGTACTGGCTCGGCTTCGCGTCGTCGTTCGTCGGTGCGGCGTTGATCGCGGTGTACGTCGTGGTCGTCATGCCGGTGCGGAACGGCACCGCCACGCTCACCGTCGACGACCTCCCGCTCGCGTTCCTGGTGTTGACGACGGCGACCTTCGGGCTGCTCCTGGCCTGGACGGCCGGGGCCCTCGTGCGGATGACCCGGCGGGCGCGCGAGAACCGGCTCGCACAGCGCGTCGCCGAGGCCGAGGCGGCCGTGGAGCAGGAGCGCGTGCAGATCGCCCGCGACATGCACGACGTGGTCGCCCACTCGCTCGCGGTCGTCATCGCGCAGGCCGACGGCGCCCGGTACGCGGCGAAGGCAGATCCGGCGGCGGCCGAGACCGCGCTCGTCACGATCGCCGGCACCGCCCGGGCGGCGCTCACCGACGTGCGGCTGCTCCTCACGCAGCTGCGCCACCGCGAGGGCGACGGACCGCAGCCGACCCTCGCCGACCTCGACGGCCTGTTCGCGCAGTTCCGCGACGCCGGACTCGACCTCCGGGTGCGCATCGCCTCGCCGCCCGACGACGCCTCGGCCGCCGTCCAGCTCGCGGTCTACCGCATCCTGCAGGAGGCCCTGACGAACGCGCTCCGCCACGGCGACCGCACCGCGCCGGTCGAGGTCGCCGTCACCTGGCAGGATGCTGCGGTGGAACTTCGCGTGCGGAACCGGGCGGCCGGTGCCCAGGGACCCGGCGGCGGGCACGGCATCGTCGGCATGGGCGAGCGGGCGACGCTCGTCGGCGGCACCCTGCACGCCTCCCCGGACGGCGTCGGCGGCTTCGTCGTCAGCGCCCGCATCCCGGTCGGGGCGGGCGCATGAGCGGCCCGGTGCGCATCGTCCTCGTGGACGACCAGGCGCTGTTCCGCGCCGGCATCCGCATGGTCGTCGATTCCCAGCCCGACCTGGAGGTCGTCGGCGAGGCGGGTGACGGACGGGAGGCGCTCGAGGTCGTGGCGCGCACCGCACCCGACATCGTGCTCATGGACGTGCGGATGCCGGTCATGGACGGTCTGGCCGCGACCGCCGAGCTCCTGCAGCGCCCCGACCCGCCGCGGATCATCGTGCTCACCACGTTCGACCTGGACGAGGCGGCGGCCCGCGCCATCCGCCAGGGCGCGAGCGGGTTCCTGCTGAAGGACGCGCAGCCGGAGTTCCTCCTCGCCGCGATCCGCACCGTCCACGCCGGCTCCTCGGTCATCGCGGCGGGTGCCACCGCCGAGCTGTTCCGCGCGCACCCGGCCCCCGCCGCGGAGCCGCCCGCGGCGTTCCGCGAGCTCACCGAGCGCGAGCGCGAGATCTTCGCCCTCGCCGCGCGGGGGCTCTCGAACGGCGAGATCGCCGCGCAGGAGTTCCTCTCGGAGGCGACCGTGAAGACCCACATCAGCCGCATCCTGGCCAAGCTCGACCTGCGCGACCGCGTGCAGCTCGTCGTCTTCGCGCACGATCACCGTCTGGTCTGAGCCGCGGATCATCCCGTCGGCTGATGCGGATCAGCCTCCGGGCCGACGCGGCGGGTGCGGCCTGCTCCGTAGCGTCGAAGACATGCAGACGAACGCAACGGACTCGGGGATCGCAGCCCGGGTGGAGCACCTCTCCAAGCATTTCGGCACCGGTGACGGCGCGGTCCGCGCCCTCGACGGCGTGAGCGTCGGCATCCGCGCCGGCGAGTTCACCGCGATCATGGGGCCCTCCGGGTCGGGCAAGTCGACCCTCATGCACATCATGGCCGGCCTGGATGCGGCCACCTCCGGCCGCGTCTGGCTCGGCGACACCGACATCACCCCGCTCGGCGACGCGGAGCTGACACTCCTGCGACGCCGCCGCATCGGCTTCGTGTTCCAGTCCTTCAACCTCGTGCCGACCCTCGACGTGCAGGGCAACATCCTGCTGCCCTTCGACCTCGACGGGCGTCGCCCCACCGAGGGCGAGCGGGCGCGGATCGACGCGCTCATCGACACGCTGGGCCTGCGGGAGCGCCTCGGCCACCGCCCGCACCAGCTCTCCGGCGGTCAGCAGCAGCGCGTCGCGATCGCCCGCGCGCTCGCGACCTCGCCCGACCTCGTCTTCGCCGACGAGCCCACCGGCAACCTCGACTCCCGCACCGGTCGCGAGGTGCTGGAGCTGCTGCGGGACGCGGCGCGACTGCACCGCCAGACCATCGCCATGGTCACGCACGACCCGGTCGCGGCGGCCTACGCCGACCGCGTGCTGTTCCTGGGCGACGGCCGCATCGTGGCCGACCACCGCGGCATCGGCGCGGAGGAGATCTCGGCGTTCATGCTCGCCGAGGAGGCACGGGCATGACGACCGCACCGACCCCGCAGCGCTGGTACCGGGAGACCGGCATGGGCGCCAGCATCCTCGTCAGCGCGATCTCCACCGCCTTCGGCGTGCTGCTGCTGACCACGACCGAGTTCATCGCCACGATCATCCGGTCCGACGCGGACGCGGCCGAGTCGGGCACCGTGCGCCTGGTGCTGTCGATCATGACGGCGCTCCTGCTCGGGCTCGCCGTGTACGTCGCGGCGATCGTGGTCTCGAACACGTTCGCCACGATCGTGGCGGGCCGGACCCGGCGCATCGCGCTCATGCGGCTCATCGGCGCGACCGCCCGCAGCCAGCGGGCCGTGCTCGGCCGCCAGGGCCTCGCGGTCGGGGCTGTCGGCGCGGTGCTCGGCACGCTCATCGGCGTCGCCGGCGGCTGGGTCGGGGTGCGCGCGTTCGAGGCGGGGCTGGGGCTGCCGCAGCTGGACGTCGCGTTCATCCGTCCCGACGTGTTCGTGCCGGGTGCCATCGTCGCCCTCACCACGTGGGCGGCGGCGTGGATCGGCTCGCGCCGCGTGCTCGCGGTGACCCCGCTGCAGGCGCTGGGCGCCGCGGGCGAGCCGCCGCACGAGGAGCTCGCGCGCCGCACCGGTCGGAACGTCACCGCCGTCGTCCTGTTCGTCATCGGTACGGCGATGCTCGCCGGCGGTGTGCTCCTCGGGATGCTGACCCCCATGGGCGTCGTGGTCGCGTTCTTCGGCGGGGTGTTCTCCTTCGCCGGCATCGTCCTCGGCGCGACGCTCGTCATGCCGCCGCTGCTGCGGCTCGTCGGCCGCGCGTTCGGCGGGGCGGTGACCGCGCGCCTCGCGGCGGAGAACGCCCTGCGTCACCCGGAGCGGACGAGCCGCATGGCGATCGGCGTGGTCATCGGCGTGACCCTCGTGTCGATGTTCTCGGTGACGACCGAGACCGTGAAGGCGGTCGTCGCCCGTGCGTTCGACGGCGAGGTGCCGGCCGAGTTCGCCATGGCGCTCGACGGGTTCGCCGCGATCATGGCGGGTCTGGTCGGGGTCTCCGCGATCATCGCCGGCGTGGGCCTGGTGAACCTGCTCGTGCTCGGGGTCACGCAGCGCACCCGCGAGCTCGGCCTGCTCCGGGCGCTCGGGCTGACGTCGGCCCAGATCCGTCGTGTGGTGCTCCTGGAGGCTGCGCACGTGACGATCACCTCGGTCGTGCTCGGCCTCGTGCTCGGCACGGTCTACGGCTGGGCCGGCGCGCAATCGCTCATGGGCTCCTCCCCGACCGCCGACGGCGGCGACGCATGGGTGCTCCCCGCGGTCCCGGTGCCCGCCTTCGCGCTCATCGTCGCCGCGACCGCGGTGCTCACCCTGATCGCCTCGGTCGTGCCGACCCGGCTCGCGACCCGCGTCACCCCCGTGACCGCCCTGGCCGCCGCCTGACCGTCCCGTCCCGTCCCGTCCGGCCCGTCCCGACCGTCCGGTTCCGTCACTCGGTGACCGGCGCGGGGTCGTGGGCCCAGGACGGGGCGAGCGAACGGATGCGGGCGGCCCGCCACTGCCACATCGCCCACAGCGTCGGCCAGAGGAGCGGAGCGGTGCGGCCGCCGATGACGAGCCGCTCGCGCCACAGGGTGCGGGCGGGGTCGCCGGCGACGGGGGAGACCGCCATCTGGTGGTCCCACACGTCGAGGGTGGCGAGCGGGCCGGTGAGCGGCGTTCCCGCGTCGCGGAGGATCCGCACGCGGCCGGCGTGCTCGTCGACGTACCGGTCGCTCACCGAGATGTACTGGCTCCCGAGGGGCACGACGCCGAACGCGGACATCGCCACCGCCGCATCCTGTCCCGGCTCCCAGCTGGTCGGCGCGTCCGAGATCGGTCGCACCTCCAGCAGCGGGCCGTAGAGCTCGGCCAGCGCCTGCGGGGAATGCAGCGCCCGCCAGGCGGCGTCGGGGTCGCAGGCGATCTCGAACTTCTGCAGGATGCGCATACCCGAGTGTCGCACCCGGGTCCGTGCCGCGTCACGGGGGTGGACACGCCCGTGGGACGAATCGTGACGCCCGGTTCGGCGCTGCGCGGAGGCCGACCCTACGCTGATGGGATGCCGTCTCCGTTCGATCAGTCCCGGTACCAGGTCCGCTTCGAGTGGGGGACCGACGGCCTCGACCGACTCGCGCCCGCCGACGTCGTCGTCCTCGTCGACGTGCTGCTCGAGGGCACCCGGATCGCCGACGCGGTGGCGCGCGGCGAGTCCGTGCCGGTGCCCGAGGCGCTGACGGATGCGGTCGCCACCGCCGGCGACGCGCTCGTGCTCGCGGCGGGACTCGTGAACGCCTCGGCCGTCGCCCGTGAGGTGCTCGCCGAGCAGCGCCGCCGCGCCGACCGCACCTCGGTCGCGATCGTCGCGCTCGGCGACCCCACCGCATCCGGCACGCGGTTCACGGTCGAGGACCAGTTCGGTGCCGGTGCGGTCGTCGACGCGCTGGGCGCCCTCGGCATCGACCACACCTCCCCCGAGACCGCGGCCGCCGGCGAGGCGTTCCGCGGGCTGCGCCGTGCACTGCGGCACCTGCTCACCGCATCCGGGTCGGGCCAGGAGCTCCTCGACGCGGACCGCCGTGACGAGGTGCTCGCCGCCGCGCAGGTCGACGCCCTCGACGTCGTGCCCGTCCTCCGCGACGGCGTCTTCACCGCCGCCTGACCCGCCCCGCGTCCGGCGCCGGGTCGCGCCCCCGCGTCGTGCGCCCGCGTCTCGCCCTCGCGCGCCCGCGTCTCGCCCCCGCGCTCCCGCCCGCTGCATCCCGCGTCCTGCCCCCGCCGAGCCACCCCCTTTCCTGCGGCCCACCCCTTTTTCTGCGGCAGGAAAGGGGGTCGCTCGCTGAAAGAGGGGTGGTTCGGCGCGGTCGCCCGGGGTGCTCGCGTCGGCGTGCACCCCGGTCGCCGCGTCCCGCACGACCGGGATGCTGCGCCTCGCCTCCCCGGCCCGGGATGCTGCGCCCGAGCACAACTGCGGAGATGCTGCGCGACACGCCGCGCCGGCGGCATCCGTGCACGGCGTGTCGGCCACGAACTCCGCAGTTGTGCACGGCGGATGCCGCCGCCGGGCCCGGCTGCCCACCGACCGGAAGCAGCCCGGGATCAGGAGAAATCCCCGGGTCAGGATGATCTGCCGTGGATCCTCCTGTGCTCGGGATATCTCCTGATCTGGAGCGGTCACCGCGCACCGCGGCCGCGACCCGCACCCCCGCGGACGGGCGGACTCAGCGCGGGGTCGCGGCGGCGCGGCGCTGCGCCGGGGTGATCTCGCGCCGCGTCCAGGTGAACACGTGCCGCGGGTCGTACCGGGGCGCGCAGATCGCGCAGGAGGTCGCCCGCGACGCCCGGCGGTGCCGGTAGACGACGTGCCCCGCCGGGCAGGTGCCGACCCAGGAGGCGAGCTCGACCGCGGTCTCACCGTGGTGGGTCGTGCCGCCGACGTAACCGAGTCTGCGGGCGACGCGCTTCCACTCCGGGCCGTGCCCGGCGGCGGGACCCGCCAGCGCGTGCGCGACCTCGTGGAGCAGGGTCTGGTGGTTCTCGTCGTCGTCGTGGCGCGCCGAGAGGTAGCGCGAGACGCTGATGCGCTTGCGCGAGAAGTCGCACTGCCCGGCGCGGCGCTTGGCGTTGTCGAACCCGAACGTCCACCCGTCGTCGAGGTGGAGGGCGATCAACGCCTCCGCCCAGGCGCGGACGCGGTGCGGTTCGGACATGCGGGCAGCGTACGCGGGGGTCCGGACGCTCAGCTCGCGACGGTCTCGCGGACGCGTCGGCGGTCGATCGCGTCGATCGCGAGGAGCGTCGGCTCGAGCTCGTCGTCGCTGGCACCGGCCTCCTGGCGCAGGAACAGCGTCCGCTTGAAGTCGGCGCGCGCGCCCTCGAGGTCCTCCGCGTCGAACCGGGTCTTGCCGCGGTGCTGGTAGGCGAACGCGGCGATCCCGGCCCAGCCCTGCCCCTCGGCCTCCTCGGCGCAGAACGTGAGCTCCTGCTCGGCGGGACCGTACTGGCCGCGCCACTGCAGCACGGTGGCGTGCAGGATGCGGGCGCGCAGCAGGTCCTTGCGGGTGCCGCCCATGCGGGCCACCCGGACGGACTGCTCGGAGACGGCGAGGGCCTCGTCGAGCTGCCCGGTCACCTTCAGCAGCCACACCCGCTCGAGGAGCGCGGGGAGGCTCCGCAGCGCCCCGATCTCCTCCAGCCGCTCGGTGCACTCGCGCTCGTCGACGATCTCCCGCAGGGTCTCGGGGTCGTATCCCTTGATGTTGCTCACGACGACTCCTTCCCGCGTCCGGCCATGCCCCATCCAGTGTGCACGGAGGAACGGCCGCCGCCGTTCAGGCCACGCCGGTCCGGCGCCGGTGTCGCCCCTCAGCGTTCGAAGATCGACGACGCCGGCTTCGGCGACGGCTGCGCGTCGGCGTCGGTCACCGGGCGCACCGACCCGACGAACGCGTCGAGTTCGGCCCCGTGCGCGACCTTCGCCGGATGGGGACCCGCGGCCATGAGGCGGGGCAGCCACTCGGTCGGCAGCGGCGCGGCGGATGCGGCGATGACGAGGTTGCCGAAGCGGCGCCCCTTCAACGTCTGCACTTCGGCGAGCAGGACCACGTGCTCGAGCACCTCGCGGACGGTCGCGACCTGCCGGCGTGCGAACGCCAGTCCGGCGCCGTCCGCGACGTTCACGAGCAGCACGCCGCCGGGGGCGAGCAGCGCCGCGCCCTCGCGGTAGAACTCGATCGTGGTGAGGTGCGCGGGGGTCTGCGAGCCGGCGTAGACGTCGGAGACCAGGAGGTCGACGTTGCCGGTGAGGCCGGCTGGGAGGCGCCCGAGTCCCTCCCGGGCGTCGCCGATGCGCACCCGGATGGACGCGCCGCGGGGGAGCGGCAGCTGCGCGCGCACGAGTTCGACGAGGGCCGGTTCCAGCTCGATGACCTGCTGCCGCGACCCGGGGCGGGTGTGCTCGATGTAGCGCGGGATGGTGAGGGCCCCCGCGCCGAGGTGCACGGCCGTCAGCGGCTGTCCCGGCATCCGGAGCCGGTCGATGACGGCGCCCATGCGCGCGACGTACTCGAAGTGCAGGTGCGTCGGGTCCTCGAGGTCCACGTGCGACTGCGGGGTCCCGGCGACCTCGAGCTCGAAGCCGGAGGTGAACGCGGAGGGGACGACGCGGGCGATCGACCCGTCGCTCAGCCGTGCCTGGGGACGCTCGATCTCCTCGTACCGGGCCCGTGCCATGCACCCACGCTATCCCGCCTCCGGCTAGCGTGGGCGCGTGCGCGCGATGGATCTGAACGCCGACCTGGGCGAGACGGTGGACGGCCGCCCCACCGCCGACGACGAGGCGATGTTCGCGCTCATCACGAGCGCGTCGGTCGCCGCCGGCGGGCACGCGGGCGACGAGGCGTCCATGCGGGAGGCCGTCGCGCGGGCCGCCGCGCACGGCGTCGCACTGGGCGCGCACCCGTCCTTCCCCGACCGTGCCGGCTTCGGCCGGGTCGCGATGCCGATGCCGCCGGAAGACCTGCGCCGGGTCGTCGCGACCCAGCTCGACGCGCTCGTGGCCGCCGGCGCCGACCTCCGCTACGTCAAGCCGCACGGCGCGCTCTACCACGTGGCGGGCGCCGATCCGGCGTCGGCGGACGCCGTCGTGCGGGCCGTGCTCGCCCTCGCCGACCGGCTCGGCCGCCCGCTCCCGGTGCTCGGCCTCGGCGACGCGCTCGCTGCCGCGACCCGCGCCGCCGGCCTGCCGTTCCACCGCGAGGCGTTCCTCGACCGCGGGTACCTCCCGGACGGCACGCTCGTGCCGCGCGGCGAGCCCGGCGACCTGCTGCACGAACCCGACGAGGTCGCCGCCCGTGCGGTGCGGCTCGCCGAGCGGGGCGAGGTCGTCGCGGTCGACGGCACCGTCGTCGTGACGGATGCGGTCTCCCTCTGCCTGCACGGCGACACCTCGGCGGCCGTGGCGATGGCCCGCCGGGTGCGCGCCGCCCTCGACGACCGGGGGATCCCGGTGCGCGCACCGTGGTGAACCGGTCATGAGCGTCGCGCGCCGCATCCTGCCGATGGGCCGGGAGGCACTCCTGGTCGAGGTCGACGACGTGACCGCGGTGCTCGCCCTGCACGCCGCGCTCGCCGAAGCGCCCTCGGCGGGGGTCACCGGTCTCGTGCCGGCGGCCCGGACCGTGCTCGTGCGGTTCGACCCCGCCCGCATCCGCGCCGCCGCGGTCCGCGACTGGGTCGCGGCGGCCGATCCGGACGCGGCCCCGGCGGACGCCGGCGGTGACGAGGTGGCGCTCCCGGTGGTCTACGACGGCGCCGACCTCGACGAGACGGCGCGGATGCTGGGCGTGACCCCCGGCGACCTCGTCGACCGGCACGCGCGCACCCCGTGGCGGGTCGCGTTCACCGGGTTCGCCCCGGGGTTCGGCTACCTCGTCGGTGACGGGTGGCCGTTCGACGTGCCGAGGCTCGAGACCCCGCGCACCCGCGTGCCGGCCGGGGCGGTCGGGCTCGCGGCGGGGTTCGCGGGCGCCTATCCGCGGGAGACGCCGGGCGGCTGGCGGCTCATCGGCCGCACGCCGGTGCGGCTCTTCGACCCGGATGCGGCGCGGCCCGCCCTCCTCACGCCGGGCGCTCGCGTGCGGTTCGTGCCGGAGCGCGCAGGCGCCGTCGAGATCGCGGCGGCGCCCGAGCCCGCGACGGCGGCATCGCCCGCGTCGTCCCCCGCACACGCGCACGGCGGCACCCCGATTGCCCGCGTGGACGCCGTCGGGGTCGCGACCGTGCAGGACCTCGGCCGCCCGGGGCTCGCGCACCTCGGCGTCTCGACCTCCGGCGCCCTCGACCGCGGCGCGCTGCGGCTGGCCAACCGGCTCGTCGGCAACCCCGAGGACGCCGCCGCGATCGAGGTCGGCCCGGGCGGCCTTCGCGCGACCGCGCTGCGCGACGTCTGGATCGCGACGACCGGCGCGTGGGCACCGACCCGCCTCGCCGGCCGCCCGGTCGACCAGTACCGCGCGCTCCACTGGCGTGCGGGCCAGACGCTGGAGCTCGGCTTCCCGACCCGCGGGGCACGGGTCGTCCTGGCCGTCGCGGGCGGCGTCGCCGCGCCGGCGGCACTCGGCTCCCGTTCGACCGACACCCTCGCCGGGCTCGGTCCGGCACCCCTCGCGGCGGGCGACGTCGTCACGGCCGGGCCGCCCGCCGGCCCCGTCCCGCCGCTGGACGCGGGACCCTGGGGATGGCCGCCGGAGGTCCGCGAACTCCGGATGCGGTGGGGCCCGCGCGCGGACTGGTTCACCCCGGCGGCGCGGCGGTGCCTCACCGCGACGGAGTGGACCGTCGGCACCGCGGCGGACCGGGTCGGTGCGCGCCTGGAGGGGCCGGTGCTCGAGCGTGCCGTCCCGGGGGAGCTGCCGAGCGAGGCGATGGTGCCCGGTGCCGTGCAGGTGCCGCCGGCGGGGCCTGTCGTGCTCCTCGCGGACGGTCCGGTCACCGGCGGATACCCCGTCATCGCGGTGGTCGACGAGGCCTCGCTGGACCTGCTCGCGCAGGCGCCGCCCGGCTCCCGCGTGCGGTTCCGCACCGCCTGAGACCGCGCGGCGCGCGGTTATACCGCAGCATCCGAAGGTCGTCAAGAATCGACTGGACACGGCGCGTCGGATCGACTACAGTGAGTAGTTGCGCTCAGTTCCCCCTGCCCTCATATGGTGGTCGGCTTGTGCGTTCGGTGCCCCCGCAGATGGCGGCGTGCGGTACGGACGTTTCGGGAGCGAACGAGCACTCCACCTGACGACAAGGACACGAGCCCCACCCGGGCCCATGGAGGTATTTCCCCTTGGCTGCTGCGCCCAACGCATCCGATTCCACCACCAAGACCCCGAAGAACGGACGCGCGGCTTCCCGCCTTTCGTTCGCCAAGATCTCCGACACGCTGACGGTCCCGGACCTGCTCGCACTGCAGACCGAGTCCTTCGACTGGCTCGTCGGCAACGAGGCCTGGAAGGCCCGCGTCGCCGAGGCGAAGGCCGCCGGTCGCACCGACGTGCCCGAGATCAGCGGCCTCGAGGAGATCTTCGAGGAGATCTCCCCGATCGAAGACCTCAGCGAGACCATGCAGCTGAGCTTCACCAACCCGTACCTCGAGCCCGAGAAGTACTCCATCGAGGAGTGCAAGGAGCGCGGCAAGACCTACGCGGCCCCGCTCTACGTCGAGGCCGAGTTCATGAACCACCAGACCGGTGAGATCAAGACCCAGACGGTCTTCATGGGCGACTTCCCGCTCCAGACCGACAAGGGCACGTTCATCATCAACGGCACCGAGCGCGTCGTGGTGTCGCAGCTCGTCCGTTCGCCCGGCGTCTACTTCGACAAGACCCCGGACAAGACCAGCGACAAGGACATCGTCTCGGCGCGCATCATCCCGAGCCGCGGCGCCTGGCTCGAGTTCGAGATCGACAAGCGCGACCAGGTGGGCGTGCGCATCGACCGCAAGCGCAAGCAGTCCGTCACCGTCTTCCTGAAGGCCCTCGGCCTGTCCAGCGAGGACATCCTGAACGAGTTCGCCGGCTTCACCTCGATCGAGGAGACGCTGGAGAAGGACACGATCCTCACCAAGGAGGACGCGCTCCGCGACATCTACCGGAAGCTCCGTCCGGGCGAGCAGGTGGCCGCCGAGGCCGCCCGCGCGCTGCTCGACAACTTCTACTTCTCGCCCAAGCGCTACGACCTGGCCAAGGTCGGCCGCTACAAGATCAACCAGAAGCTGGGCCTGGACAAGCCGCTCACCGACTCGGTGCTGACCGTCGAGGACATCGTCGCGACGATCAAGTACCTCGTCGCACTGCACCGCGGTGACGCCACCGTCGCCGGCGTCCGTGGCGGCGAGGCGGCGGAGATCCGCGTCGACGTCGACGACATCGACAACTTCGGCAACCGTCGCATCCGCGCGGTCGGCGAGCTCATCCAGAACCAGGTGCGCACGGGTCTGTCCCGCATGGAGCGCGTGGTCCGCGAGCGCATGACCACGCAGGACATCGAGGCGATCACCCCGCAGACCCTGATCAACGTGCGTCCCGTCGTGGCCGCGATCAAGGAGTTCTTCGGCACCTCGCAGCTGTCGCAGTTCATGGACCAGAACAACCCGCTCGCGGGTCTGACCCACAAGCGCCGCCTGTCGGCGCTGGGTCCCGGCGGTCTGTCGCGCGAGCGCGCAGGCGTCGAGGTCCGTGACGTCCACCCCTCGCACTACGGCCGCATGTGCCCGATCGAGACCCCTGAAGGCCCGAACATCGGTCTGATCGGCTCGCTCGCGTCCTTCGCGCGCATCAACGCGTTCGGCTTCATCGAGACCCCGTACCGCAAGGTCGTCGAGGGTCGGGTCACCGACCAGATCGACTACCTCACCGCCAGCGAGGAGAACGACTACATCGTCGCGCAGGCCGGTGCGGAGCTCGACAAGGAGGGCCGCTTCGTCAACGAGCGCGTGCTCGCCCGCCGCGGTCAGGGTGGCGAGGTCGACCTGTTCCCGTCCGAGGAGATCGGCTACATGGACGTCTCGCCGCGCCAGATGGTGTCGGTGGCGACCTCGCTCATCCCCTTCCTCGAGCACGACGACGCGAACCGCGCCCTCATGGGTGCGAACATGCAGCGCCAGGCCGTGCCGCTCGTCCGGAGCGAGTCCCCGGTCGTCGGCACCGGTATGGAGGGCTTCGCCGCGATCGACGCCGGTGACGTGGTCACCGCGCAGAAGTCCGGTGTGGTCCTGGAGGTCTCGGCCGACGTCGTGACCATCCAGCTCGACGAGGGCGGCACGCAGGACTACTTCCTGCGCAAGTTCGACCGCTCGAACCAGGGCACGTCCTACAACCAGCGCGTCATCGTCTCGGCGGGCGACCGCATCGAGGCCGGCGAGGTCATCGCCGACGGTCCCGCGACCGAGAACGGCGAGCTCGCGCTCGGCAAGAACCTGCTCGTCGGGTTCATGACGTGGGAGGGCTACAACTACGAGGACGCGATCATCCTCAGCCAGGACCTGGTGAAGGACGACACCCTCTCCTCGATCCACATCGAGGAGTACGAGGTCGACGCCCGCGACACCAAGCTTGGCAAGGAGGAGATCACGCGTGACCTCCCCAACGTCAGCCCCGACCTGCTGAAGGACCTCGACGAGCGCGGCATCGTCCGCATCGGCGCCGAGGTGCGTCCCGGCGACATCCTCGTCGGCAAGGTCACGCCGAAGGGCGAGACCGAGCTGTCGGCCGAGGAGCGACTGCTGCGCGCGATCTTCAACGAGAAGAGCCGTGAGGTCCGCGACACGTCGCTGAAGGTCCCCCACGGCGAGCAGGGCACGATCATCGCCGTCAAGGAGTTCAACGCCGAGGACGGCGACGACGAGCTCGGCTCGGGCGTGAACCGCCGCGTCGTGGTCTACATCGCCCAGAAGCGCAAGATCACCGCCGGTGACAAGCTCGCCGGCCGTCACGGCAACAAGGGTGTCATCGCGAAGATCCTGCCCGTCGAGGACATGCCCTTCCTCGCCGACGGCACCCCGCTGGACGTCGTCCTGAACCCGCTCGGCATCCCCGGCCGCATGAACTTCGGCCAGGTCCTGGAGACCCACCTCGGGTGGATCGCCAAGCAGGGCTGGAAGGTCGAGGGCGAGCCCGAGTGGGCGAAGCACCTGCCGGAGGAGGCCCGCGAGGCCGCGCCCGGCACGAAGGTCGCCACCCCGGTGTTCGACGGCGCCTACGAGGAGGAGATCGCGGGTCTGCTCGACTCGACGCTGCTCACCCGCGACGGCGAGCGTCTCATCGACCGCTCCGGCAAGGCGCAGCTGTTCGACGGCCGCTCCGGCGAGCCGTTCCCGGCGCCCATCTCGGTCGGCTACATGTACATCCTGAAGCTGCACCACCTGGTGGACGACAAGATCCACGCCCGTTCGACCGGTCCGTACTCGATGATCACCCAGCAGCCGCTCGGTGGAAAGGCGCAGTTCGGCGGTCAGCGCTTCGGTGAGATGGAGGTGTGGGCCCTCGAGGCCTACGGCGCCGCGTACGCGCTCCAGGAGCTCCTGACGATCAAGTCCGACGACATCCTCGGCCGCGTGAAGGTGTACGAGGCCATCGTCAAGGGCGAGAACATCCAGGAGCCCGGCATCCCGGAGTCGTTCAAGGTCCTCATGAAGGAGATGCAGTCGCTGTGCCTGAACGTCGAGGTCCTCTCGGCCGACGGCACCACGGTGAACCTCCGCGACACCGATGACGACGCCTTCCGCGCCGCCGAGGAGCTCGGCATCAACATCTCCACCCGGTTCGAGTCCTCGTCCATCGACGAGATCTGAACCAGGCCAGGCAAAGAACGAATTCCTACACAGGAGAATCAGTGCTCGAATCAACCACTTTCGATGAGCTTCGCATCGGCCTGGCCACCGCCGACGACATCCGTCGTTGGTCCTACGGCGAGGTCAAGAAGCCCGAGACCATCAACTACCGCACGCTGAAGCCGGAGAAGGACGGCCTCTTCGGCGAGCAGATCTTCGGTCCCAGCCGGGACTGGGAGTGCGCGTGCGGCAAGTACAAGCGCGTCCGCTTCAAGGGCATCGTGTGCGAGCGCTGCGGCGTGGAGGTCACCAAGTCCTCCGTCCGTCGTGAGCGCATGGGCCACATCGAGCTCGCCGCCCCCGTCACCCACATCTGGTACTTCAAGGGCGTGCCCTCGCGCCTGGGCTACCTGCTCGACATGGCGCCGAAGGACCTCGAGAAGGTCATCTACTTCGCCGCGTACATGGTGATCTCGGTCGACGAGGAGGCCCGCCACCGCGACCTCCCCACACACGAGAACAACCTGCGTCTCGAGATCAAGAACCTGGGCGACCGTCGCGACTCCCGCGTCGCTGCGCGCCTGGCCAAGCTGGAGGAGGAGCTCGCCGCACTCGAGGCGGAGGGCGCCAAGGCCGACCAGAAGAAGAAGGTCAAGGACGCCGCCGAGAAGGAGATGGCGCAGATCCGCAAGAACGCGGACGAGCAGATCGCCAAGCTCGAGCGCGTCTGGGAGGACTTCCGCACGCTCGAGGTCGGGCAGCTCAAGCCCGAGGACGAGATCTTCATCGAGCTGCAGGACCGCTTCGGTCAGTACTTCGAGGCCCACATGGGTGCGGAGTCGATCAAGCGTCGCCTGGAGGCGTTCGACCTGGAGGCCGAGGCCGAGAGCCTCCGCCTGCAGATCTCGGAGGGCAAGGGCCAGCGCAAGATCCGTGCGATCAAGCGCCTGAAGGTCGTCAGCTCCTTCCTGCAGACCGGCATGAGCCCGGCCTCGATGGTGCTCGACGTCGTCCCGGTGATCCCGCCGGAGCTGCGCCCGATGGTGCAGCTGGACGGTGGCCGCTTCGCGACCAGCGACCTGAACGACCTCTACCGTCGCGTGATCAACCGCAACAACCGTCTGCGGCGCCTCATCGACCTCGGTGCCCCCGAGATCATCGTGAACAACGAGAAGCGGATGCTGCAGGAGGCCGTCGACGCGCTGTTCGACAACGGCCGCCGCGGTCGCCCCGTCACCGGTACCGGCAACCGTGCCCTGAAGTCCCTCAGCGACATGCTGAAGGGCAAGCAGGGTCGCTTCCGCCAGAACCTGCTCGGCAAGCGCGTCGACTACTCGGGCCGTTCGGTCATCATCGTCGGCCCGCAGCTGAAGCTGCACCAGTGCGGTCTGCCCAAGCAGATGGCCCTGGAGCTCTTCAAGCCGTTCGTCATCAAGCGCCTGATCGACCTCGGTCACTCGCAGAACATCAAGGCCGCCAAGCGTGCGGTCGAGCGCACCCGTCCCGAGGTCTGGGACGTGCTCGAGGAGATCATCCGCGAGCGCCCCGTGCTGCTCAACCGTGCACCCACGCTGCACCGCCTGGGCATCCAGGCCTTCGAGCCCCAGCTCGTCGAGGGCAAGGCCATCCAGCTGCACCCGCTCGTCTGCGCCGCGTTCAACGCGGACTTCGACGGTGACCAGATGGCCGTCCACCTGCCGCTGTCGGTGGAGGCGCAGGCCGAGGCCCGCATCCTCATGCTGGCGTCGAACAACATCCTGAAGCCGTCCGACGGCCGCCCGGTGACCCTGCCCTCGCAGGACATGATCATCGGTCTGCACCACCTGACCACGGTCAAGGAGGGCGCAGCCGGTGAGGGCCGCGTGTTCGGTTCGGTCGGCGAGGCGATCCTGGCGAAGGACGAGGGCACCCTCGACCTGCAGGCGAAGGTCCGCATCCGCATCCCGGGGCTGACCTTCCTCGAGGGCGAGGCCCCCGAGGGCTACGAGCGCCACGGCCTCGTGGACGCGTCGCTCGGTCAGGCGATCTTCAACGACACGCTCCCCAAGGGCTACCCGTTCGTGCGCGAGCAGGCGGACAAGGGCAAGCTGTCGCAGATCGTGAACAAGCTGGCCGAGGAGTACCCCAAGGTCGAGGTCGCCGCGTCGCTCGACCGGATCAAGGACGCCGGCTTCTACTGGGCCACCCGTTCGGGTGTCACCGTCGCCCTGAGCGACGTCCTGACGCCGCCGAACAAGCCCGAGATCATCGCCGAGTACGAGAAGCGCGCCGCCAAGGTGCAGTCCCAGTACGAGAAGGGTCTGACCACCGACGCGGAGCGCCGCCAGGAGCTCATCAAGATCTGGACCGAGGCGACCGACGAGGTCCAGGCCGCGATGCGCGCCAACTTCCCGGCCGACAACACCATCAACCGCATGGTGTCCTCGGGTGCCCGTGGTAACTGGCTGCAGATCCGGAACATCGCCGGTATGCGTGGTCTGGTGAACAACCCGAAGGGTGAGATCATCGCCCGTCCGATCATCTCCTCGTACCGCGAGGGGCTGTCGGTCGCGGAGTACTTCATCGCGACGCACGGTGCTCGTAAGGGTCTGGCCGACACCGCCCTCCGTACCGCCGACTCCGGGTACCTCACCCGTCGTCTGGTGGACGTCTCGCAGGATGTCATCATCCGCGAGGAGGACTGCGGCACGTCCAAGGGTCTCGAGCTGCCGATCGCGGCGGCCGGTGCCGACGGCGTCCTCATCAAGGACGCGAACGTCGAGAACTCGGTGTTCGCCCGTACCCTCGCGGCCGACGTGGTCGACGCGAAGGGCGAGGTGCTGGCCGAGGCCGGCTCCGACGTGGGCGACGTGCTCATCAACCGCCTCGTCGAGGGTGGCATCACCAGCATCAAGGTGCGTTCGGTGCTGACCTGCGACTCCGCGGTGGGTGTCTGCGCGAAGTGCTACGGCCGTTCGCTGGCCACCGGCAAGATGGTCGACATCGGCGAGGCCGTCGGCATCATCGCCGCCCAGTCGATCGGTGAGCCCGGTACCCAGCTGACGATGCGTACCTTCCACACCGGTGGTTCCGCGTCGGCCGAGGACATCACCCAGGGTCTGCCGCGTGTCCAGGAGCTCTTCGAGGCGCGTACCCCGAAGGGTTCGTCCCCGATCGCCGAGGCCGCCGGCCGCATCACGATCGAGGAGACCGAGAAGCAGAAGAAGGTCATCCTCACGCCCGACAACGGCGACGAGCCGCACGTCTACCCGGTCCTCAAGCGCGCCACCCTCCTCATCGAGGACGGGCAGCACGTCGAGGTCGGTCAGCCGCTGCAGGTCGGCACGCTGGACCCGAAGGAGATCATGCGCGTCATGGGCGCCCGCGAGGTGCAGAAGTACCTCGTCGGCGGCGTGCAGGGCGTGTACCGCTCCCAGGGTGTGCCGATCCACGACAAGCACATCGAGGTCATCGTGCGCCAGATGCTGCGCAAGGTCACCGTCGTCGACCACGGCGACACCGAGCTCCTGCCCGGTGAGATGGTGGACTCGCGTCGCTTCATCGACATGAACCGTGCCGCCGTGGCAGAGGGCAAGCGCCCCGCGTCGGGTCGTCCGGAGCTCATGGGTATCACCAAGGCGTCCCTCGCGACGGAGTCGTGGCTGTCGGCCGCGTCCTTCCAGGAGACGACCCGCGTGCTCACCCAGGCGGCGATGGAGGGCAAGCGCGACCCGCTGGTCGGTCTCAAGGAGAACGTGATCATCGGAAAGCTGATCCCGGCCGGCACGGGTCTGTCGAAGTACCGCAACGTCGTGGTCGAGGCCACGGAGGAGGCGAAGAGCGAGCGGTACCCCAACCGCATCTTCGCGTCCGACGGTGCGTACAGCGACGCCGACCTGAGCTACGTCGACTTCGACAGCTTCTCCACCGACGACTTCACGCCCGGTACCTACAACTGAGCTGAAGCGTGAGACCGAAGGCCCCGGGCATCCGCCCGGGGCCTTCGGCGTTCCCGCGCGCGCCGCTCCCGAGTCGTCGCGGCAGCGCCGCGTACCGTGGACGACGGGAGGGATCGTGGCACGGGTGGGTGGGCGCAACAGCGTTCTGGCATGGATGGCGGGGATCTTCTGCGCCGCCGTCGTCGGCGTGCTCGTCGTGCTCGCCGTGCCTGCGATCCCGGCTGCGGTCGCGCTCGTCGGGGACACGCTCCGCGGCGCCGGATCGGTGCCCTCGTTCGTGCAGGCCCGCGCCGACGGCAAGGGCGAGACCACCGCACCGGAGTGTCAGGCGCTCTACACCGACGCGCTCTGGGCGCAGCTGACCCAGCGGGTCGGTGGCGACCCGGTGCAGGACGCCTCTGCGCCGGTCACCGTGGCGGAGACCCTCTCCACCGCACTCGCGTCCACCGTGCGCGTCACATGCACGTTCACCGCGGTGAACGCCGGCCGTATCGTCACGACGGTCTCCGACGTCGATCCGGACACCGCGTCGATCGCCCGCGCCGCGCTCGAGGTCAGCGGCTTCGCGTGCACCGACTACGCGGACGGCGTGCGCTGCGCCCGTGCCGACGGCGCCGTGGTCGAGGAGGACGTCATCCGCGACGGCGTGTGGGTGTCGACGACCTTCGACGGCTGGCAGCCGGACCGCTACGTCGAGCGGATGGCGCAGCAGCTCTGGCCGCAGGGCTGAGTCAGCCGAACATCCGCGACACGATCCCGTCGGTGTAGCCGGACGGTGCGAGGTTCGAGTAGGACGTGTCGATGAGCACATCGTCCCGCCAGAACAGGGTGCGGCCGTCCTGGACGGGGTACTGCTCGTTCACCCAGCTCTTCTCGCAGCGGGTGCCGCCCGCGGGGGTGTAGCAGGTGAACCCCTGCTCGTCCGCGAGCCGGTTCAGCAGGTCGAGGGCATCGCCGCGCGACACCCTCGAGACCGTCGTCTCCAGGAACGTGGTGTCGGCGGCGGGCTCGCGCCAGAGGCACACGAGCGACCCGTCGGGCTGCACCCCGGTGGCGGTGCCGTTGGCGGGGTCGTTCAGCGGCACGTCGGCGAGCTGTGCCCGGACGGGCTCCGGCAGCATCTCCAGGCAGTCCGTCGGCAGGGAGACCGGGGTCGCGGACGGCGTCGGGGTCGGCGTCGCGGGGTCGTCGGGAGACGCGGATGCCGACGGTGCAGCCGGCTGCGACGAGGACGGCGCACCGGTCGGCTCGGGTGCGCACGCGGTGAGCGCCGACGCGAGCACGAGGGTGCCGAGGACGGGGAGCAGACGGGGTCGCGCGGACATGCCCACACCGTAGCGGGCGGATTCGCCCGCACGACTGCGCGCCTTCGCGGGTCGCCGACGGCCGACGGTTACGCTCTCGGTGCGGGCGAGCGCCCCGTATGAGGAGCCGATTGCGATGAGTGACCCCAACACCACCCCGAACGGCGAGCCCGCCGAGGCGGAGCCCAGCGTCGACGACGCCGTCGCGCGCGCGAACGAAGGGCTGGCCGACGCCGAGCTCGCGGGCCGCGAGGCCGTGGGCGAGCCGATCGTCGTCGAGGAGACCGTCGTCGAGCGCGACGTCGTGGCCGAACCGGCCGACGACGCGGCCTCGGAGGAGGTCGTCGCCGAGGAGGTCGTCGTCGAGGAGACCGCCTGGTACGACCGCCCGCTCGAGGAGACCCCCGGCGCGGCCGAGCCCGTCGACGCCGCCGAGCCGACCGCATCCGAGCGTGTCGTCGACGCCGAGCCGGTCCAGGACGCGCCCGCCGCGCCCGCCGCGCCCGCCGGCACGTACGCCGCGCCTGACGACACCTACGTCGCGCCCGCCGACACCTACGTCGCATCCGCCGCCGCGCAGCCGATCTTCGTGCAGGCGCCGGAGCCGCCGCGCCCCCGCGGCAACCGCGGCGCCGCCGGCCTCATCGGGCTCGTCGCCGCGCTCGCCTTCGCCGTCCTGTACCTCGGCATCATCCTCGGTGCGGCGTTCGCGTTCGGCTTCCTGTCCGGCGACACCGCGCTGGACTACGTGCTCGGCACCGTGACGTCCTGGCTGTTCTGGACGCCGGTGGTCGCCTTCTTCCTCGGCTTCTGGCTGCTGGGCGCCATCCTCAACCGGGCGCGCTGGGCGCACTGGGTGATCTGGGGCATCCTCGTGGGCCTCGTCTCCTACGGCGGCTACGTGCTGGGTGTCCTCCTGCAGGCGCCGTTCTGGCTGCTCACCGAGCGTGAGGGCGCGGACCTGCTCTCGGCTCAGGTGCTGGCGCCGTACGCCATCGTGGCCTTCGTGCTCGGACGCGAACTCACCATCTGGTTCGGCGCCTGGGTCGCCGCCCGCGGCCGTCGCGTCACCGAACTCAACGAGGTCGCGCAGCGCGAGTACGAGCGCACCCTCGAGGCGGGGCCGCAGCTGCACCAGCGATGACCGTCCCGCCGACGCCACCGCGTCCGCCGGTCCGTCCGGCGGTCGCGGTGGCGTTCTGCGTCGTGGGCTTCTTCGCGCTCGTCGTCGCCGGACTCGGCCTGCTGAGCCTTGCGACCGACACCGACGTGATCGACGTCCCCGGGCTCGGACAGCTCCCCGGGATCGTGGGGATGCTGGCGGCCCTCGCGGCGTTCGCCGGCACGACGTGGGCGACCGTCCGGCGGCCGCAGCCCGCGTACGGCGGCGTCGTCGTCGCGGTCGTCGGCACCTGGCTGGCGTACGTGCTCGTGACCGGGATCGCCGCCGCGGCGGCCGCCGGTGAACTCGGCCCCGGCATCGCGGTGACGGGCTCGTTCGCGCTCGGGTGGCAGGGCCTCGTGATCGCGGGGGCCGCGCTCGTGGCGGGGTGGTCGGCCATCGCGCTCGTTCGCACCCGCGCCTCCCGGCCGCAGTGGCCATGGGAGCGCGACGACCAGGACGAGTGAGCCCGCCCGGGCGGAGAAACCCGCGCGGATCCGCGGAAAGCACGGCGCGGGGACTACCGTGGTGTTCGTGGAGCGCTCGCTGGAGACGCAGGTGAGCCAGGCCGTGGACGCCTGGCTGCGCTGGCTGCCCAGGTGGACGCCCTCCACCCACCGCGGCCGGGTCGCACCCTGCCGCCGGTGCCTCGGTTCACCGATCCTCTCCGCCGCCGGCGTCGGCGCCGACGTCCCGCATGCGGTGCAGCACGGGCTCTCGACGCGCATCAAGGCCATCGTCGACCGTGCGGTCGCGGACTACACGGCGCGGAACCTGCCGCTGCTGCAGGCCGAGCTCGACCAGCAGGCCGCGCGCAACCGCGCCCGCAGCTACCGGCCCACCGAGGGGCTCGACCCCGAGTTCGAGGGGATGCCGCTCGACCCCGACCCCGCGCCGGGCGCACCGTTCCTCTTCACGATCGCGGGGCTCGCCGAGCAGGCCGACGAGGACGTCCCCGCCCTCCCGCCGCTGTCCGAGGAGGCGAAGGCGGCCCTCCGGCAGGAGGTGGCCCTCGCCGACGACTATGCGAACATGGTGGGGCGTGAGGTGTGCGCCATCCTGCTCCACCACAGGCTGCGCATCCAGGGGGACATCGCCCGCTTCGTGGAGCCGCAGATCGAGGCGCTCCTGGACGACCTGACCCGTTCACTCGACGCGCCCTTCGACCCCCGTGATTTCGACGGACCCCGACCCTGAGGCACCGCACATGCAGATCGTCACCGCCCCCGCCCTGACGGCATCGACCCCGGATGCCGGATCGCTGGTGCTCATCGCACTCCTGTCGACGCTGCCGACCCTCGTGCTGTACGTGTGGACGGCGCTGGCGCTCTCCCGCGTGTACACGAAGATCGGGGTGGCCGGATGGAAGGCGTGGGTGCCGGTCTACAACGCCGTCGTGTTCCTCCGCCTCGGCGGTCTCAGCGGCTGGCTGCTGCTCCTCCTGCTCATCCCGGTCTTCGGTGTGATCTTCGTCTACGTCGCGATCGTCACCTCGGCGCACCGCATCAACCTGGCCTTCGGTCACGGGGCGGGCATGACGGTCCTCGCGGCGCTGCTGTTCCCGGTGTGGGCGAGCGTGCTCGGGTTCGGTCCGGCCGAGCCCGACCGGACGCACGAGCCGTACGCCGCGGCCGTCGAGCAGGATCCGGCGGACGCCTTCCGCGCGCTGTCGCCCGACTTCGGCCGCCTCGACACCGGGGAGGCCCCCGACCTCCTGGCCCGCCGCGACGTGCCCGCACCTTCGGCGTGGATCCCGGCGGCACCGGCGCCCGCCTTCGAGACGCCCGCCGAGCCCGCACCGGCACCGGTCCCCGAGCCGTCCGCGTCCCCCGCCGCGGCGGCGGCGCCCGCCGCCCCCGAACCCTCGGCGCCCGCAGCCGTCCCGGCACCCCCGACGTGGGAGGCCCCGGAGCCCGCCACGTGGGAGGCGCCCGCCGCCGCCCCGGCGGAACCGGCGCCCGTCACCTCGTGGTGGATGCCGGCGCCCGAGGCGGAGCCGCAGCCCGAGCCCGCCGGGGCGAGCGCACCCGACGTGGACGCCGACGAGCCGGAGACCCCCGAGTGGTTGGCTGCGGCCCCCGCGCCGTCGCCGGCTCCGCAGGCCCCGGCGGAGCGGGTCGAGACCCCGCCGGTCGCGCCGCCCGCGCGCCCGGTGCTGCGTCAGCCCTACGTCGCCGAGCCCGACGCGTTCCCCGAGGACTCCGGCGCCGTCTCGGCGGTCGTCGGCTCGCCGACGGCCGGCGCGCCGCGTCCGGCGGCCGCATCCGTCTCGGCGTTTCGCCCCGGCATGAGCGACGCGGTCGACGACACCGTGATCGCTGTCCGCAAGCGCCCCGCGTGGGCGCTGCAGCTGCCCGACGGCTCGAGCGTGGACCTCACCGTCGACGCCGTCGTGCTCGGTCGCCGCCCGGCACCGGTCCACGCGGCGCCCGGCGCGCAGCTGGTCGAGGTGGTCGAGGAGACCCGCACCGTCTCGAAGACGCACGCGCTCCTGCGCCGCCAGGGCGAGGCCTGGCTCGTCTCCGACCTCGGCTCGACGAACGGCGTCGTGGTCGACGACACCGAGGTCGAACAGGGGCAGAGCGTCGCGGTCGAAGGGGAGTTCCTCCTCGGCGACGCGGTCCTGCGCATCGTCCGCCGCGAGCGCTGAGCCCGGCGGAGGCCGCCGGGAGAACGGGATCGACCGCCGTTTGACCGGGCGCGTCGCGCGGGCGTATCATTGATCGGGTGTGCGCTCATGCGCGCCCTGCGTCGTGCCTCGGTTCGACTCGGGTCGCTCGCGGACGCACCATCTCAGGGCACGGCCTGCGAACAGGCCACCCCCACGGCATATCCACCACGAAAGACGCGCCAGAATCCTGCTGCGTCGGCGGATCCACGTGAGCCCGCCCGGGCGTGCATCGTCATCGGGTGGGGGAGACCACGTCGCTGTCACCGTGCAGCACAACCAAGGAGAGAACGTGCCAACCATTCAGCAGTTGGTTCGCAAGGGCCGCTCGCCGAAGGTCTCGAAGACCAAGGCGCCGGCGCTGAAGTCGAACCCGCAGCAGGCAGGCGTCTGCACCCGCGTGTACACCACCACGCCCAAGAAGCCGAACTCGGCGATGCGCAAGGTCGCCCGTGTCAAGCTCCGCAACGGCACCGAGGTCACCGCGTACATCCCC
>NZ_JBSJZI010000005.1:0-203951 GCF_054798235.1 Microbacterium sp. GXF7504 | reverse complement strand
CAGCCGCTACGGTGCGAAGAAGGGTTGAGTTAGATGCCTCGTAAGGGTCCCGCCCCGAAGCGCCCCGTCGTCAACGACCCGGTCTACGGCGCACCGATCGTCACCTCGCTGGTCAACAAGATCCTCGTCGACGGCAAGAAGTCGCTCGCCGAGTCGATCGTCTACGGCGCCCTGAAGGGCGTCGAGGCCAAGACCGGCCAGGACGCCGTCGCGACGCTCAAGAAGGCGCTCGACAACGTCCGCCCCACCCTCGAGGTCAAGAGCCGCCGCGTCGGTGGCTCGACCTACCAGGTGCCGGTCGAGGTCAAGCCGCACCGCGCGAACACGCTCGCGCTGCGCTGGCTCGTCTCGTACGCGAAGGGTCGTCGTGAGAAGACGATGACCGAGCGTCTCCAGAACGAGATCCTGGACGCCTCGAACGGTCTGGGTGCCGCGGTCAAGCGCCGCGAGGACACCCACAAGATGGCCGAGTCGAACCGCGCCTTCGCCCACTACCGCTGGTAATCAGCGGATCGTGGCCGGTCCCCGGCCGCCCGGCACCGCCGGACCGGGGACCGGCCCCTCAGCTACCACCTCACAACAGGTAAGGAACAGCCCGTGGCACAAGAAGTGCTCACCGACCTCAACAAGGTCCGCAACATCGGCATCATGGCGCACATCGATGCCGGCAAGACGACGACGACCGAGCGCATCCTCTTCTACACGGGCGTCAACCACAAGATCGGCGAGACGCACGACGGTGCGGCGACGACCGACTGGATGGAGCAGGAGCAGGAGCGCGGCATCACCATCACCTCCGCCGCGGTGACCTGCTTCTGGAACAAGCACCAGATCAACATCATCGACACCCCCGGTCACGTGGACTTCACGGTCGAGGTGGAGCGCTCGCTGCGCGTCCTCGACGGTGCCGTCGCCGTCTTCGACGGCAAGGAGGGCGTCGAGCCCCAGTCCGAGACCGTGTGGCGTCAGGCCGACAAGTACGACGTCCCCCGCATCTGCTTCGTCAACAAGATGGACAAGCTCGGCGCGGACTTCTACTTCACCGTCGACACGATCATCAAGCGCCTCGGTGCGAAGCCGCTCGTGCTCCAGCTGCCGATCGGTGCCGAGAGCGACTTCGTGGGCGTCATCGACCTGGTCGAGATGCGCGCGCTGGTGTGGCCCGGCGACGCCAAGGGTGATGTCACCATGGGCGCCAAGTACGAGATCCAGGAGATCCCGGCCGACCTCGCCGACAAGGCCGCCGAGTACCGCGAGAAGCTGCTCGAGACCGTCGCCGAGTCCGACGAGGCGCTGCTGGAGAAGTACTTCGGCGGCGAGGAGCTCACGCTCGCCGAGATCAAGGGCGCCATCCGCAAGCTCACCGTCGCCGGCGAGCTGTACCCGGTGCTCTGCGGCTCCGCGTTCAAGAACCGCGGTGTCCAGCCCATGCTCGACGCGGTCGTCGACTACCTCCCCTCGCCCCTGGACGTGCCCGCCATCGAGGCGCACGACCCCAAGGACGAAGAGGTCGTCATCGAGCGTCGTCCCGACGCCTCCGACCCGTTCGCGGCGCTCGCGTTCAAGGTCGCGGTGCACCCGTTCTTCGGTCGCCTCACCTACGTCCGCGTCTACTCCGGTCAGCTCGCTTCCGGCGCCCAGGTCATCAACTCGACCAAGGGCAAGAAGGAGCGCATCGGGAAGATCTTCCAGATGCACGCGAACAAGGAGAACCCGGTCGACGAGCTGCGCGCCGGCAACATCTACGCGGTCATCGGCCTGAAGGACACCACCACCGGTGACACCCTCGCCGACCCGAGCGCGCCGGTCGTGCTCGAGTCGATGACGTTCCCGGAGCCGGTCATCGAGGTCGCGATCGAGCCCAAGACCAAGGCCGACCAGGAGAAGCTGGGTGTCGCCATCCAGAAGCTCGCCGAGGAGGACCCCACCTTCCGCACCGAGCTCAACCCCGAGACCGGTCAGACGGTCATCAAGGGCATGGGCGAGCTGCACCTCGACATCCTCGTGGACCGCATGAAGCGCGAGTTCAAGGTCGAGGCCAACGTCGGCAAGCCGCAGGTGGCGTACCGCGAGACGATCAAGCGCGCCGTCGAGCGTCACGACTACACCCACAAGAAGCAGACCGGTGGTTCGGGTCAGTTCGCGAAGATCCAGTTCGCGCTCGAGCCGCTCGAGGTCACGGCCGACAAGACGTACGAGTTCGAGAACAAGGTCACCGGTGGCCGCATCCCGCGCGAGTACATCGAGCCGACCAACCAGGGCTTCCAGGACGCGATGAACGTCGGTGTCCTGGCCGGCTACCCCATGGTCGGTGTCAAGGCGATCCTCATCGACGGCGCGAGCCACGACGTCGACTCCTCGGAGATGGCGTTCAAGATCGCGGGCTCGATGGGCTTCAAGGAGGCCGTCCGCAAGGCGAACCCGGTCCTGCTCGAGCCGCTCATGGCGGTCGAGGTCCGTACTCCCGAGGAGTACATGGGCGACGTCATCGGCGACCTGAACTCGCGCCGTGGCCAGATCCAGTCGATGGAGGACGCGGCCGGCGTCAAGGTCGTCCGTGCCAACGTCCCGCTGTCCGAGATGTTCGGCTACATCGGCGACCTGCGGTCGAAGACCTCCGGCCGTGCCGTCTACTCCATGGAGTTCGACAGCTACGCCGAGGTCCCCAAGGCCGTCGCCGACGAGATCATCCAGAAGAAGGGCGAGTAACCTCCTCGGAGGCCTCTCCCGGCGGATGCGGCGCCCGTCGCCGCATCCGCCTCCGGATCACAACTTCACACGCAACTCTCTCTACTAGACTGAGAACCATCCCCGTAGAGGACCGGTCGCAACCCAGTGCCCGGAGCTTCTACATGAACGTCCTGAGGAGGACCCAGTGGCCAAGGCCAAGTTCGAGCGGACCAAGCCGCACGTCAACATCGGAACGATCGGTCACGTCGACCACGGCAAGACCACGCTCACCGCTGCCATCTCGAAGGTGCTCGCCGACAAGTACCCGTCGGCCACCAACGTGCAGCGTGACTTCGCGTCGATCGACTCCGCTCCGGAAGAGCGTCAGCGCGGTATCACCATCAACATCTCGCACGTCGAGTACGAGACCCCGAAGCGTCACTACGCGCACGTCGACGCCCCGGGTCACGCTGACTACATCAAGAACATGATCACCGGTGCCGCCCAGATGGACGGCGCGATCCTCGTGGTCGCCGCGACCGACGGCCCGATGGCCCAGACCCGCGAGCACGTGCTGCTCGCCAAGCAGGTCGGCGTCCCCTACCTGCTGGTCGCGCTGAACAAGTCCGACATGGTCGACGACGAGGAGATCCTGGAGCTCGTCGAGCTCGAGGTCCGCGAGCTCCTCTCGTCGCAGGACTTCGACGGCGACAACGCCCCCGTCGTCCGCGTCTCGGGCCTCAAGGCGCTCGAGGGCGACGAGCAGTGGGTGCAGTCGATCCTCGACCTCATGGAGGCCGTCGACTCGTCCATCCCCGACCCGGTGCGTGACAAGGACAAGCCCTTCCTCATGCCGATCGAGGACGTCTTCACGATCACCGGTCGTGGCACCGTCGTCACCGGTCGCGCCGAGCGTGGCACCCTGGCCATCAACTCCGAGGTCGAGATCGTGGGTCTGCGCCCGACGCAGAAGACGATCGTCACCGGTATCGAGATGTTCCACAAGCAGCTCGACGAGGCCTGGGCCGGCGAGAACTGCGGTCTGCTCCTGCGCGGCACCAAGCGTGACGACGTCGAGCGCGGCCAGGTCGTCGTGAAGCCGGGTTCGGTCACCCCTCACACCAACTTCGAGGGCACCGCGTACATCCTCTCCAAGGACGAGGGTGGCCGTCACAACCCCTTCTACACGAACTACCGTCCGCAGTTCTACTTCCGCACCACGGACGTCACCGGCGTCATCACGCTGCCCGAGGGCACCGAGATGGTCATGCCCGGTGACACCACGGACATGACGGTCGAGCTCATCCAGCCGATCGCCATGGAAGAGGGCCTCGGCTTCGCGATCCGTGAGGGTGGCCGCACCGTCGGCGCCGGCACGGTGACCAAGATCCTGAAGTAATCCACTCGGATCTCCACGGTGAGGGATCGGGCTTCGGCCCGGTCCCTCGCTGCGTTTCCGATGGATGCGTCGCGTTACGCGCAGGTAAAGATCCGTCATGCACTAGATCGCGATCTTGTGGATCTGCTGATAGTGCGGCTAGGGTGCTTTGTGGGGGCAGGCGCTGAGGTTGAGTCGTCTTGACTCCCGTTGCATCCACGAACATCTGCACTCCCCCCAGAGACACCTACGGAGAGAACATGAAGAGCCTTCGCATCAAGCTGGCCGCGATCGCCGTCGCGATCGTCGCCCTCGTCGCGGCGCCCGCCGCGGCCAACGCCGCCTACACCCCCTCGCCGCAGGGCGGGACCACCACGTTCACCGCCGCTCCCGGCGGCAGCGTCAGCGTTCCCTACACCGGCTTCCAGCCGGGCGAGACGGTCCGCTTCTCGCTCACCGGTGAGAACGCCAACGGCGCGACCCTCGCCCTGGTCAAGACCGCGGTCGAGACCAAGACCTTCGACAAGGCCGCTTCGGCCTCCGGTGCCGTCACCGTCACGGTCACGCTGCCGTCGAACGCCACCGGCGCGTACACGCTGTCCGCCCAGGGCCTGACCTCCGGCACGTCGGCTGCGGCCGTCACCATCAACGCCGGCCAGGTCCCGGCCGCGACCGGTGTCGACTCCGCCTCCCTCATGGGCGTCTGGATCGGCGGCGGCGTGCTGCTGCTCGGTGGTCTGGCCGTCACGGTGTTCGCCGTGCGTCGCCAGCGCCAGGACGTCTGAGTCCACAGCGACTGACGGAAGCCCCCGGGGGAGACCCCGGGGGCTTCTTCGTGTCCGCCGGCCGGCGGGTCGCGACACGCGGAGCGACACGCCCGGGTTTGCGACACGCCCGGGCGCCACGTAGACTAGTCAGGTTCCACATTCCGCGTGCGCTCCGGCGCGCGCAGGATCACTGCCAGGGCAGTGCACAGAGCGATCACGACTCTGGGCCGCGGGCAGCAGAACACCACCCCAACACTCCACACGTCGGAAGACCGGCGGTCAGCCGCGTGCGGAGAGACGGGGCCGAGGCCACTCGGTCTCGGACTGACATGAGAACAGCGGTGCAGCATCCCGCGAAAGCGGAGGAGTGCCCCGGCGCGTGAGCGTCGCCGTGCGTCCAATGCCCAAGAGGTATGACGCGAGAAAGAGAGTGAGCAGACAATGGCGGGACAGAAGATCCGCATTCGCCTGAAGTCGTACGACCACGCAGGTCTCGACTCGTCGGCACGCAAGATCGTCGACACCGTGACCCGTGCCGGCGCGACGGTCGTGGGCCCCGTGCCCCTTCCGACCGAGAAGAACGTCGTCGCCGTCATCCGGTCGCCGCACAAGTACAAGGACAGCCGCGAGCACTTCGAGATGCGCACCCACAAGCGCTTGATCGACATCATCGACCCGACGCCCAAGGCCGTCGACTCGCTGATGCGTCTCGACCTCCCGGCCGACGTCAACATCGAGATCAAGCTCTGAGGTTCGACATGGCTGACATCACCACCAAGACTTCCAAGGGTCTGCTGGGCACCAAGCTCGGCATGACGCAGGTCTGGACCGAGGGCGGCAAGATCGTCCCCGTCACGGTCATCCAGATCACCCCGAACGTCGTGACCCAGGTCCGCACGCCCGAGAAGGACGGCTACTCGGCCGTCCAGATCGCCGCCGGGCAGATCGACCCCCGCAAGGTCACCAAGCCCCTCGAGGGCCACTTCCAGGCCGCCGGTGTGACGCCCCGTCGTCACGTCACCGAGGTCCGCACCGCTGACGCCGCTGACTACTCACTCGGTCAGGAGCTCACGGTCGACGGTCTCTTCGAGGCCGGCCAGCTGGTCGACGTCGTCGGCACCAGCAAGGGCAAGGGCTTCGCGGGTGTCATGAAGCGCCACAACTTCAAGGGCGTCTCGGCGTCCCACGGTGCGCACCGCAACCACCGCAAGCCGGGCTCCATCGGTGCCTCGTCGACGCCCAGCCGCGTCTTCAAGGGCATGCGCATGGCCGGTCGCATGGGTGGCGAGCGCGTCACCGTCCTCAACCTCACGGTGCACGCCGTCGACGCCGAGAAGGGTCTGCTGCTCGTCAAGGGCGCCGTCCCCGGTGCTCGTGGCCGCATCGTCTACGTCCGCAACGCAGTGAAGGGTGCCTGATCATGGCTGACTCGACTCTCGCGCTCGACGTCCGCAAGGCAGACGGCAAGAAGGCCGGCTCCGTGGAGCTGCCCGCCGCCCTGTTCGACGTCAAGACGAACATCCCGCTCATCCACCAGGTCGTCGTCGCGCAGCTCGCGGCGGCTCGCCAGGGCACCCACTCGACCAAGCGTCGCGGTGAGGTCTCCGGTGCCGGCCGCAAGCCCTTCAAGCAGAAGGGCACGGGTAACGCCCGTCAGGGCTCGATCCGCGCGCCGCACATGACCGGTGGTGGCATCGTCCACGGGCCGAAGCCGCGCAACTACTCGCAGCGCACGCCCAAGAAGATGGTCGCCGCGGCCCTGCTCGGCGCCCTGAGCGACCGCACCCGCGGCCAGCGCCTGCACATCGTCGAGGGCTTCGGCATCGAGGGTGCGCCCTCGACCAAGGCCGCCGCGGCCGTGCTGTCGACGCTGAACGCGACCAAGAACGTCCTCGTCGTCATCGAGCGAGGCGACGAGCTCAGCATCAAGAGCGTCCGCAACCTCGCGTACGTGCACGTGCTGACCTTCGACCAGCTGAACGCCTACGACGTGCTCGTCTCCGACGACATCGTCTTCACCAAGGCCGCCTACGACGCCTTCGTCGCGGCGAAGTCGGCCACCGAGGAGGTCTCGGCATGACCGCCGTCAACAAGGACCCGCGCGACATCATCCTGAAGCCGGTCGTCTCTGAGAAGAGCTACGGGCTCATCGACGAGGGCAAGTACACGTTCCTCGTGGACCCGCGCTCGAACAAGACCGAGATCAAGCTCGCGATCGAGAAGATCTTCGGCGTCAAGGTCGCGTCGGTCAACACGATCAACCGCGTCGGCAAGGCCCGTCGCACCCGCTTCGGCATCGGCAAGCGCAAGGACACCAAGCGCGCGATCGTCACCCTGAAGTCGGGCACCATCGACATCTTCACGGCAGTCGGCTGACGGCCAGGGGAGAGGACACACACATGGCTATTCGCAAGTACAAGCCGACGACCCCGGGTCGCCGCGGCTCGTCGGTCGCCGACTTCGCCGAGATCACCCGCTCGACGCCGGAGAAGTCGCTCCTTCGTCCGCTGTCGAAGACCGGTGGCCGCAACAACCAGGGCCGCATCACGACGCGTCACATCGGTGGTGGCCACAAGCGCCAGTACCGCGTGATCGACTTCCGTCGCAACGACAAGGACGGCATCAACGCCAAGGTCGCCCACATCGAGTACGACCCCAACCGCACCGCGCGCATCGCGCTGCTGCACTACGCCGACGGCGAGAAGCGCTACATCATCGCGCCGAACAAGCTGTCGCAGGGTGACGTCGTCGAGTCGGGTCCGAACGCGGACATCAAGCCCGGCAACAACCTGCCGCTGCGCAACATCCCCACCGGTACCGTGGTGCACGCCATCGAGCTGCGCCCCGGCGGCGGTGCCAAGATGGCCCGTTCGGCCGGCGCCTCCGTGCGTCTGGTCGCGAAGGACGGCCCCTACGCGCAGCTGCGTCTGCCCTCGGGCGAGATCCGCAACGTCGACGCCCGCTGCCGCGCCACCATCGGCGAGGTCGGCAACGCCGAGCAGTCGAACATCAACTGGGGCAAGGCCGGCCGCAACCGCTGGAAGGGCATCCGCCCGACCGTCCGCGGTGTGGCCATGAACCCGGTCGACCACCCGCACGGTGGTGGTGAGGGCAAGACCTCCGGTGGTCGCCACCCGGTGTCGCCGTGGGGTAAGGCCGAGGGCCGCACCCGTCACGCGAACAAGGAAAGCGACAAGCTGATCGTCCGCCGTCGCACCGCCGGCAAGAAGCGCAAGTAGGTAGGAACAGAAGATGCCACGCAGTCTTAAGAAGGGCCCCTTCGTCGACGAGCACCTGCTTCGCAAGGTCGTGTCGCAGAACGAGGCGGGCACCAAGAACGTCATCAAGACCTGGTCGCGTCGCTCGATGATCGTGCCGGCCATGCTCGGCCACACGATCGCCGTGCACGACGGTCGCAAGCACATCCCCGTGTTCGTGAGCGAGTCCATGGTCGGACACAAGCTGGGCGAGTTCGCGCCCACCCGCACCTTCCGCGGCCACGAGAAGGACGACAAGAAGGGCCGCCGCCGCTGACGCGGTGGCGCTCCAGAGAGGACAGAGGAGGAGTAGGCATGGTCGAATCCATCGCACGCGTGAAGCACATCCGCGTGACCCCTCAGAAGGCCCGTCGCGTCGTCGCGCTCATCAAGGGGAAGCAGGCCGAGGAGGCCCTCGCCATCCTGAAGTTCGCGCAGCAGTCCGCGAGCGAGCCGATCTACAAGCTGGTCGCTTCCGCGATCGCCAACGCCCGCGTCAAGGCGGACCAGCAGAACGAGTACCTGGACGAGGCCGACCTGTACGTGAAGAACGCGTACGTCGACGAGGGCACCACCCTCAAGCGGTTCCAGCCCCGTGCCCAGGGTCGCGCGTTCCAGATCAAGAAGCGCACGAGCCACATCACGGTCGTGCTGAGCACGCCGGAGGTCGACGAGACCGCGGCCGGCGCCCAGAGCAAGAAGGCGAGCAAGTAATGGGACAGAAGGTCAACCCGTACGGCTTCCGCCTCGGCATCACCACGGACCACGTGTCCCGCTGGTTCTCCGACTCCACCAAGCCGGGCCAGCGCTACGCCGACTACGTGGCCGAGGACATCAAGATCCGCAAGCTCCTGCAGTCGAAGCTCGACCGTGCAGGCGTGAGCAACATCGAGATCGAGCGCACGCGTGACCGCGTCCGCGTCGACATCCACACCGCGCGTCCGGGCATCGTCATCGGCCGTCGTGGTGCGGAGGCCGAGCGCATCCGCGCCGACCTCGAGAAGCTCACCGGCAAGCAGATCCAGCTGAACATCCTCGAGGTCAAGAACCCCGAGGCCGACGCCCAGCTCGTCGCTCAGGGTGTCGCCGAGCAGCTCTCCGCCCGCGTGGCCTTCCGCCGCGCGATGCGCAAGGGCCTGCAGGGCGCGCTCCGTGCCGGCGCGAAGGGTGTCCGCATCCAGGTCTCCGGCCGTCTCGGCGGCGCCGAGATGAGCCGTTCGGAGTTCTACCGCGAGGGTCGTGTGCCGCTGCACACGCTGCGCGCGAACATCGACTACGGCTTCTACGAGGCCAAGACCACCTTCGGCCGCATCGGCGTGAAGGTCTGGATCTACAAGGGCGACCTGACCAACAAGGAGCTCGCCCGCGAGCAGGCCAACGCGCCGAAGTCCCGCGACCGCGGTGACCGTCGTCGTGGCCCGCGCAACGAGGCCCCCGTCGCAGAAGGAGCGTCCGCCTGATGCTTATCCCCCGCAAGGTCAAGTACCGCAAGCAGCACCACCCCAAGCGCGACGGCCAGGCCACCGGCGGCACGAAGGTCACCTTCGGCGAGTTCGGTATCCAGGCCCTCACGCCCGCGTACGTGACGAACCGTCAGATCGAGTCCGCTCGTATCGCGATGACCCGTCACATCAAGCGTGGCGGCAAGGTGTGGATCAACATCTACCCCGACCGTCCGCTCACCAAGAAGCCCGCCGAGACCCGCATGGGTTCCGGTAAGGGCTCCCCCGAGTGGTGGGTCGCGAACGTCAAGCCGGGTCGCGTCCTCTTCGAGGTCGCCGGCGTCAACGAGCAGCTCGCTCGTGAGGCCCTGACCCGAGCCATCCACAAGCTGCCGCTGAAGGCACGCATCATCAAGCGCGAGGAGGGCGACGCGTAATGGCGATCGGCACCAAGCAGCTCGCCCCGAGCGAGCTCGACACGTTCGAAGACCAGCGCCTTGTCGAGGAGCTGCGCAAGGCCAAGGAAGAGCTGTTCAACCTGCGCTTCCAGTCGGCCACCGGCCAGCTCGAGAGCCATGGCCGTATCCGTGCGGTCAAGCGCGACATCGCGCGCCTGTACACCGTGATCCGCGAGCGCGAGCTCGGCATCCGTGCCACGCCTGCGCCCGTCGAGGCTCCGGCGAAGGCCAAGAAGAGCAAGGCGAAGAAGACCGAGGACACCTCGGCCGCCGCCGAAGGAGAGGCTGAGTGATGGCCACCGAGAAGAAGGACGAGGCCGTGAAGGCCGACGCGCCCGCCCGCGGCTACCGCAAGGCCCGCCGCGGCTACGTCGTCAGCGACAAGATGGACAAGACCATCGTCGTCGAGGTCGAGGACCGCGTGAAGCACCCGCTGTACGGCAAGGTCATCCGCCGCACCTCCAAGGTGAAGGCGCACGACGAGACGAACTCGGCCGGCATCGGCGACCTGGTCGTCATCAACGAGACCCGTCCGCTGAGCGCCACCAAGCGCTGGCGCCTGGTCGAGATCCTCGAGAAGGCCAAGTAAGCCTCCGGGCCTGCTTGGAACCCAAGGAGTAACAAGTGATTCAGAACGAATCCCGCCTCAAGGTGGCCGACAACACCGGTGCCAAGGAGCTGCTCACGATCCGTGTGCTCGGCGGCTCGAACCGGCGCTACGCCGGCCTGGGCGACGTCATCGTCGCCACGGTCAAGGACGCCATCCCGGGCGGCAACGTCAAGAAGGGCGACGTCGTCAAGGCGGTCGTCGTCCGCACCCGCAAGGAGACCCGTCGTCCCGACGGGTCCTACATCAAGTTCGACGAGAACGCCGCCGTCATCCTGAAGAACGACGGGGAGCCCCGCGGCACCCGCATCTTCGGCCCGGTCGGTCGTGAGCTTCGCGACAAGAAGTTCATGAAGATCGTCTCGCTCGCCCCGGAGGTGATCTGACCCGATGGCCAAGATCAAGAAGGGTGACCTGGTCCAGGTCATCACTGGCAAGAAGCAGGACAACGGCGGCGACCGCGGCAAGCAGGGCAAGGTCCTCGAGGTCCTCGCCGAGCAGAACCGCGTCATCGTCGAGGGCGTGAACTACGTCACGAAGCACACCCGTGTGGGCCAGTCCCAGCGCGGCACCAAGACGGGCGGCATCGAGACTGTCGAGGCCCCCATCCACATCTCCAACGTCGCCCTGGTCGACCCCTCCACGAAGAAGCCGACCCGCGTCGGCCACCGCGTCGAGGAGCAGGTCAAGGACGGCGTGAAGCGCACGGTCCGCGTGCGCTACGCGAAGAAGAGCGGCAAGGACCTCTGAGCATGAGCAACGCAACTGCCGTGGAGGCTGGCAAGATCCAGCCCCGCCTCAAGCAGAAGTACCGGGACGAGATCCTGCAGAAGATGCAGGACGAGTTCGGCTACGAGAACGTGATGCAGATCCCCGGCCTGGTCAAGGTCGTGGTGAACACCGGTGTCGGCGAGGCGGCTCGTGACAGCAAGGTGATCGATGGTGCGGTCGACGACCTCACCAAGATCACCGGTCAGAAGCCGGTCGTCACCAAGGCCCGGAAGTCCATCGCGCAGTTCAAGCTGCGCGAGGGGCAGCCCATCGGCGCGCACGTCACCCTCCGCGGTGACCGCGCCTGGGAGTTCCTGGACCGTCTCATCAACCTGGCGCTGCCCCGCATCCGCGACTTCCGCGGGCTGAGCGACCGCCAGTTCGACGGCTCGGGCAACTACACGTTCGGTCTGCAGGAGCAGTCGGTCTTCCACGAGATCGACCAGGACAAGATCGATCGCGTGCGCGGCTTCGACATCACCGTCGTCACCTCCGCCAAGACGGACGACGAGGGCCGCGCACTCCTGCGCCACCTCGGCTTCCCGTTCAAGGCGAACGACGCGAAGTAATCCCCCCGTCGGCATCCGCCGGCATCCACCACAGGTCGGCCGTCGTGTAACGGCGCGTCGAAACCTGGTGAACGAAGGAACACCCACATGACAATGACAGACCCGGTCGCAGACATGCTGACCCGTCTGCGCAACGCGAACTCGGCGCACCACGACTCCGTTTCGCTGCCGAGCTCCAAGCTCAAGACGCACATCGCCGAGATCCTCAAGCAGGAGGGTTACATCTCGGACTGGTCCGTGTCCGACGCCCGCGTCGGTCAGACCCTCACCATGACCCTCAAGTACGGCCCGAACCGCGAGCGGTCGATCGCCGGCATCAAGCGGGTCTCCAAGCCGGGTCTGCGCGTGTACGCGAAGTCCGGCGAGCTCCCCAAGGTCCTCGGTGGGCTGGGTGTCGCCATCCTGTCCACCTCCTCTGGCCTCCTCACGGACCGCCAGGCCGAGCAGAAGGGCGTGGGTGGGGAAGTCCTCGCCTACGTGTGGTGATCTGACATGTCGCGTATCGGACGTCTTCCCATCGACATCCCCGCCGGCGTCACCGTGACCGTCGACGGTCAGGATGTCACCGTCAAGGGTCCCAAGGGTGAGCTCGTGCTCACCGCGGCCCGTCCCATCGAGGTCAAGGTGGAGGAGAACCAGGTTCTCGTCACCCGCCCCGACGACGAGCGCGAGTCTCGGTCGCTCCACGGCCTGACCCGCACCCTGATCAACAACAACATCATCGGTGTCACCCAGGGCTACACCAAGGGCCTCGAGGTCGTCGGTACCGGTTACCGCGTCGCGCAGAAGGGCTCGTCCGTCGAGTTCGCGCTCGGGTTCTCGCACCCGGTCCTCGTGGACCCGCCCGCCGGCATCACCTTCACGGTCGAGGGCAACAACAAGCTCACCGTGAGCGGCATCGACAAGCAGGCCGTCGGCGAGGCGGCTGCCAACATCCGCAAGATCCGCAAGCCCGAGCCGTACAAGGGCAAGGGTGTGCGCTACGCCGGCGAGGTCGTCCGGCGCAAGGCCGGAAAGGCTGGTAAGTAACCATGGCTGTGACTTCGAAGGCTGCTGCACGTTCGCGTCGTCACGCCCGTCTTCGCAAGAAGATCGTCGGCACCGCCGAGCGGCCCCGTCTGGTCGTGACCCGTTCGTCGCGTCACGTGTTCGTCCAGCTGGTCGACGACGCCAAGGGTCACACCCTGGCGTCCGCGTCCACGCTCGAGACCGACCTGCGCGGTTTCGACGGTGACAAGACCGCCAAGGCGCGCAAGGTCGGCGAGCTCGTCGCCGAGCGCGCGAAGGCCGCCGGCATCGAGGACGTCGTGTTCGACCGTGGCGGCAACCGCTACGCCGGACGCGTCGCCGCGATCGCCGAGGGCGCCCGCGAAGGAGGGCTGAACCTGTGAGTGAGAACAAGGAGACCGAAGTGACCGACGCCACTCAGGCCGCGCCTGAGGCCACGGACGCGGCGGCGAACGCCACGACCGACGCCCAGCGCGAGCCGCGCGAGGCCCGCCGCGGCGGTCGCGAGCGCAACCCCAACCGCGACCGCAACTCGCGCGACCGCTCGGAGAGCCAGTTCCTCGAGCGTGTCGTCACGATCAACCGCGTGTCGAAGGTCGTCAAGGGTGGTCGTCGCTTCAGCTTCACCGCGCTCGTCGTCGTCGGCGACGGCAACGGTGTCGTGGGCGTCGGCTACGGCAAGGCCCGCGAGGTGCCGCTGGCGATCTCGAAGGGCGTCGAAGAGGCGAAGCGGAACTTCTTCCGCGTGCCGCGCGTCGGCTCGACCATCCCGCACCCGGTGCAGGGCGAGGCCGCTGCCGGCGTCGTGCTCCTGCGTCCGGCCGCCGCGGGTACCGGTGTCATCGCCGGTGGTCCGGTCCGCGCCGTGCTCGAGTGCGCCGGTATCCACGACGTGCTGTCCAAGTCGCTCGGCTCGTCCAACACGATCAACATCGTGCACGCGACCGTCGAGGCCCTGAAGAGCCTCGAGGAGCCCCGTGCCGTCGCCGCCCGTCGCGGCCTCGAGTACGACGCGGTCGTTCCCGGCATCATCATCCGCAACGAGGCCAAGGCTGCAGCTGCGGCGAAGGCAGGTGTCTGATGGCTAGCCGTCTGAAGGTTACCCAGGTCAAGTCCAAGGTGAGCGAGAAGCAGAACCAGCGCGACACGCTGCGTTCGCTCGGTCTCAAGCGGATCGGCGACTCGGTCGTCCGTCCCGACGACGCGCAGACGCGCGGTTACGTCAAGACCGTCGCGCACCTCGTGAAGGTTGAGGAGATCGACTGATGGCCGAGAAGGCTGAGAAGACGACCGACGAGGTCGTCGAGAAGAAGGCTCCCGCGAAGAAGGCCGCTGCCAAGGCGCCGGCCAAGAAGGCGGAGCAGAAGGATGCGGCCCGCCCCGGCGTGCTGAAGGTGCACCACCTGCGTCCGGTCCCCGGCGCCAACACCGCGAAGACCCGTGTCGGTCGCGGTGAGGGCTCCAAGGGTAAGACCTCGGGCCGTGGCACCAAGGGCACCAAGGCCCGCTACCAGGTCAAGGTCGGCTTCGAGGGCGGCCAGATGCCGCTGCACATGCGCACCCCGAAGCTGCGCGGGTTCAAGAACCCGTTCCGCGTCGAGTACCAGGTCGTGAACCTGGACAAGCTGGCCGAGCTGTACCCGGCCGGTGGCGACGTGACCGTGAGCGACCTCGTCGCGAAGGGCGCCGTTCGCAAGAACGAGAAGGTCAAGGTGCTCGGCAACGGCGACATCGCGGTGGCGCTGAACGTGTCGGTGGACAAGGTCTCGAGCTCCGCGGAGCAGAAGATCGTCGCCGCCGGCGGCACCATCAAGTAATCACCCGGTGGGGGTCGGAGCACGCTCCGGCCCCCATCGTCGTACCTGCGGGGAGCCGTCCGCTTCCGCTTCGCGCCTCAGGGTGGGCTACCCTGAATATCTGTGCGCGCGCCCCGCGCCGGCACCCATCTGGAGGACTCCCACGTGTTCAGCGCTATCGCGCGCGTGTTCCGCACGCCAGACCTGCGGCGGAAGATCGCATTCACCCTGGGCATCATCGTGCTCTACCGCCTCGGCGCGCACGTCCCCACGCCGTTCGTCGACTTCAGCAACGTGCAGCAGTGTCTGGCGGACTCCTCCGACACGCAGGGGCTGCTGTCGCTGGTCAACCTCTTCTCCGGCGGCGCGCTCCTCCAGCTCTCGATCTTCGCGCTGGGCGTCATGCCCTACATCACGGCGACGATCATCGTGCAGCTGCTGCGCGTGGTCATCCCGCACTTCGAGACCCTCTACAAGGAGGGCCAGGCCGGTCAGGCCAAGCTGACGCAGTACACGCGGTACCTCACGATCGCCCTCGCGCTGCTGCAGTCGACGACCCTCGTGACGGTCGCGCGCAGCGGTCAGCTCTTCGGCGCGACCGACATCGCCGCCTGCAACCAGCTCCTCACCAACGACGCGTGGTGGGCGCAGCTGCTCATGATCATCACGATGACCGCCGGTACCGGTCTCATCATGTGGTTCGCCGAGCTCGTCACCGAGCGCGGCATCGGCAACGGCATGTCGCTGCTCATCTTCACCTCGATCGCGGCGTCCTTCCCGGCGGCCATGTGGGCCATCTGGCAGTCGCGCGGCTTCGAGACGTTCCTGCTCGTGCTCGCCGTCGGCGTGGTCATCGTCGCACTCGTCGTCTTCGTCGAGCAGTCGCAGCGCCGCATCCCGGTGCAGTACGCGAAGCGGATGGTGGGGCGGCGCACGTACGGCGGCACCAACACGTACATCCCGATCAAGGTGAACATGGCCGGTGTCGTGCCCGTCATCTTCGCCTCGTCGCTGCTGTACATCCCGGCGCTCATCGCGCAGTTCAACCAGACACCCAACGAGGACGGCCAGCTGCCCGGCTGGGTGGTCTGGATCAACAACAACCTGACCACAGGCGACAGCCCGCTGTACATGGCGGTCTACTTCCTGCTCATCGTCGGGTTCACGTACTTCTACGTCGCGATCACGTTCAACCCCGTCGACGTCGCCGACAACATGAAGAAGTACGGCGGCTTCATCCCTGGCATCCGCGCGGGCCGCCCGACCGCCGAGTACCTCGACTACGTGCTCACCCGCATCACGCTGCCGGGGTCCATCTACCTGGGCCTCGTCGCCCTGATCCCGCTGATCGCGCTGGCGACGGTGGGCGCGAACCAGAACTTCCCGTTCGGCGGGACCTCGATCCTCATCATGGTCGGCGTCGGCCTCGAGACCGTGAAGCAGATCGACGCACAGCTCCAGCAGCGACACTACGAAGGGCTTCTCCGATGACCGCACGCCTCCTGATCGTCGGACCGCAGGGTTCCGGGAAGGGCACCCAGGGTGTCCGCATCTCGAAGGCGTTCGGAGTCCCCGCGGTCTCGACCGGGGACGTCTTCCGCGCGAACATCTCCGAGGGCACCGAGCTCGGCCGCCAGGTGCAGGCGATCATCGAAGCCGGCAACCTCGTCCCGGACGAGCTGACCAGCGAGGTCGTGCGCGACCGCCTCTCGCAGGACGACGCCGCCCGCGGCTTCCTGCTCGACGGCTACCCCCGCAACCTCGGGCAGGTCGCCGACCTCGACGCGTTCCTCGAGGCGCGCGACGAGAACCTGGATGCGGTCATCGAGCTGAACGTGCCCCGGGCCGAGAGCATCTCGCGGCTCACGCTCCGCGCGAAGGAGCAGGGCCGCACCGACGACACCGAAGAGGTCATCGCCAAGCGGCTCGCGATCTACGAGTCCGAGACCGCGCCGATCCTCGACGTGTACGGCGACCGCGGGCTCGTGCTCTCGGTCGACGGCGTCGGCTCGCTCGACGAGATCACCGAGCGGATCGTCACCGGGCTCATCGCCCGCGGCCTGACGCCGCAGTCCTGATGGCCCTCCGCCGCGGGATCTACAAGTCGCCCGCACAGCTGCGTGCGATGGTCGAACCCGGACGCATCACCGCGGCCGCGCTCGACGCCGTCCGTGCCGTCATCGCGCCGGGCGTGACGACCGCGGAGCTGGATGCCGCCGCATCCGCCGTGGTGCTCGCGCGCGGCGCCAAGTCGAACTTCAAGATGGTCCGCGGCTACCACCACACGACGTGCGTCTCGGTCAACGAGCAGGTCGTCCACGGCATCCCGGGCGACCGGCCGCTCGAGCCCGGTGACATCGTCTCGATCGACGCCGGCGCCGAGTTCCAGGGCTGGAACGGCGACTCCGCGATCACGGTCGTGGTGCCCGACCCGGCGCGGCCCGACCTCGTCGCGGCGCGCGAGGAGCTCTCCCGGGTGACCGAGGGGTCGATGTGGGCGGGCATCGCGGCGATGGCACGCGGCAGCCACATCGGTGAGATCGGTGCGGCGATCGAGGACTTCGTCGTGGCGTCCGGCCACGGCTACGGCATCCTCCGCGACTACGTCGGTCACGGCATCGGTCGCAAGATGCACGAATCGCCCAGCGTGTTCAACTACCGCGTGGCCGATCCGGGTCCCCGCATCCAGCCCGGCCTCGTGCTCGCGATCGAACCGATGATCGTGTCGGGCGACGAGGCGACGCTCGTCGAGGACGACGACTGGACCGTCTCGACGGTCGACGGCGGCGACGGCTCACACTGGGAGCACAGCGTCGCCGTGCACGATGGTGGCATCTGGGTGCTCACGGCGCCCGACGGTGGGGCAGCGGGGTTGGCGCCGTTCGGCGTCGTCCCCCGCGAGATCGGATAGGACGGAAATGGCTGCTGCACAGCGGAAGAACAAGGGCCCGAACTGGTTCGCCATCTGGATCAGCGTCGCGGCCGTGGTGGTCGTGGTCGGCGTCGCCGCCCTGGTCGTGTGGATGAACAACGTCGCGTCGGAGCCCGCGGTGGCGCCGGTCGCGTCGAACGTCGACACCGAGACCGGCGGCGTGACCTTCGGCGACGGCCCGAACACGGTGGACACCTACATCGACTTCCTCTGCCCCTACTGCGGTCAGTTCGAGGAGACCGAGGGCAAGACGATCCAGAACCTCGTGGAGTCCGGCGAGATCACCCTCACGGTGCACCCGGTCTCGATCCTCGACCGCCTCTCGCAGGGCACCGAGTACTCGAGCCGTTCCGCCGCCGCGTTCTACTCGGTCGCCGTCGCGGACCCCGACAACGCATACGCGTACCTGCAGGCGCTGTTCGCGAACCAGCCGGCCGAGAACACCTCCGGCCTGACCGACGAGGAGCTCGTCGCGCTCGCGGAGCAGACGGGCGTGAACGTCACGGCCGAGCTCGAGGAGAGCATCCTCACCGGCGAGTTCAAGGGATTCGCGAAGGAGCGGTCGCTCCCGGAGGGCGCCACCGGCACCCCGACCCTCATCGTCAACGGCGAGATGGTGAACGTGACCTTCAACCCGCAGACGGACATCGTCGACCGCCTGAAGTAGACCGGCATCCGTCTCACACGACGCCCCCGCCCGGGTCCTCCGGGTCGGGGGCGTCGATCGTGCACCCGGCGGCGGACGCGACGACACGCCCGACTGGCGGGATGGCGAGACGTCACGTATAGTTGATCTTTGGTGCTTTGCGCCTGTCTCGGCGTGTCGCCTGGACGGGCCCGCGAGCACCGTATCCCATCCACCGCAGACCGGCCGGTCTGCAGAAGCGTCAGCGAGGCTATGGCTAAGAAAGACGGTGTCATCGAGATCGAGGGTGTGGTCTCCGAGGCTCTTCCCAACGCGATGTTCCGCGTGGAGTTGAGCAACGGACACAAGGTCCTCGCCACGATCTCCGGCAAGATGCGGCAGAACTACATCCGCATCATCCCGGAGGACCGCGTGGTCGTGGAGCTCTCTCCGTACGACCTGACCCGCGGCCGTATCGTCTACCGCTACCGCTGAGCCGCCCGGCCGAGAAGTAACGGCCTGTGGAGCCTTCCTCTCCACGGGCACGAAGACAGCGAACAGGAACGAACATGAAGGTCAACCCGAGCGTCAAGCCGATCTGCGACCACTGCAAGGTGATCCGCCGTCACGGCCGCGTCATGGTCATCTGCAAGTCCAACCCGCGCCACAAGCAGCGCCAGGGCTGAGACGACGGATGCGGCCCGCGGCCGCATCCGTGCAGTGCACAACTCAACACAACACACCAGGCAGGATCAGAACCCGCAAGGGGGACACCTCGGGGCGGAGGCCCGGGCACCGATCCTGCTCCACACCTCCACTCACTCCTAGGAGCACCGCATGGCACGTCTTGCCGGCGTCGACATCCCGCGCGACAAGCGCGTGGTGATCGCCCTCACCTACATCTACGGCGTTGGTCGCACCCGCTCGGTCGAGATCCTCACCGCGACGGGCATCGACGAGAACATCCGCGTCAAGGACCTCACCGACGACCAGCTCGTCGCACTCCGTGACTACATCGAAGGCAACTACAAGGTGGAGGGTGACCTTCGCCGCGAGGTCGCCGCCGACATCCGCCGCAAGGTCGAGATCGGTTCCTACGAGGGTCTGCGTCACCGTCGCGGCCTTCCCGTGCGTGGCCAGCGCACCAAGACCAACGCGCGTACGCGCAAGGGTCCGAAGCGCACCGTCGCCGGTAAGAAGAAGGCGCGCTAAGGCGCCCCCAGGTTTAGGAGAACAGACAAATGGCACAGGCCAAGTCCGCGGCGCGCAAGCCCCGCCGCAAGGAGAAGAAGAACATCGCCGTGGGTCACGCCCACATCAAGTCGACGTTCAACAACACGATCGTCTCGATCACCGACCCGTCGGGCGCCGTCATCAGCTGGGCGTCCTCCGGTGGCGTGGGCTTCAAGGGCTCGCGCAAGTCGACCCCGTACGCGGCCGGCATGGCCGCCGAGTCGGCCGCCCGCCAGGCCGCCGAGCACGGCGTCAAGAAGGTCGACGTCTTCGTCAAGGGCCCGGGTTCGGGCCGCGAGACCGCGATCCGCTCGCTGACGGCCGCCGGTCTCGAGGTCGGTTCGATCCAGGACGTGACGCCGCAGGCGCACAACGGCTGCCGTCCCCCCAAGCGCCGCCGCGTCTGACACTTCGGAGCCGGGGCACCCATCACGGGTGCCCCGGCATCCGCGCGCTTCTGGATGCGCCCGTTCCGGCATCCGTCCACAACTCAACATCTCAGCCACTGCAAGTGTCATATAGCGGGCACTTAGCCGAAAGGAACACATCGTGCTCATTGCACAGCGTCCCACTCTGACCGAGGAGAAGATCGGGGAGTTCCGCAGCCGCTTCGTCGTCGAGCCGCTCGAGCCCGGTTTCGGTTACACGATCGGCAACGCGCTGCGTCGCAGCCTCCTGTCCTCCATCCCGGGTGCCGCCGTCACCAGCATCCGCATCGACGGTGTGCTGCACGAGTTCAGCACCATCCCCGGTGTGAAGGAGGATGTCACCGAGATCATCCTGAACATCAAGCAGCTGGTGGTCTCCAGCGAGCGCGACGAGCCCATCACCGCGTACCTGCGCAAGACGGGTGCGGGCGAGGTCACCGCCGCCGACATCTCGGCCCCCGCCGGTGTCGAGGTGCACAACCCCGAGCTCGTCATCGCGACCCTGAACGACACGGCCCGCTTCGAGCTGGAGCTGACGATCGAGCGCGGTCGCGGCTACGTGTCCGCCACGCAGAACCGCAACGAGTACGCCGAGGCCGGTCAGATCCCGATCGACTCGATCTACTCGCCCGTGCTGAAGGTCAGCTACCGCGTCGATGCCACCCGTGCCGGTGAGCGCACCGACTTCGACAAGCTGGTCCTGGACGTCGAGACCAAGCCGTCGATCGCCCCGCGCGACGCCGTGGCCTCGGCCGGCAAGACCCTCGTCGAGCTGTTCGGCCTGGCCCGTGAGCTCAACGTCGAGGCCGAGGGCATCGAGATCGGCCCCGCGCCGGTCGAGACCGTCCTCACCAACGAGCTCTCGATGCCGATCGAGGACCTGGACCTGTCGGTCCGCTCGTACAACTGCCTGAAGCGCGAGGGCATCAACACGGTCTCGGAGCTGGTCGCCCTCTCCGAGACGCAGCTGATGAACATCCGCAACTTCGGTCAGAAGTCGGTCGACGAGGTGCGCGACAAGCTCGTCTCGCTCGGTCTCTCGCTGAAGGATTCGGTGCCCGGCTTCGACGGCGCCCACTTCTACGGCGGCTACGACGACGAGACCGTCTGATCCGGCCCCGCACCCGTTCGTTTTCAATCTGGAGTAATTGAGATATGCCTAAGCCCAACAAGGGTCCCCGCCTCGGTGGCGGTCCCGCCCACGAGCGTCTGCTCCTCGCGAACCTCGCTGCGGCGCTGTTCACGCACAAGTCGATCAAGACCACCGAGACCAAGGCGAAGCGCCTGCGTCCGCTGGCCGAGCGTCTGATCACCTTCGCCAAGCGCGGTGACCTGCACGCCCGTCGTCGCGTGCTCTCGGTCATCGGTGACAAGGAAGTCGTGCACGTCCTGTTCACCGAGATCGCCCCGCTCGTCGCGGACCGTGAGGGCGGCTACACCCGCATCACCAAGGTCGGCAACCGCAAGGGCGACAACGCCCCCATGGCCGTCATCGAGCTCGTCCTGGAGCCCGTGACCAAGAAGGCCAAGGCCAAGAAGGCCGACGCCGCTCCCGCCGCAGCCGAGGCTCCGGTCGAGGAGGCCCCGGTCGAGGAGGCCACTGAGGCTCCCGCCGAGGACACCGCCGCCGAGGCCGGCGCCGAGTCGCCCGAGGAGGGCGCCGCCGCCGAGGCCGCCGCGGAGGAGGCCGTCGAGGCTCCCGCCGAGGAGAAGTCGGAGTAATCCGAACCGGCATCGCACGAAGCCCGCGTGGACCACGGTCCACGCGGGCTTCGTCGTTCCCGGGGGAGGCGGGATGCAGCGTCGTCACCGGCGGCGGGTCGGTGGTGGTCCGGCAGCGTCGTTCAGCGGGTGCGGTGAGGACCTTCGGTCCGTTCGAACCCGCGGGTGTGCGGCGGTGTCGGGTGGATGTCGGAGGTCCGGCGTAGTGTTTCGGGTATCAGGAAACGCCGCACACGTGCCCATTTCGTGCGACCCCGATGCCACCCGGATGGGTGGTGGGATGAGGAGCGATCATGGGCACGGGCACCGGGCATCTCGACCGGCTGAAGGCGCTGGTGCGGGATGCTGCGGCAGCGCATCGTGCGGTCGCGGTCGCGCAGGCCGCGGAAGCGCGGGTGTTCGCGGATGCGGTGGAGCTGGTGCTGGAGCGGCAGGCGGCGCTGCGTGCGGAGGGCCGGCTCGGTGAGGGTGACATCCCGTTGCGGGAGGTGTGCGCGGAGCTTGCGACCGCGTTGCGACTGTCGGATGCGGCGGTGCAGCGCCGCCTCGGGGATGCGGCGTCGCTGCGGTCCGGGTTCCCCGCCACGACGGCGGCGTGGGAGCGGGGTGAGGTCGATGCGGGGCAGGTGTCCGCGATCCTGAACGCGGGGATCCCGCTGACCCCGGAGCACCGGGACCGGTACGAGCAGATCGTGCTGGACGCGGCGCGGACGGAGGCAGCGGGGCGGATGCGGCACATCGCCCGGGTCGTCGCCGCCCGCATCGACCCGGACGGCGCGGCCGAGCGGGTGACGGAACGGCACGCGGAACGGCGGGTGCGGGTAATCGACCTGGACGACGGGTTCGCCCGGCTGCTCGCGGACCTTCCCGCGACCCTCGCCTACGCGATCCACGACCGGCTCACCCGCATGGCCACCACTGTCCGCGACGGCGACAGGGATACACCAGCTTCGGCCGACGATGCCGTCGAGGTGCCTGCAAACGCACCCAGCCCTCAACCCGAGCCCGACACCGCCCCGACCGTCGTCACGGACGCGACCCGTCCCGCCCGGCACGGGCAGCTGGGAACCCCACCGGCGGCCGGTGCCGGGGACCCGCGGACGCTGGACCAGCTGAGGGCGGACGTGCTCGCAGACCTCCTCCTCGCCGGCGGCACCGTCGCCCACGGCGACGGCCTGACCGCGGTCACCGGGCACGTGCAGGTCACCGTCCCCGTCCTCACCGCCGCCGGCCAAGGCAACGCACCCGCGCTGCTGGCCGGGCACGGACCCATCGACCCCGACACCGCGAAACGCCTCGTCGGGGCAGCATCCGGGTGGGACCGGGTCCTCACCCACCCGTACACCGGCACCGTCCTCGACGTCGACCGGTACCGGCCACCCGAAGCCCTCAAACGCCTCCTCCGCGCGAGGGATGAACACTGCCGGTTCCCCGGCTGCCGCCGCCTCGCCCGCGGCGCCGACCTCGACCACACCATCGACGCCGCCCTCGGCGGGAACACCAGCCTCCACAACCTCGCCCACCTCTGCCGACGCCACCACACCCTCAAACACCACACCGCGTGGACCGTGCGACAACGCCGCGGGGGCGTCATCGAATGGCGAAGCCCCACCGGACGCACCCACCACGACCGACCACCCGCCACCGTCACCTTCACCCCCGACACCGACCCACCACCGTTCTGAGGCGGGGAGTCGTCTCGACCCGCCCCGCTCGCGAAACGGCGTGAAGCGACGAGACGTAACCCGCCCGACCCTGGGCCGTGGCGCGGTGCTACTGCTCGGCCGGTGCGGCCTCGGGCTCGTCCTCCGCGGGCGGCGCCGTGAGGTGGCGCACGATCGCCTCGAGCCGGAGCTGCGACTCCTGCGACCGTCGCAACGCCTGCTCCACGGCGTCCGCGAACACCCGACCGCCGGCATCACCGGGGTGGATCTGATCGCCCGCCAGCAGCTCCAGGTGCGGCGCGATCGACCCCGCCCAGTCCGCGAGCTGCACGTCGTGGTGTGCGCGCGCGAACGCCCCGAGCTCCGCGTTCACCCCTTCGGTCCACGACCGCGGCGCGTACGCGTTCACCAGCACGAGCCGCCGCGACGACCCGATGATGTCGCGGATCTCCGCCAGGGTCTCCCGCTCGATCGGACCGTTCGTGCCGAGCGCCACCACCACGTACGGGCGCAGCTGCCCGGATTCGGCGAGCCCACGCAGGATGCCGGGCGCCGCGTACATCGACCGCGACACCGCGGCGTCCACATGGATGCCCGGGAACCGCTCCAGCAGCGCCGGCGCGGACGCGAGCATCACCGAATCGCCCACCGCCGTGATGTCCCACCCCGACACCGGTTCCGGCGTCGCCGTCGGCACCGGCACCGGGGTGTGCTCGGGCGTCCCCGTGGGCGACGGCGTGGGGGAGGGGGATGCTGCCGCCTGATCCCGCAACGCCTCCATCCCCGCATCCACGACCGCCTCGCCGCTGGACACGTCCGGGGCCGCCGCGATCGCCGCCGTCGTCCCGCCCACGAGCGCGACCGACAGCACCGCCGCGCCCAGCACCCGGACCCGTCCTCGCCGCGACCGCCGCAGGGCGGCGCCGGCGCGCGCGAGCCCGCCGCGGAACCCCAGGCGCCGCACCGGCGTCTCGAGGAACCGGAACGACACCTCGGCGGCGACGAGGGTCAGCAGCAGCGCGAGCACGCCCACGGTCACCGGGACGGACCCCGCGTCCGCGGGCAGGCCCAGCCCCGCCAGCAGCAGCACGAGCACGGGCCAGTGCCAGAGGTAGATCCCGTAGGAGCGTTCACCGATCACACGCAGCGGCGCCACGTCGAGCGCCCGCCCGAACGGGGAGCCCGGCCACACCCCGGCCGTCAGCACCACGGACGACAGCACGGTCGCGAGGATCAGCGCGGCGGGCACCGTCGTGTCCCCGGGGCGCAGGGTCGCCGCGGACAGCAGCAGCACGAGCCCCACCGCGCCGGCCAGCGACACGAGTGAACGCACCCAGCCCCGCAGCATCCACGCCGCGGGCTGCTCGAGCGCCGGCTGGAGCAGGAACGCGAGGGCGACGCCCGCGAGCAGCCCGAACGCGTGCGAATCGGTGCCGAAGTACGCCCGGGTCAGCCCGCCGGACGCCGCGACCGCCACCATCCACGCCGCCGACCCGGCGCCGAGCACCAGTGCCGCCCCCGCGCGGGCGAACCGTGACGGGATGCGGAGGAACAACGGCAGCAGCAGCGGCCACACCAGGTAGAACTGCTCCTCCACCGCGAGCGACCACAGGTTCCGGAGCAGCTCCGGCTGCCCCTGTGCGAAGTAGTCGCCGCCCGCCGCGATCGAGACCCAGTTGAACGAGAACGTCGCCGCACCGAGCACCTGCCGCCCGAGGTCGACCAGCACGTCGCCGCCGATGAGCCACGCGACGCTCGCGCAGACCGTCACCATCAGGCCGAGGGCGGGCAGGAGGCGGCGCGCCCGCCGCGACCAGAACCGCCCGAGCCGGATGCGGCCGTGCTCCGCCCGCTCCCGGATGAGGAGCGACGTGATGAGGAACCCGCTGATGACGAAGAACACGTCCACGCCGACGTAGCCGGCCCGGAGCACGCTCTCCGGGAAGAGGTGGTACAGCACGACGAGGGCCACCGCGATGGCGCGGAGACCGTCGAGGCCGGCGAAGCGGGGGCGCGGAGGAGTGTTCGTCACGACGAGGAGGAGGCGATACCGAGAGATCGGGAAGCCCCCAGTCTAGGTTCCATACCTCAGCGGTTCCCGAACGACGACCGCTCCGTGGGAATCCGGGGCGGCCCGGCGCCCGGATAGGCTGGACGGGTGCGGATCCGGCTCGACATCGCCTACGACGGCACGCACTTCCGCGGCTGGGCGCGCCAGCCGGGCCTGCGCACCGTGCAGGGCACCATCGAGGCCGCGATCGCACGCATCCTCGGCGGCGACCCCCGCCTCGTCGTCGCCGGCCGCACCGACGCCGGGGTCCACGCCTCCGGGCAGGTCGCGCACCTCGACCTCGACCCGGGGCAGGCTGCACGACTCACCCCGCGTCGTCGTGGTGGCGGGGGCGACCCCGTCGCGGACCTCGCCCACCGCATCCGCGGCGTGCTGGGACCGTACGCCGACGTGACGGTCCACCGGGTCGGCATCCCGCCGGAGGGGTTCGACGCCCGCTTCTCCGCCGTCTGGCGCCGCTACGCCTACCGCGTGGCCGACGAGACCGTGGGCTACGACCCCCTCGAACGGGCCCGCACCACGAGCGTGCGCGGCCGGCTCGACGTCCAGGCGATGGACGCGGCGGCCCGCTCGCTCACCGGCCTCCACGACTTCGCCTCCTACTGCAAACCGCGTCCCGAGGCGACGACCATCCGCACGCTGCTGGAGTACGACTGGCACCGCGACGACGACGGGATCCTCGTCGCCAACGTGAAGGCGGACGCCTTCTGCCACAGCATGGTCCGGGCGCTCGTGGGCGCCTGCGTCGCGGTCGGCGGCGGCCGCCTCGATCCGGCCGACCTGGTGCGCCTACGCGACGCCGCCGCGCGGACGAGCGAGTTCCCCGTGCTCGCCGCCCGCGGACTCACGCTCACCGAGGTGGGGTACCCCGCCGACGACCTCCTCGCCGCGCGCGCCGAGCAGACCCGCGCCCGGCGGGACCAGGACTGAACACACCCTGAAGGTTCGTCAAGCAGTCGGTCGGATGCCGCGTCACGCCGCTATGGTGAGGGCATCATGAGGGTGATCTCCTACAACCTGCGCAAGCATCGCGCAGCCGGCGAACTGCAGGCGCTCGTCGAGACGCACGGCGCGGAGGTGCTGTGCCTCCAGGAGGCCGACACCACCGACATCCCGGAGGAGCTCGCCGGACTCCGCCTCGCCGAGGCGACCCAGCGCAACCGTCTCGGTCTCGCGGTGTACTACCGGGAGAGCAGCTTCCGGCTGCAGGCCGTGCGCGCGCTGTCGCTGAAGAAGTCGCTGCACGACCGCGTGCTCAAGCCCGCCGAGGAGCGGATGCTGGGCGTCAGGCTGCACGACATCGACGCCGGCCGCGAGATCATCGTCGCGTCGTTCCACGCGGCGCCCCTCACCGCGCTGAACTCGCTCCGCCGGCACCAGATCCGCACCGCCCTCGCCGAACTCCAGGACCTCGGCCCCGACCTGCCGGTGCTCATGGTCGGCGACTACAACTACCCGGTCTTCAAGGAGAAGCTGGGGCAGCGGGTGCGCGACCAGGGATACGAACTGTCCCTCAGCGACGCGCGGACCTACACGCGGTACCGTTTCTTCCGGGGCCACTACGACTTCGTCACCTCGAGCGGGTTCGACGTCGAGACCGTCCGCACGCTGCCGCAGGGGCTCAGCGACCACCTGCCGATCCTCGTCACCGCCCGCATCGAGGAGCAGCGGAGCCGGCTCGCCGGCTGAGCGTCCGGCCGATCGACCGGGAAGGACGGGCTCAGGCCGCGTCGGCCTCGCGACGGCGCCGCGCGACCAGCGCCGCAGCCAGCACGACGACGCCCGCGAGCACCAGCGCGCCCCCGCCGACCCACAGGCCGAGCAGCGACTGCGCGGACAGGCCGGTCACCGACAGTGCCCCGACGGTCACCGTGACCGTGTCGCCGGGCGAGGAGGCGGAGAACACCGCGATCGTGTAGGCGCCCGCCGCATCGGCCGGGAAGGTCACCGCGAGCGGGTCGAGCCCGCCCGCCGCGTTGGCGCGTGCGCCGCCGTACGTGGCGGTCTCGATCGCCGTCCGCACGAGACCGAAGCCGACACCGGTCGCGTGCTCGCCGCGCACCGTGATCGTGAGCGGCTCGCCCGCGACGAAGGTGCCGTCGGAGACGCTGAGCCGCACCGTGCCGCCGGGTTCGCTCGTCGTCGACGAGACGCGCGCGGCGTCGTCCGGCGGGTACGCCTGGGCGGGTGCTGCCACGCCGATCACGGCGGTGAGGATGAGCGCGAGCGTCGCGAGGACCCGCGGGAACCGGTGGTGCATGGTCGTCCGTTCGTTCCGGGCGTGGAGAGACCCTCTGTGGATTATGACGGAGTCGAGCAGCTCGCGGTAATCGAGCCCGCGTTGTCGGGGAGGACCGGCGTCGTGGCGGCGCCCAGGACCGGTGTCGCGGGGGTGCGGACCCGGATGCGGGCGGTCGCCTCCGCGCCGGGTGCGAGGTCGGTGGTCCAGATGAGCACGGGGCGCCCGTCGTGCGTGCCGGTGCCGAAGCCGGGGAAGTCCGACGAGCCCTGCGACATCGCGAACACCACCTCGCTGCCCACCGGCAGGTACAGGTACGCGACGGTCCGGGTGACCCCCGCGGCGACGCCGAACGCGCCGCCGCCGGTGATGTAGCGGGGGAGGTCCGCCGCATCCGCCGGTGCGTCGCTGCGGAGGGTCACGGTGAGGGCGGCGTCGGGGTCGCCCTCCGTGTCGGTGCACCATGCCGTGCCCACGTCCACGTGCATGTAGTAGTCCATCTTCGAGCCGGTGCCGTCGTTGAGGTACACCCCGAACGTGGTCTGCTCCGCGTCCGTCACCGGCAGTGCGCCCTGCAGGGTCGTGCCGTCCAGCACGGCCTGCTCGGCCGGGTCGGCGCTCCAGACCAGCACGCGGTCCTCGGATCCCGCCTGGGCGAGGGCGGCGACGAGCTGCGTGATGTCGGCGCGACCGTCGGCCAGCGCCTCGAACACGGCGGCGGCGGCCGCCTGGAAGAATGCGTCCTGCTCGCGGGGGTCCTCGTAGCGCAGGTACACGTCGTTGAGCAGGAGCTGCAGCGCATTCTCGCTCGTGAGATCCTCACCGGTCACGAGGGTGACGGGCCCGGTCGCGCGCAACAGGTACGACAGGGCGACCGGGTCGAGCGACAGCACGCCGTCGGCCCACACGCCACGCTCGTTCGCCCACATCGTCTGCGCGAGTTGCGCGGTCAGCGGGAAGGACGGCACCTGTGTCACGTTCTGGATGTAGCGCCCCGGCTTCTGCTCGTAGACGGCGATGAGCTCGTCACTGAGCGGCACCACCGACGTGTCCGTCTCTGGGAAGTCCGAGGACGAGGCCTGTGCGGCGAGCGCGATCGCGCCGGCGTCGGTGTGCACCATCGCGGTCGCGCCGACGATGCCGCCGAGCGAGCGCCATTCCGCGTTGTTCTGGAACAGCACGAGGTAGTCGCGCGGCCGGTCGGCGCCGAGGATCGACGGCATGAGCTCGGTCGCGCGGCTGAGCGCGCCGGTCGCGGATGCGGCGGTGCCGATGAGTTCGCGCACCTGCACGACCTGGTCGGCGAGCGGTGCGAGCAGCCGCTCGGTGGGGATCGTCGCCACGGTGGCGGCGGCTTCCGCCGTGCCGGCCGCGGCGGTCGCCGCCGGGTCGTGGAGGCTTGCGAGCGCGTCGAGGTCGAAGCGTCCGCCCTCCGGCTTCAGCGACGACAGCGAGAACCCGGACGCGGACGCCGCGAGGGGTGAGAGCGCCTCTCCCACGACGTCGTCGACGGCCGCGACAGCGGTGCGCACCGCGCCGAGCTGGTCGCCGACCCAGGGAAGACGCATGGCGGCCGACCACACCGGGTCGCCCGTGAGCGCGCGGGCGGCGGCGGTCTCCTCCGCGACCCGGCCCACGCCGGCCGCGGCGCTCGCCGGGTCGCCGAGGGACGACATGAGCGACGACGCCTCCCGCTGCGCGTCGCGGAGGTGCCCGGCGGCCATCGCGCCGCGGACGCCGATCCAGGCGGTGGCGGCGAGGACGAGGACGAGGACGGCGACGAGCACCCAGATCACGACGACGCCGGCGCGGCGGGCGCGACGCGAGAGCGGGGAGCGCAGCGGCGGTGAGGCGGTCACCCGATCACTCTACGCAACGCCCCCCGACTAGACTGACCCGACGGAAGAGGGGGGCAGGATGGCGCGGATGCGGGCTGGACGTTCGGCGGTTGCGGTCGCGGCGGTCGTCGCACTCTCGCTGCTGGCGGGATGCGGACCGGCCCCGTGGAACGGCGGAGGCGACGCCACCCCGACCCCGACGAAGACGAAGAGCACACCGGTGCCCGCCCCGGTGTCGAACGACCTGTCCGCCGGATCGACCCAGCACCAGGTGACCGCCGGTGCGGTCACCGCGACGATCGACTACTGGTCGACGCTGTCCATGGACCGCTGGACGGCGACCGCCCTGAAACCGATCAGCCTCTCGATGGCGACCACCGTCACCCCCGACGACGGCAAGAAGGTGTACCTGCAGAAGGCGACCATGGTGGCGGTCCCCGCCAACGCGACCGAGACCTTCGAACCGCTCGCGCCGCAGGTGGACCAGGCGTCCGTCGCGCCCGGATACCTCGTGCTCTCGCCCTACAGCTACTCGCAGACCTTCAACGTGGGCGACGCCCCCGCCTCCGCGACCTACGTCACGGTGCAGTTCACGTACGACTTCCTGGTGCAGACGACGCCCACCTCCGCCGAATACGCCAAGCAGACGGGCAGCGACACCCTCGTGATCGCCATCGCCCCCTCCGCGACCGAGGACGCCGAGGACTGACGCGCTCCGGCGCGCTCAGCGCGCGTCGGCGCGGACCGTGCGGTCGCCGCCCGCATGCGCCGCCTCCGCCGCCGCGGCGATCGCACGCGCGACGACACCCGCAGCATCCACGTCGTCCGGACGCACGGAGGTCCATCCCACGCTCGCCGAGAGGCGCACGAACCGGGACGGGTCGGTCGAGCCGCCCACCGCTGCCAACACCGCCTCGACGTGCTGCTGCAGCACCGCCTCGGTGCGGTTGACCAGCACGAGCACCCGCCCCTCGTCGTCGACGACGACGTCGGCGTCCGCCGGCACGGCCCCCTCGACGGTGTCCTGGAACCGTGCCGCGAGATCGTGGAATCTGTCCCGTCCGAGCACCTGCGACAGTTCGGCCGCGTCGTCGAGCTGCACCGCCAGCAGCGCCCACCCGGTCTCGCCCCGGGCGCGCGCACGGCGCAGGCGGTCCGCCACCGTGCGGAGGGCGTCGCCCCGCGTCGCCGCGGCGGACGCGGGGCCGGACTGGGCGAGGGTGATGACCGCGAGCAGCGCGCAGACGAGGAACGCGATGACCCCGATCGAGTTCACCGCTCGGACCATCGAGAAGTCGCCCGCCGCGCCAGGCGCGAGGACACCCCCGACCAGTACCGCGAGCCCGAGCGCCGCGAACAGCGTGCACAGCACCACGAGCGGGATCAGCGGACCGGTGTCGCGCTCCGGCAGCCGCCGCAACTCCACGGCGCTGAGCCCGGCGAACACGCTCGCGCCGTAGAAGACGATGCGGAACGCGACCGAGAACGCGTCGTCCGGGACGACCCCGAGCGCGACGATCGCCGCGACCCCGTATGCCGGCGCCGCCCATTCGTGCGCCCGAGCACCACGCCAGGCGCGCAGTCCCGACCACAGCAGGGGGACCGCCGCCAACATCCCGGCCAGTGCGACCCGGCGCACCCGCTCCGCGCCCACGAGCTCCGCCGACAGGACGGTGTAGATCCCCGCCGCGGCGACGATCGTCATCAGCGCCCACAGCAGCGTCGCCCGGCACGGCCGGGCGAGGAACGCCAGCGGCACGACGAGCATCACGGCGAGGGTCGCGGTCGCGGCCTGCGGGACACCGAGGGTGAGGGCGGACAGGTCCGTCATCCGGTCATCCCTCCACCGGCACGGTCACCGTCACGGTCGTCCCGACGCCCTGCTCGGACGTGAGCTCGAGCCGACCGCCGTGCGACTCCACGATCGAGCGCGCGATCCCCATCCCGAGGCCCGTGCCGCCGACCCCGCTCGCACGCGCGGTCGCGGCGCGGAAGTACGGGTCGAACACGCGTTCCAGGTCGGCCGCGGCGATGCCCACGCCCTCGTCGACGACGGCGATGCGCACGACGCCGTCCGCCGCCTCGCCCCGGACGGTCACCCCGCCTCCCGGGGGCGTGTACTTGATCGCGTTGCTGAGGAGGTTGTCCACGACCTGCCGGAGCCGGAAGGCGTCCCCGACGGCGGGGAGGGCACGGGGCGCATCCACGTGGACGGTCACGCCACCGGCATCCGCCACCGGCTGGAAGGAGGCGACGGACGCACCCACGATGCGCCGCAGATCGATCGGCGTGCGCACGAGCCGGGCGCTCGACCCGTCGTGCGGGTGGGCGAGGATCTCCTCGATGAGATGGCGCATGCGGTGGGAGGCCGCCTCGATCACCCGCACCTGCTCGCGCGCGCGCTCGGGGAGCGTGTCGTCCTCCGCCAGCAGCTCGGCGTGCCCGAGCACCGCCGTGAGGGGGTTCCGCAGCTCGTGCGACACGATCGTCGCGATGCGGTCGCGTGCCAGCTGCGATTCGATGAGGGCCGTCACCTCCCGCACCATGAGGAGGGTGCTCGCCTCCTCCCCGGTCGTCGGCGGCAACGGGCGGATCGACACCGCCACCGCCCGCCACGCACCCTCCGCGTCGAACAGCCACACCAGCTCGTCCTCGACGGGTTCCCCGGCGGCGGCGCGTGCGAGCGGACGGCGGTGGGGCGGGAGCGGCTCGCCGCGCAGCGAGGAGTACTCGACGCTGCGGCCGGGCTCACCGGGACGGTCGGGGTCGAGGCCGTACAGCGACAGATAGGTGTCGTTGACGGTGAGGACGCGGCCGTCGGGGGCGACCCGGACGATGCCGAGGTCGACCGAGTCGAGCAGGAACCGGATGCGGTGCCCCTGCGCCCGCACGTCGGTCACCGTCTCCTGCAGCTTTCCGGCCTGGCGGCGCAGCAGTGTCTGGAACGCCCGGGTCTGGCGGGTCGTCAGCGCCGTGCTGATCGTGAGGAACGTGAGCGAGAGCAGCACGATGAGCAGGGACCCGACCGCGGCCTCGTCGTCGCGGTTCGACACCGCGTCCACGAGCATCAGCAGGCAGATGAGCGCGCCGCCGGTCAGCATGGCCGCGAGGCCGAAGTGGGTCGCGATCCACACGACCGGGAACACCCAGAGGAACCCGGTGGAGATCGCGCTGCCGTGCGCCATCAGCCCGATGGCGACGATGTCCAGCATGGGCAGTGCCAGGATCGCGCCACGGGGGAGACGCTGCCACGGCATGGCGAGGGACACGGCCGTCACCACCACGATGGCCGCGACGCCGGTGGCGAACTGCCAGGTGGCGAACTGCTCCGGTGCGAGCGCCTGCACGATGAGCGCGACCACGACGACGACCGCGGCCAGCAGCAACTGCGACGCCCACACCGAGCGGGTGCGGGCCGTGGTGTCGGGCTCGGGCTCCACGACCGGGGAGGCGGCGATGACGTCCCCGGCTGACATGCAGGCGAGTCTACGGATGCTGACGTATAATTTGGCACCGCCGTCCAGGATTTCTCTTCGCCGGGAAGGCACACACCCGAACCCGGTCCGCCGGGAGCCGAGATCCCCGTCGCCGACGCCGGCGACTCCGAGGAGTGGACCCGTGAACTCTCGATCGACCGGTCGCCGCCTCCGGCGCACCGCCGCCCTGGCCGTGCTGGCGCTCGCCGGCGGCACCGCGCTGACGGGCTGCGCCCAGCTCGTCGACACGTTCAACAACCTGCAGGGGGAGCCGGTCGGGGTGGTCGCCACCCCCGTCGCGTCCCCGTCGGCGTCGATGCTCTTCAACTCGCAGTTCACCTATGACGGGTCGGTGACCCTCACCAGCGACATCGCCGACGGGCTCACCGTCAACCTGGACGTCTGGGCCGAGGACCCCAAGCGCACGATGGAGTGGACACCGACGCGCCCCAAGACCTTCGGGTTCGCGATCAACGTCTACGACAGCAGGGTCGACGACAAGGCCGTCCTCGCCGAGAAGCGGCGCGTGTACATCTCCTCCGTGCAGATCAACGGGCAGACCGCGCAGAGCTCCGGTCAGACGCAGACGGCCTATCAGTTCGCGGCCGACCCGCGCACCCTCGTGCCCTCGGACACGCTCCGCTCCGATCGCGGCCTGCTGCTGAACCACTTCCAGGGGGGACTCCTCGTCGAAGGGCAGACGATCCAGCAGCTCCCCGCGGACACCTACGGTCTCACGCTCGAGTTCGCGTTCACGGTGTCGGTCGAGGGGACGGCGAACACCGACAGCTCGTTCCAGCAGCAGGTGATCTACCAGTACCTCCCCGTCGCGATCTACCCGGACTGAGCCGCGTTCAGACCGGGCGCACCCACGCCCCGCGACCACGCCGCAGCATCCGCAGATACGCCTCGAACGCCGCCTCGTCCCCGGGCTCGGCCCGTGACACCGCGATCTCCGGCAGGTCCTCGTATGCCACCAGCGGGGTGGACTCCTCGAACCGACGGCGCAGCAGCATCCCCTGCCGTGCGTTGTCCTCGGTCGGCAGCAGCGGCACGAGCACGACCCCGCCGGGCAGCGCCGCGACCGGCACCGTCTCCGGCGCCACCTCACGGACCGCACGGCACAGCGCGTCCTCCACGGACGCCGCCCGGACCGGCCCGTGCGCGATGCGGATGAGGGGCAGGTCGGGGAGGGACAGGGTCACCAGCGTGACCGGCTCGCCGGCGGCGAACCGCTCACGCACCCACGCGCGCAGCGCGGACACGTCGCGGATGCGGGCGTGGCCCGCCCCGCCGGCGCGTCCGAGGTCCGCCGCCATCCGTCCGATGCCGAGGCTGAGCAGCGCCACGGCCGCGACGCTCACGAGGGTGCTGACCGGGCTCAGTGCGCCGCCCGGGCGTACCGCGTCGTCGCCGATGCAGCTCACCGCGACCACCCGCAGGGCGCTGTAGAGGCCGTACCCGACGGCCACGGCCTGCACCGCCCGTGCGCCGACGAGCCGGGAGACCGGCTGCGTCCACGCCTCGACCGCGGCGAGCACGCACACCACGGTCAGCGCGATCGACTTCGCGACCCCGCTTCCCGCCCCGCCCAGCAGCGGCGCGGTCGCCGCGACCGATCCGGACAGCAGCAGGGCGCCGGCCATGGCCGCGCGGGAGCGGCCGTTGAGCCGGCGCAGCGCCACCCACAGCACGGCGGGGGCGAACACCATGGCGCCGTTCGCGAGCGCGAGTGCGAGCACCGTCCCGCCGCGCTCCTCCGCGAGCGTCATCAGCGCGCACAGCATCCCGGCGACCCCGCCGACGGCCGCGTACCGCAGCAGCACACCCCGCGGACCCCGGTCGCGCAGCCCGTCCGTGCGCAGCGCCAGCACCGCCCCCGTCGCCAGCAGGCACACGGTGAGCAGGGCACTCAACTCGGTCGCGCTCATCGATCCCCCGGGTTCCGCGAATCTTGCGGAAATCTTGCGCTCGGGTTCGCGACCAGCGGCGCGAACCTTGCGGGGAGTGTAGCAACGTGGTCATCGACGCCGACGACCGAATCGGCGCAGCGCCCGCAGCACACCGACGCGGGCCCACCGAGCAGGATGCGAGACCCCATGTCCGACCCGCGGATGTCCTACCAGCCCGCCCAGGCCCTCGAGCCGTTGCCGCTGACGCAGGATCCCTTCGCCGACGCCCCCGGCTTCGACGAGGACTTCATGGCGGTGCTGGAGAACACCACCGTCCACCGGTCGACCATCGGCTGCGTCATCCCCGCGTACAACGAGGCCGAATCGATCGCCGACGTGATCGAGGCGCTGCTCAAGCAGACCCGCGTGCCCGACGTGATCCACGTCGTGATCAACAACACCACCGACGACACCGCCAAGATCGCCGCGCAGTATGCCGGCCCGCACGAGATCACGACCGACCTCGGCGAGCAGTTCACCGAGGTGTTCGTGCACGACATCGGCAAGAACCCGGACAAGAAGGTCGGCGCGCTCAACTACGGCTACTCGCTCGTCGAGGGATGCGACTTCCTGCTCGGCGTCGACGGCGACACGGTCGCCGATCCTCGCGCGGTCGAGTACCTGGAGACCGAGGCGGTCAGCGACACCCGCATCGGCGGCATCTCCGCCATCTACACGATCGACGACCGCCCCATCAACGGCCTCGTCGCGAAGTTCCTCATCGCCGGGCAGCGCACCCAGTTCGCCGCGTTCAACCTGCAGAACCTGCTGCGCGGCCGCAACATGGCGGTGCTGGGCGGACAGTTCTCGATCTTCTCCACCAACGCCCTTCGTGATGCGATGAAGGCCAACCACCAGTCCACGCCCTGGGTGAAGGACAGCGAGGTCGAGGACTCGCTGCTGTCGCTGCAGATCAAGAGCGCCGGCTACCTGACGAAGATCAGCCCGTACGCGCGCGCCGCGGTCGGCGGCATGACGACCCTCAAGGGCTACGACGCGCAGCAGGTGAAGTGGACCTACGGCGCGATCGAGCTCATGTGGCCGGGACAGCGCGGCGACACGAAGGGGCAGCCCTTCCACCCCAACCTGCGCCTGCGCTGGTTCGAGAACTTCGGGATGCTCACGAACCTCTTCGTGCGCGTGGCGTTCCTGATCCTGCTCGCCGGGTCGCTGTCGATCAACGCGTTCGTGTTCTCGCCGTGGTGGCTCATCCCGCCGGCGGTGGCCGTGCTGCTGAACCTCCGCATCGCCCGGACCATGAAGTACTGCACGAACCGCGACATTCTCTTCGCGGCGCTCGTGTTCCCCGCCGAGATCTTCATGTGGATCCGGATCGGGCACTTCCTGCGCTCGTGGTCGCGCTTCCTGTCCCGCAAGAAGGTCGACAACTGGGCCATGCAGGCCAAGGCGGAGCGCGGCGGCGGCACACTCGGCCACTGGGTGCCGCTGGTCATGCTCGTCATCGTGCTCATCGCGATGGCCGTCATCTGGAACCTGCTGGGGCCGGTCGCGCAGTCGTCGATCCTGTGGGTCGGCTGGCCGATCGTCGGTGTCGTCACGGTGCTGCAGACCGTGCTGATGCTCTCGAAGCTGTTCCGCCGCTACCAGGGCTACCAGGTCTGACGCGGCCGCGCCCCGGCGGGTAGGCTGCCGCGATGGTGCGCATCGGGACCTCCGGCTGGACCTACCCGCACTGGCGGCAGGTGCTCTACCGGGGCGTGCCGGCGGCGCGGTGGCTCGAGCGCTACACCGACTCCTTCGACATCGTCGAGCTGAACGGCAGTTTCTACCGATGGCCCTCCGAGGCGCGGTTCGCGGCATGGGCCGCCCGCGTCCCGGAGGGCTTCACGTTCGCGGTGAAGGCGCCGCGCGGACTCAGCCACGGCAAGCGGCTCGCCGACCCGGACGTGTGGCTCGACCGCATCCGTTCCGCCACGGCAGCGCTGGGCGCGCACCTCGGTCCGCTCCTGGTGCAGCTGCCGCCCGACATGGCGCGGGACGACGACCGGCTCGAGGCGTTCCTCGGCGCGGTGCCGACAGGGCTCCGCCCGGTCATGGAGCTCAGGCATCCGTCGTGGGTCGACGACCGGGTCTTCGGGATCCTGGAGCGCCACGGCGCGTCGTACTGCGTGATGAGCGGTGCGGGGCTCGCGTGCGAGCTCCGGGCGACGGCACCGCTCGTCTACGCCCGCCTGCACGGTCCCGACCCGCACACGCTCTACGCCGGCTCGTACGGCGAGGACGACCTCCGCTGGTGGCGTGACCGCATCCGCGAATGGGAGGCCGACGGACACGAGGTCATGGTCTTCTTCGACAACGACGGTGAGGGGCACGCCGTGCGCGACGCGCTCTGCCTCAGGGAGCTCGTCGACGGTTCCTGACTCTGCTTGGATGACACCGTGGCCCCGCCGGGGCCGATGGGGGAAGCGGATGGACATCGCAGGCAAGGTCTTCGTCGTCACGGGCGCGGGCAACGGCATCGGGCGCGAACTCGCCCTCCAGCTGCTGGCGCGGGGCGCATCGGTCGCCGGGGTGGACCTCAGCGAGGCCGGCCTCGCGCGGACGGCCGATCTCGCGGGCGGCGTCCCGGCGTTCTCCGCCCACCCGCTCGACATCACCGACCGGGCCGCCGTCGAACGGCTCCCCGAGGCGGTGCTCGCCGCGCACGGCGCGATCGACGGGCTCGTGAACGTGGCCGGGATCATCCAGAAGTTCGTGAAGGTCGTCGATCTGCCGTACGAGGAGATCGAGAAGGTCATGAACGTGAACTTCTGGGGTGTCGTGAACCTCTGCAAGACGTTCCTGCCGCACCTGACCGTGCGCCCCGCCGCGGCACTGGTGAACGTGTCGAGCATGGGCGCGTACGCACCGGTGCCCGGGCAGGCCGTCTACGGCGCGTCGAAGGCGGCCGTGACCCTCCTGACCGAGGCGCTCTACGCCGAACTCCTCGACACCCCGGTCGCGGTCACCGTCGTCTACCCCGGCGCGATCGGTACCGACATCGCGGCGAACTCCGGCGTCGCCGTCGCGGGCGGCGAGACGGCGGACACGACCGCGATGAAGACGACGAGCCCGGTCGAGGCCGCCAGGATCATCGTCCGTGCGATCGAGAAGGGCGCCTTCCGTGCCACGATCGGCTCGGACGCGGCGGCGATGGACAAGCTGGCGCGGCTGAACCCCAAGCTCGCCACGGAGCTCATCGCGAAGAAGATGGGCGACCTCCTGGACTGACACCGTGCCCGGGCTGACGGGGGAGGGCCGCGGTAAAATCGGTGGATCCCCCGAGAACGAGGTTCCAGATGCGCTTCTCCGCCGGACAGACCATCGTCCATCCCGTCCACGGTCCCATGACGATCCGGGAGCTGAAGACCCGCACCGTCCGCGGCACCGGGATCGACTACCTGGAGCTCGAGACCGTCGGCGGGGGGCTGCGCATCAGCGTCCCCGTCGAGAAGGCGGACGAGATCGGGCTGCGCGCCCTGCTCACCGCCGCCGAGATCGATGCCCTGCTCGCGCTGATCCGGCTGCCCGCCGGTCCGGTCGAGAAGCAGTGGTCGCGGCGGATCAAGGCGTACCACGAGCGGCTGAACCTCGGCACCCCGGATGCGAAGGCCGGTGTCTTCCGCGACATCGTCCGCTCCTCCGGCGCCGAGCCGCACGCCGGCGCCGAACGCGACATCCTCCGTGAGGTGCGCGCGTCCCTCGGGGCCGAACTCGCCCTCTCGCTCGGCATCGACGAGGACGCCGCCCGTGCCATGCTCGACGAGGCCGCGCAGGCGGAGGACGCCGTCGTCGCGGGTTGAGGCCGGCGGCCCACGCGGCGCCGTCTGGTGGTTACCATCGAACCGTGCAGCGCATCCCCGCCCGGACGGGCGAACCCCGCTCCCTCCCTTCCGCCGGTCGCCGCCGTGAAGCGGCCTGAACCCGTCGTCGGCCGCAACTGGGCCGGCAACCTCGCCTACTCGGCCACCCGTCTCGTCGAGCCGGCATCGCTCGCCGAGCTCGCGTCCGTCGTCCGCCGTGAGCCGAGCCTGCGCGTGCTCGGTTCGCGTCACTGCTTCAACGACATCGCCGACACCGAGGGCGTCCTCGTCTCGCTGCGCGCGCTCGCCGGCGACGTGCTCCTGGACGGACGCGCGCGCGTGCGCGTCCCCGCCGGGTCGCGGTACGGCGACGTCGCGCCGCAGCTCCACGCCGCGGGCGTCGCGTTCGGCAATCTCGCGTCGCTGCCGCACATCTCCATCGGCGGGGCGGTCCAGACCGGCACGCACGGTTCCGGGGACCGCTCCCGCTCGCTCGCCGGTGCGGTCGCGGCCGTCGAGCTGCTCACGGCGGACGGCGAACTCCGCCGCTACGCCCGCGGCGACGCGGACTTCCCGGGCGTCGTCGTGGGCCTCGGTGCGCTCGGCGTGGTCACCCATCTCGACGTCGACGTCGAACCCGCCTACGACATCGCCCAGACCGTCTACGACGGCGGCGACTGGGACCGCATCCTCGCCGACCTCGACGCCGTGACCGCCGCCGCCCGGAGCGTGAGCGTCTTCACCACCTGGCAGGACCCCGACCGCGTCGACCAGATCTGGACGAAGGCCCGTGCCGGCGACCGGGGCCTCGACGCCGCCGCGATCGGCGCCCGCGAGGCCGACGGCCCGCGGCATCCGATCCCCGGTGCCGACCCGGCGCCCGCGACCGCGCAGGGCGGGGTACCCGGCCCCTGGTACGAACGGCTCCCGCACTTCCGTCTCGCCTTCACCCCCTCCGCCGGGGACGAACTGCAGACGGAGTACCTCATCGCGCGGGAGGACGCCGTCGCGGCGATCGAGGCGTTGCGCGGGATCGCCGACCGCATCCGTCCGCTGCTGCAGATCTGCGAGGTGCGCACGGTCGCCGCCGACGACCTGTGGCTGAGCGGCGCGCAGGGACGGGACACCGTGGGGCTGCACTTCACCTGGCGACCCGACCAGTCCGCTGTGCTGGCGCTGCTCCCGCAGATCGAGGCGGTGCTCCCCGCATCGGCGCGACCGCACTGGGGCAAGCTCTTCACCCTCGATGCCGAGACCCTGCGCGGGCGCTACCCCCACTGGGACGACTTCGTACGGCTCCGCGCCCGTCTCGACCCCGACGGACGGTTCGCGAACGCCTTCACGCGCCGTCTCGGTCTCTGATCCCACGTCACCCCCGGCCTTCAGGAGGTCCGTCATGTCCGTCCCCCGTGCGCGGATGCTGTTCACCCCGCTCACCATCCGCGACGTCGAGGTGCGCAACCGGCTCTGGGTGCCGCCGATGTGCCAGTACGCCGCGACCGACCAGGACGGCATGCCCACCCCCTGGCACCTCGTGCACCTGGGCGCCCTCGCGCGCGGCGGCGCCGGCGCCGTGATCCTGGAGGCCACCGCCGTGGTGCCGGAGGGGCGCATCAGCCCGCAGGACCTCGGACTCTGGAACGACGCGCAGCGCGACGCCCTGCGCCCCCTCGTGGAATTCATCCGGGCGCAGGGCGCCGTGGCCGGCATCCAGCTCGCCCACGCCGGTCGCAAGGCGTCCACCCACCGGCCGTACGACGCCGCGGGCACCGGGTCCATCCCGCCCGAGGAGGGCGGGTGGCGCACCGTCGCGCCGAGCGCCGTCCCGTTCGAGGGCCTCGCGGCGCCCGACGCCCTCGACGAGGACGGGATCCGAGGCGTGGTCGACGCGTTCGCGCGGGCCGCGCGCCGCGCCGCCGACGCCGGATTCTCGCTCATCGAGGTGCACGCCGCGCACGGGTACCTGCTCCACGAGTTCCTCTCGCCCCTCAGCAACCACCGGGACGACGCGTACGGCGGAACGCTGGCGAACCGCGCGCGCCTGCTGCTCGAGGTCATCGACGCGGTGCGGCGCGAGATCGGCGACGGGCTCGCCCTGCTCGTCCGCTTCTCGGCGACCGACTGGGTCGAGGGCGGATGGTCCCTCGAGGACACCTGCACGGTGGCCGGCTGGGCCCGCGATCACGGCGCCGACCTGTTCGACGTCTCGAGCGGCGGGAACGCCCCCGCGGCCATCCCGACCGGTCCCGGCTACCAGGTCTCGTTCGCCGCCGCCGTGCGCGAGGCGACCGGCACGCCGGTGGCGGCCGTCGGGCTCATCGACAACGCGTTCCAGGCCGAGCACGTGCTCGTCACCGGTCAGGCGGACGTCGTCATGACGGGGCGGGGGATGCTGCGCGACCCCCACTTCGCGATCCACGCCGCCCGCGACCTCGGGGTGGACGACGCGCTCGTGCCGGGGGCGTACGAGCGCGCCTACCGCTGATCGGCTAGCACGTCCCGCGCGCCGGCGGAAGGGCGGATGCGGCGACGGTCCGCAGGGCCATCATCGGAGCATCCACTCCACCCCGGCGAAGGGCGCATCCATGTTCCACGCGGTCCACTCCACCACCCCGGACGTCGAGGCGCTCCCGCCGACCCAGCCCATCGAGCTGCCGGTGCAGGCCGGCCACGGCCTCCGGCTGGAGCGGACCGGGTTCGACAGCTACACGGTGTGCGACGGTGACGAGCCGGTCGGCTTCGTCGACGTCGTCGGCCGCATCCACGTCGTGTACCTCGGCCGTCGCGCGGACCGCGCCGTGGAGGTCGCGCAGACGCTCGACCTCGGCACGGCGCTGGATCGGCTCGCCGCCGCCCGCTGACGCGGGCCCCGGCTCACGCGCGCGGGTCGGACTCCGGGGCGGGATCCGCGTCCGCGTCGCGGTCGAGGACCGCGGTGGCGGTCGCGGGCGCCTGCCCGGGCGCGGTCGCACGCTGTGCCGCCTCGAGCCGTTCCGCCTCCTCCCCGCCGATCGCCTCACCGCGGGCGACGAGCCCGGAGACGTCGGACAGCGGGATCTGCTTGAGGAACAGCGCCAGCACGAGCGCGATGACGATGAACGGGATGAGGTACCAGAACACCGGTGCGAGGGCGTCCGCGTACGCGTCGACGACGCCGGTGCGCAGAGCGTCCGGCAGTTCGGCGAGCTTGGCCGGGTCGATCGTCGCCGTGGCCTGGGCCGCATCCTCCGGGCTCGCCCCCGCCGCGGCGAAGACCGCGCGGAGGTTCTCGCTGAGCCGGCTCGTGAACAGCGTGCCGAAGACGGCGGTGCCGAGGGCGGCGCCCACCTCGCGGAAGTAGTTGTTCGAGCTCGTGGCGGTGCCGAGGTCGGCTGCGGGGACCGCGTTCTGCACGACGAGCACGACGACCTGCATGATGAGGCCGAGACCCGCGCCGAAGATGAACAGGTAGACGCAGATCAGCCAGACGGGAGTGGCCGCCTCGAGCGTCGTCATGCACACCATCGCGATGCCCGTGACGATCGTGCCGAGGATCGGGTAGATCTTGTACTTCTGGGTCTTGGTGATCGCGATGCCGGAGGCGATCGAGGTGCCCATGAGGCCCGCCATCATCGGCAGCATGAGCAGGCCGGACGCGGCGGCGGAGGTGCCGGAGGACATCTGCAGGAACGTCGGGACGAACCCGATCGCGGCGAACATGCCGATGCCGAGCACGAGGCCGATCGCCGTCGCGTTGATGAAGATCGGGTTGCGGAACAGCGCGAGCGGCATGATCGGGTCCTCCGCGCGCGCCTCGGTGAGGATGAACAGCACGATCGCGACGACCGTCCCCACGCCCCACGCCCAGGTCGCGAGCGAACTCCAGCCGAAGTCGGCGTCGCCGCCGAGATCGGTGAAGAGGATGAGGCAGGTCGTCGCGGCGGACAGGAACACGACACCGAGCCAGTCGATGCGCTTCGTCGCCCGCTTGTTCGGCAGCTGGAGGGCGACCAGCGCGATGACGAACGCGGCGATGCCCACCGGGATGTTGATGTAGAACGCCCACTGCCAGGTGAGGTGGTCGACGAAGAAGCCGCCGAGGAGGGGGCCGGCGACGGCCGAAAGGCCGAAGATGCCGCCGAGCGGGCCCAGGTACTTGCCGCGCTCGTTCGCGGGCACGATGTCGGCGATGATCGCCTGCGAGAGGATCATGAGCCCGCCGCCGCCGAGACCCTGCGCGGCGCGGAAGACGACGAACATCCAGAAGTCGGAGGCGAACGCGCAGGCGATCGAGGCGAGGGTGAAGATCGCGATCGCGACGAGGAACAGCCGGCGTCGGCCCAGGACGTCGCCGAACTTGCCGTAGATCGGCATGACGATGGTCGTGGCGAGGATGTAGGCCGTCGTGATCCACACCTGGTGCTCGACGCCGCCGAGCTGCCCGACGATCGTGGGCATCGCCGTCGAGACGATGGTCTGGTCCAGGCTGGCCAGCAGCATCCCGGCGATGAGCGCCGAGAAGATGATCCAGATGCGGCGTTTCGTCAGCAGGAGGGGCGCGTCCGCGCCCGCGGTGGGAGTGGTCACCGGGGTCCTTCCGTGGTCGGTGCGACCTGGGTCGCGAAGAGGTCGCGCGCGGCGGCGATCCGGCGCAGGAAGACGTGTTCGAAGGCCTCGGCCCGGTCCGAGCCGAGGAACTCGTCGGTGGCGGACCGGACGAGTGCGCCGATCACCGTGGCGGCGATCTGCGCGCGCGGGTCGCCCGACGGCAGTCCCTCACGCTGCTCGATGAGGCGCGCGTCGGCGCGTGCCGCGGCATCCGCGTGCTCCAGCATCCTCGCGAGCAGGCGCGGTTCGCGTTCCACCGCGGCGAAGAGTTCGCGGGCGGTCTCGGGGGCGATGTCCATCGTGCGCCACCGTGCGACGGCGAGGTCGGCGAGGTCGTCGAAGAGCGTGGGGGAGATCCGGCCGTGCGCGCCGCCGCGGGCGATGAAGGCCGACGTGAGCGCCTCCTCGTCGGTGTGGAGCGGGATGCCGAGGACCGCGTCCTCCTTGGACGCGAAGTGGTTGAAGAACGTGCGCCGGGAGAGGCCGGCGGACTCGCACAGCTCCTCGACGGTGAACCCGTGGATGCCGTGCTCGGCGGTGGCGGTGCGGGCGAGACGGACGAGCGTGCGCACCGTCTCGGTCCGACGGCGCTCGCGCGCGCCACCTGCACTTTCGCTCATGTAGTGCATTGTTGCACGGAAGGCGCGCAAGTGCAGAATCAGGCGGGGGTGCCGTGCGCCTCGGTCCAGACGGCGACCGCGGCGACCATGTCGCCGACGATGAGGTGCGAGGGCCCCTCCGCCTGCGCCCCGATGAGGCGGTAGCCGACGGGGAGGTCGTCGACCAGTTGTCCCGCACGGGGACCGCCTGAGAGCACGAACATGCGAGGAGATTACGCGCCGGGGTCGGGGGGGCCGAGGGGTTGCGTTCTCCAAGCGCTTCCCGCAAGGGATGTCGCCCGGTGTCGGCGCGTGACGCGGCGTGACGGCGGATGACGGCATGTGTCGGACCCCGTGGTGCGCCCCGGGCCGTCCGGGTGAGGCTCGCAGGGTGGTCCCCCTCATCACCCCGGCGGAGCTCGCCGACGCGCTGCACCGCCCTCGGCCGGTGCGGCTGCTCGACGTGCGCTGGCGGCTGGACCTCCCCGAGGGACGCCCCGCCTACCTCGCCGGGCACCTCCCCGGCGCCGTCTACGTCGACCTCGAGCGGGAGCTGAGCGAGCCGGGGCATCCTGAGGCGGGACGCCATCCGCTGCCCACCCTCGACCGCCTGCAGCGCGCGGCGCGGCGCTGGGGCGTCCGGGTCGGCGACCTCGTCGTGGGCTACGACGACAACGACGGGGTCGCGGCGGCCCGGCTCTGGTGGCTGCTGCGACGTCGAGGCGTGGACGTGCGCGTCCTCGACGGGGGGATCCGCGGCTGGATCGGGCTCGGCGGGCTCCTCGACGGCGGCGACGTGCTGCCGCCGCCGGGCGACGTGGTGCTGACCGACGCCGACCCCGGTGTCGCGGACATCGACGCCGCCGCGGCCGCCGCGGTCGAGGGCCGGCTCGTCGACGCGCGCTCGCCGCAGCACTACCGCGGCAGCGTGCCGGGCGTGGACCCGGTGGCGGGGCACATCCCCGGTGCCCACAACGTGCCGACGCTCGCACACATCGACGCGGACGGGCGGCTGCGCGACCCGCTCCACATCCGCCGCGTGCTCGGACAGGCCGGCATCCGCTCCACCGAGGGACTCGTCGTCTCCTGCGGGTCGGGGATCGCCGCCGCGCACACCGCGCTCGCCCTCGCCCATGCCGGCATCGAGGCGCGGGTCTTCCCCGGCTCCTGGAGTCAGTGGTCGCGGACCCCGGGACGGCCGGTCGCGGTCGGCCCGACCCCGTGGGGCGACGTCGTCGCCGCCCGGTGAGCGAGCCGGACGTCCGTGTGTTTCACGGCCGGGTGGCGACGCCCGGAGGGGTCGTATAGGGTCGATCGCGTGCTGACCTGTCGTTGTTGTCGCTGAGTGATCCCCCGCGCATCGCCGCGCGCCCGACCACCTCCGACCACACGACCCTGCGCCCACCGTCCCGGTGACGGCGCCCCCACGGACAGGACATCCGCAATGCGTTACGCACACAGCGTCGCCGAACTCGTCGGCAACACCCCGCTCGTCCGCCTCAGCCGCGTCACCGAGGGCATCGAAGCCACCGTGCTGGCGAAGGTGGAGTACTTCAACCCGGGCGGTTCCGCGAAGGACCGCATCGCCCGCAACATCATCGACGCCGCCGAGCGCGACGGCCTCCTCCAGCCCGGCGGGACGATCGTGGAGCCCACGAGCGGCAACACCGGCGTCGGCCTCGCGCTGGTCGCCCAGGAGCGCGGGTACCGGATGGTGTTCGTCGTGCCCGACAAGTTCGACGGCGAGAAGGTCGCGGTCCTGCGCGCCTACGGCGCCGAGGTCGTCATCGTCCCGACGAACGTGCCGCCGGAGGACCCGCGCTCCTACTACAGCGTCTCGGACCGGCTCGCGCGGGAGATCCCCGGCGCCTTCAAGCCCAATCAGTTCGCGAACCAGAACGGACCGCGCGGCCACTTCGAGACCACCGGCCCCGAGATCTGGCGCGACACCGACGGTCTCGTGACGCACTTCGTCGCCGGCATCGGCACGGGCGGCACCATCACCGGCACCGGTCGGTTCCTCAAGCAGGTCTCCGAGGGCGCGGTGACCGTCATCGGCGCCGACCCGGAGGGCTCGATCTACTCCGGCGGACCCGTCCACGGGTACGACGTCGAGGGCGTCGGCGAGGACTTCCTCCCGGACACCTTCGACCCGGCCGTCGTCGACCGGTACGAGCGGATCGACGACGCCGAGTCGTTCGCGATGGCCCGTCGCCTCGCCCGCGAGGAGGCGCTGCTCGTCGGCGGCTCCAGCGGCATGGCGGTCGCCGCGGCGCTGCGCGTCGCCCGTGAGCTGCCGAAGGAGGCGCTCGTGGTGGTCGTGCTCCCCGACCACGGTCGCGGCTACCTCAGCAAGCTCTACGACGACGACTGGATGCGGGCCCGCGGGTACGAACTCCCCGACCCCGCCGCACCCCTCGTCCCCGCCACCTTCACCACGGACCCCGCAGGAGCCGCACGATGACCACCCCCGACAGCCCCGCCCGCGGGTTCGACAGCCTCGCCGTCCACGCCGGGCAGGCGTTCGACCCCACCACCGGTGCGGTCATCCCGCCGGTCCACTTCTCGACCACGTACGCGCAGGACGGCATCGGCGGCCTCCGCGGCGGCTACGAGTACGGCCGCAGCGCCAACCCCACCCGCACCGCGCTCGAACAGCAGCTCGCCGCGATCGAGGGCGGCGCGCACGCCCTGTCGTTCGCCTCGGGGCTCGCCGCCGAGGACGCGCTCCTGCGCGCCGTGCTGAAGCCCGGCGACGAGGTCCTGCTCGGCAGCGACGTCTACGGCGGTACGTACCGCCTCATCGCCCGCATCCTCGGCCCCTGGGGGGTCGGGCTCCGGGTCGTCGACATGAGCGACCTGGATGCGGTGCGCGCGGCGCTCGAGGAGCGGCCCGCCCGCATCCTGTGGGTGGAGACGCCCTCCAACCCGCAGCTGAAGATCAGCGACATCGCCGGACTCGCCCGGCTCGGTCACGACGCCGGCGCGCTCGTCGTGGTGGACAACACGTTCGCCTCGCCCGCGCTGCAGCAGCCGCTCGCGCTCGGTGCCGACGTCGTGGTCCACTCCACCACGAAGTACCTCGGCGGGCACTCCGACGTCGTCGGCGGTGCGCTCGTGCTGAACGACGACGCCCTCGCCGAGCAGGCGAGGTTCCTGCAGTTCGCCGCCGGTGCCGTCTCCGGCCCGCTCGACGCCTGGCTCACCACCCGGGGCATCAAGACGCTGGCGGTGCGGATGCAGCGGCACAGCGAGAACGGCGAGGCCGTCGCGCGGTTCCTCGCCGCCGACGCCCGCGTCGCCCGCGTCTACTACCCCGGCCTGCCGCAGCACCCCGGACACGAGCTCGCCGCCCGGCAGATGCGCGGATTCGGCGGCATCGTCTCGCTCGAGCTCGCGGACGGCGCCGCCGCCCGACGGTTCTCCGAGTCGACGAAGCTGTTCACGCTCGCCGAGTCGCTCGGTGGCGTGGAATCGCTGCTGAACTACCCCGACGCCATGACCCACGCCTCGGTGCGGGGCACGGAGCTCGCCGTCCCGGTCGAACTCGTGCGTCTCTCGGTGGGCATCGAGTCGGTCGACGACCTCATCGCGGACCTGGACGCTGCCCTGTCCGCCCTGTGACCCTCGGCCGGGAGCGATCCCGCCGGTAGAGTGTCTGCTGCGGCCCTGCCCGAGGGCCCGGGGGAGATGCAGCGATGCACGAGGTGCGCGCGGTGCCGCCCGTCGTCGCGGCCTGGGGGCCGGTCCTGGACCGATGGCGGGACGCCGTCAGCGGCGGACGGTTCTTCACATGGTGGTCGGCGCTGGTCGCCCTGCCGGTCTCCGCCACGATCCTCGCGCTGTACGGCCGGCCGGACGACCTGCACGAGGTCGCGACCGCGATGGTGCTCTCCGCGATCGGCTGGGTGCCGTGCTTCCTGCTCGTGCTGCCGGCGGCCATCGCCGAGCGACGGCTGCGCTCGCCGATCGCGCGCGGCGTCACGGTGGTCGGCACGACCCTCGTGGTGTCCGTGCTCCGGCCGCTGCTCAACGACCTGCTGGTGCGTTCGTGGACGGACTGGCCGGTCACCGGCGACCTGCCGCTGCGGATGCTCATGAACGCCGTGGTGTGGCTGGTGCTGCTGTCGATGGTCGCCGTCGCGGTCGAGGCGAGCGACACCGCGAACCGGGTGAACCGGCGGATGCGCGCCGCACTCGCGGCGCTCGCCGGCGGTGACATCAGCACGGGCCTGCAGGCGCGGCGGGCCCGGGCCCGCGTCGTCGCGGTCGTCGAGGAACTGCGGGCACGTGCCGCCGAGCTGCGCACGGGCGTCGTCGACTTCGAACGGGTGCGCACCTTCTCCGACGCCGTGCGGCAGGCCAGCCACGATCTCGACGAATTCGCCGACAACGGACTCCCCACCGACGGTGTCCGCACGCGTCCCTCGTTCCTGGCACGGCTGGAACCGCCGCCGGTGGGCCTGGTCGCCGCGGCCTTCACGTTCGCCAGCCTCCCCTACGGGTTGCGCACACTCCCGCCGTGGACCGTCGCGCTCGGCGCGCTCGTCGTCTTCGGGGTCACGGCGGCTGGCGAGCTGCTCGCCTGGTTCATCGCCGCGAAGCGCACCCCGCGTGTGCGAGGGATCCTCGTGATCTGCTGCTCCCTCGTCACCGGCACGGCGGTCCCGCTCGCGCTGCTGGCCGTGGCGGGGGAAGGCGAGCTCATCTGGATGATCCCGGTGCCGGCGATCCCGGCCCTCACCATCCTCGCCGCCTTCGCGGAAGGCGCCTTCCGGCGGGCGGAGACGGAGCAGCGGGTGCTCACCGAGGCGCTCTGGGCCATCCGTGCCACGGGATCCGGACGCCCGGAACCGACGACGGAGCTCGTGCACCGGGCCGCCGACACCCTCCACGGCGAGGTGCAGAGCCGCTGCGTCGTGTTCGCGGCCGGGATCGAGGATGAGCCCGCGACCCCGGCCCAGGTCGAGGAGTTCATCCGCTCGATCGGGCAACGGCTCGACCGCGTGCTCGCGCCCCGGGAGGAGGATGACGAGGATCCGTTCCGCGCGCTCGTGGACGCCTGGTCGCCGGTCCTGCGCATCCGCACCGAGATCGACGCCGCCGCATCCGCCGACCTCGCCGACCGGACCACCTCGCGGCGCGTCGCGGACGTGGTCAGCGAGGCGTTCGTGAACGCGGTGAAGCACGCCGCGGCGCGGGACGCCGAGGTCACGGTGCGCGACGCCGGCGGCGGCGTGCTGGGGGTGCGGGTCGCGACCCCCGGGCGGCTGCGCACGCGACTGCGCGCCGGGATGGGACTCGTCCGGCTCGGGGTGCCGACCCGCCTCGCCCAGGACGGGCATCGCGTCGTGCTCGCCGCCGCCGTCCCGACCACGCGCATGACGACACCGCCCCCGCCGTCGGTGGGCGACGGCGGGGGCGGTGCGGACGACGACTGGCGTCAGCGCGCGTAGGCGTCGGCCGTCTCCAGCGCCCGGTCGATGATCTCCAGGCCCTGGCGCAGCTCGTCCTCGGCGATGACGAGCGGCGGGGCGACGTGCGTGCGGTTGAAATGGATGAACGGCCACAGGCCGGCCCGCTTGCAGGCGCCGGCGAACTCGCCCATCGGGGCGGCGTCCGCGCCGGCCGCGTTGAACGGCACGAGCGGCTCCCGGGTGGCCTTGTCGCGCACCAGCTCCACGGCCCAGAAGAGGCCCGAGCCGCGCACCTCGCCGACCGACGCGTGCCGCTCGGCCCACTCGGCCAGCGTCGGGGCCACCACGCGCTCGCCGAGGTCGCGCACCCGCTCGAGGATGCCGTCGCGCTCGAACACCTCGAACGTCGCGACGCCCGCGGCGCACGCCAGCGGGTGTCCGGAGTAGGTGAGCCCGCCCTGGAACACGCGGTCGTCGAAGAACCGGCCGATCTCGCCCGAGATCACGACGCCGCCGAGCGGCACGTAGCCCGAGTTCACACCCTTCGCGAAGGTGATGAGGTCGGGGACCACGTCGTGCGCCTGGAAGGCGAACCACTCGCCCACACGGCCGAAGCCGACCATGACCTCGTCGGCGATGTACACGATGCCGTAGCGATCGCACAGCTCGCGGACGCCCTTGAGGTAGCCCGGCGGCGGCACCAGCACGCCGTTGGTGCCGACGACCGTCTCGAGCACCAGCGCCGCGATCGTGCCGGCGCCCTCGAGCACGATGACCTGCTCCAGGTGGGCGAGGGCGCGCTCGGTCTCCTCCTCCGGGGTGGTCGCGTGGAACGCGGACCGGTAGAGGTACGGGCCGAAGAAGTGCGCGACCGACCCGTCGCCCGGCTCGTTCTGCCAGCGTCGCGGGTCGCCGGTGAGGCTGATCGCGGTCGTGGTGTTGCCGTGGTAGCTGCGGTACATCGACAGCACCTTGCGGCGACCGGTGAACGCGCGCGCCATGCGCACCGCGTTCTCGTTCGCGTCGGCGCCGCCGTTGGTGAAGAACACCTTCTGGAACGACGGGCCGGCGACCTCCACGATCCGCCGCGCGAGTTCGCCGCGCACGTCGTTCGCCATCGACGGCTGGATGGTGGCGAGGCGCCCGGCCTGCTCCTGGATCGCCGCGACGAGGTCGGGATGCTGGTGCCCGAGGTTCAGGTTCACCAGCTGCGAGGAGAAGTCCAGGTACCGGTTGCCGCGGTAGTCCCAGAAGGTCGAGCCCTCGCCACCCGCGACGGGCAGCGGGTCGATCGCGCCCTGCGCGCTCCAGGAGTGGAACACGTGGCCGCGGTCGTCCGCGCGGACGACGGCTTCGGCATCCGTCTCGGTCTGTACGGTCATCATCGCCTCCGGATCAGTGGTTGCTCGGGAAACCGAGGTCGATCTGCGACTCGCTGGGCTCGGGCCAGCGCGAGGTGACGACCTTGCTGCGGGTGTAGAAGTGGACGGACTCGGGGCCGTAGATGTGCGAGTCGCCGAACAGCGAGTTGCGCCAGCCGCCGAAGGAGTAGGCGCCGATCGGCACCGGGATCGGCACGTTCACGCCGACCATGCCGACCTCGATCTCGAACTCGAAGCGGCGGGCGGTGCCGCCGTCGCGGGTGAAGATCGCCACGCCGTTCGCGAACGGGTTCGCGTTGATGAGCTCGACGGCCTCCTCGTACGTCTGGACGCGCACGACCGAGAGCACCGGACCGAAGATCTCCTCGTCGTACACCTTCATGCCCGGGCGCACGTGGTCGACGAGGCTCGTGCCGATGAAGAACCCGTCGCCGTCGAAGGACTGCTGCGTGCCGTCGACGACGACCGTGGCGCCCTCCGCGGCCGCGCCGGTCACGTAGGACGCGACCTTGTCGCGGTGCTCGCGGGTGATGAGCGGCCCCATCTCGCTGGCCGGGTCGGTGCCGTCGCCGATCTGCAGCGCCCGCATCCGCTCCGACACCTTCGCGACGAGCGCGTCGGCGGTCTCGTCGCCGACCGCGACCAGCACCGAGACGGCCATGCAGCGTTCGCCGGCCGAGCCGTAGGCGGCCGAGACCGCGGCGTCCGCCGCGCCCTCGAGGTCGGCGTCGGGCATGACGACCATGTGGTTCTTCGCGCCGCCGAGCGCCTGGACGCGCTTGCCGTTCGCGCTCGCGCGCTCGTAGATCGCCTTGGCGACCGGGGTGGATCCCACGAAGCTCACGGCGCGGACGGTCGGGCTGTCGAGGATCGCGTCGACCGCGACCTTGTCGCCGTGCACGACGTTCAGGACGCCGGCGGGAAGGCCCGCCTCCTCGAAGAGCTTCGCGATGAACAGCGACGCGGACGGGTCCTTCTCGCTCGGCTTCAGCACGACCGTGTTGCCGCACGCGATCGCCGACGCGGCCATCCACAGCGGGACCATCGCCGGGAAGTTGAACGGGGTGATCGCGCCGACCACGCCCACCGGCTGCTTGACCGAGTGCACGTCGACACCGCGGGAGACCTGCTCGGAGTGCTCGCCCTTGAGCAGGTGCACGAGTCCGGCCGCGAACTCCACGTTCTCGATGCCGCGGCTGATCTCGCCCTTCGCGTCGGAGAAGACCTTGCCGTGCTCGCGCGTGATGATCGCGGCCAGGTCGTCCTGACGCTCGACGAGGAGCTGGCGCAGGCGGAAGAAGACGTCGGCGCGGCGGATGAGGCCGGTCGCGCGCCAGCCGGGAAGGGCCGCGGCGGCGGCCTCGATCGCGGCGTCGACCTCGGCGGTGGAGGCGAGCGCGACCTCGGCGCCGACGGCGCCGGTGGCCGGGTTGTAGACCGGGGCGGTGCGCTCGGCCGCGCCCGCCTCCTGGCCTGCGATGTGGTGACGGATGATGGTCATGCGGGCTCCGTATGCTGGCAACGGACAGAATGATCGGGGCCGGTGATACCGGTCGAAGCAAGCATCGCAGGGAAGCAGGGGGTGGTGCAGTGGCCGACCGTCCCGAATCCGGCATCGATCGGACAGATCGTCCGGCAGGCCCCGGACTCGTCGCGGGGCGCGTGCGCGACGTGCTCGCCATCGACGCCGTCCGCGCCGGGATGCCGGAGGTCGCGGCGGGCCGCGAGGGCCTGGACGCCCCGGTGCGGTGGGTGCACGCATCCGACAACCCCGACGTCGCGAGGCTGCTCGACGGCGGGGAGCTGCTGCTGACCACCGGCAGCGCCTGGCCGACCGACGACGCCGCCCTGGAGGCCCTCGTCGAACGGTTCGTGGCGGTGGGGATCGCCGGGATCGTGCTCGAGCTCGGCACCCGCTTCGCCCGGGTGCCGGAGGCGGTCGTCCGCACGGCCGACCGGCACGCGCTCGCCGTCGTGGCCCTGCACCGGGAGATCCGCTTCGTGGCGGTCACCGAGGCCGTCCACGCGCGCATCATCGCCGCGCAGACCACGGCGCTCGCCGCGCGTGACGACGTCCGCGAGCGCTTCACCGCCCTCGCCCTGCGCGGCGCGCCCACCGACCATGTCGTCCGGCAGGCGTCGCAGACGCTCGGTAGCGGCGTGGTGCTCGAGAACCTCGCGCACGAGGTCGTCGTGGCCGCCTTCGCCGACGTCGAGGAGGAGGCCGCCCTCGTGGGCTGGATCGAACGGTCCCGTCTCGACCGCGACGACCTGCTGCGGGTGCCGGTCGAAGCGCGCGGATCGCGCTGGGGCCGTCTCATCGCCCTGCCCGGCCCCGAGCATCCCGCCGGTCGCCGGAGCGTCCTCGAGCAGGCCGCGATCGCGCTCGCGATCGGCCGGCTCGCCGAGGGCGGCACCGCCGAGTGGGACCGGTTCGGCTCGGCCCGGATGCTGCACACGCTCCTCGACGGCAGGTTCGCGCACGAGACCGCCGTCACCGCCCGCCTCGAGGCCGCCGGCTTCCCGGTGCGGGGGCGCGTGCTGGTCGGGCTCGCGCTGCGCGGCGGCGGCGACGCATCGGCGATCGGTGCCGCCCTGCCTCCGGGTGCCCGCGTGCTCGTCGCGGCGCGAGGCCGGGTGACCGGCGTGCTGGCTTCGCTGCCGGCGGGGACGAGGGTCGACGACGCGGCGGCCGAACGCCTGCTCGCGGTCGCCGGTCGCGGCGGCGTCGTCGCGATCGGTCACGACGCGCACGCCGTCGACGCCGCGCTCGGCTCGGTCCGCGAGGCCGTGGCGCTCGCCGAGGGCAGCGGCGCCGGCGTGCTCCGCGCCGAGGACCGGCCGCTCGCCCGCCTCATCGGCGAGCTCTCCGGGGACCACCGTCTCCTCGCACACGGCGAACGGATGCTGGCGCCGCTCCTCGCGCACGACCTACGCAAGGACGGCGACCTGCTCGACGTGCTCGAGGCGATGCTCGCCCACCCGGGCAACCGCACCGCGGCGGCCGCCGCATCCCACCTGTCCCGGTCGGTGTTCTACCAGCGGCTGGAGCGCATCGAGCAGCTGCTGGGCGTCGACCTCGACGACGGTGAGACGCAGACGGCGCTGCACCTCGCGGTGCTCTCCCGGCGGCGCTGAGCCGGCGCGCTCGGCCGGGTGCGCGTGCCGGGGAACGGGCCGGCTGCGCGCAAAACTCAGGACGGATCGCCCCGACGGCGGTGTGCAACCGGTTGCCGCGGCCGGTGGCGCCAGATGTCCGGAGTTCTGAACACGGGACGTGCGGGGGCGGGCGGGTCATGTCAGCCGCGCCGCCGCCACCAGGGCCGGCGGCGGCGCTCGGCGGCCTCCGCCTCGGCCGCGGCGCGCCTGGCCTCGTCGCGGGCGGCCCGGCGCGCACGCCACGCGTCGAGCTCGGCCTCGACGTCGCGCAGCGGCGTCACCACCGGGGGACCGCCGAGCAGCTGCCGGCGTGCCTCGCGCACCCGCAGGTTGAAGTCCTCGAGCACCTCGCGCACCTCGGCCTCCCGCGGGATCGCGTCGAGCCGCGCGTCCAGCTCGCGGTCCTCGGTGCGCAGCGTGATGGCCGGGGGCCCGAGCCCGCGCAACTGCTCGCGCTCGATCTTGCGGCGGATCCACCAGTCCGGGTCGTAGCGGTCGCCCAGCCCCTCGAGCGGCTTCCCGGCACCGGGGAGGTCGTCGAACTCGCCGCGGCGGATCGCCTGCTGGATCGAGACCTCGACGAAGGCCGCACGCTCGGCCGCGGTCGAGCCGCGTGACGGACCCTCGGATGCTGCCGCCTCGGCCTCGGCCTCGGCCTCGGCGTCCGGGCCGAGGTCCTTCCGCATCCGGTACCGGGCGGCCGCGAGCCGCGGATCCTCCGACACGGTCCACTCCCTCCCACTGCGTTTCCAGTCCACCACGCACGCGGGTGCCGAAGGCTCGTTGTGACCGGTAACATCGGAGCGATGCGCGCACCGGTGCGCATCCACGGCACGCGATCCAGCCGGACGGAGTTCACAGATGAGCCAGCACACCGACCACACCGACGTCATCGCCGCGGGGGCGACGGCCCTCGGCATCGAGCTCGGCTCGACCCGCATCAAGGCGTGCCTGGTCCGCGCCGACGACCCCTCCGTCGTGCTCGCGACCGGCGCGCACGAATGGGAGAACGAGTTCGTCGACCGGGTGTGGACCTACTCGCTCGACGCGGTCGAGACGGGCGTGCAGGCCGCGTACGCGGCGCTCCGCGCCGAGGTCGCCCGCATCCACGGGGTCGAGCTCGCCTCCGTCGGCGCAGTCGGCGTCTCCGCCATGATGCACGGCTACCTCGCCTTCGACGCCGACGGCGGACTGCTCGTGCCGTTCCGCACGTGGCGCAACACCTCGACGGGCGCGGCCGCAGCGGAGCTCACCGATCTGTTCGGCGTGAACATCCCCCTGCGCTGGTCGATCGCGCACTACCGCCAGGCCGTCCTCGACGCCGAGCCGCACGTGCCCGCGGTGCGCTCCCTCACGACCCTCGCCGGGTACGTCCACTGGCGTCTGACCGGGGAGCGCGTGCTCGGCGTCGGCGACGCATCCGGCATGTTCCCCATCGACTCCGCGACCGGCGACTACGACGCCGACCTCATCGCCAGGTTCGACAGCCTGGCGGGCGGTGCCGACCGCATCCGCGACCTCCTCCCGGCCGTGCTGCCAGCCGGCGCCGACGCCGGTTCGCTCACCGCCGAAGGCGCGGCGTTCCTCGACCCGACGGGATCGCTCGCCGCCGGTGCGCCGGTCTGTCCGCCCGAGGGCGACGCCGGCACCGGCATGGTCGCCACCAACGCCGTCGCGCCGCGCACCGGCAACGTCAGCGCCGGTACGAGCATCTTCGCGATGGTCGTGCTCGAGCGCGGCCTGTCGCGCGTGCACGAGGAACTCGACCTCGTCACCACCCCGGCCGGCGACCCGGTCGCGATGGTGCACTGCAACAACGGCGCGAGCGAGCTGTCGGCGTGGGTCGGCCTGTTCGGCGCCTTCGCGGCGGCGGCCGGCACGCCCCTCGACGCGGATGCGGTGTTCGGCACCCTGTTCGCGCAGGCGCTCGAGGGCGAGACCGACGCCGGTGGCGTGCTCGCCTACAACCACCTGGCGGGGGAGCCGATCGCCGGCCTGTCCGAGGGGCGCCCGCTCGTCATCCGCACGCCCGACAGCCGCCTCACGCTGCCGAACTTCATGCGCGCCCAGATCTACGGCGTCTTCGGCACCCTGAGCCTCGGGATGCGGGTGCTCGCCGAGGAGGGCGTCGCCCTCGACGCGATGTATGCCCACGGTGGCATGTTCCGCACCGCGGGTGTCGCGCAGCGGATGCTCGCGGCCGCCATCGACGCGCCGGTGGCCGTCGCCGCGACCGCCGGCGAGGGCGGCGCATGGGGTATGGCGGTGCTCGCCGCGTTCCGCACGCAGGGCGCGGGTCGCGACCTGGCCGCGTACCTGCGAGACGCGGTGTTCGCGGGCGCGGACTTCAGCGTCGTCGCGCCGGATGCGGACGACGTCGCCGGCTACGACCGCTACCTGGAGCGCTACCGCGCGGGCCTCGCCGCCGAGGCCGCCGCGGTGACCGCGCTCTGACACGGCCGTGACCCCCGCCGAGTGCGCACCCGTTTCGCGAACGAGCATCCGATCGGGTGCGCACTCGCGGAACGGATGCGCACTCGCGGAACGGGACGCGGCGCGCATGCCCGGATGCGGGCAGGATTGAGGGGATGAACGTCATGGGGGACACACCGTCGCGGGTCGGCGTCCGGCAGGTGGCCGAGCGCGCCGGCGTGTCGACGCAGACGGTGTCCCGCGTGCTGAACGGTCACCCGAACATCCGCGAGGAGACCCGTCGCCGCGTCCTCGAGGCGATGGCCGAGCTCGACTACCGCGTGAACAACGCCGCACGCGCCCTCGGCACCCGCTCGAGCCGCACGCTCGGGGTCATCGCCTCCGAGGCGTCGCTGTACGGTCCGGCCGCCGCGATCACCGAGCTCGAGAATGCCGCCCGCGAGGCCGGGCGCTGGATCGTCACGGCCTACACGGATGCGGAGGACCCCGCATCCGTGCGTCAGGCGGTCGACCACCTGCTCGGGCAGGGCGTCGACGGGATCGTGCTCGTCGCCCTGCACGAACGGGCGCGTGACACGGTGGCCGAGCGCGCCGCCGGGGTGCGGGTGCTGGCGTTCCACGACGACGCGGGGCTCGCCGCGCAGGGCGAGGCGGCCCAGCTCGTCGTCGACCACCTCGTCGCCGCCGGGCACCGCCGCATCGCCCGCGTCGGGGGGCCGCCGGCATGGCTCGAGGAACGGGCGCGTGCCGCCGGGCACGCCGACGCGCTGCGGTCGCACGGGCTCGCCCCGGCGGGCGAGTGGCGCGGCGACTGGTCGGCCGCATCCGGATCCGCCGTGGCGGCGCGGATCGCCGGCGCGGTCGCGGCGGGCGATGGCCCTACCGCGCTCGTCGTCGCGAACGACCAGATGGCGCTCGGGGTCATCGCCGGCCTCGACGCCGCGGGACTGTCGGTGCCGGCCGACATGAGCGTCGTCGGGTTCGACGACAACCCGGATGCGGCGTACTACCGCCCCGCCCTGACGACCGTCCGCGTCGACCTCGCCGGCCAGGCGCGTCGCTGCGTCGCCGCCGCGCTCGACGTCCCGGTGCCGGACGCCGAGACCCTGGACGTCGCGCCCGTGCTCCTCGTCCGCGCCTCCACCGCCCCGCTCGCACGCTGACCCACGGCTCATCCGCCGCAAATGCAGGGTCTTGGCCAGCGGCACCCTGCATTCGCGACGGATGAACGCGCCGTGACGTGTGCGGCGGCGCGGCGACGACGCACGGCAGCGGGTGGCGGCACGCGATTGTGACCGGTAACATTTCCGGATGGCGCGCGGTCGCGCCACGAGACAAGGAGTCGTCCATGAGCCGCACCCCCCTGACCACCTCCCTGGACGCCTACGAGATCTGGTTCGTCACCGGCAGCCAGAACCTCTACGGCGAGGAGACCCTCCGCCAGGTCGCCGAGCAGTCGCAGCAGGTCGTCGCCGGCCTCGCGGGCCTGCCCGTCAAGGTCGTCTGGAAGCCCGTGCTCAAGGACGCCGACAGCATCCGCCGCCTGGCCCTCGACGTGAACGCCCGCGACGAGGTCATCGGCGTCATCGCCTGGATGCACACCTTCAGCCCCGCGAAGATGTGGATCTCCGGCCTCGACGCCCTCCGCAAGCCCCTCCTGCACCTGCACACGCAGGCGAACGTCGAGCTGCCCTGGGCCGAGATCGACTTCGACTTCATGAACCTCAACCAGGCCGCGCACGGCGACCGCGAGTTCGGCTACATCCAGTCGCGCCTCGGCGTCGCCCGCAAGACCGTCGTCGGCCACGTCTCGAACCCGGCCGTGCTCGCGAAGATCGAGGACTGGCAGCGCGCCGCCGCCGGCTGGGCCGCGGTCCGCAGCCTCAAGCTCGCCCGCTTCGGCGACAACATGCGCTACGTCGCGGTCACCGAGGGCGACAAGACCGAGGCCGAGCTCCGCTTCGGCGTCCAGGTGAACACCTGGGGCGTCAACGAGCTGGCGGATGCGGTCGCCGCCGCATCCGAGTCGGACGTCGATGCGCTCGTCGCCGAGTACGAGGAGCTGTACGACGTCGTGCCCGAGCTGCGCAAGGGCGGCGAGCGGCACCAGTCGCTCCGCGACGGCGCGGCGATCGAGCTGGGCCTGCGCTCCTTCCTCGAGGAGGGCGGCTTCGGCGCCTTCACCACGAGCTTCGAGGACCTCGGCGCCCTCAAGCAGCTGCCCGGCCTGGCAGTGCAGCGACTCATGGCCGAGGGCTACGGCTTCGGCGCCGAGGGCGACTGGAAGACCGCGATCCTCGTCCGCGTCGCCAACGTCATGGGTGCGGGCCTCCCCGGGGGCGCGAGCCTCATGGAGGACTACACCTACGACCTCGTCGCCGGCGACGAGAAGATCCTCGGCGCCCACATGCTCGAGGTCTCGCCCTCGCTCACGACCGCGAAGCCCCGCCTGGAGATCCACGAGCTCGGCATCGGCGGCAAGGAGGACCCGGTGCGCCTGGTCTTCACCGCAGACGCAGGTTCCGCGCTGGTCGTCGCCATGAGCGACATGCGCGACCGCTTCCGCCTCGTCGCAAACGTCGTCGAGAACGTCGACGCCCCCGACCTGCCGAACCTGCCGGTCGGCCGTGCGGTCTGGAAGCCCGCCCCCGACTTCGCCACCTCGGCCGCCTGCTGGCTCGAGGCCGGCGCGGCGCACCACACCGTCATGACGACGGCCGTGGGCATCGAGGTCTTCCGCGACTTCGCCGACATCGCCGGCACCGAGCTGCTCGTCATCGACGAGGACACCACGGTCCGCGGCTTCCGGCAGGAGCTCCGCTGGAACCAGGCGTACTACCGCCTCGCGCAGGGCCTCTGATGGGCACCCCGCTCTCCGGGACGCAGCACCTGCTGCGGGCCGGCGCCTACGAGGCGTCGGTCGCGAGCGTGGGGGCGACCCTGCGCACGCTCTGCCACGACGGGCGCGAGCTGGTCGTCGGCTTCGAGGCGGATGCGGTGCGCCCCGCGTACCGGGGGGTGACCCTGGCCCCGTGGCCCAACCGGGTGGTCGACGGCGTGTACGGCTTCGGCGGTGCCGAGCACCGGCTCGCGCTGACCGAGCCCGACCGCGGGCACGCCCTGCACGGGCTCGCGGTCTGGCTCGACTGGGAGACCGTCGACAAGGGGTCCGATCATGTCGAGCTCGCCGCCGTGATCGAGGCGCAGGCCGGGTACCCGTGGCGGGTGCGCGTGTCGACGCGGTTCTTCCTCGGGCAGGACGGACTGACCCAGACGGTCCGCGCGGAGAACCTCGGCGCGGAGCCCGCACCGTTCGGCACCGGCCCGCACCCGTACCTCGTGGCCGGGCCCGCGCCGCTGGACGAGTGGACGCTGGAACTCCCGGCGTCGCAGGTGCTGCACGTGACCGACGACCGGCTCGCGCCCACGTCGCTCGCCGCGGTGGACGCGGACGACCCGGCGCGCTTCGACTACCGCGCGGCCCGACCGATCGGCGCCGCCGAGATCGACCACGCCTACACCGACCTCGCCCGCGGCGACGACGGACGAGCCGTCGTGCGTGTCGTCGACCCGTCCGGCACGGGTGTGGAACTCAGCTGGGACGAGCGGTGCGGGTGGGTGCAGATCCACACCGCCGATCTCCCCGGCGGCGGGGAGGGGAACCGGGCGGGCCTCGCCGTCGAACCCATGACCTGCGCGCCCGACGCGTTCAACGACGCGCGCTACCCGTTCGAGACGGGGCTGCTCGTCATCGAGCCGGGCGCCGCCGTCGAGGCGTCCTGGCGCATCGCCGCGATCTGAGTCGTCGCGCGACGCGCGGCGGACACGGCAAAGGGCCCCGGGAAATCCATCCGGGGCCCTTCGGTTCGTCGGCGGGACGTCAGTCCCGCAGGTTCTCCTTGATGTCGTTCCGCTTCTCGACCCGGTCGCGGTCCGCCTCGGCCTTGCGCACCTCGGCGTCGGCCTTGGCCTCGTCGACCCGGTCGCCGATGCGGTCCTTCGTGTCCTCGAAGCCCTCCTTGACCTTTCGGCCGGCGGTCTCCGCGACATCCTTCGCGTCATCCATGAAACCCATGTCCTGCTCCTTTCGCTGAAGCCGAACGCGTCCGTCCGGGGGAGCGGGACGCGTCACGACGACGCTACGTCGGCCGGTTTCGTCGGGGGTCGGGGTTGCGCCGCGGACGCCCCCTCGCTAGTCGCGGCGCACCCCGCATCCCGGAGGGGTCGACGGCGTCGCCGTCGATCGTCATACTCGCTGCATGCGCTATGAGACCACGCTCCACCAGGTCGGCAACAACACCGGCATCGAGGTGCCGGACGAGGTCATCGCGGCGCTCGGCGGCGGCAGGCGTCCGCCGGTCTCGGTCGTGGTGAACGGCTACGCGTTCCGCAGCACGGTCGGGGTCATGGCCGGCCGGTCGCTCATCCCCTTCAGTGCCGACAAGCGCGCCGAGACCGGCTTGCGCGGCGGCGACGCGATCACGGTCGACGTCGTGCTCGACACCGCCCCGCGCCGGGTCGAGGTGCCCGCCGACCTCGCGGCCGCCCTCGCGATCGCCGGCGTCCGCGAGGCCTTCGACGAGCTTCCGCCGAGCGGACGGAAGGCGCACGTCGTGGCGGTCGAAGGGGCCAAGGCCGCGGCCACCCGTGCGCGCCGCATCGAGGGGATCGTCGCGAAGCTCGGCGGGTGAACCGGACGACGGCCGCCGGCGTCCGAGCCGGGTCCGGTGCGGACCCGGGGCGCACCCCGCCCGAAGGATGGGAATCGCCCGGGGCCGCGTCGGAGCGGGCGCGTAGAGTCGGAGGAGGGGGTGCAGTGGCTGCGAAGGATCACCGTGACGACCGCGAGGGCGATGCCCGCGGTCGCGCGAAGCGACCCAAACTCGACGAGATCGTCGCGGAGGGCGTCTACATCGCCGCCGCGGCGACCCGGCTCGCGCTGAAGAACCGCATCCTCGTGCACATCCTCGCCGACGGCGAGGGCTTCGAGGCCGACGCCTTCCTCCCCGATGCGAAGGAGACCCTGCTGACGCTCGCCGCGGAGGCGGACCAGGATGCGGCGCGGGCCGAGCGCGAACGCCGGCTCGCGCGGCGGCGCCACAGCGACTCCGACGGTACGCACGACTACCGCAGCCGCGACGTGCGCAACCTGCGCCGACGGCGCAAGCAGTCCGAGCGGACCGCCGCCGAGCTCCGCCGCCGGGCGGACGACCCGGAGGAGTTGCGCACGCTCGTCGAGGCGGCGCGCGAGGCGGCGTGGGCCGAGGTGGCGCGCAACATCGACAGCACGCTGAAGATCGAAGCCGCCCGTCCCGACCTCGAGCCCGACTACGACCGGATGCGCGCTGCCCGCATCCAGAGCCTCGTGCTGGTCGACCTGCCGCGCCTCGCGGCCCACCGCCGACGCGTGAAGCAGGCGACCGCGTCGGCGGACGACGCGCCCGGGGAACCCGCCTGACGGGCTCGATTTCGTGCCTCGCGACTGCTGGGGTATTCTTTTCGAGTTGGTTCGCCGGAGACGGCAGCCCACGGATGCGCCTGTAGCTCAATGGATAGAGCATCTGACTACGGATCAGAAGGTTAGGGGTTCGAGTCCCTTCAGGCGCGCAGCAGACAACAGCGCCCCGATCATCAGGTCGGGGCGCTGTTTCGTTGCGTCACACCACAGGATGAACTGCGTCACCGACGGCTCACCCTTGCCACGCTCCCACGCCGAGACGGTCGCATGCGACACGCCCACCGCCTCGCCCATCTCACGGGTCGACAATCCCCGCGCGCCGCGCGTAGCGCGCAGCCACTCTGGCACCGTCTCCGCTGGTATCTCGATCATCGTCATGTCGACATGCTACGTGGAAGAAAAACGCGACACGCCGTAACCAATTAGGACGAATGGCTTACGTTCTGGTCTTCTGTCCGCATGGAAAGAATTCATGACGCGCGGAAGGGGCGCCCGCCACCATGTCCCCGCGCTGACGAGGCGCGGGGACAACTGAACAGGCGGGCAGCAGCGCCACACCACACGGCATCAGCGCCGGGACACGCGGGGGACGGCCGCGAAATCGAACACTCGTCGACCCGAGGAGAACGGGGGCGCGGTAAGTGGTACGACCGGGCGCGCCACCCCAGACGGACACCCGCTCTCCACACGCCTGTCAGTAGCTGGATCGAGAGACCAGCCCACGAACGACCGACGCCTGGCTCCGCCAAGTAACGCCGTTCCGTGGTCCCTTCCGTTCGCGGAGGGGGCCACTACTCCCTCAACCGTTCACCACCAAGTAAGGCAGCACGAAGTGCCGCACGAACACGCATTCGACCCCGTCTCCGGATGGTGCACCCGAGCACGGTGCGGACTACGCGACGACGGACGGCTCATCGACCTACAGACCGCACGGCCCTCGCGACCGCTCCGAGTCTTCCGCGAAGGCGCACCGACCACCACCGAGGAACCCACGACATGACAGACATCACTCGCCACCAGCCGCCCGTCGAGGTAGGACGTACCCGCCGCCCGACGACCGCGCAAATCATGGCGACGCGGGCGCTCTCCGACCTCGTCGACCTCGCCCGAGTCCAAGCCCGACGCGCCGCGTTCCTCGACCGACCCAACGCCGTCCGGCAACTCGAAGGCATCGGGACCACACTCGACCGCGCACGAACCCGACTCATCGAAGACGGCGAGCACTACATCGACGAGGCCCACGCCTTTGCCCTCGCCGGCCTCCGAGCGCTCACCGCATGGGGCGCGTATGTCGACCGCCACATGGAACAGGAGCTTGAACGTGCTCGCCCCTGACACCATCCCGCCCGTGTTCGCCGTGCCCGCCGCCATCGGCGCCCTCGTCGCATGGCTCTACCTCGAATGGAAGGCCCGCCGTCACGGCTGATCCCATGTCCGCGAAGCACACCGACCCCGAGTACATCGCCAACGCCCGCCTCGTCCGGCAGCAGGTCCGGCGCATGTGGAAGTACGGCGAGGAGGTCCGGTGCTGGCGACGCGGCGAGGTCATCGAGCCGGGGTCACCGTTCGATGTCGGCCACCTCGACCCCGACGGCGGCCACGCCCGCGGCAACCTCGCGCCCGAGTGCATCAGGTGCAATCGATCCGAAGGCGGGCGCCGAGGCGCAGCCCTCACCAACGCCCGACGCGGCGCTCGACGACCAGCGCCGGCACCCGCGCCGCGGCCCGACCGCTCGCGGCTTCCGCCCTGGTGAGGCGTTCTTTTTACAGATCGTGCCAACCCCCGCCTTCGGCTCCAACAGCAGCCCCTCCCCCTGAACGACAGGACACCATGACCACCACCCCGACGCTCGACGACCTCCAGGACGAGGCGACGTGGCTGGAGTGGCGCGCACGCGCCGAGGCCGTGCCGGCGCTCCGCATCACCGACATGGTCACGACCGAGGACACCCGCCGCGAGTTCCTCACCGGCGCGCGCATCCTCCGCCTCGACAAGCTCGTCCGCGCGGGCGACGGAGGCACCGGCCCGTCGCCGATCCAGCTGGTGGTCGCCGACGTGCTGAACGCCGGCCACAAGATCAACGCCATCCTGGAGCCTCGACGCACCACCAAGACCACCAGCTGCCAGGCCGTGCTCCTCGGTCGCTGCGCGCTGCGCCCGAACTACCAGGCCGCGTGGACCATGCTCACGACCGGCCAGTCGGCCGGCCAGCGCTTCCGCGAGGACATCGCCGACGGCATCCCCTACCTCGACGGCGACCTCGCCGGCTCGATGAAAGTCAACGTCGGCAAGGGCACCGAGCACATCTACTGGCCCGAGACCGGGTCACGGATGCGCGTGCTCACCCCGAAGGGCGCGAGCTTCCGAGGCGGCGGGTTCGACGCCATCTTCGCCGACGAGGGCGGCGAGGCCGACCCCGACATGTCCGACGACATCATGCAGGGCGCCCTCCCGACGATGGACACCAAGATCGGCGCCCAGTTCATCGTCGCCGGCACCCCCGCCAAGTTCCGTACCGGCAACATCCTGTGGGAGCAGCTGAACAACCCGCGCGCCGGCGTGCTCTGGCACGGCATCCCCGAGACCGTCGCACCCGAGCACCTCGCCGACTGGGAGCCGACGCCCGAGCACCCCGCGGCCCGGATGCGGGAACTCATCGAACTCGCGCACCCCGGCGTCGGATACACCACGCCCATCGAGGCCATCGGCGAGCACTTCGAGGCGTTCCCTCGTGAGAAGTTCCTCCGCGAGTACGGCGGCCTGTTCGGCATCGAGGGCGCCGCCGACCGCATCATCCCCGCCGGCCAGTGGCAGCGCGCCCGCACCTCCGAGCCGTTCCCCGACCTGCCCGACCGGTTCGCCGCCGCGTTCAAGGTCCACCACCTCGGGCACGCCGCATCCCTCGCCATCGCGTGGGAATACGAAGAACCGGCCGACCTCGTCACCGAAGCCCTTGAACTCGACGGCATCACCGAGCGTCCGAAGCGCCGCGCGGTCGCGCTCTGGTGGCACCAGCACGGGACCACGAACGTCGACCGCGAAGTGCTCCAGCGCATCCGCCGCACCCGCGCGACGCTCTGGTACGACAAGCGCGGGTACACCGAGGACATAGTCGAGAAGCGCGTCGCGACCGCGTCGCCGCGCCCGACCGTGAAACCCACACGCCCCGGCGACATCCCCCTGTCGACCGTGGCGATGCTCCGCGCGCTGGAGGACGGAACCCTCGTCGTGTTCGACCACCCCGAGCTAGAGCGCGCCGCGCAGGTAGCCACCCGGCGTGCGTTCGGCCTCCACGGGACGTTCGCGTTCGGCGCTCCGAAGTCCGACCCCGAGGCCGACGTGACCCCGCTCGAAGCCGCCGCGCTCGCCCTGCACTTCCTCGACCAGGCACCCCAGAAGCTCGACCCGACGACCGCTGTGGAGTTCGCATGATTCACCACGACATCTCTGCCCGCTCCGTCGTCACGACGTGCGACGACTGCCCCTACTGGCGCGCGTTCTCTTTCGACCATGACGAGGCCCGCCGGCGCGGCGCGAACCACCTCATCTCCGTTCACGACGTAGAGCCGTCGAGAGCGCGCGAAGCAGAGCGCAAAGCCGCGACACGCCGCGCGCGGAAGGTGAATCCCGCCTAGTGGCGGTGATTCTTCGGAGCATCTCCGCCGTGGGTATCTTCTCGAAGCGCATCGACCGTCACTACGGCGCCGCGCCGTCCGTCGCCCTCGCCTCGCCGTGGGCGCCGGACACCGACGCCCTGCAGTCATGGGCCATCGACGACGCCCTCCGCGGCGCGCTCAGCGAACACTCCGAACTCATGACGCGCGACCTCGCGCTCCGCATCCCCGCCGTCAAGCGCGCGCACGCGCTCCACGTCGGACAGTTCGCCCGCATCCCCCTCGTCCAGATGAACGACGCGACCCCGACACCCGAACAGCCGAAGTGGCTCACGAACTCGGCGTCCGGCGTATCCCCGTACCACCGCATGTACGGCGTTGGCTCCGACCTGTTCTTCTACGGCTGGGCACTCCTCGGATTCACGAAGGACCGCACCGACTGCATGCACGTCCCGTGGGGCATGTGGGAGGTCGACGAAGACCTCCGCATCACCATCGACGCGCAGATCGACACGAAGTACCACGCGACCCCCGTCGCGATCCCCGCCGGCTACGGCGACAACGGCATCCTCATCGACGGCATCGACACGCTCCGCGAGGCCCGCGCCATCGAACGCGCCTACATGGACCGCCTCGACAACCCCGTCCCGCTCACCATCCTCAGCGTCGACCAAGCCGTCTGGGAAACGTGGTCATCCACGGAGCGCGACGAGTTCCGCAAGAAGTGGATCGCCAACCGCTCCGCCGCCGGCGGCGCCACCGCAATGAAGCCCGACAGCATCACCGTCGAGATGCCCGGACAGATCGCCGTCGACCTCTACGAGTCCGGCCGCAACGCCGTCCGCCTCGACATCGCCAACCACACCAGCACACCGGCGAGTCTCCTCGAAGGCACCCGGCAGGCCGGCGGCGGCGGCACCGAAATCCGCTACAGCGGCGTGCAGAACGGCGCCAACCGCTCCGAGCTTTGGGACTACGGCAAGGCCCGCGACTTCCTCCACGCCGTCGAAGCCCGCCTTTCCCTCGACGACGTATGCGACCCCGGCCTCTCCATCCGCGGCGACATCTCCAATTTCGTCACCGTGCCCACCCCTCCCATGAACCCCACCAGCGAGGACTGACCCCCATGACCATCGAGAACGTCACCATCGAGGGCGGACACGTCCTCGCCAACCTCGAAGACCGCACCATCACCGGCCGGCTCATCCCGTACGGCGAGGAGGGCCGCACGAACGTCGGCCGCTTCATCGTCGAAGCCGGCGCCATCGACCTCCCTGCCGACCCGTCCGTCGTCACCCTCAACGTCGACCACGACCGCACCAACCCCGTCGGCCGCGCGACCCGCCTCTGGGAACAGCCCGACGGCGTCTACGCATCCTGGTCCATCGCCAACACCCCCGAGGGCGACCAGGCACTCGCGGAAGCGACCACCGGCTCCCGCCGCTGCCTGTCCGGCGAGTTCGGCCCCGCCGTCATCAAGGCCGGAAAGCTCCTCGCCGGGCACGCGAAGCTCTGGGGTTCCGCCATCGTCCCCAAGGGCGCATTCCCTTCCGCGATGGTGCTCGCCGCCGACACCCTCGACGAGGAAGTCGAGGAGGTCGTCGAGGAGGCCGCGCTCGACCCCGACGAGGAGGGCAACCTCGCCGCCCTGTCCACCACGCTGCCCGAGGTCGTGACCGTCGTCACGCCCGACGGCGAGACCGCCATCTACACCCCCGAGGCCGCCCCGGCCGAGGAATCCATCGAAGGAGAAATTGTGACCGCTTCCCGCGCCGGGGCCGTCCCCGCCCACCTGTCCGGCCGACTGCCCGCCGCCCGCACCGAGCAGCGTCCCTCGAGCTACCGGCAGGTGCTCGCCGCCATCGCGACGCTCAAGACCAACCCCCACGACCGCGACGCCGAGCACGTCCTCGCCGCGCTGACCGACATCAAGATCAGCGGCAACGGCGCCCTCCCCGCGTCCGGTGTGCTCCGCGAGAACTGGCTCGGCCAGCTCTACCAGGGCGAGGTGTACGACCGCGAGTACATCACCCTCGGCAAGCTCGGCACCGACATCACCGCCCAGGGAAAGAAGGGGTTCACCGTCCACCGCGGCACATCCGGCTCCCCGATTGCCGGACCCCAGGGCATCCCGAACGGCGGCACCTGGGCCGGCAACAAGACCGAGATCAACTCCTACGCGGGCCGCACCGCGACCAAGGAGTCGACGCTCCGCCGGTTCGCCGTCGGCCACGACATCGCCCGCGAGTTCTACGACCTGCCCGGCGGCGAGGAGGTCGTCGAGGCGTTCCTCCGCCTCGTCGTCGAGGACTACCTCTACTGGTCCGACGCCGCCGCGCTCTGGGACTGGAACACCGCCGCCGGCGCCCCCATCGCCCCGGCGAGCTACCCGACCGAGTACCCCGCCGCGCTCGGCCAGCTGATCCAGGGCATCCTCGCCGTCAAGAAGCGCAAGACGGACCAGCGGAAGGACATCCCCACCTTCGCCATCGTGAACGACCTCGCCTACGAATCGCTCATGTACGCGGCCGGCGGCGACCAGAACCTCCCCGCGTTCGTCAACCTCGCCATCTCCACCGCGAGCAACGGGACCGTGGACGGCAACGTCCAGGTCGTGCAGGGCGACACCGGCATCACCGGCAGCGCCTCGACCATCGTCGGCGCCGGCCGCGCTATCGAGTTCGACGAACTCGCCGGCGGGCCGCTGCACATCAACGCTCTCGAACTCGTCAAGGGTGGCATCGACCGCGCCACGCACGGCTACCTCCAGACCTTCGAGGCACGCCCCGAGGCTGTCGTCCGCATCGGCGCCCCGGACTCCCGTGCGAACGAGACGGCGGTCCCCGCCGGCGCCATCATCAAGGCGTCCACGACCGTCTACCGGGTCACGGTCGCCGGCACCACCGGCTCCTCCGCCCCGTCCGCCCCGGCCGTCGGCTCCACCGTCGCCGACGGCACCGCGACCCTCCTCCGCCTCGCCTGAGACTCGGGAGCGTACGCAATGGCTGACTGGTACTCCGTCCAGGACGACGCGGAGGTCGACCGGCTCACGACCCCCGCGGCATGGCCCGACGCGCCCATCGAGGACCTCGACACGCTCGAACTCATCCTCGACACGGCGCGCGAGCAAGTCATCGCGTACGCTCCCGCCCCCGGCGGGGACACCCTCACCGTCGACGACGGCTACGTCACCGCATCCCCGATTCCGGCACGGTACGCGCTCGCGCAACTCCAGCAGGCGAAGAACCTGTGGAACGCCGGCCGCGTCTCCTCCGACGGCAACCTCGGCGACGGCGGGTTCACGTTCACCCCCCGGCCCCTCGACCGCACCATCCGGCAGATCATCCGCCCTGTCGACGGGAAGCCCGATGTCTACTGACCGCGACCGCCTCGCCAGCATCGTCCGACCCATGCTCCCCGAGGCATGGCGGGGACGCATCGAGAAGCACACCGTCCGCGCCCTCGGGACGCTCTCGGCCCCCTCCGTGTTCCTCGACTTCACCACCATCACGCACGACGGGATGCCGCCCGGTGCCGTGGTCGACGAGTTCGAGGTCGCGCTCGTCCACCCCTCCACCGACTACGCGAAGGCCGAGGACGACCTCGACACCACCGTCCGCGTCCTCATCGACAACCTCGACGACGCCCCCGCCGTCGCATGGTCCCGCGCCGAGAAGCGCGGCATCGCCGACTACCTCGCGTGGGTCGTCACCGTCCAACTCATCAGCACGACCACCGACCAGGAGTAAGCCATGACCACCATCGCGGCCAAGATCGTTCACTTCACCGGCAAGGCGTCCATCGACGACGACGACTACACCGCCGCCATCGAGTCCGCCCAGTTCCAGCCCTCCGCGTCGACCGAGACGTTCGCCGACATCTCCGGCGAGGACGTGCCTGTCGCCGGCGGGTCGTCGTGGGTGTTCGCGCTCTCCGGCGTGCAGGACTGGGCCACCGCGACCAGCCTCGCCCACTACCTCAACGACCACGAGGGCGAGGTCGTCGAGGCCACCCTCGAAGTCCCCGGCGGCGGCGTGTTCACCGCCGACGTGGTGTGCGTCGCCGTGCCCATCGGCGGCGCGTCCAAGGCAGTCCCGAAGTTCTCCGTGAACCTCCCGTCGACCAAGCCCGAGTACACCGCCCCGACGCCCCCGCCCTCGTCCTGACTCATGCGTATCTCACTCCTCATCGACTCCCCGCTGGCGACGCTCATGCACGCCATGCGGGGACTCGATGCGGACGTGAAGAAGCGCATCGGTCAGCACACGAAGGCCGAGGCGCAACCCATCTGGACCGAGACCACCCGCGAGCAAGCCCTCACCCGGCTCCAGTCCCGGCTCGCCGAATCCGCCCGCGTCGGCGTCACCGCCCAGAACGTGTTCCTTCGCGCCGGGGCCGTCGGCAGGCTCTCCAGCGGCACCGCCATCAGCACCATCGCGAAGCCGGCCGAGTGGGGCGCCGACCCGGCCAAGCCGGTCAAGACCCGGTCCAAGCGGGGCACCGCCTACCAGCGGCGCCTCGGGCCGAGCTTCGGCGCACCGCGTCGCAGCGGGCACGTCGCGATGCCGGCCGCGCGGATCAGCATCGCCCGCATCGCGTCCCTCTGGATTCAGACCGCCATCCGCACCATCCACGAAAGCATCGAGAAGGCTTGACATGGCACGTTCGCCTATCGAGGTCGGCATCGCCGCAGAGACGCGCGCCTTCCGGCAGGGTGTCGAAGCCGGCATCATCGAGCCGCTGGAGGACGCCGAGAAGGCGCTGAAAGACCTCGGCAAAGCCAAGGGGCCGGACCAGCTAGAGAAGTCCATGAAGGACGCTCAGCGGCAGACCGAGAAGCTCGCCGACGAGACGAAGCAGACCGCCCGCACCATCGAACGCGAGTTCGACGACGCCTACCGGGACGCGAAGCGATCCGCCGCGGACGGTCTCGGCGGGGCACGCGAAGCAGCCGTCGAGCTACGGCAGGAAATCGGCCAGAACCTCGGCGAGACCGTGTCGTCCTTCCGCGGCGACATGGCCGACCTCGGACAGATCGGACAGGACACCCTCGGCGGACTCGCCGCGACCGCCGCCTCCGTCGGCGGTGCCGGCGGGATGATCGGCGCCCTCGGCCTCGCAGGCGCGGCCGCAGCCTGGGGCGCGTTCACCGCCGGCCAGGAGGACGCCCGCGCCAAGCAGGAGGAACTCAACGAAGCAGCCGCGAACTTCGCATCCGGCTACCTCGACGGCATCAATGGGGCCATCTCGGCCGCGCAGATCTTCGCCGAGATACAGTCCATCGCCACCGATCCCGAGCGCTACCAGCAGGCAAAGGACGCGGCCAAGGAATGGGGTGTGTCCACTGAAGTCGCGATGGGCGCGATGGCCGGCGACGCGACCGCGCTCGCGACCGCGCAGCAGGGACTCCGCGACCGCACCGCGGAAGCAGAAGCCGCTCTCGCAGCCCAGGAGGAGCAGGTCGACAAGAACGCCGGCGCCGCCTACGACCTGGCCGACAGCGTGAAGTCCGGCGCGGAACGGATGGAAGCACTCACCGGCGCTCTCGCACAGGGCAAGCAGCAGGCCGACGATGCCGCCGCGGCCCTCTACAACTACGCCACCTCCGCCGGGGAAGCGACCGACGAGACCGACGAGCTCGGGAACAAGATCGTCCGTCTTCCGGGTGGGAAGGAGGTCGTCATCGACGCCGAGACGAAGCGCGCCTACGAAGACCTCGACGCGGTCGAGAAGCGTCTCGCTGAGACGAACGGTAAGAAGGCCACCCTCAAACTCCAGGTCGACACCTCCGCCTGGGACAACTGGACCCCGGCGCAGAAGCGCGGCGTCGTCGCCGCCGACAAGAAGGGTCTGGACTGGCGATGAGCACGATTACCAGCGGCGGGACCACCATCAACCCGGTCGCCGTCTACGACTTCTCCAGCAGCCGCCCCTCTGGAAACAAGACACACCGCATCCCCGGTCGCGCCGAACCGGACGTGACCCGACGTGTCGCCGGCCTCCGGACGGGAACCCTGCGCCTCGCATTCCGCAACGCGGCCGACTCGCTCGCCGCCGAGAATCTTCACGCCTCCGGCGGCATCTGCACGCTCGTCGCGGACCCCCTCACCATGTCCTATGTCGTGGCCGACGGCGGCAGCATCGTCCGTTCTCGCACCAAGGCGGGCGCCTGGACCCTCGAAGTCGACTTCCAGGAGGTGACGACGTGACCGTATCCACTCACGCGTACACCGCCACCGTTCTCGGCGAAGACATCCCGCTCGACATCGTCGGCGGCAGCATCACCATGTCCGCCACCTCTGCACCTCACGTCGCCGGCGACCTGACGGTCACCGCCAAGTCCGACCTTCTCGACCACATCGACCCGCGCGACAACTCCATCCGCATTCGCATCGAGGCTGACGCAGTCGTCGGGGCGGTCAGCCAGAGCCGGTACTTCGACCTCGGACTCCGCGACCGAGAAGTATCGCAGAGCGACGGCACAGTCACCCTCTCGCTCGCGTCCGATGAAGCGCTCCTGAACGACTACGCGCCACTCACCGATGTGGACCTCCTCACATACGCCACCAGTCTGCGCTCCCTCGTCGAACGGGTGCTCTCAACGGCCATTCCCGGCGCCGACCTCGAAGCATCGCCCAGCATCGACCACGCATTCAGCGGGTATGAAGACGACGCGTTCACCTGGAAGGCCGGCCAGTCCGCACTCAACTTCCTTGCACCGCTCGTGCAAGCGGCAGGGTTCCGTCTCGTCTGCGATGAGCGTCGCGCCTGGACCCTCCGAGACGAGGACTACATCGCCCCTGGCGTGCTCAGCATCCGGTACGCGATCAACATGATCGATGGCACCGAATCCATCAGCCGCGACACCGGCCTCTGGCACGATGCCGCAGTCACGCGATACCGCTGGGTAAACGGAGCGGGCGAGACGCTGGAACAGATCGACGCCTACGCGCTCACCACGCCCTATAGCCGGCTCCTCCTCATCGAGAAGGACACCCCCTACCCCGGCGCAGGATTCAGCGCCTACGCCGTCCGCCGCGCCCAGTACCGGGGGCGCGAGGTCACAGCGACCGCCGTCGCAGACTGGCGCGTCCAGCCCGAGATGTACGCGCAGATCGTGCTCAACGGCGCACCCACCCAAACCGGGGCGATCGACTCCGTGACATTCGACCTCGACCAGGACCGGATGACGGTCGCCACCCGCACCGTAGACACGCCCCCGCTCGCATGGGTTCTCGGCCCCGACGAACTCGTCTGGGACGACATCGAACCCACCCTCACCTGGGCGGATATCACCGCCTGGGCCGACTTGGAGGACATCTGAGATGGCAACAGGAGACGCCGCGATCGACGCCGGCATGGAAGTGGTCGACCCCGCGACTGGGCTCGTCCGCGACGGTGCCGAGGAAATCAACAAGACCCGCGACTACATCGCGGGGGAGCGGGCCGCTCGCATCGCCGCCGACAACGGCAAGGTCGACAAGCCCAGCGACGGCGCCGGCATGGCCCGACGCGAGCCTGGCTCCGCCCACTCCATCGGGTTCTACACGACCAGTGACGGCCGCGTGTGGTTCCGGCCCGAGCCCTCCACCAACGTGTACGACTACAAGCTCGCCATCGACGGCGGCGCCAGCGGTGCGCTCCCGACCTCCGGCGGCGTGCTCACCGGCGACCTGTTCATCCCCGGCGCAAGCCCCGCCACGAGCGGCTACACCGTCGCTTACATCAACGGCGACGGCCGTGTCTCCAAGGGCGCATCCGCCGCCAAGTATAAGGAACACATCGACCCGATCGACCCCTCCGCGCTCGGCGACATCTTCCCGCAGCTCGTCGAGTACGAAATGCGCGGCGGCGACGGCGACCGCAAGGTCGGTTACATCGCCGACACCCTCGTCGGCACCCCCGCCGAACGGTTCGTCGTCTACGGCGGGGAGGCCGGCGACGAGGTGGAATCCATCGACTTCATCGCGCTACTCCTCGCCCAGGTCGCGCAGCTGCAGCAGCGAGTCCTCCGCCTGGAGGCCGGCGAATGATCACGCGAGCGCAGACGGTCGACCTGACCGGCGGACGCGGGCGGCTCGCGCCCGCGCCTGCCGCGTCCATCGCGCGCATCGACCGCGCCCTCGGGCGTCCGGCCGACATCAACAGCGCGTGGCGCGACCCGATCGAACAGCAGCGCCTCCGGGACGACTACCTACGCGACCCGAACAACAACCCCATCGCGCTCCCGCCCGACGAGTCCGTGCATTGCGTCGGATATGCCGTCGACTCCGACGACTGGTACGCCCCCACTGCCGCGGCCGTCTGGCGGGATCACGGATGGCGGCAGACCGTCTATCGCACCGTCAACGGCCGGCGCGCTCTCGTCGAACCCTGGCACGGGGAATACAACCCGTACCTCGACAACCACCGAAGCGAACAGGAGAAGGCAATGGACGAAGCAGCCAAAGAGTGGATGCGGCTCATGGTTCGCCAGGAACTCGGCGGCGCGCTGAAGGCATTCCTCGCGAACGTGCCCGACAAGGACTGGGCGCGCGAGATGGTCCGCCAAGAGCTTGGCGGCGCCCTGAGCCTCCGCGACGACTGACGCTCCCGATGGGCACTCCAGAGGACTCGGCGGCGACGCTCGCGGTCGTCGTCTCCCGCATCGATGACCTCCGCGAGGACATCGCGCAGATGCGCTCCGACATCGCCGCGGGCCGCAGCGCCAGCGTTTTGCGCGGCGAATGGGAGCAGCGCAACAACTATTCCGACCACAAGTTCGCCGGTCTCGGCCGCGAAATCGGCGAACTCCGTACCGAACTCCGCGCCCGCCGCGCGCCCTGGTGGAACGTCGCCGCCGTCATCTTCGCGGGATGCGCGTTCCTCTGGACGCTCATCGGCCCCACCATCATCGCTCTCTGAAAGGAACGCGCCATGCTCACCAACCACCCTCGTATCCGCCTCGGCATCTACCTCGGCGCGCTCGCGCTCGGCGTGGCCGGCTACTTCGCATCCCCGCTCATCGGCGGCGACATCGGCGAGGCGTGCTCCAACGCATCCGGCTACCTCATGGCCGCCGCGCTCGGCGTGGCCGCCGGCAACACGAAGGGAGACTGACCATGACCACCGACGCCGAACTCGACGCCTCCGTCCGGCGCGCCCTCGCCGACATCCTCGCCCAGGGCGGCGCGTACAACACTCTGCCGCTGGTCGACCCGTCCACCAAACTGTTCCCGGCACCGACGGTCGACGCCCTCCGCGCACCGCTCGAACAGGCCATCAGCGACCTCGACAGCGACCTCGGCGAACTCGGCGACACCGTCGAGGGGCAGGGGTCCGCCATTGGGGCACTCCAGACCCTCACCACCGAGGGCCGGCTCTCGGAGGCTGAACTAAACACTGCGTTTGCTGCCATCGCGGACGCCAAGGTCGCGCCGGTGACAGCAGCCCTGACCCGCAAGGCGAAGCGTGCCGTCCGGACGACACCCGCTGTCGGCGCGTTCGTGCAGAAGCTCGCGGCCCTCGCCGAACCGGCGTACATGACCGGCATCGGCGATTCCACGATGGCGAACGCCGTCGGGTGGTTCAACCTCGCCACCGCCTGGCTTGGCCAGCGCTTCCCTGGGCGCAGCATCATCCGCCGTGACTGGTCGCACGCGAACCAGCGGTACGAGCCGGTCAACACGCTCGTGCAGACCGGGACCGCCGGCCGTCGCCGCATGGTCGGCACCGGGGCCTCGACCGACCAGTTCTTCGTCGTCGCGGACTCCGCAGCCACGTCCCCGGCTACCGAGCTCGTCGCAGACTTCTTCGTGAAGCTCGTCGCGTCCGGTGCCGCGGTCACCCTCGGCGGCAAGTACGTCACGGCGACGAACCAGCGGTCCTGGTTCGTGCAGGTCGACGCCTCCGGGACCGTGTCGCTCTACTTCTCCACAGATGGAGAATCGGGTACGCAGTACACCCGAACCTCCACCGTGGCGCTTCCATCCGGCGCGTTCGGCGTCCCGGTGAAGATCCGCGTGTCCTTCAATGGTGACGAGGGCGGGAACAACGTCGCCCGTTTCTACTACTCCACCAACGAGGGCGCGTCGTGGACGCAGCTGGGCACCGCGGTGTCGAACACCGGCACCCGGACGATCTTCGACGGCACCGCCGCGACCCAGCTCAACGGACGCGGCGCGGCAGACGGCACCGGTACCGGTGGCAGCGCGAACAGCACCGGCGGCGCAGTCGAGTGGTACGGCATGACCGTATGGAACACGGTCACCGCCACCGCACGCCCCGTCATCGACTTTGAGACCGCGCAGTGGAACGGGTACGGGACGCTCGGCTCGTCGTCCGCACAGTTCACCGACTTCGTCGGCAACACGGTGCAGGTGACCGGGACCGGCGCAACCGGTGCCATGCAAGGCGCGCCGGTGCTGTACGTGCTCAACGGTGCCGTGTCTGGTCAGATCATCAGCTACGCGAACGACGCAGGCCGGTTCCCGAAGCTGGTGCCGTTCGGCCCCGACATTGCCGTGATCAACTTCTCGCACAACGAGGTCGGGCTCATCGCATACCGGACGCCGTACAAGCAGCTCGCCGACGCGATCCTGACCCTGAACCCGGACGCGGGGATTGTCGCGACCGCGCAGAACCAGCGGTACAGCCCCGCGACCAACATCGTGGAGCACGCGATCCGCGGTGACCGTATCCGCGGGCTCGCGGCCTCCCAGCGGTACGCGCTCGTGGACGTGTGGGCAGCGTTCGCTGAGACCGGGCACGCGCAGTCGCTCGTGCAGTCGGACGGCATCCACCCCACACTGCCCGGGACGCCGGCAGACGGGTCCAGCGGGTACGAGGTCGCCGCGGCGGAGTTCGAGTCGATCTTCGACGAGTGGATTCGCCCGGTCGCTGCCTAGATGAGTCCGGCCGCCCTCATCGCTTCGGTGATCTGCTGAGCGATGAGGGCGTGTCCGGCGTCGTCAGGGTGGCGGTCGTCGGTCGTGGCGAAGGACGACCAGCCGCTGGCGATCGGGTCGAGCACGAGCGTGTTCGGCTGGTTGGCCCATGCCTGCTGAATTGTGGCTGCACGCGCGGTCGAGGAGGGAGTGGGTTCGCCGGGCCAGAACTCACCGACGACCACGACAGGGGTGCCGGGGAGCCGGGCGCTGATGAACTCCTGCATCTCACGGATCGCTCGCCGCACGTCCTCGTCCTGTGCGCTCGCGTCGTTGTATCCGGACTGGATCAGCACTATGTCAGGGGCGATCGAATCGAGGTCCGCTCCCGCGAGCATCTGCGGCAGCGACTCGCCATTGATGCCGGGCAGTGCGTAACCGCCGCCGGGCGCGGACATGACGATGATGTCCCACCCAAGGTCATCGGCGAGGAGGGCTGCGTACCCGCCTTCTTCGGGGTCGGTCGCACCGACCCCCGCGGAGTATGAGTCGCCGAGGAGTAGAGCTACCGGCCGGGCGCGACCGTAGGACGCGACCACCGGTTGGAACGCCGCAGCCTCGGTCGCTTCGTCGGGCTGGTTGAACGAGTACTCGGATCGGGGCGTATAGCTTGCGGCGGGGTTTGCCGTGCCGCCGTCGTTACCTACGGACAGCGCGACACCGGTCGCCACCCCCACGACTGCGACCGTCGCGACGGCGATTACGCCGATCGAAAGCGGCTTGAGCCGCCCGTCACGGTGCCGCCAAATGCTGCTCTTACTCGCCATGCGCTGTATGCCCCCACCTTCGCCCCGGCCCTGTCCGTGAGGCAGGACGCAATTCTACGGTGCGACTGCCCTGATCCCTGAAATCAGTTCAGCATCGCCTCGCACCGCCGGGCGATGTCGACAAGGTACTCAGCCGCCTTGTCGACATCGTCCGTCGGCGCGTCGGCAATCCCGAGCCGCTCGACGCACGCCTCCCACCGCTCCTGATACGCCTGACGCTGCAGCGTCACCAGGAGCACCGAGACCAGCACGACCACGGCCACCAGGAGCGCCGCGAGGCCGCCGGCCACCCACCACATCGTGCGACTCATGCGAGAAGGCTAGCGCCCGACCGGCTGGCCGCCTCCACGATGGCACGCTTCCGCGCGTCCGGCAGCTTGACGTACGTACGCACCATCTGCAGGGACGCCCAGCCCATCAGGTCGGCGACGACGTACGGGTCGCCATTGGACTCGATCCAGAACCGGGTCGCGGCGCGGTGCCTCAGCTTGTGGATGGTCCAGTCGCCTTCGAGGAGCCGGCCGACCCGCTTCCCGAGCCACCGCGGCGAGACGTGGCCGGCATCGTCACCTGGGAACAGGTAGCCCGGCCCGCGGGCGAGGAGCGCGAGCGCCATCGAGCGCGTGAGTGGCACCTCGCGGAGCTTGCCGCCCTTGCCGTGGACGATGAGGTCGTGACCGAGCAGCGTCTCGACGATGTCGCGTGAGTGGATGCACGCTATCTCAGCCCGTCGGAGGCCGTGCTCGGCCGCAAGGTCGATCCACAGCCGCTCGTCGGCATCCGCCCGTATCAGCGCCTCCAGGTAGACCCGGTCGGGCACGGGCCGCGGGTTCGGGTCGCCCGGTCTCACCTTCGCGATCGTCGCCGTCGGGTCAATGTCGACACGGCCGGTCTCGACCGCCCATAAGTAGAACGCCCGGAACGTGGTCAGCCGCCCGCGGCGCGTCTCGCGCGCCCAATTCTGCTGCGCCATGAACCCGGCGAGGTCATCCCCAGTGACCTCCCACGGGCCGCAGAACACGCGCGCCGCGAGGTGCTGGAGGTGCTGCCTCCGGGTGTAGGTAGAGGTGCGAGCTATGCCCGCGGCGGTCTGTGCTGTGATGAAATCGTGGATCGGCTGGACCCACACCCCCAAGTGTTCCATTCCACGATTCTCAGCACGCGCGGAACGTCGCCGGATCGGCCGTCTTCATCCGCCGCGACTCCTCTGCCTGCACGAGCACTCGCCCGGCTTCGTTCGTGCCGGTGTGCATTACCCGCCAGACGGCGCGGCCCTGGCCGATTCGGACACGGTCACCAGGTGCGTATGGGTTCTTCATGCCGACACCTCGATCCGGTCGACCAGTTCCCAGAACGCGAGCTCGTCGGCTACAGACCAGAAGGTTAGGGGTTCGAGTCCCTTCAGGCGCGCACTGTGTTGAGACAGTATCGGAAGGCCCCCGCTTCGGCGGGGGCCTTCCTGCGTTCCGGGTCCCGGGCCGCTCGGCCGCTCGCGGGCCCCTAGGATCGAGCCGTCCCGACCGTGGCCGATCGACGAGGATGCCATGCCCGCCCGTGAGCGCGAACTGACCGAACCCGTCCCCCTCACCGCGCCCGGAGGGGTGCTGAACCCCGCCGCCGTGGGCTGGGCCCGCACCCATCTCGTGGACACCGCCGGCGTCGGCCGCGGGTGGCGAGGTCGCGGGCGCAACAAGCGGTGGGAGTACTGGAACGTCATCACCCCGACGCACATCCTGTCGCTGACCGTCTCCTCGATCGACTATGCGGCCGTGCACGACGTGTGGGTGCTCGACCGCCGCACCGAGACGGTCCGCACGCTCGGTGCCACCCTCATCCCCGCCCGCGGCGTGGCGCTGCCCGCCTCGCTCGGGGCGGGCCCGGCGCGGGCGCGCGCGAAGGGGCTCCGCATCGACGTGGACACGGATGCCGGGGCGACCCGGCTGCGCGCACAGATCCCCGGGGCGTCGTTCGACGTCACGGTGCGACGGCCTGAAGGGCACGAGCTGCTGGCCGTCGTGGTGCCGTTCGGGCCGCCCGCCCGGTTCCAGTACACCGTCAAGGACGTGGCGCTCCCGGCATCCGGGACCGTGACCGTGGACGGCGAGACCCACGACGTGCCGGCGGGCGCCTCGTGGGCGGTGCTCGACCACGGCCGCGGCCGGTGGCCGTACGACGTCTCCTGGAACTGGGGCGCCGGGTCCGGTGTCAGCGGCGGTCGCACGATCGGACTGCAGGTCGGCGGGCAGTGGACGGACGGCGCCGGCGTCACCGAGAACGGCGTCGTCGTCGACGGCACGCTGCACAAGATCCACGACGAGCTGCGCTGGGACTACGACCTGGAGGACCGGCGCCGGCCCTGGCGGGTGACCGGCGGCGGCCTCGACGCCGCCCTCGAGCCCTTCTTCCCGAAGCGGTCCGCCACGAACCTCGGCGTGCTCTCCTCCCGCACGCTCCAGTGCTTCGGGCAGTGGTCGGGCACGTTCCGGACGGAGGAGGCGGACATCCGGTTCGAGGGTCTCGTCGGCTTCGCCGAGGACGTGCACAACCGGTGGTGAACGCTTGGCACTCTCGGGTGGAGAGTGCTAATCTCGAACTGGTTGAGTCGATGTGACTCAACTCTGACGGATCGATCGGATGCAGTCCGATCCCGCTTCGAGAGGAGACGAGTATGGCCACCTACGACCCGCTCCGCGACCTGGAGCGATTCGCGAACACCTTCTTCGACGGCGCGCGCCGCGGTCCCCGGCAGATGCCGATGGACCTCTACCGCGACGGCGACCACTACGTCCTGAGTGCGGACCTTCCCGGCATCGACCCCGGTTCGGTCGACGTCGACGTCGACGGGCAGCTGCTCACCATCCGTGCCGAGCGCACGCTCCACGCAGGCGACGGCGTCTCGTGGATCACCCGTGAGCGCACCGCCGGCACGTTCCTGCGCCAGCTCAGCCTCGGGCAGGGGCTCGACACCGAGCGGATCGCCGCGACCTACCGCAACGGCGTCCTGACGGTCACCATCCCGGTGAGCGAGCAGGCCAAGCCCCGCAAGGTGCAGGTCGTGACCGAGACCGACACGCCCACGATGGAGATCACCGAGGCGAACGCCTCCTGATCACCCCATGAGGAGGGCCCCGCGCACGCCGCGGGGCCCTCCTCATGTCCGGGCGCCACGCGCCACGCGCCGTCGCGCGGCGCTCCCGTGCGCTACCCTGAGCCTGCCGAGACGCGACCCGAACCGCGCCGCGGCACGGATCTCGGGGGGAGTTCCGCCATGACGACGTGGCCGACGGCGAGCTATCTGCTGCTCGCGTCGCGGTTGTACCCGCGTGTCGACGGCGGCTTCAAGGTCGCCGTGCTGGCCAGGGCGCGGCACATGGCCGAGACGGGTGCGGGCGACGGCCGGGGGCCGACCATCCTCACCGTCGACCCCGGCACCCCGGAGGAGCACGCCGCCCATCGGGCGTCGTTCGTGGCACGAGGCCTCGCCGCATCCGCCGAGGTCTTCCGGAACCTCTTCGACGAGGCCCACGCGGACTCCGCCTGGGCGTGGGATGCGGCGACGCCCGGCGGGGCGACGCCCGGCGTCGTCTACCGCGACATCCCGCTCGGCGACGGCACGGTGCTCTCGCTCCCGGTCATCGCCGCACCGGACTGGCACCTCACCGACGCCGCCGTCGTCGTCCGGAGGCCCTCGGGCACCCGCGTCCTGCCGGGGTTCGGCGGGCTGTACTGCGCGTGGCTCGACCGCGTCGTGGCCGCCGAGCGTGCGGCCTCGCCCGACCGGCCGGTGGTCGTGGTGTGCGAGTCGCGGCAGCTCGGCGAGCTTCTGGCCGGGTGGCGTCCCCCCGGCGTGTGCCTCGTCCACACCGTGCACACCTCGCACCGCGGCGCGGACGGCGAACACGCCCAGCTGTGGCGGCGATGGTTCGCACTCGTCGACGCCTTCGACGCCGTGCTCTGGCCGACCCGGCAGCAGTACGACGACGTCGTGGCCGAGCACGGGGAGAACCCCGTGCACGCCGTCGTGCCCAACGCGCTCCCGGTGCCCGCCCCGGCCGTCGTCGAGGCTCAGCCGGGGCGGGTCGTCGCCGTCGGGCGCCTCGCCCCGGGCAAGCGGTTCGATCACGCCCTGCGCGTCTGGTACCGGGTGCTCCGGGCGGTGCCGCACGCCCGCCTGGACGTGTACGGGGAGGGCCCCTCGCGCGCGGAGCTCGAGCAGATGATCTTCGCGCACGGCCTCGCCGGAAGCGTCACGCTCTTCGGCCACGTCGACGACCTCGACGTCTGCCGGAACGGCGCGGTCGTCGTGCAGACGAGCGCGTTCGAAGGACAGGGGCTGGCGGTGCTCGAGGCGATGGCCTGCGGCAACCCGGTCGTGAGTTACGACGTGCCCTACGGACCGCGCGAGCTGCTCGGCGACGGCGCCGGGATCCTCGTCCCCGACGGCGACCTCGACGCCCTCGCCGACGCGCTCATCACGGTGCTCGGCGACCCCGCACTGCGGGCGCGCCTCAGCGCGCGGGCGGTGGCGCGCGCGGCGGACTACGCGCCCGAGACCGTCATGGCGCGGCTCGCCGCAGTCGTCGCGGGGGCACTGGGACGTGCGGCGGCGCGGGACGGGGCTCAGCCGAGCGGGACCGCGGTACCGTCCACGAGTGCGTACTCGCGGCGCAGCCAGGCACCGAACCCGGGGAGCTCGAGCGTGTCCGAGGGATCGGGCCTCGCCACCACCGGGTCGTGAGCCGCGTAGGCGCGGAAGACCTCCACCTTCCGTGCCAGCTCCGCGCCGTGCAGCACCTCGGGGAGCGATGCGGACGGGTACCCGATCCGCCACGACACGGCGTCCGGTCGGAGCCCTGCCCGCACGAGCGCGCGCTGCAGGAACGCCCCGGTCGCCCAGTGGTCGGAGTGGTCGCGCTCGGTCAGGGTCCCGCCGACCCGTGGTGCATGGGCGAGGAGCCCCGCCCCCGGATGCGCGAGCACGGCCGCCGCGAGGACTCGTTCCAGGTCGTCGGCGGTCAGCGCCGCATCCTGCTCGAGGGACTCGATCGCGGCGATGTCGCCCTCCAGCAGCCGCCGGAGACTCAGGTTGCCGGTCGCCGCGAACCCCGAGCCGTTCGGACGACCGTCCGGCAGCCGCAGCGACAGCAACCGGATCGGCGCCTCCTGGGCGGTCCACCCCGTCGCGCGCACCCCGGCGAGCTCGAGCGCCGTGTCGCGCCATGCCAGCGGGGCACCGTGCATGCGCGCGTAGGCCGCCCGGAGCCCCTCCTCGCGCGCCTCGACGTAGGCGGCGTCCCGTCCGGCGTCGCCCGCCGTGAGGAACAGTGCGGTCACCGGCGCGCCCGCGACGACCGCGCGGTCGATCGTCGGGCAGCCGAAGATGAGGTCGTCGTCGTAGTGCGCCCACACCGAGAACAGGCCCGCTGCGGCGCCGCTCATGCGCCGTCGCAGGGCGGCCGGAGCCGGGTGGTGAGGTCGAGGAGGGTGCGCAGCTCGTCGTCCGAGAGGGTCGACATCCGCTCCACGATGCTGCGGCCGTGCGCGACCGCCACCGCACGGAACGCCCTCGCGCCCTCCTCGGTCGCGCGCACGAGCGCACCGCGTCCGTCGTCGGGGTCGGCGCATTTCACGACGTGGCCGCGGGCGACCATGCGGTCGATGAGGCGGGAGACGCTCGGCTGGCTGATGAGCATGTTGCGGGTGACGTCGCGCAGCCGGGCGGTCATCCCGGGCGCCCGCGTCACGGTCAGGAGCACGTCGTACTCCGCCTGCGACAGCGACGCGTGGTCGAAGTCCTCGCTGATGCGCGCCAGGATCTCGTGCTGGGCGCGGAACAGGCTCTCCCAGGCGTCGATGGCGAGGCGGCGGTCCGTCATGGCACTTAGCGTACGCGGCGGCATCCCATAGCCTGGCGGCATGCGACGGAAGTGGCGACGCGCCCTGGCGACCCTGACGATCCTGACCGCCGCGCTGGCCCTCGCCGCGTGCAGCGGCGACGAGGACGGCGAGGGCGAGGGCACGGCGGATTTCGTCTCGACCGACCTCGACGACTTCTCGTTCCGCAGCCTCGACGTGGTCTACGACCTCACCCGCGCCGAGGACGGCACGAGCCGCATGCGCGTCACCGAGACCTTCGTCGCGGAGTTCCCGGACTACGACCAGAACCGGGGGATGCGGCGCCTGCTCCCAGACACGTACAACGGGCAGCCGCTGTTCCCCGAGCTCGTCTCGATCACCGATGCGGACGGGACGCCACGCGACGCCGAGACGGAGTCCGACGACGGCGTGTACGCCATGACCTCCCGCGCGGACGACTACGTGCACGGCACCCAGACCTACGTGTTCACGTACGACCTCGAGAACGTCACCTGGTCGTTCGCCGACACCGACGCGGACGAGTTCTACTGGGACGTCAACGGCCTCGACTGGGCGCAGCCGTTCGGGCGGGTCAGCGCGACCCTGCGGCTCGACGCCGACCTCGCGGCCGCGCTCACCGGGCAGGCGGCGTGCTACGTCGGGGCCGCCGGGGCGACCGACCCGTGCGCCGTCACGGTCGACGGCGGCACCGTCACCGCATCCACCGAAGGCCTGGCGCCGTACCGCACCATGACGATCGCCGTCGGGTTCGAACCCGGCACCTTCACCCCGTTCGACAGCCGGTATCTCGCGTCCGGCTGGTCGTGGCTGCAGCTCGGCGGCATCCTCGTCGTCGTCGGCGGCTTCGTGTGGGCGGTGGTGGTGCGCCGCACCACGCTCCGTGACGCACCGGGCCGTCCCACGATCATCGCCGAGTACGACCCGCCGCCGCTCGACGCGCTGGAGAGCGCGGTGTTCCTCGGGCGCACGGACAAGGCCATCCCGGCCGAGGTGCTGGAACAGGCCGTCGTCGGCAGCATCCGCCTCGAGGAGACCGGACGCGGGTGGTTCGGCAAGGCCACGCTCCGCGCGGTCCTCGTCGACCCGACCCTCGCCGACGAGGACGGCCGGATGCTGCTGCAGGGCCTGTTCGGCGACGACGCGCGCCCCGGCGCGGAATACGTGTTCGCCGGGAACGACACCGCGTTCGCCTCGGTGAGCCAGTCGATCCTCGCCGACGCCGGGAAGGTGCTCACCGGTCGCGGCCTGTACCGGCCGGTGCCCGCCCGGGCCCGGCTGCTCCCCGGCGCCGTCGTCGGGGCGGGGGCGGCGATCGCCGTGCTCGGCGGCGTGCTCGCACTCGGTTCCGGCGCCGACGGGCTCCCGGCCGTGCTGCTCGTGATCCTCGCCGCGCTCGCGTTCATCGCCGTCTTCTTCGTGCTCGCCCACCGGCCGCGGTCGGCGCTCGGCGCGGAACTGCGCGACCACCTCGCGGGCCTCAAGGTCTTCATCGAGTGGGCGGAGGCCGACCGCATCCGGATGCTGCAGTCGCCGAGCGGCGCGGAACGGATCGACACCGGCGACGCCCGGCAGCTGCTGCGCATCTACGAGCCGCTGCTGCCCTACGCGGTCGTCTTCGGGCAGGAGAAGGAATGGGCGAAGCGGCTCGCCGTGCTCTACGACGAGGCGAGCGTGGCCCCGGTGTGGTGGTACGGCGCCGGGGCGTTCTCCGCCGCATCCTTCTCGTCCGGGATCAGCACGCTCTCCGCGAGCGCCGCGTCGTCCTCGAGCACCTCCGGCGGGTCGAGCGGCGGCGGATCCGCCGGCGGTGGTGGCGGCGGCGGTGGCGGCGGCGGGGTCTGACCCCGGAGGTCGGCCGCGGCTGCGGGGGTAGCATCGAGGCGATGCATCCCCCCGCGAACCCCTCCGGCACCGGCGTGCCCGGAGGTGGCTCCGCATGACGGACTTCGCCGCCTCCACCGGGTCCATCCCGGTCGTCCCGTCCCGTGCCCGCGGCGGGTTCCCGTGGGTCATGTGGGTGCTCGGCTCGCTCACCTACCTCGCCGCGATCATCGGCCGCAGTTCGCTGGCCGGGGTGGGCACCGACGTCGCGGTCCGGTTCGACGCGGACTCGTCGACCCTCGCCCTGTTCGCCACCCTGCAGCTCGCGGTCTACGGCGGCATGCAGATCCCGGCGGGGCTCCTGCTCGACCGGTTCGGGTCGAGGATCGTCCTCTCCGGCGGGATGCTGATGATGGCGGGCGGATCGGTCTGGCTCGCGTTCGCGCCCGACGCCGCCTCCGCCATCCTCGCCCGCGTGCTCACCGGGGCGGGCGACGCCATGATCTTCCCGAGCGTCCTGCGTCTGCTCACCCTCTGGTTCCCGGTGCGACGCGTGCCGTTCCTGCAGCAGATCAGCTCGCAGGTCGGCCAGTTCGGGCAGATCCTCAGCGTCACGGTGCTCGCCGGCGTCGTGCACGGGGTGTCCTGGCAGGCCGCGTTCGCGGGCCTCGGGGGCGTCTTCGTCGTGTTCGCGGTGCTCAACGCCGTCGTCACCCGTGAGCGCGTCGCGATCGTGCCCGCGGCGCCCGCGGACGGGGGCACCCGGCAGCTCGCCCTCCTGGGCGAGGCGCTGCGCGAACCCGGCACCCGGCTCGGCTTCTGGGTGCACTTCGTCACGCCGTTCGCGTGCACCGCGTTCGCGCTCCTCTGGGGCGTACCCTACCTCGTGCACGGCGAGGGGATGACGACCGGTGAGGCGGGGCTCATGATCTCCGTGCTCGTGGTGAGCGGGTTCGTGCTGGCCCCCGTCATGGGCATGCTCTCCGGCGCGCACCCGTCCTGGCGGGCGGGCATCGCGGTCGGGTCGGTGCTCGCGCAGGCCGGCGCGCTGACCGCGGTGCTCCTCACCCCCGGCCGCGCCCCGTACTGGCTGCTGGTGGTGTGGATGGTCACGCTCTCCAGCGGCGCTGCGGCGAGCATGATCGCGTTCGACATCACCCGGCGCTACAACCCGGTCCGGCGGCTCTCGACGGCCACCGGCATCGTGAACATGGGCGGCTTCATCGCCGCGCTCATCGCCGTGTACCTCATCGGGCTCGTGCTCGACCTGCAGGGCGCCGACCCGGCCGCCTACACCCGTGGCGAACTGCGGTGGGCGTTCGCGTCGCTCGCGGTGCTGTGGGTCGTGGGACTCACCGGCCTGCTGCTCGAATCGTGGCGGGTCCGCCGCGCGCACGGGGAGCGGTGAGGTCGTGACGACGGCCGAGCCGACGCTGCCCGACCCGCCGCATCCGCTCACCGTCGGGGCGGGCGCCCGGTTCACCGACCGCATCCGTCGGCTCGGCCTGCACCCGGACCCGGCGCAGGACGCCGCCGTCGCGCGGCTGGCGGGGCCCGCCCGGCACGGGTTCTACCTGTGGGGGCCGGTGGGGCGCGGCAAGACCGTCATCGCCGAGGCGTACCTCGCGGCCCTGGCACCCGCGGCCGTGCGCCGGTTCCACTTCCACGGGTTCTTCCGGGCGCTGCAGCGGGAACTGTTCGGCACCGGCGCGGGTCTGGTCGCGGCGATCGACACCCTGATCGGGCCGGCGCGCGCGGTGCTGTTCGACGAGTTCCACGTGCACGACGTGGCCGACGCGGTCTACCTCACGGCCGTGCTCCGGCGGTTCCGCGAGCGCGGGGTGCTGCTCATCGCCACCTCGAACTACGCGCCCGCCGACCTCTTCCCCGACCCGCTGCACCACCACCGGTTCCTGCCGGCGATCGCGATGATCGAGCGCGACCTCGAGGTCGTGCCGCTCGGCGACGGGCACGACCACCGCACGACCGCCGCGCCGGCGGGTGCGGGCTTCGCCGCCGGGAGCTGGTCGACCGCATCCGCAGCCGTGCCGGCGACGACCCCGGTCGCGCTCGACCCCGACGGGGTGGCCCTGGCTGCCGTCGCGGTCGACGGACGCAGCGCGCAGTTCACGTTCGCGCAGCTGTGCGAGGCCGCGGTCGGCGCGCACCAGTACCTGTGGCTCGCCGACCGGTTCGACCGCATCACGGTCGTCGGCATGCCCGACCCGGCGACCGTGCGCCGCGAGCCGCTGCACCGCTTCACGGTGCTCGTCGACGTGCTGCACGACCGCGACACCGCCCTCGAGGTGCACGCGGACGGGCCCCCGGAGCGGATGCGGGAGGCGCCCGTGCCACCGCGCGACCTCGCGCGCACCCTCAGCCGCCTGTCGCTCCTCCGCCGCTGAGGAGGAGCGTCAGCGCGAGCCGCCGGCCGCCAGCCCCGCCTTCACGTAGCGCTGCGCCGCGAAGATCACCACGAGCGCGGGGAGGCTGGCGATGAGCGACGCCGCCATGACCGACGCCCACGTGTTGAACTGCGAGTTGGTCAGCGAGTAGATGAACACCGTCACCGGGTACATGTCGCTGCGCGTGACGAGGGTCAGCCCGAACAGCAGGTCGCCCCACGCGAACAGGAACGTGAACACCGCCGCCGTGATGATCGCGTTGCGCGAGAGCGGGACGACGATGCGCAGGAAGCTCCCCAGCGGCCCGAGGCCGTCGATCGTGGCCGCCTCGACCACCTCGTGGTCCAGGCGCAGCATGAACGAGCGCATCAGGATGACGCCGAAGGGGATGCCGGCGGTCGCGTTCGCGAAAATCAGGCCGACGTAGGTGTTGAGGACCCCCCACGTGTTGAACATCGCGTAGAACGAGTTCGCCAGCACGATGCTCGGGATCATCTGCGCGAGCAGCAGCAGCACGAGCGAGACCGACACCGCCTTGGAACGCAGCCGGCTGAGCGCGTACGCCGCGGGCGTCGCGACCAGGAGCGTGACCGCGACCGAGCCGAGCGCGACCACGAGGCTGACCCGCAACCGCTCCAGCCCGCCGCTGGCGAACACGTCGGCGTAGCCGCCGAGGCTCGGCGAGGTCGGGATCCAGGCCATGTCGGCCGAGCTCGCCTCGGGCTGGAACGACGCCGAGACCATGAGGAGCACGGGGAACAGGTAGAGGGCGAGGATCGCGACCGTGAGCACGGTCCAGCCCCAGCCGCGGGGGCGCCGCCGGGGGCTCATCGCTCCGCCCGTTCGCGGCGGGCCGACAGCCAGGTGTACAGCCCCGCGAAGACGAGGCTGATGACGAGCAGCAGCATGCCGTAGGCGCCCGCCTGCCCGAACTTGAAGACGTCGAACGCGGCCCGGTAGCTGAGCAGGCCCAGGGTCACGGTGGAGTTCGCGGGGCCGCCCGAGGTGAGCACGAGGACGAGGTCGACGATGAGCAGCGAGTAGACCACGCTCATCACGACGAGCACCGAGATCACCGGCCAGATCGTGGGGACGACGATGTGCACCAGGCGCTGCCAGGCGCCGGCGCCGTCGAGCTGGGCGGCCTCGAGCTGCTCGCCCGGCACCTGCTTGAGCGCGGCGCTGAGGATCGTCGACCAGTAGGGCAGGCTCGCCCAGATCGCGACGACGATGAGGAAGCCGAGGGCGGTGGAGGGGTCGGCGAGCCACGCGTTGGTGGGCAGACCTAGCGTCCCCAGCACCTGGTTGAACGCGCCGTCGCCGGAGAGCACCCACTTCCAGATCGTCGCGACGACGACCGAGGGGAGCAGCCACGGGATGAGGATGAGCAGCGGCAGCCAGCGGCTGCCGGGGAAGACCCGGTTGAACAGCAGCGCCAGCGCGAGGCCCAGCACGAGTTCGGCGGTCACGGACACGACCGTGATCACGATCGTGTTGAACACCGCCGTGCCGAGCAGCGGCGACCGGAGGACGGTGGCGAAGTTCTCGAACCCGACGAACGGCGCCTTGCCGGTGAAGAACGTCCCGGTCGTGAAGTCGGTCGTGCTCATGAACACGCCGTATCCGAGCGGGAACAGGAAGAAGACCGCGAAGAACACCATCGCGGGAATGAGGAAGCACCACAGCTCGATGCTGCGGCGCTGGACGAGGGACAGCCGGAACCGGCCGGGGGAGTGCTCCCCCGGCCGGTTCGTCGCCACGGCGGGCGAGGTCATCCCTGCGCCTGTGCGGCCTTCTCGAGGGCCTCGGCCGGGTCGGTGCCGTTGACCGCGGCATCCTGGATGGCGTCGATGTAGACCTGCTGCAGCGTGTTCCACTCGGTGCCGAGCTGCGCGGCGTTGTAGCCGTTCTCGACCGCGTCGACGAAGGACGCCGCGGCGGGCACCTCGGCGACGAACGCCTCCTGCGCGGCGGTCAGCGCCGGGATGTAGCCGCCCTGCACGGCGGTGTCGAGCTGGTTCTCCTCGGACGCGCGGCAGGCGATGAGCGCCGCCGCGGCCTCCTGGTGCGCGGCGTCACCGGCCGCCGAGACGCCGTAGGCGTACCCGAGCAGGCCGATGCGGCCCTCGTCACCGGCGTCCAGCACCGGGATCGAGGCGGTGCCGTACTCGAACGGGATGCTGGTGTCGACGAGGTTCCAGGGGCCCGAGACCTGGATCGCGGCCTTCTGCCCGAGCCACTGGTCGGTGACGTCCCAGCCCCAGTTCACGAACTCCTTGGACAGGCCCCCGTCGGCGACCAGCTGCTGGTACAGCGTGACCGCGTCGACGGCGCCCTGGCTGGTCGGGTCTGCCGGGTCGCCGCCCGCCGACAGGAGGAACGGCAGGAAGTACTGGGCGGTGGAGCCGTCGCCGCCGACGCCCGGCAGCGCGATGCCGTACTGCCCGGTGGCCGCGGCGATGGCCTTCGCGTCCTCGACGAGCTCGGCGAAGGTGGCAGGCGGGGTGTCGATGCCCGCGGCGGCGAACGCGGCGGTGTCGTAGAAGAGCACGTAGTTCTCGACCTGCACCGGCAGGCCGTACAGGGTGCCGTCGAACTCGCCGAGGCCGACGACGGTGTCGCTGATGCCCTCGGTCGACACGCCCAGCGCTCCGAGGTCGGCGAGCACGCCCTGCTCGGCGAGGAGGCCGACCTGCGTGTCGGTGCTCAGCAGCGCGATGTCGGGGAGCGACCCGGAGCTCGCGGCCTGCAGCAGCTTGGAGGTGTACTCGCCCGTGATGGTCTGCACGTCGACGGTGATGCCGAGCTCCGCGGCGCACTCCTCGAAGTACTCCTTCTGCAGCGTCTGGTACGGGTCGAAGTCGATGTTGTTCCACACGGTCAGCTCGACGCCGTCGAAGCCGTCCGCGCTCGAGGACGAGCCGGAACCGCCGGCGCAGGCGGTGAGGGACAACGCGGCGACGGTGCCGAGTGCGGGGACGACGACGCGCAGCGCGCGCTTCGCGGAGGATGCCATGTGAGGGTCCGTTCTCTTCCGGGCTGGGCGTCCCGGTCTTCGGGTGAAAGGTGCGGCGGATTCCGCCGGGTCGAGTCTGTCCGGGTGCGGCATCCGGAGACAATCAATGTGACAAGGCTGGAAACAGACTGAAACGTTCTGTAACACGGGCGGGGTCGTGCGGCTCCGCCACGCCAGGCTGGAGGCGCTTCCGCCCGATCAGAAGGAGCCCCATGGCCTCGACCGCAGCCGCCCCGAACCCCGACGCGCAGTGGGTGGTGGTCGACACCGACACCGGACTCGACGACGCCCACTCGCTGCTGTACCTGCTCGCGCAGCCGGACGTGGAGATCCTGGGGATCACCACGATCTACGGCAACACGCCGGTCGCGGACTCCGCGCGCAACGTCGCGACCGTGCTGCGCATCGCCGGCCGTGAGGACATCCCGGTGCACCCGGGCGTCGCGGGTCCCCTGCAGGGCGAGGCGAACATCGCCGACTTCGTGCACGGGAAGGACGGCCTCGGCGACCGGTTCGACCGGGCCGAGGCGCGGCTGCAGGACGAGCCGGCGGCCGAGTACCTGGTGCGCATCGCCAACACGTACCCCGGCCGGGTCGACCTGCACCCGCTCGGCCCGCTGACGAACATCGCGCTCGCGCTCGAGCTCGACCCCGACCTGTTCCTGAAGTTCCGCTCCGTGGTGATCATGGGCGGCGCCGGCCCCTACCCGGAGGCGGGGTTCCCGGCGGTCACGGACGCGAACACCCACAACGACCGGCTCGCGGCCGAGCGCGTCTTCGGCGCGCGCAACAACGGCAACGTGGTCATGGTCGGCGTCAACGTCACCTCGCACGCGCTGCTCGACGAGCAGGTGCACGCGGTGCTGAGCGCCGTCGGCACACCGTGGGCGCAGTTCGCGGCGGACGTGCTCGACGCCTACAACGAGTTCTACCAGTACAAGTGGGGGCGGCGGATCTCGGCGGCGCACGACGGCCTCGCCTCGGTCGTGCTGCACCGGCCCGAGATCGTCACCGGCTGGCTCGAGGGGCCCGTGGACTTCACCCCCACGGCCGGGTCCCTCGCGACCCGCGTGGCGCTCACCTCCGACGGCCTGCCGCTCGTGTTCGGCACCCCGGCGGGACCGTCCACCCGTGCGGTGACCTCGTTCGACCTCACGCAGTTCCGGCGCCGGTTCGTGCACGCGCTCGCGCACGGCGACGCCCGTCGGTCGCTCGACGGCCCCACCCGCGTGGGCCCCGCGGGCTGGGCGAACGGCCGTCCGGCCGGCGCCTGACCCGGTCCGGGGCGCTCAGCGCGTCGGGCCGCGCCAGCGGATGCGGCCGGCGACCACGGTCGCGCCGGCCTCGGCCGGGCCGGTCTCGACGAGCTCGGCGAGCGCGTCCGCCGGCGCGGTCGAGGCGACCGGGAACACCGCGAGGTCCGCTCGACGGCCGGCGGTGAGCGTGCCGGCGTCGTCGAGTCCGAGTGCGATCGCACCGCCCCGCGTGACCGCCGTCAGCAGCCGTTCGTGCAGGTCGGCGTCACGGTACCCCTGCGCGCGCGCCAGCCGGTGCAGCTCCGCGACGTCCTCCAGCGGGCTGAGCGACGGCGACGACGAGAGGGAGTCGGTGCCGACGGCGATGACGTTCCCCTCGCGCAGGTAGTCGGCGACCGGGGGCGCCTCGAGCCCGATGACCGCGTTCGAGCGGGGGCAGAGCGCCACCGCGACGCCGCGCTCGCGGAGGATGCGGCGGTCGTCCGCATCCACGTAGATCCCGTGTGCGAGGTGCGTCGCGGGCGAGAGCGAGCCGAGGTCGTCGAGGTACCCGATGACGCTCCGGCCGCAGCCGTCGTCCTGCAGGAGCCGGAAGTCGGCGCGCTGCTCGAGCGTCCGCCAGGTGTCGGCGAGCTCGCCCGTGCCGGTGCGGACGTACGCGTCCTCCCAGGCGGACTCGGCGGCGTGGATGTGCTGCCGGATGCCGAGCTCGGCGGCGAGCCCGGCGAGGTCGCGGAGCACGCCGGTGTCGAGCGAGTACACCGCGTGCGGGGAGATGCCCACCACGGGCGGCGAGGGGATGCGGCGCAGCTGTGCGAGCACCGCCTCCCGGCCCCCGTCGGCCCACGCCGCGTCGGTCCAGCCCATGACCTCCCAGTACACGACGCCGTGGAGGCCCGCGTCGTGCACGGCCGAGCCCGCGTCTGGGTCGGTGACGATCTCGGCGACCGCGCTCACCCCGCCGCGCAGGGACAGCGCGGCCCCCGCGGCGGCCGAGCCCTGCCAGTCGTGCGGCTGCTCGTACAGCTCCTGGAACGCGTGCATCCAGGTCTCGAACCCGTCGTGCTCCGCCCGCCCGACCGCGGCCATCGAGGTGTACTGCAGGTGCGTGTGCGCGTTCACCAGCCCCGGCAGGAGTGCGCCGTCCCACTCGTGCCGGACCGCGTCCGGGTGGAGCGCGGCGACCGTGTCGTGCGGGCCGACGGCGCGGATGCGGCCCGCCCGCACGGCGACCGCGCCGTCCACGATCGGGGGCCGGTCGACCGGCAGCACGACCGGGGCGCGGTGCAGCTCGACGGTCACGCCCCGCCCTCCTCGCCGCGCGGTCGCCACGACGCCAGGAACGCCAGCTGCTGCGCGGACGGGGTGTCCACCGCGCCGCCGAACGAGGCGAGCGCGTGCCGCGCGACCCGGTCGTCGGCCTCCCGCGGGAGCAGGTGCACGCCGGGGGCGAGGTCGCCGCGGTGCGCGAGCAGGTGGTCGACGGCGGCGAGCTGCACGCCGAAGGACAGGTCCATGATCTCGATCGGGTTGCCCTCGGCCGCGCTGACGTTGATGCAGTTGCCGTCGTCGAGGACGCGGATCGTGCGCCCGCCCGGCATCCGCCACGTCGCCACCGCGCCGTCCCGCGCGACCTCCGCTGCGCCCGCGGCGACCGCATCCTCGAGCGCGATCTCCTGGTCGACGCCGCCGCCGACCGCGACCGCCGCGCCCTCCGGCAGCAGCTCGAGGTGCGCGGCGCCCACGGTGCCGGCGATGCCGGTCGCCGAGATGAGCACGTCGGCCGTGCGGGCGGCGTCGGCGAGGGGCACGACGTCGAACCCGGCGAACACGGCCTGCAGCGCGGCGACCGGGTCGACGTCGGTCACCGTGACGTGCGCGCCGAGCGCCGCGGCGTGCCGCGCGATGCCGCTGCCCACCCGGCCGTAGCCGGCGACGACGACGCGACGGCCGAGGAGTGGCTCGCCGAGGAGATCGGCGACCGCCAGCACCACGGCCTGCCCGGTGCCGTGCATGTTGTCGAAGAGCGATTTGGTCCGGGCGTCGTTCGCCGCGACCACGGGGATGCGGAGGGCCCCCTGCCGCGCCATCTCACGCAGCGGCCGCACCCCGCTCGTGGTCTGCTCGGTCGCGCCCACGCACCCGGCGAGCACGTCCGGGCGGGCGGTGTGCGCGAGCCGGATCGTGTACGAGCCGTCGTCGATGATCACCTCGGGCCGGTGGTCGAGGACGGCGAGCACGTGCTCGCGGTCCTCGGCGTCGGTCGCGGCGCGGAACGCGTATACGGGGATGCCGGCGTGCACGAGCGCGGCGGCGACCGCGTCGTCGGTGTCGCGGCCGACGCACGAGACGGCGACGTCCGCCCCCGCCTCGGCGAGCAGCAGTGCGACGTTCGCGGTCTTCGGCTCGAGCACGTCGGACAGGGCGATGCGGACGCCCCGGACGGCGCCCGACGCCCGCAGTTCGGCGGCGAGCGCGGTGGTCGCGGGCATGAAGCGCCGCGCCCAGTCGAGCCGGTCGCGGCCCTCGGGCCACAGGGACGGGTCGGCGATGCTGCTCATGCGTCCACCTCCGTCGCGAACCGGCGGTCGAGGTCGTCGGCGGATGCGGCGGCGAGCCGCGACAGCAGCAGGAACGCGTCGAGCGCGCGCCGCTCCAGGTCTGCGGCCGACGCCGGATCGTCGGGCCAGATCGGCGGCGCCGCCACGATCCACCCCGCCCCCGTCCGGGTGACGCCGGCGCGGACCGGTGCGGCATCGGATGCGGGTGCGACGCCCGTCCCGGTGTACGAGGCGTCGATCGTCGTCGCCGCGAGGCGCGCGGCGTCGAAGGGCGCGTGGCCCTCACCGGTCGCGACGACGTGCTCGGCCGGGGCCGTCGCGGCCTCGGCCACCGGCTGCACCGCACGGCCGCGGAGCCGGTGCCGCAGCGCGGCCGCCGGGGTGTCGGTCGCGACGCCGACGCGGGCGCCCATCCGCTCGAGCACGGCGGCGACCGCATCCGTGAGCACGCCGTCGCCCAGCACGGTCACGCGGGTGCCGGCGAGCACCCGGTTCGTGCGGGCGGACAGAGCACGGACGACCTGCTGCGCCCGCAGGTGCGCCAGCAGATCGGCGAAGGCCGCCACGGCGAGCGGGTCCGCCGCCCCCGCCGCCGACGTCACCCGCACCCGGTGTGCCGCCGGCTCGCCGGGCGGCGGCGGCAGGGTCGGCGCCCACACGCAGGCGGGCAGGTCATCGGCGCCGGAGGTGGGCGCGGCGGCAGGCTCGGGTCGCACAGCACGAAGCTAGGGCCGCAGCCCGCCTCGCCGCCAATCCGGCGAAACCTGCGGTCACCGCCGCGGTGTGCGAAACGTGCGCGTCATCCGGATTCCCTATCGTCGCGGGCATGGACTCCGTGTACGTCGCCCAGGTGGGCACCCAGCAGGTCACGCTCCCGATCGTCCCCGTCTCGGACGAGCTCTCGATCGCGCTGATGATCGTGATCGACCACGGGGTGTCCTTCGTCGACACCGCGGGGGCCGAGCTCGCCGAGCGCTTCGCCGACGCGGACGCCGACATCGTCGTCGCGCCCGCGACCCTCGGCATCCCGATCGCGATGGCGGTCACCCGTGCACTCGGCCTGGACGACTACCTCATCCTGCAGAAGAGCCGAAAGGTGCACCTCGGTGACGCGCTGGAGGCGCCGGTGCACGCCATCACGAGCACCACCTCGTCGGCGCTGCTCCTGGACCGCGCGCGGCTGCACGCCGTGCAGGGCAAGCGGGTGCTCTTCGTCGACGACGTCATCTCCACCGGCTCGTCCGTGAGCGCCGCGCTCGCGCTGCTCGAGTCGGCCGGCGCCGAGATCGTGGGCATCGGTGCGCTGCTCGTCGAGGGCGAGGGGTGGCCCGCCGTGCTGGACGCGTACCGGGACCGGCTCGTCGCCCTCGGCCGCATCCCCGTCTTCCCGCAGGGGTGAGCGTGGCCGACCTCGTCATCGACGACGCGGTGGTCGTCACGATGGACCCGGACCGTACGGTCGTCCGCGGCTGGGTCTCGATCACGGACGGCCTGATCGACGCCGTCGGCACCGGGCCCGCGCCCGCCGCGGCCGAGCGCATCGACGCGGCCGGCGGGGTGCTGCATCCGGGGTTCGTGAGCGTGCACCAGCACTCGATGGACGCGCTCGCACGCGCGGCCCGCGGCGACGCGGAGGAGTTCTTCGACTGGCTGTTCGGCACGTACTACGGCGCCGTGCTCACCTACGGTCCGGACGACGCCGCCCGGGCGGTGCGGCTGACCGCGGCCGACCTCGCCCGCGCCGGGGTGACCACCGTGGTCGACTGCTGGGGCGTGGGGGATGCGGGCAGCGACCGCGCCCGGGCGTGCCTCGAGGCGACCGTCGCGGCGGCCGACGCGAGCGGGCTGCGATGGATCGTCGCGCCGATGGTGTCGGACCGGCTGCCCGAGGGCTGGGCGCCGATGCTCGCCGCCGCGCCGCCGCCGTTCCGCGCCGACGCGCTCACCGCACCCACCCCCGACGCGCTCGGGTTCGCCGCCGACGCGCTGCGCCTGGGCCGGGGGCGCGTCGAGGTGTGGGTGAGCACCGAGCTGCCGGAGATGGCGAGCGACGACCTGCTGCGCGGGCTCGTCGCGCTCGCCGACGGTGCCGGCTGCGGCGTCACGACGCACGTGTGCGCGTCCGAGGCCGGCGCCGTCGACGTCACGGGGGAGCGGGCCGTGCCGCGACTGGCACGCCTCGGGGTGCTCCGCGAGGGCGTGCTCGCCGCGCACCTGACCCACACGGATGCGGGGGACCGCCGCATCCTCGCCGCATCCGGTGCCGGCGCCGGGCACTGCGCGAGTTCGACGATGCTCGGCGGCGGCGGCCGCAGCCCGCTCGGCGAGCTCGTCGACGCGGGCGTGCCGGTGGGACTCGGGCTCGACAACGCGACGCTGAACGCCACCGCCGACATGGGCGCCGAGATGCGGCACGCGCTCATGTTCGACCGCGCCGCCGGCAGCGGCCCGCGCCGGGCGGCCGCGGCGGACCTGCTCGCGCACGCGACGATCGACGGGGCGCGTGCGCTCGGCCGCGCCGAGCGGATCGGGTCGATCGAGCCCGGCAAGGCCGCGGACCTCGTGCTGCTGGACGCGACCGGGTCGCACTGGGAGCCGCGGCGGGACCCGGCGACCGCGATCGTGCTGCAGGCGCGCATCGACGACATCCGCCTCGTCCTCGTCGGCGGGGAACCCGTCCACCGCCGCTGACCCCGCCGCGCAGAACTCAGGACGGTTGCGCGCGGCGCCTCTGACACCCGCTCCCCGTCGTCGCGGGCCGCGAGATGTCCTGAGTTCTGCACAGCCGGTCGCGGGCGGGGACATGGTGAGGGCCGGTCGGAGAGGCTTCCGACCGGCCCTTTTACCCTGCACCAAGAGTGTCCTGCAATCACATGTCGGCAGCTGCCACAGCAAAACAACTACCGTGCTTGCACTGTATAACGACGAGGTAACGGAAGGGAAGGGGTGCGCGTTATGTTTCCGTTATTTTCTTCTCATGCGTCGGCTGGATGCGGCGCGCCTCAGCCCGCGGCCCGGCGCACGAGTTCGGTGACCGTCCGCTCGACCTCGTCGTTCCAGTCCGCCAGCGCGAACGACGTCGGCCACATGGGCCCGTCGTCGAGGGCCGCGACGTCCTGGAACCCGAGGGTCGCGTAACGCGCCTTGAACTTCGCCGCGTCCTGGAAGAACACGAGCGTCTTGCCGTCCTTGGCGTACGCGGGCATGCCGTACCAGGTGCGCGGCGCGAGCCCGGGCACGGCCGCCATGACCGTGTCGTGCACGTGCTGTGCGAGGGTGCGGTCGGGTTCGGGCATCGCGGCGATCTTGTCCGCCACGTCCTGCGCGTCGGCGGCCGCCTTGTCGGCCTTGCCGGCGCGGGCCTTGGCCTTGCGTGCCTCGGCGGCGGCCTCCTTCATCGCGGCCTTCTCCTCGGCGGTGAACGTCTCGGACGCCTTCGTGGGGGTCATGCGGGGGATCCTTCCGTGGTGCGCTGCTGGATGCGGATGAGGTTGCCGGCGGGGTCGCGCACCGCGCAGTCCCGGAGGCCGTAGTCCTGGTCGATGGGTTCCTGCACGACGTCGGCGCCGCGCTCGGCGAGCTGCGCGAACAGGGCGTCCACGTCGTCGACCGCGAGGTTGACGCCGAAGTACCCGCCCTTGGCGATGATCTCCGCGAGCGTGTCCTTCTCGGCGTCCGTGAGGCCCGGCGTCGCGGACGGCGGATGCAGCACGATCGCGGTGTCCTGCCCGACCGGACCCACCGTGATCCAGCGCAGGTCCGCGTAGCCGACGTCCAGGCGCACCTCGAAGCCGAGCACGTCGCGGTAGAAGGCGAGCGACGCGTCCGGATCAGTGTGCGGCAGGAAGCTCGAGTGAATCGTGATGTCCATGGCCGTCACGCTAGTCACGGCCGGCGCCGGTGGCTTCTCGAATCCTGACCGGTCTGGACACCTGCCGCACGATGCACGGCGGCATGCCCGGCGCGGGGCGGGCGCCGCGCTCGCGGTACACGGTCGGCGGCACCCCCACGAGTTCGGTGAAGCGGGTGGAGAACGTGCCGAGCGACCCGCAGCCCACGGCGTGGCAGATGTCGGTGACCGTGCGGTCGCTCGTGCGCAGCAGCGTCATCGCCCGCTCCACCCGGCGGGTCATGAGGTAGGCGTACGGCGACTCGCCGAACTCGGCCTTGAACCGACGGCTGAGGTGCCCGGCGGACATGTGCACGCCGGCTGCGAGGGCCTCCACGTTCAGCGGCTCCGCGTACTCGCGGTCGATCCGGTCGCGCACCCGGCGCAGCAGTGCCAGGTCGCGGAGGCGCGCGGCGTCGACGGTCACAGCCTCGATGCTGGCACGTCCGGCACGACGCCGACAGAGGGCGTCGATGCGGGACCGGCGGCCCCGGCATGTCAGCATGGAGGCGTGCCGCAGTCTCCGTTCCCGCACCCGACGGGTGTCCGAGGGGCCGTCGTCGCGTGAGTCTGCTGCGAACGTACGCCGCATCGCTGGCGTCGCCCACCCTGCCCCTGCCCGGCATCGCCGCGCCCCGGTACGACGAGGTCGTCGACGGTGACGGCGCGCTGCGTGCCGCCTGGAAGCCGCTCGCCGCGTCCGCGTACGAGCTGACCGCGGACGAGCTGCGCCGCGTCGACGACGAGATCGCGACGCTGCTGGCCGACGACGGCGTCACCTACGAGCATCCGGATGCGGGCAGCATCCCGTGGGGACTCGACCCGGTGCCGCTCGTGCTCGACGCCGGGGAATGGTCGCGGCTCGAGGTCGGGCTCGCGCAGCGCCACGAACTCCTGAACGCGCTACTGGCCGACCTGTACGGGGCGCAGCGGATGCTGGCCGAGCGGGTCGTGCCCGCGGCCGCCGTGTTCTCCCACACCGGCTTCGTACGTCCGCTCGTCGGCGCCGCACCCGCCTCCGCGCACCGGCTCGTGCTCTCCGGCGCCGACCTCGGCCGGGACGCCGAGGGGGAGTGGCGGGTGCTCGCCGACCGGGTGCAGGCGCCGTCCGGCCTCGGCTTCGCGATGGAGAACCGCCGCGTCATCTCCCGCGTGCTCCCCGACCTCGCGCAGGAGACCCCGCTGCACCGCATGGAGCCGTACGTGGCCGCGGTGCGGACGGCCCTGCTGCAGGCGGCGCCGACCGGCGTCACCGATCCGCGGATCGTGGTGCTCTCGCCGGGCCCGCACTCCGAGACCGCGTTCGACCAGGCCTTCCTCGCCAACGCGCTCGGCTTCCCGCTCGTGCAGGGTGACGACCTCGTGCTCCGTGACGGCACCGTGTGGATGAAGCCGTCGGGCTATCCGCGGCGTGCCCCCGAGGAGCGGGTCGACGTCATCCTCCGCCGCGTCGACGCCGAATGGTGCGACCCGCTCGAGCTCCGCGCCGGCTCCCGCCTCGGCCTGCCCGGACTCGTGGAGGCCGTCCGTCGCGGCAACGTGGCGATCGTCAACGGGCTCGGCGCCGGCGTGCTCGAGAACCCGGCGCTCATGCCGTTCCTCCCTGCGCTGTGCGAGCGGCTCCTCGGCGAACAGCTCCGGCTGCCGTCCGTCCCCACCTGGTGGGGCGGCGACGACGAGGGGCTCGCCCGCATCCTCGACGGGATCGGCGGCGAGACCCTCAGCATCCGGCGGATCGACGGCCGCACCGCCCACCTGGCGGCGCTCCCGGCCGACGAGGTGCGTGCCCGCGTGCTCGACGAGCCCCATCGGTACGTCGGCCGCGAACTGCTGCCGCTGTCGCAGGCGCCGACCTGGTCGGGCGGCAAGGCGGTCGTCTCCCGCCAGGTGACCCTGCGCACCTTCGCCGTGTCGGACGGCTCGGTCACCCGCCCGCTCATCGGCGGGCTCGCCACCGTCGCCGGCACGACCGGTCCCGCGCCGGTCACGAAGGACGTGTGGGTGCTGAAGGCCGCGGCCGACGACCCCGACCAGGGGCTCGGCGACCTCGCCGTCCCGACCCTCGACGCGCTCACGCCGGCCGTCGGCCCCCGCGCGCTCGCCGACCTGTTCTGGGCCGGGCGGTACGCCGAACGCGCCGAGGACATGCTCCGGCTCGTGCTCACCGCCGACGGCCTCACCGACCGGCTCGACGTGGTCTCGGCGGACCGCGCGCGGGACGCGATCCGTGCCGCGGTCACCCTCCTCGCCGGCCGCCGGCACGACCGCCTCGGCGACGAGCTGCGCTCCGTGCTGCTGGACACGGCACGCGAGGGCGGCGCCGCGCACGCGTTCGAGCGGCTCCGCGACGCGCTGGAGGGGGTGCGCGACCAGCTCTCGAACGACACCTGGCGCGTGTTCGCCGCCGTGGAGCGCGCGGGTCGTGTGCTGCGGCTCTCCCGCCACGCGCAGGGGGTCCCGGATGCCGCCGGGCGCATGCTCACGGGCGTGCTGTCCTTGCAGGGCGTCACGGCGAACATGATCCAGGACCCGGGCTGGCACATGATCGAACTCGGCCGATCGCTGGAGCGTGCGCTGCAGGTGGGTCTGCTGCTGCGGGCGACGGTCACCGCGGCCCGGACGCCCGCGGCCGAGCGCGCGGTGCTCGAGGCCGTGCTCATGGCCGCCGAGAGCGCCGTCACCCACCGGCGACGCAACCGCGGCGGTGCGCGTGCCGCCGGTGCGCTCGAGCTCCTGCTCACGGATGCGGCGAACCCCCGCTCCGCCGCGTTCGCGCTCGCGCGGGTGGGCGAGCACCTCGCCGCCCTCCCCACCTCGACCGGCTCGAGCCGGCCCGAGCGGCTCGTGGACGACCTCCGCGAATCCCTCGCCGCGGTGCGGATCGACGACCTGCTGGCGGAGGCGGACGGTGTCCGGCCGGTGCTCGCGGCGTTCCTCGACGACCTCGTGGACCAGACCCAGCGGGTCTCCGACGCGGTCCTGCAGGTGCACGTCGAGAGCGGTCCGCCGGCGCAGCCGCTCGCGCTGGACGCCGAGGAGACGGACGCATGAGGTACCGCGTCACGCACCGCACCGAGTACACCTACGACGCCGAGGTGACCTCCAGTTACGGCAGTGCCCACGTCACGCCCCGGGCGCTGGACTGGCAGCGCACGAGCGACCACCGGCTCACGATCGAGCCGGTCCCGGGCGACCTCGGCCGGCACGTCGACGCGGCGGGCAACGACGGCGTGTACTTCCACGTCACGGAACCGCACGACCGGCTCGTGATCGAGGCCGTGACCGACGTCGACGTCGTCCCCACCGACCATGACCCGGCGGCGCTCGAGGCGCCGTGGGAGCAGGCGCGGCCCCTTCGGCATCCCGACGCCCCGCACGCCTGGGCCGCCGCCGAGTTCGCGATCGCCTCGCCGAAGGTCCGGCTCGTGCCCGAGGCCACCGCGTACGCGGCCGCATCCCTCACACCCGGCCGGCCCGTCCGTGAGGCGGTCGGCGAGCTCATGCACCGGATCAAGACCGACTTCCGGTACGACAGCACGGCCACGACCGTCACCAGCACCGTGTCGGACGTGCTCGCGGCGCGCGCCGGGGTGTGCCAGGACTTCGCGCACCTCGCGCTCGCCGGACTGCGCGGTCACGGCGTGGCCGCGCGCTACGTGAGCGGGTATCTCGCGACCCAGCCCCCGCCCGGCAAGGAACGGATGGTCGGCGCCGACGCCTCGCACGCCTGGGTGGCGGTGTGGCTGCCCGGCACCGACGAGTGGCTCGCGTTCGACCCCACGAACGACATGTGGGTCGCGGAGCGTCATGTCACGGTCGCCTGGGGCCGGGACTACGGCGACGTGCCGCCCGTGAAGGGCGTCATCTTCACCGAGGCCAAGCGCTCGACCCTGCACGTCTCGGTGGACGTCGCCCCCCTCGACTGACGCGCGAACGGGCACTCGTGGCGGGGATTCCGAGGCCGGAACCCGCCACGAGCGCCCACTCGCGGTGCGGTGATCAGGGGATGGGGCGGATCGTCACGTCGCCGGCGGAGAGGGTGACCGTGACGGTCCGGGATGCGGCGGAGTCGGTCCGCATCGCGCCGGCGTCGAGGCGCCCGGCGGACACGTCCGACTGCACGGCGTAGGCGACGTCGGGGAGGAACAGGTCGAGCCCGCCTGCGCTCACGTCGACCTCGACCTCGCGGGGCGCAGCGCCCGTCAGCCGGACGACGGTGTCGCCGGCCGACAGTCTCAGGTCCGCGTCGGCGACGTCGGCGAGCTCCACGTCGGCGCTGCCGGCGCTCACCTCCAGGTCGAGCGAGGACGCCGCCCCGGAGACGTCGAGGTCACCGGCGGACAGGTCGACCTCGAGCTCGCCGAACGTGCCGTCGGCGTGGAGACTGCCCGCCCCCAGCGCGAGCGACGCGTCGGCGCCCTCGAGCGATGCCGGCAGGGTCAGCACGGCGCGGCCGTTGTCGCCGAACAGCCAGCCGAAGAACGGCCGGTGCGGGGTCGCGACGCGCAGGGTGTCGCCGGAGACCTCGAAGATCCAGGCGCCGGCGCCCTCGACGACCCGCAGGCTCGCCTCGTCGACGTCGTCGAACTGGACGGTGACGTCGGCGGCGCCCGCGTCGAGTTGCAGCTCGGTCACGCCCGCGACCGCGAGGGACCGGGTCTCGGTGACCCGGCCGGCGGTCGCGGCGACCGAGCCGACGACGGCGGTGACGACGGTGCCGAGCACGATCGCGGCACCGAGGACGATCGTGAGGATCGCGACGACCTTCGGGCCGGAGCGACGGGGTGCGGCCGGTGGCGGCGGGGTCGGGGTGGACGGGGGCGGCGGGGTGACTGATGCGGTGGTCATGCGTGGTCTCCGGGATGGGTGCGGGTCTCGCCGGCGGGGGTGCCGCCGTGCTCGACGTGGGCGAGGGCGGCGAGGACGCGGCGGTTGCCGGACTCGTCGGGCTCGAGCTCGAGCTTCTGGAAGATGGCGGTGATGTGCTTCTCCACCGACGCCTCCGACAGGAACAGGGTGGCGGCGATCGCCTGGTTGGACTTGCCCTCGGCGATGAGCGCGAGCACGGTCGACTCGCGTTCGGTGAGGCGCCGCATCCGCTCGTCGCGGGTGCGACGGTTCAGCAGCTGCGCCACCACCTCCGGGTCGAGCACGGTCGCGCCGCGGCCGATGCGGTCCACGGTCTCGACGAACTCGGCGACGTCGGCGACGCGGTCCTTCAGCAGGTAGCCGAGGGCGCCGCCGCCGCCGGTGATGAGGTCGCTGGCGTAGCGCTCCTCGACGTACTGGGACAGCACGAGCACGGGCAGCTCCGGTGCCGCGGCGCGCAGCCGCAGCGCGGCGAGGATGCCCTCGTTCGTGAACGTCGGCGGCAGCCGCACGTCGAGGATGCACAGCTCGGGGGCGGTGCGGGCGACGGTGTCGTCGAGGGCCGAGGCGTCGGGGAGCGCGGCGACGATCTCGTGGCCGGCGTCGGCGAGGAGCCGCACGAGGCCTTCGCGCAGGAGCACGGAGTCCTCACAGATCAGGATGCGCACGGGACGCTCACCTCCAGGGCGGTCGGGCCCCCGGCGGGGCTGTCGAGACGGACGGTGCCGCCGGCGGCGAGCACGCGGTTGGTGATGCCGTCGAGGCCGCCGCCCGGGAGCACCTTCGCGCCGCCGATGCCGTTGTCCTCGACACGGGCCCACAGGGTCCCGTCCTCCCGGCGACGCACGAGCACCCGGGTCTCCGAGGCGCGCGAGTGCTTCGCGGCGTTCGTGAGCGACTCGGCGATCGCGAAGTACACGGCGGTCTCCGCGGTGCGGCTGCAGCGGCCGTCGATGCGGACGTCCAGCGCGACGGGCACGTGCGAGCGCGCGGCGAGGGCGGACAGCGCCGCGTCGAGGCCGCGGTCGTCGAGCACCGACGCGTGGATGCCGCGGGCGAGCTGCCGCAGCTCCGTGATCGCGGCCTTCGTGGAGGTGTGCGCCTCCTCGATGAGCGCCCGCGCGGCGGCCGGGTCGTCGTCGATCTTCTGCTTGGCCAGGCCCAGCGTCATGCCGACCGAGACCAGTCGCGGCTGGACGCCGTCGTGCAGGTCGCGCTCGATGCGGGTGCGCTCGACGTCGGCCGCGCGCACGGCGCCCTCGCGGCGCTCCTCCGACACCTGCGCCTGCGCGGCGAGCACCGCCTCGCGGGAGGGGACGAGGATGCCGCGGGTGAGCACGCCGTGCAGCAGCGCGATCGCGACGACCGCGGCGAGCGAGAGCACGGCGGTGAGCACGCCGACGACCGGGGCCCACACGAGGGGGACGTCGAAGCCGGTGCGGAAGACGCGCGCGATGCCCTCGGTGGCGACGCGGCCGGTGCCGCCGTCGGCGTAGAGGGGCGCGAAGGCCAGCGCGATCGCCGAGGCGAACAGGCTCAGCAGCGGCAGCACGACGAGGCCGAGCACGGTCGAGAGCGCGGCGCTGCCGACGCCCCGCCACATCGGTCCGTCGCCGAGCTGACGGCCGACCGTGCGGAGGAAGCCGCCGAAGCCGGACCCCGCGGAGGGGCGCAGCCGGAGGCGGGGGAGGCCGATGCCGTACAGCCCGTCGACCCGCGCGTACTCGAGCCAGGCCAGCGCGAACAGCGCGTACACGAGGCCGATCAGCACGATGAGGCCGATGCCGATCACCGGGACGAGGCCGACGCCGACGCCGAGGAGGGTGAACAGGATGCCGAACACGACGGGGCCGACGACCCCGAGCGCGGCGAGCTGGGCGATCGCGCCGAGCAGCGGGACCGGCGCGAAGCGGCGGGCCGTCGGGGCGGCCGTCGCGTCGGCGGGGGAAGGTGCAGTGGTCATGACGTTCACGGTATTGCCGGGGGCGGTGCCGGGGCAGCCGAGCCAGCCCGACGGTGTGATTCGGGTTTTCCCGAATCCCGGCGGCGGGATCGTGCCGGTCCGCGTCCGTCCGGGCTCTCGACGGTGTCGGTCCCCGGCGTCATGATGGACCCGTCCCCGTCCCCCGGAGCCGACCGTGACCGACCCTTCGCAGCTGCCGCCGCATCCCGGCGCGCCCGACGTGCCGGTGACGGCAGGCGCCCCGGGACAGGACCCGCCGGGGCCGGCGACCGTCCGCGCGTTCCACCAGGTGCTGCTGAACACGCTCGTCGCCAACGTGACCACGTCGTACCTGTGGTTCGGACTCACCTTCTGGGCGTACCTGGAGACGCGGTCGGTGCTGGCGACCTCCATCATCGGCGGCAGCTACATGCTGCTCGTCGCGGTCTTCGGCATCGTGTTCGGCGCGATCGTCGACCACATGAAGAAGAAGGCGGTGATGCTCCTCTCGAGCATCGTCACCCTCGCCACCTACCTGCTGGCGGGCGCGCTGTTCCTCGCCTTCCCCGAGGCCGTGCTGGTCGACTGGGGCGGACCGTGGTTCTGGCTGTTCGCCGGGGTGATCCTCGTGGGCGGGGTGGTGGAGAACCTCCGCAACATCGCGCTGTCGACCACCGTGACCCTGCTCGTGCCCGCCGACCGCCGCGACCGCGCGAACGGACTCGTCGGCACCGTGCAGGGCATCGCGTTCATGGTCACGAGCGTCTTCTCCGGGCTGTCGATCGGCCTGCTCGGCATGGGGCCGACGGTGCTCATCGCGATCGCGATGACGGGGCTCGCGTTCGTGCACCTGCTGTTCGTACCGATCCCCGAGCGCGGCGTCGTGCGCGACCCGGCCGCCGGTCGCAGCCGCATCGAGTTCCGCGGCGTGATCACCGCCATCCGGGCCGTCCCGGGGCTCATGGCCCTCATCCTGTTCACCACGTTCAACAACCTCGTCGGCGGGGTGTTCATGGCGCTCATGGACCCGTACGGGCTGACCCTGTTCTCGGTCGAGGCGTGGGGGATCATCTTGGGCGTGACGAGCGTCGGCTTCATCATCGGCGGCGCGGTCGTCGCCCGGTTCGGCCTCGGCCCGAAGCCGGTGCGCACCCTCCTGCTCGTGAACGTCGGCGTCGCCGTGCTCGGGGTCGGCTTCACCCTGCGCGAGTGGGGCTGGCTGTACATCCTCGGCATCCTCATCTTCATGGCGCTCATGCCCGCGGCCGAGGCTGCCGAGCAGACGATCGTGCAGAAGGTCGTGCCGTACGAGACCCAGGGACGCGTCTTCGGCTTCGCCGCGAGCGTCGAGTCCGCCGCATCCCCGATCTCCGCCTACCTCATCGGGCCGATCGCGCAGTTCTGGCTCATCCCGTTCATGGAGACGGATGCGGGACGGGACGCCTTCGGGTGGCTGCTCGGCGACGGCGACGCCCGTGGGATCGCGCTCGTGTTCGTGATCGCCGGGCTGCTCACGTTCCTGCTGGTGCTGCTCGCGTTCTGCTCGCGCGCGTACCGACGCCTCACCGAGGCCTACGCCGCCGCATCCTGACCGGATGCGCGCCGGGCGGACGCCCAGGGCAGACGGGGGAGGATGGAGGGATGCTGCTGCCCGACCCGCGCCCCGACATCCGCCTCATCGCCGTCGACATGGACGGCACCCTGCTCGACGGCGAAGGCCGCGTGCCGGAGGCGCTGTGGCCGATGCTCGACGACCTCCGCGACCGCGGCATCGCCTTCGCACCCGCCAGCGGCCGGCAGTACGCGACGCTGCGCCGCGAGTTCGGCGCCCACGGCGACGACATGGTCTTCATCGCCGAGAACGGCACCCTCGTGATGCGCCGCGACGAAGAGCTCAGCGCCGACCCGATGGACCGCGCGGTCGTCCGCGACGTGACCGCGACCGTCCGCGCGCTGCCGCTCGATGTCGGCATCGTGCTGTGCGGCAAGCGGTCGGCCTACATCGAGCGCACCGATGAGGCGTTCCGCAGCGAGGCCGACCGGTACTACGCGCGGCTGGCGGAGGTCGCCGACCTCGACGCGGTGGACGACGAGATCATCAAGATCGCGGTCTTCGACTTCGGCGGTGCCGAGCAGGGGGTCGCGCCCGCGCTCGCCGACGTCGCCCGCACCCACCAGGTCGTCGTGTCCGGCCACCACTGGGTCGACGTGATGAACAGCGGGGTGAACAAGGGGGCGGCCCTCCGCCGCCTGCAGGACGCGCTGGGCGTCACCCCCGAGCAGACCGTCGTGTTCGGGGACTACCTCAACGACCTCGAGATGATGGATGCGGCCGCGCACTCGTTCGCGATGGCCAACGCGCACCCTGACGTCGCCGCGCGGGCCCGCTTCCGGGCGCCCGCGAACACCGAGCACGGCGTCATCCGCGTGCTCGAGCGCCTGCTGGGCTGACGGTCCCGGCCCGGGACCCCGGAGGGCTCCCGAGCCGGGAGCCGGTCAGGCGTTCTGCATCGACCGCAGTCGCAGGAGCAGGTCCGGGGCCGTGCGGTCGAAGACCCGGCCGCCGACGAGGACGCCGGCGACGAGGAACACCGTGCCCAGGACGAGTCCGACGGCCAGCGCCAGCCAGCCGAACAGCGTCGCGCCGGTGACCGCCGCGACCACCGCGAGGACGACCGCGGGTGAGCCGAGCACGAGGATGATGAGCCAGACCAGGAACATCATGAGCCCCATGAGCGCGTTCGTGCCCGGCACCCGCTTGAACGGGCTGTCGCCGGGCGCCGCCACCGGGACGACCAGCAGCGCCGAGCTCACCGCGCACACGCCGAACCCGGTCAGCAGGAGGCCGATGCTCGCCCCGAGCACTGCGGGCAGGAGCGCCCACTCACCGGAGAGCCCGACCGTGACGAGTGCGACCAGGACGAGCAGCGGCACCCCGATGACGGATGCGGCCAGCATCCGGCCCGCTCGGTCGGCGCGGCCGCGCACGCCCGTGGCGAGCACGGATGCGAAGGCCGTGCCGTCGTAGGAGACGTCCACGTACGGGACCACGCCGAAGACGAACGCGATGAGCACCGCCGAGAACGCGAACACCGGGCTCTGCACGTCCCAGCCGGAGTAGAAGAGGATCAGCACCGGGAAGACGGGCACCGCGATCAGCTGCCGCAGGTACCGCGGGTCGTGCAGCCAGTACGTCTGCGACCGCGCCCAGGATCCGCCGACCGGGCCGCTCGGCAGTCGGCCGAACCAGCCGAGCCTGCCCTGCTTGACCCGGCGGCCGGCGCGCTGCACCGGTGCGCCCTGCGAGGCGACGAGGATGCGGCGCCACAGCCACCACAGCAGTGCCGGGGTCGCGACGGCGATCGCCGCCTTCGCGAGGGCCACGAGCCAGGCGCCCGCGGCGACCTCCCCCGGGACCGCCCAGGCGGCCGCGAGCGGCGTCCACGACACCGCGGACACGACCGCCTGGACCGACGCGAACGGGTCGGGGCCGCTGCCGGCGCGCAGGAGACCGGTGACACCCGCGATGATCGGGCCGACCAGGACGAGCAGGAGGAAGGCGATGCCGCCGATGATCTCGCGCACCCGTCGGTTGCCGCCGGCGCCGCTCATGAGCGAGGCGACCAGGCGCGACGCGAGCACGCAGGTGAGCACCCCGAGCACCACCGCCGGGACGGCGGCCACGGCGGCCAGCGGCCAACGGCCGAACGCCGGGATGATCGCGAGCGCGCCGAGGGAGGTCGCGATGCCCGGCACGCCGGTGAGTCCGGCGGCGGTCAGCGCGACCATCATCCGGTCGGTGGAGATGGGGAACGGGGCGAGCCGGTCGGGGTCGAGCGTGGTGTCGACACCCGTGAGGAGCACCGGACCGATCACCCAGCCCAGCAGCAGCACCGCACCGGCGCCGGTCACGACGTTCGTCACGACCTCGAGCCCGCCGAACCCGGCGGCGATGAGGCCGGCCCACACGAGGAACAGCGCGGCGACGGCCCACAGCATCCCGAGCACGAAGCCGATGAGCTGCCAGACGCTCGAGCCCAGCTGATTGCCGAGGACGCGGAACCGCAGCCTCAGGAGAGTCGCAACCACTCCGGGCCCTCCGAACGGTGACGGCCGCCGACGAGGTCGACGAAGCGGTCCTGCAGGCTCTGTCCGCCGCGCACCTCGTCCACCGTGCCGGCGGCGAGCACGCGCCCGTGCGCGATGACGGCGACGTGGTCGCACATGCGCTGCACCAGGTCCATCGAGTGGCTGGAGACGATGACGGTGCCGCCGCTGCCGACGTAGCCGCGCAGCACGTCCTCGATGTTCGCGGCCGAGACGGGGTCGACCGACTCGAACGGCTCGTCGAGCACGAGGACCCGGGGTGCGTGGACGAGTGCGCAGGCGAGCGCGACCTTCTTCGTCATGCCGGCGGAGTAGTCGACGACCGGGGTTCCCGCGGCCTCCGTGAGGTCCATGAGGGCGAGGAGGTCCGCGGTGCGGCGGCCGATCTCGTCGCGGGCGAGTCCGAACATCATGGCGGTGTAGGTGATGAGCTGTTCGCCGGTGAGCCGGTCGAACAGGCGTACGCCGTCGGCGAGGTTGCCGATCATGCCCTTCGCCCGCACCGGGTCGCGCCACACGTCGACGCCGTGGAGCACGGCGGTGCCGGCGTCGGGGCGCAGGAGCCCCGTGGCCATCGACAGGGTGGTGGTCTTGCCTGCGCCGTTCGGCCCGACGAGGCCGTAGAACGAGCCGGTCGGGACGGTCAGGTCGAGATCGGCCACCGCGGTCTTCTCGCCGAACCGCTTGACGAGTCCGGTCAGCTGCAGGGCGGCCTCTCCCGGCGGGGCGGAATCGAGCGGGACGAGGTGGGCGTCGGTCATCGGGCCATCGTATTGGGCGCCGCGCCGGGCTGCGGTGGTTCCACCCGGCCTGTGGGCGCAGCAGGATGGAGCACATGGTCACGATCCCCACGGTCACCCTGAACGACGGCACCGCCTTCCCCGAGCTCGGCCTCGGCACGTACAAGCTCACCGGACCGGACGGCGTCGCCGCCGTGCGCGCGGCGATCGACACCGGCTACCGGCTGCTGGACACCGCGGTGAACTACGAGAACGAGCGCGAGGTCGGCGAGGCGGTCCGCACCTGCGGCCTCGACCGCGACGAGCTGCTGGTGGCCACGAAGGTCCCCGGACGCGACCACGGGCACGACGAGGTCATCGCGAGCGCGCGCGGCTCCCTGGAGCGGCTCGGCCTCGAACGCATCGACCTGTACCTCATCCATTGGCCCAACCCGAGTCAGGACCGCTACCTCGACACCTGGCGCGGGATGATCGCGCTGCAGGAGGAGGGGCTGGTCACCTCCATCGGCGTCTCGAACTTCACCGAGGGGATGCTGACGCGACTCATCGACGAGACCGGCGTCGTGCCGGCGGTGAACCAGGTCGAGCTCCATCCGTACTTCCCGCAGGGCGCGCTCCGCGCCTTCCACGCGCGCAACGACATCCGCACGCAGAGCTGGAGCCCGCTCGCCCGCCGCAGCGAGCTGCTGTCGGAGCAGGTGGTGCAGGAGGTCGCGGCACGGCACGGGGTGAGTCCGACGCAGGCGGTGCTGCGCTGGCACGTGCAGCTGGGGACGACGCCGATCCCGAAGTCCGCCGACCCGACCCGTCAGCGGGAGAACGCGGACGTGTTCGGGTTCTCGCTCACGGACGACGACATGGCCGCGCTCAGCGGTCTGGAACGCGGTCGCCTCTGGGACGGCGACCCCGAGACCCACGAGGAGTACTGAGTCAGCCGGCCAGCCACTGCGCGAACGTCTGCGTGCCGCGGTCGCTGTCCGCATCCGGGAGCAGTCGCCCGTCCCGCTGCGCCCGCCCGAGCTCGCCGGGCATCGAGACGGCGGGGATCCACCCTCGTCGCCCGCGCGACCTCGCGTAGGCGCGGACCATCTCCACGAGCGACTCCTCCCGGGGCCCCGCGAGATCCCGCGCCCGACCGGCGGCGGGCCGCTCCGCGAGGGTGACGAGCCGGTCGGCGACCTCGTCGGCCGATACGGGCTGCGTCCGCATCCGGGGGGCCAGATGCAGCGGGCCGACGCGGGCACGGACGTACATCTGCCGAGCGAACTCGTGGAACTGGGTGGCGCGGAGGATCGTCCAGGGCACGGGGCCGGAGGCGAGGATCCGCTCCTGCGCCATCTTGCCCGCGTAGTAGCCGTAGGGCGCCCGGTCGACCCCGACGATGGAGACGGCGACGTGATGCGGCACCTCGGCCACCTCCTCGGCGATCAGCAGCGACCGGGTGGTGCGCTCGAAGAAGTCCACCGCACGGGCGGCGTCGAGCGTCGCGACGCCGAGTGCGTCCACGACCGCGTCGACGCCGTCGAGCGCGCGGGCCGCCCCGGCGCCGGTGAGCAGGTCGACGCCGGTCGAGCGGGCCAGCACGACCGGTTCATGCCCCCGTCGTGCGACCGCCGCGACCGTCTTCTGGCCCAGCAGACCCGTGCCTCCGGCGACGGCGATCCTCATGGGCGTGGTCCCGGGACCCGTCAGAGCTGCGCGCCGTCGTCGTCGCGGTCGTAGATGCCGACGTTGCGGCCCCGCCAGGACTCGTACGCGATGAGCCAGCCGATCGAGACGATGGCGGCGATGAACAGGCCCATGAGGACGCTGCCGAGGAGGATGCCGACCAGGATGCCGCCCGCGAGCAGGACCGCGGTGCCGAGGATCCAGGTGGTGCGGCCGCGCGGCCAGCCGGTGTCAGAGGTCGCCATGCACTCAGCGTACGGGGGCCGGTCAGTCGGACGCGACCATCCACGGCACCCCGAACCGGTCGGTGACCATCCCGAACCGTCCGCCCCACGGCGGGGTGTCGTAGGGGAGGGTGACGGTGCCGCCCTCGGCCAGCGCGTCCCAGCATCGCTGCAGTCGCTCGCCGTCGTCGCCGGAGAGCGAGACGGTGATGCCGGACGGCTCGGCGAACGGCATCCCCGGCGGGGTGTCCGACCCCATCAGCACGAGGCCGTCCTCGGTCGTGAGCTGCGCGTGCATGACGAGCGACTGCTGCTCGGTGCTCAGACCGCTGTCGGGGTAGTCGGCGAAGGTGCTGATCTCCAGCTCGCCGCCGAGGACCGAGCGGTAGAACTCCATCGCCTCCCTCGCCTCGGTGCGGAAGGACAAATACGGGTTCAGGTGCAGCATCGCGGTCCCCGATCGTCAGGCGCCGCCGGGTGCGACGCACCGACAGTGTGCGCCGGTGCCGGTGCGTGCGCAACGGGTCAGCGGGACCGGTGGTCCTCCGGATGCAGCCGGGCGCCCCGGCGCGGTTCGTGCACGCCGCTGAGCCCCAGCAGGCGGATCACCCGCTGCCGGTGCCCCGCCCACGGCGCGAGCAGTTCCAGCATCCCGTCGTCGTCGGTGCGGTGCCCGGTCAGCGCGTAGCCGACCTGATGGGCGAGGTGGTAGTCGCCGACGCTCACGGCGTCCGGGTCGCCGTAGGCGCGGATGCGGGTCTCGGCCGAGGTCCACGGGCCGATGCCCGGGAGGCTGGTGAGGATCCGCTCACGGTCGGCGGGGCGCTCCGCGAGGGCACGGACGAGGGACCCCGCCCGTTCCGCCGCGCGGACGACCGCGCGCGACTGGGGTGGTTCGAGTCCGGCGCGATGCCAGTCCCACGAGGGGATGCGGCGCCAGCCGTCGACGGAAGGGGGTGCGAACATGGCGCGCGGCGTCGGGCCGGGGGCGCGCTCGCCATGCCGGGTGACGATGCGGCGCCAGGCGCCGAACGCCTGCAGCCCGGTCACCTTCTGCTCGAAGATCGCGCCGGCGAGGGCGTCGAAGACGAGGTCGGTGCGGCTGAGGCGCAGGCCCGGGTTGCGGTGATGGGCGGCGGCGACGAGCGGGTGCCGGGACGGATCGAAGCCGTCGGGGGCGTCCTCCGCGCCGCAGAGGGCGGGAAGCTGCGCGAGCGTCCACTCGGCGCCCGGGCCCCACGCTGCCGCGCGGACGGTGTCACCGGCGGCGCGCAGCGCGATCGTCGCGACGCCGAGCGGGGTGCGGGAGGCCCGCCAGACCACCGGTCCGTCGACATACAGGGTCGGGTCGTGGGCCCCGCGCCGTTGCACGAGGACCGTGCGGTGCAGGTCGAGCGGGCGACGCGGACGGTACTCGGCTTCGAGGCCGCGCGTGATGGTCCTCACCTGCTCCACCCGGCAACCCTACGTCGGCACCACCGACATCGGGCTGGGAGGGCGGGTCAGAAGCGGTCGGGGGAGGGGGTGCCGTGGCCGTAGCGGATGACGACGTCGGCGTGCCGGTCGAAGCGGTACCCGACGCCGCGGACGGTGCGGACGATGTCCTCGAACCGGCCGAGCTTCGCGCGGAGGCGCCGCACGTGCACGTCGATCGTGCGCTCGCCCGGGACCTCGTCGCCGTCGGGGGCCCAGAGCGACGAGACGAGCTCGGCCCGCTCGATGGTGCGGCCCTCGCGGAGCACGAGGTACTGCAGCAGCTCGAACTCCTTGAACGTGAACGACGCGGACTCGCCGTCGATGAGCACCCGCTTGCGGGAGATGTCGACGACGACGCCGGCCTCGGCGCGCTCCTCGACCTCGATCTCGGGCTTCGTGCGGGCGACCGCGGACGGCTCGTGCAGGGCGAGGCGGACGACGTCGACATCGCGGCCGCCGGCGCCGGCCGGAGCGAGGGCGACGGTCGCGTAGGTCTCGGCCTCGGGGGCCAGGTCGTGGAGGGTGCGGCGCAGCGCCTCGACGAGCACGCCGAGCGAGACGCCGGATGCGGCCGCCTTCGCCTCGTCGATGCCGACGTAGAGGGCGAAGCCGCGGGGCGCGGTGCCGGCGGGGATGTTGCGCTCGGCGGGGGCGGCGGGGGCCTCGGGCTCCGCGGCGCGGGGGACGAGACGCAGGTCCGGGCGGGTGGCGGCGGGACGGTTGAGGAGGGCGGTGGTCGACATGATGCGAGTCCTTGCGGCGGTGGGGACCGTGTGGTCCGAGCTGTTGTCAGCAAGCCCTGGGTCGGGCTGGGTGCGCGACTCCGCGCGTGACGCTGCGGAGCGGGGGATCGGCGGCTGTGATGCAGACGCAGCGGCCGTATCCGGCGGGTTCACCGATTCAGCGGCACATTCGACAACACATGACGACGCGCCCGGCCATGATGCCGGTCGTCCCGTTCGCCTCCAGGGCGGACAGAGAGCGTGCGAAGTCGGTCATGCGCCCGATTATCCACGCCGTCGTCACATTCCGTCAAACCGGAGGCCCCGGTGGCGGCTTGTGTGACGGATTGTGACGGCCCGGGGCGGCGGTGTCCGCATCCGGAGCCGGGCATCCGTGGGCGGCGTACCCTGGTGCGGTGACCGACGACCTGCGCTTCACGGACGAGCCCGACGCCTCGCGCTACACGCTGCACCGCGGCGACGCACTGGTCAGCGTGCTGGACTACCGCGACGACGGCCGCACCGTCGCCATGACCCGCGCCTACACGATCCCGACGTACCGCGGACACGGGTACGCGGGTGAACTCGTCGACCGCGCCGTCGCCCACCTGGAGGCACGCGGCGACCGGCTCGTCATCCCGGTCTGCTGGTACGTCGCGGACTGGTTCGCGGCCCACCCGCACCGCGCCGGCATCCTGCAGGACCGCGCCTCCGCCTGACCCGGGCGTCGGCGGGACCGCGCCCCTACACTGACCGCATGGAATCGGTCTTCAGCGCCGTCGCCGTGGGGTTCGAGTGCGTCGGCGCCGCCGTCATGGTGGTCGGGTTCTTCGTCGCGGTCTGGTTCGGCCTCCGGGCGCTCCGCCGGGGCGAGGGCGGGCGCACCGCGTTCCAGACGCTGCGGACGAGCCTCGGCGGCGCGATCCTTCTGGGCCTCGAGGTGCTCGTCGCCGCGGACCTCATCCGCACGATCACCTCCAAGCCCTCGCTCGAGGACGCCCTCATCCTCGGCATCATCGTCGTCATCCGGACCGTGCTCTCCATCTCCATCCAGATCGAGATCGAGGGCACGCTGCCCTGGCGCCGGGCCCTGCTCGGCAGCGGCGCCCAGGTGGTCGCGGGGCAGATCGCCCGCGATCGCGACGCCGGGCGCGGCGCCGCGTCCTAGACCCGCGGCGCGGCGGGGTCAATCCCCTCGGGCGGTGTCAGCCGCGGCGTCAGGCTGGGGATCCCGACGAGAGGAACCGCCATGTCAGATGCCGATCTGCCCGAGGGCGTCATCGACGCCGATCCCGCCGGAGGCTGGGAGGACGGCGCCACCGCAGACCAGGAGACCGCCGAGCAGGACGCGGCCGCCACCGACTCGCCCGATCTGGTCACCAGCGACGAGGTCACGAGCGACGAGCCGTCGAAGGGCGCGGACCCCGACCTCGCACCCGGGGAGGACCGATGAGCGAGCACGAGCAGGACGAGCCGGTCATGGACATGCATCCCGTCGACGACCAGGACCGGATCGACGGGATCATCGCGCAGACCCGCATCGACGTGGGCGACAAGGGCGAACGGCGCATCGCCGACGTGCTGCGGCAGCGGTTCGAGCAGAGCGGCGTGCCGTTCGACGACGCCCTCATCGCCTCAGCGGTCGGCCGGGTCCGGGAGGGCTGAGGGCGCGCCCGCGCCGATGAAGCCGAGCACGAGCGAGGCGGTCGGCCGGGCGTCGCGGATCATCGTCTCGTGGCCGTGCCCGGGGATCTCCGCGAGCCGCGCGTCCGGGATCCGGGAGACGACCGAGGCGCACCAGGGCCGCGGACAGACCACATCGCCCTCGCCGCGGACGACGAGGGTCGGCGCCTGCACCCTCGGGTAGGCGTCCTCCGGGCGGTGCGAGAGCATCGCCTTGAGCTTGCGACGGAGGTTCGGTCCGGCCCGCAGGTACTCCCGGGCGCCGACCACGAGCACCTTCGGGCTCTCCGCGAACAGATCGCGTCCCAGCCGCAGCAGCTGCGCCGGCGCGGTGCGCGCGGCGACGTCGACCGTCGGTGCGAGCAGCACGAGGCGGTCGACGAGCATCGGATGCCGGGCCGCCAGCTCGACGGCGACCTGCGTGCCCATCGAGTGCCCGATCACGACGATCTCGTCCGCATCCGGGCGCGCCCGTGCGCGCAGGAGCGCCGCGACCAGGTCCGCCGTCCGCGCCATCGTGGGGGTGCGCGGCGGCTCGGGCGCCTCGCCGTAGCCCGGCTGGTCGACCGCGATCACGCGGCCGTGCGGGATGAGCTCCGGCACGAGTCCGGCGAACACGGTGCGCCCCATGCCGATCCCGTGGACGAGGACGAACACGCGGCGGCCGGCGCCCTGCTCCTCGACGACGAGGGTCGCCCCGTCGTGGTCGAAGGCGTACCGGAGCGCGTCGTCGTCGGGGCGTGGGACGGTCATCCTCCGACCGTACCCGGCCTCACACGCCGATCGTCGGGGTCTCGGCGACGACCGTGGCCAGGTCGTCCCCGAACGTGTAGCCGGATGCGGTGATGCGGCCCCCGCGCAGGACCCCGGGCAGCCAGCGGGCGGCGTCGTCCCACATCCGCTCGTAGGGCACCTCGTCGACCGCGAACCAGGCCGGCACGATCTCGTCGGTCTCGACCGGCTCCCCCTCGAACGTCCGGCAGACGAAGACGTGCGAGCGCTGCGAGTAGTCGGGGCGGGCGGGGAAGTGGTAGTCGAGCACGCCCACCGGGACGAGGTCGGCGGCGGCGATCGTGAGGCCCGTCTCCTCCCGCACCTCGCGGACGGCCGCCTCGGCGACGCTCTCCCCGGGCTCCACCTTGCCGCCGATGCCGACCACGCGCCCGAGCCCGAGGCCGGTGCGCTTGTACCCGAGCAGCACCTCCGGCACCCCGTCACGGGTGCGCTGGATGTAGACGACGCAGACGTCGATGAGAGCCATGATGTCCTCCACGGTACGCCGTGAATGTTTCCGGCCCGTGGCGGGCCTGCCGGGGCATGTCGGAGGCCCGATCTACCGTGAGGGCATGCGCATCCTGCACACGTCCGACTGGCACATCGGTCGCACCTTCCACGGGCACTCGACGCTGGACGCGCTGCGCGGGGTGCTGACGGCGCTGGTCGAGCAGGTGCGCGCGAACGACGTCGACCTGGTCCTCGTCGCCGGCGACGTCTTCGACTCCCCGACGCCGTCGGCCGACTGCTACACGCTGCTCACCGACACCCTCGTCGCGCTGCGCGAGACGGGCGCCGTCGTCGTCGTCACCAGCGGCAACCACGACTCCGCCGCCAGGCTCGGGTTCCAGTCGCGGCTGCTCCGCGAGGGCATCCACGTGCGCACCGACCCCCGGGCGCTGGCGGAGCCGGTGACCGTGACGGATGCCGACGGCCCGGTGCACGTGTACGGCATCCCGTACCTCGAGCCCGCGCTGCTGCGCCACGAGTGGCAGGGCGTCCGCACGCAGGAGGCCGCCGTCGCGCACGCCATGGGGCTCGTCGCCGCCGACCTCGCCGAGCGCGGCGGCCGCTCCGTCGTCATGGCCCACTGCTTCACCGCCGGTGTGGAACCCACCCCGCAACTCGAACGCGACATCCAGCAGGGCGGCCTCGACGTCGTCCCGACCCGTGTCTTCGACGGGATCGACTACGTCGCGCTCGGCCACATCCACGGCCGGCAGGCGCTCGAGGACCGCGTCCGCTACTGCGGGGCACCGCTGCACTACAGCTTCGGCGAGGGCGACAAGCCGCGCGGCGCCTGGCTCGTCGACCTCGCGGCCGACGGCGCGGTGGCGGCGGAGTGGCTCGAGCTGCCGGTGCCGCGGCCGCTCGTGACGCTCCGCGCGCCCATGGCCGACCTCCTCGACGATCCGCGCTTCGACGTCCACGCCGACGCGTGGGTGCAGGCCGAGTACACCGACGCCCTGCCCGAGCGCGAGGCGATGCGCAGGTTGCAGGCGCGGTTCCCGCACTGCGCCGTCGTGGTGCACGCGCCGGCCGAGCGCGCCGCCGCCGCGACCCGCAGCTACGCCGAACGGGTGCGCGCCGCACGCAGCGACGCCGAACTGCTCGACGCGTTCCTCACGCACGTCAGACAGGGCGAGGGCCCCTCCGACCGCGAACGCGACCTGCTGCGCGACCTGCTCGACGAACGCACCGCCGCGGAGGCGCGGGCATGAGGCTGCACCGCATCGAACTGACCGGGTTCGGCCCGTTCCGCGACCGCCAGTGCGTCGACTTCGACGCGTTCCTGGGCGAGGGCATCTTCCTCATCGCCGGGCGCACCGGGGCGGGCAAGTCCAGCATCCTCGACGGTGTCGTGTTCGCGCTCTACGGCGGCGTGCCGCGCTACGACGGCGGCGAGAAGCGTCTGCGCAGCGACTACTGCGAACCCGGCGACCCGACCTCGGTCCGGCTCGAGTTCACGGTGGGGGAGCGCCGGTGGCGGGTCACCCGGGCGCCCGAGTACCAGCGACCGGCCAAGCGGGGCGGCGGCCTCACCCCGGAGCCCGCGCGGGCCGAACTGGAGGAGGATGTCGACGGCGTCTGGGTCGGCCGTGCCGCGCGCCCGCGCGACGTCGCGCTGCTCCTCGACGAGATCGTGGGGCTCAACCAGACCCAGTTCCAGCAGGTGATCCTCCTCGCCCAGAACCGCTTCTCGCGGTTCCTGCTCGCCGAGAACAAGGACCGGCAGGCGCTGCTGCGCACCCTGTTCGACAGCCGCCGGTTCGAGCAGTACCGCGAGGCGCTCGAGGAGCGGCGGCGCCAGGCGCAGCGCCGGCTCGAGGAGGCCGGTGCCGAGGTGCGGACCCTCGTCGAGGTGGCCGAACGGCTCATCGAGGACGACCTCGCCGCATCCGGCGTCGGGGCGGACGCACCGGCCGAGGCGCCGGCACCGACGACGCTCGCCGAGCGCATCGCCGCCGCGGACCAGGCGCTGCAGCGCGCGGCCTACCGGGCGGACGCCGCGGTGCAGACCCGCGCGCAGGCCGACGAGGCGCACGCCCTGGCCGCGGCCGAACACGCCCGCCTCACCGCGCTCGCGAAGGCGCAGGGGGAGCTTGTCCGTGCCCGAGAGACGCTCGCGGCGCTCGAGGCCGACGCCGCCGCCGTCGCCGCGGACACCGAACGGCTCCGTGCCGCGCGCGCCGCCGAGACGGTGCGGGCCGTGCTCGCCGAGGTGGAGCGCGCGGAGCTCGCCGCAGCCGGCGCCGTCATGGCGCTGGAGACGGCGCAGACCACCTGGATGCGGACCGCCGAGGCGCCCGACGACGACCCCGAAGCCGTCGCCGAACGCCTCGGCGGGGCGCTGGCGGTGTGGGAGACGGCGAGGACGCAGGAGCAGGCGCTGCCGGCGCTGACGCGGGAGGCGGACGACGCCGTCCGCGATGTCGCGGACGCGGCCGCGGCGCTCGCCGAGCTGCAGCGGCTCGGTGCGCAGATCCCGGACGAACTCACCGCGCTCGACGCCCGCATCGCCGAGACGGCGCTCGCCGCCGGCGGCATCGAGGCCGCCCGCGAACACCACACCCGGCTGCAGGCGCAGCGCGCCGCGGCCGTCGAGGCCGAGACCCTCGCGGCGCGCGCGCACGACGCCGACCGCGCCTACCGCACCGCCGCCGAGGCCTCGCAGACCGCATCCGGTGCGGTCGCGGCACTGCTGCGCCGACGACTCGACGGATACGCCGGCGAGCTCGCCGCAGCGCTCGTGCCCGGCGAGCCGTGCCCGGTGTGCGGCGGCGCCGAGCACCCGCATCCCGCCGCCGGCGGCGCCGACCCCGTCACCGACGAGCAGTTCGCCGCGGCCGAGGCCGAGCGCGACGCCGCCGCGGCCGCCGAACGCGAGGCCGCCGACGCCGCACGGCAGGCACGCGACGCGCTCGCCGCCGCGCAGGCGCGCGCGGGCGGGCGGACCGTCGCCGACCTCGACGCCGACCTCGCCGCCGCCGCCGAGGCGCTGCAGGCCGCGGACGACGCCGCGACCGAACGCGAGCGCCTCCTGTCCGCGCGCGCCGACCTCGTCGCACAGCAGGACGTGGTCGCCGACTCGCTGACCCGGCTCGCCGTACGGCAGGCCGACGCACGCGAGCGCGAGGCCACCGCCCGGGAACGACTGGCCGCCGCGACCACCGCCGTGACCGAGGCGCGCGGGACCCATGACACCGTCGCCGACCGGATCGCCGCCGGCACGCGCGTGCGGGACGCGGCGCAGGCGCTCGTCACGGCGACCCGCGACGCCGAACGCGCCGTCGACACCCTGCGCGAGGCGCGGGCGCGGGCCGACGACGCCCTCGCCGCGACGGACTTCGCCGACGCCGGCGCGGTCCGGGCCGCCCTCCTCGACCGGGCCGAACGGGAGCGGCTCGACGCCCGGATCGCGGCGCACCTCGCCGACACCGCAGCGACCCGCCAGCGCCTCCTCGACCTCGAACTCGAACTCGCCGGCACCGACGACGCCGCCGTCGACGTCGACGCGTCCGCAGCCGCACTCGCCACCGCGGACGCCGTCCGCTCCGACGCGATCGCCGCGGAGGAGGGCGCACGCAGCCGGGTCGCCGCCCTGCGCGACCTGCTCGAGCGCATCGACGCCGCCCATGCCGCCGTCGCCGCGCAGACGGCCGAGGCCGAGGCCGTCACCCGCCTCGCCGACACCGTCGCCGGGCGCGTGCCCAACACCATGAAGATGGACCTCGAGACGTTCGTGCTCGCCGCCGAGCTCGAGGAGATCGTCGCGGCCGCCAACCTCCGTCTCGCGGAGATGTCCGCCGGACGCTACACCCTGCTGCACTCCGACGCGCTCGCCTCGCACGGGCGGGCGTCGGGCCTCGGCATCGAGGTGCTCGACGCGCACACCGGCCGCACCCGGCCCCCGCAGTCGCTCTCCGGTGGCGAGACCTTCCTCGCGTCCCTCGCGCTCGCGCTCGGCCTCGCCGAGGTCGTCACCGCCCGGGCCGGCGGCATCCGGCTCGACACGCTGTTCATCGACGAGGGCTTCGGCTCGCTCGACGCCGAGACCCTCGAACTGGCGATGCGCACCCTCGACCAGCTCCGCGCCGGCGGGCGCACGGTCGGCGTCATCAGCCACGTCGAGGCGATGCAGGAGCAGATCGCCGCGAAGGTGCACGTCGTCGCCGGCACGGACGGCCCGAGCGTCGTGCGGCAGGAGACCGCGGTAGCGCTCTGACGCCGGCGCGCAACCGCCCCCGCACCGATCGCCGGACCTCCTAGGCTGAGGCTGTGAACAAGAACACCGTCTGGACCGTGCTCGGCGTCGTCGTCGCGATCGTCATCGCCTGGTTCCTCGTGAACGTGCTCTTCTCGCTGCTGGCGTTCGTGTTCAAGCTCGTCATCGTCGCGGTGGTCGCGCTCGTCGTCTTCCTCATCCTCCGCGGTCTGTTCCGGGGTTCGCGTGACTGACGGGCCCGAGCTGCGACGACCCGCGACGGGCGCCGCACCGGTCACCCGCGACATCCCGCTCCCGCCGCGCCGTCGCTGGCAGGCGTTCGCGGTCTGCGTCTCCGTCGCCGCCATCACGATCCTGGACCTGTCGAAGGTCAACGTCGCGCTGCCCTCCATCGAGAGCGCGTTCGGCGCCGGCTCCACCCAGCTGCAGCTCATCGTCTCCGGGTACGTCCTCACGTTCGGGCTCTTCCTCGTCCCGATGGGCCGCCTCGGCGACCAGCGCTCCCGGCGGGCCCTGTTCCTCATCGGCCTGTCGATCTTCACGCTCGCCAGCGCGGCGTGCGCCCTCGCGCCCAGCATCGAGATCCTGCTGATCGCCCGGCTCGTGCAGGGCATGGCCGCCGGCATCCAGATGCCGCAGGTGCTCGGCCTCATCCAGCAGCTCTTCCAGGGCGAGGAACGCGCCCGCGCCTTCGGCCTGTTCGGCGCCACGATCGGCATCGCCACCGCGTTCGGACCGACCCTCGGCGGGCTCCTCATCGCGGTGGGCGGCCCGGTCGACGGGTGGCGCTGGACCTTCTGGATGAACCTCCCGCTCGGACTCGTCGTGATCGCACTGGCGGTGTGGATGCTGCCGCAGACCCGCACGAAGTCGCACCGCCGCATCCAGCTCGACCCGTTCGGGCTCGTGCTGTTCGCGCTGACCGTCACGTCGCTCCTCGTGCCGTTCCTGTTCACGACCGGTTCCCCCGACGACGACCCGCGGCGCTGGTGGCTGCTCGTCGCGTTCGTGCTCTTCGCCGGCGGCTTCTTCGCCTGGGAGCGCCACTACGCCGCATCCGGCAAGTCGCCGCTCATCCCGTTGAAGCTCTTCCGGATCGCCTCGTACCGCAACGGCACGCTGCTGCAGGTCGCGTACTTCGCCGCGGCGCCGTCGCTGTTCCTGCTCACCACGCTCTACCTGCAGACCGGGCTCGGCATCCCGGCCGTGTACGCCGGGATGGTCAGCATCGGCTTCGCGCTCGTGAGCGCCGTCGCCTCCTGGTACGGCGGGCGGCTCGTGTCGCGGTTCGGCCGCAAGGTCGTGGTGTGGGGGCTCGTGCTCGTGCTCGCCTGCACCGTCGGACTCGTGGCCTCCGCCCTGTTCGTGCCCGACGACATCACGATCTACGTGATGGCGGCGGTCATGGTCGTCGGCGGCTTCGGCGGCGGGTTCGTCATCTCCCCGAACCAGACGCTCACGCTCGCCGACATCCCGGTCAAGCGCGGCGGCATCGCAGGTTCGGTCGGTCAGCTCGGTCAGCGGATCGGCACGGCGGTCGGCACCGCGATCGCACTCGCCCTCTTCTACGCCACGATCTACCGCGAGGGCGCGGGCGACGGGCAGGCGGATGCGGCGGTGTTCCACGACGCGTACGGCTACGGGATGCTGACGGTCGCGCTGTTCCTGTCGGTCGCGTTCATCATCGCTGTCGTCGACCTCAGCGCGCGCCGCCGCTCCAAGAAGGGCAAGAAGGCCGACGACCTCGTGGGCGTCCCCGAACCGGGGATCTGACCGTCCTCAGACGCCGTACTCGGTGCGCACGCGCTCGCGCAGCCAGCCGCTGCAGGTGCCGACGACCTCGTCCCAGAGCGTCGTCGCGCCGTCCTGCGCCTTGTCCGAGATCGCCTTGAAGACGCGGATCGGGACGCCGCGGCGCTCCGCGACCCAGAAGTACGCGTAGGTCTCCATGTCGACGAGGGTGGCCCCGAGCGACCGGATGTGCGCCACCGCATCCGCGTCGTCGATGAACCGGTCACCGGTGGCGATGACGACCGCGTCGTGACCGCCCACCCGCTCGGGGAGTGCCACGTGTCGGCCGACGACGCCGTCGAGGTCTGCGACGTCGTGCTGCAGCGCGGCGGTCACCTCGTGCACCTCGCCCTCGAGGTCGGGGTCGAGGCAGCCGGCGGTGCCGACGACGACGACCTCCTCGTAGTCCTTCGCCAGCAGGGCCTCGTCGAGCCCGACGGCGGCCTGCAGCTTGCCGAGACCGGTGACGAGGATGTCGAATCCGTCGAGCTCCTCCGGGAAGGCCTGGATCTCCGAGGCCAGTGCCGCGACCAGCAGGCGCATGTCAGTTCCCTCCCGTGACGATGCCGATGATGCCCGAAACGAGCATGAAGACGCCCACGGCGCCCACGACGAGCCAGATCCCGATGCGTGCCGGGGACGGCTTGTTGCTGTTGTCGTCAGGAGGGAAACTCACCCTCCGAGCGTAGTCGGCGCTCAGGCGCCGGGAGTCCAGGCGGAGATCCGGTCGAGCTCGGCGATCTCGTCGACCGTGAGGTCGGTGCGCGCGCCGTCGAGCAGGTCCTGCACCTGCTCCACCCGTGACGCGCTCGCGATCGGCGCCACCACGGCCGGCTGCGCCCGCAGCCAGGCGATCGCGGTCGCCGCGACCGAGACGCCGTGGGCGGCGCCGATCCGCTCGAGCGCGTCGACGATCGCGAGGCCCTGCGGCGTCGCGTACTTGACGGCGCCCTTCGCGCGCGGTGAGGCCTGGCCGGAGGTCTCCGCCGAGCGGTACTTGCCGGTGAGGAACCCCGCGGCGAGGGCATAGTAGGGGATGACGGCGAGATCGTGCTCCTCGGCGAGCGGGATGATCCGCTCCTCCACCTCGTTGCGGTGCACGAGGTTGTAGTGGGGCTGCACCGCCACCGGCAGGTCGCCGCCGCCGGCCTGCGCGAGCGAGATCCACGAACGGATGCGCTCGGCGGTGACGTTGGACACGGCGGTGTAGCGCACGAGTCCGTCGTTCACGAGGTCGGCGAACCCGCCCACGATCTCCTCGATCGGCACGTCCGGGTCGTCGTAGTGGGCGTAGTACAGGTCGATCGCCTCGACGCCGAGCCGGCGCAGCGATGCTTCAGCGGCGGCGCGCACGTTCTTCGGGGACAGCCCGGGGAACTCCGGATGGCGGCTCACCTTCGTGGCGACCACCATGTCCGCGGGCTTCCGGGAGGCCAGCCACTCGCCGATGAGCCGTTCGCTCTCGCCGCCGGAATGCCCGGGCACCCACGCGCTGTACGAGTCGGCCGTGTCGACGAAGTTCCCGCCGCCCGCGCGGTAGGCGTCGAGGATCGCGAACGACGCGTCGCGGTCGGCGGTCCAGCCAAACACGTTGCCGCCGAGCGAGAGCGGGAAGACGTCGAGGGCACTGCGGCCGATCCGGGGCATGGGGGTCCTTTCGTCGTGGGCTACTCTGCCGCATCCGTGGCGGTCGGTGTGTGCAGAACTCAGGACATCCCGCGTGGGCGGGGCCGGAGGCCGCGGTTTCCGGGTGGTCGGCGGCATCCGTCCTGAGTTCTGCGCAGCCGGCGTACCGTCAGTCCGCGTACTGGGGGAGCGCGGCGTCGAGCTCGGCGAGCCACGCGGTGGCGTTGCCGTCGCTCGGGGCCCGCCAGTCGCCGCGCGGCGACAGCGACCCGGCGGCCGCGACCTTCGGGCCGTTCGGCAGGGCGCTGCGCTTGAACTGCGCGAACCCGAAGTAGCGGCGCAGGAACACCTTGAGCCACTTCACGACGGTCTCCTCGTCGTAGGCGTACCGCTCGTCGTCGGGGAACCCGGCGGGCCAGGTGCCGAGGTCGGGGTCCGCCCACGCCCGGGTCGCGAGGAACGCGATCTTCGAGGGACGGAAACCGTAGCGGAGCACGTGGGCGAGGGTGAAGTCGTGCAGGGCGTAGGGGCCGATCGTGTCCTGCGTGGACTGCACCTTGCCGTCCTCGCCGGCCGGCACCAGCTCGGGGCTGATCTCGGTGTCGAGCACCGACTGCAGCACGGCCGCGGTGGCCTCGTCCACGCCCTCGCCCGCGGCGATGACCCAGCGGATGAGGTGCTGGATGAGGGTCTTCGGCACGCCGACGTTCACGGCGTAGTGGCTCATGTGGTCGCCGACGCCGTAGGTCGCCCAGCCGAGGGCGAGCTCGGACAGGTCGGAGGTGCCGATGACGATGCCGCCCAGGTGGTTCGCGAGCCGGAACAGGAAGTCGGTGCGGACGCCGGCCTGCACGTTCTCGTAGGTGACGTCGTACTGCTTCTCGCCCTGCGCCGCGGGATGCCCGATGCCGGTGAGCAGCTCGGTGGCGGCCGGGCGGATGTCGATCGTCTCGACGGTCGCCCCGATCGCCTCGGCGAGGGCGACGGCGTTCGACTTCGTGTGGTCGCTCGTGGCGAACCCGGGCATCGTGTACGCGAGGATGTCGCTGCGCGGGCGTCCCATCCGGTCCATCGCGCGCGCCACGACCAGCAGCGCGTGGGTCGAGTCGAGGCCGCCGGAGACGCCGATGACGGGCTTGGGCTGACCGATCGCGCGCAGCCGCTGCTCGAGCCCCGACACCTGGATGTTGAACGCCTCGTAGCAGTCCTGCGCGAGCCGTGCCGGGTCGTCCGGCACGAACGGGAACCGGTCGAGCGCCCGGGAGAGCCCGAGGTCGCGCGCCGGCGGGTCGACCCGGAAGTGGACCGTCCGGAAGGCGTCGGTGCGTGCGGCGTGCGTGCGGCGGTTGTCGTCGAACGTGCCCTGCCGCAGCCGCTCCTGCACGAGGAGGTCGAGGTCGACGTCGGCGAGGCTCCGGCGCGGACCGTCGGGGAACCGCTCCGTCTCGGCCAGCAGGCCGCCGGCCTCGTAGATCATGGTCTGGCCGTCCCACGAGACGTCGTTCGTGGACTCGCCCGCGCCGCCCGCGGCGTACGCGTATGCGGCCAGGCCCCGGAGCGACTGCGACTTCGCCAGCAGGTGCCGGTCGTCGGCACGACCGATCGTGATGGGGCTGCCGCTGAGGTTCAGCAGGACCGTGGCGCCGGCGAGCGCGGCCTCCGCGGACGGCGGGATCGGCACCCACATGTCCTCGCACACCTCGGCGTGCACGACGAGGCCGGGCACGTCGATCGCCTCGAACAGCAGGTCGGTGCCGAACGGCGCGTACGTCGATCCGATGCGGATGTCGTCGCCACGGATGTCGTCGCCGGGGGCGTACCAGCGGCGCTCGTAGAACTCGCGGTACGTCGGCAGGTAGGCCTTGGGGGCGACGCCGAGCACCTCGCCGCGGTGGATCACGACGGCGCAGTTGTAGATCCGGTTGCGGTGGCGCAGGGGCGCCCCGACCACGAGCATCGGCATGAGGTCGACGGATGCGGCCACGAGCTCCTCGACCGCGACGACGACCGCGTCCAGGAGGGCGTCCTGGAGCACGAGGTCCTCGATCGCGTAGCCGGAGAGGCAGAGCTCCGGGAAGAGCGCCACGGCGACGCCGTCCGCGTCGCACAGCCGGGCCTCGGCCAGCACCGAGGCGGCGTTGGCCGCGGGGTCGGCGACGCGGACCGGGACCGTGCACGCGGCGACGCGCGCGAACCCGTGGCGGTAGACACTGTCGAACGGGAGATCGCTCACCCCCACAGTCTTGCACCCCGCCCGCCGGTGCCGCCGGGTCGGGCGCACCCCTTGCCCCGCCGCCGCATCCGTCGTAGGGCCCCGGTGCCGTGTCGGGACCGGTCGGTAGGGTCGGAGGGAAAGGGGACGGATGCGGTACATCGAGGCGGCGGCCGGACGCGACGCGCGGGTGGTGTGGAGCGCGAGCGACCTGAAGGCCGCGGCGGAGTGCGAGTTCGCGTGGCTGCGGGCCATCGACGCGAAACTCGGCCGCATCCCCGCCGTCCCCGACCCGGAGGACCCGACCCTCGAGCGCGCGGGCCGGCTCGGCACTGCGCACGAGCTGCGCGTGCTCGCCCGGTACCGGGAGCGGTTCGGCGACGCGGTCGTCGAGATCCCCGAGACCCGGTCGACCGACGACGCGGCGATGTCCGCGGCGGTGGCGGCGACGCGGGCGGCGCTCGCCGACCCCGCCGTCGAGGTGCTGTACCAGGCCGCGTTCGCGACCGAGGAGTTCGTCGGGTTCGCCGACTTCCTCGTCCGCGACCACGCGGCACCCGGTTCGCCGTGGCGGGTGCAGGACACGAAGCTGGCACGGCACGCGCGTGTCACCGCCCTCATGCAGCTCGCGGCCTACGTCGACCAGCTCGACCTGCTGACGGTGCCGCGCAGCGGTGCGGTCGACCTGCTGCTCGGCGACGGCAGCACGAGCACCCATGCGGTCGCCGACCTGCTGCCGGTGTTCCGGCTCCGCCGCCGGCGCCTCGCCGACCTCATCGCGGACCGGCGGATCGTCGACGGCGCCGCGGGCACCCCGATCGCCTGGGGCGACGCGCGGGGCGACCTGCAGGTGCTCGCGTGCGGGCGCTGCCCCACCTGCGAGCAGGAGGTCGTGGCATCCCGCGACCTGCTCCTCGTGGCCGGGATGCGGCCGGTGCAGCGCCAGCGGCTGCGCGACGCCGGCGTCACCACGATCGATGCGCTCGCCGCGTCCCCGGGCGCGCCGGAGGGCATGCGCGCCGAGGTCTTCGAGGGGCTGCGTGAGCAGGCGCGGCTGCAGCTCGCGAGCCCGGCAGGCGTCCCGGAGCCGGGCGAGGCCCCCGCCGGGCGGCCGCCCGTGCCGGAGTACGAGGTGGCGCTGCCGGCCGCGCTCGCCGGGCTCCCGCGCCGCGATCCGGGCGACCTGTTCTTCGACTTCGAGGGCGACCCGCTCTACACCGAGGGCGACGCGGGCGTCTGGGGCATCGAGTACCTTTTCGGCTGGGTCGACAGCGCGAGCCGGTACGGCACGCTGTGGGCGCACGACTTCGCGGGCGAGAAGCAGGCGTTCGAACGGTTCATCGACATGGTGACGCTGCTGCGGCGCACGAACCCGGGCATGCACGTCTACCACTACGCCCCGTACGAGCCCGCGCACCTGCTGGAGATGGCGGGTCGGTACGGCACGCGGGAGTCGGAGCTCGACCGGCTGCTGCGCGAGGGCGTGTTCGTCGACCTGTACCCGATCGTGCGCCGTGCGCTGCGGGTCGGGTCGCGGTCGTACTCGATCAAGAAGCTCGAACCGCTGTACATGGGCGACGACGTGCGCACGAGCGACGTGCAGCGCGGCGACGACTCGATCGTCCGGTACGTCGAGGCGCGGATGCTGTGCGACGCCGGCGACGAGGCGGGCGCGCAGGCGATCCTCGACGACCTCGCCGAGTACAACCGCGACGACTGCGTCTCGACGCTGCGGCTGCGCGACTGGCTCGTGGACCGTGCCCGCGAGGCCGGGCTCATGCCCTCGCTCGCGCCGGACTCGGCCGAGTTCGTCTACGAGCCCTCGCCCCGGGCGCTCGCGCTCACCCGGCTCGCCGCGGCCGCCGCGCCCGCCCCGGCGGCACCCGGCGCGGTCACGCCGGATGCCGATCCGGACGCGGTCGCGCTGCGGCTCGCCGCCGCGGCGATCGACTACTACCCGCGCGAGGCGAAGACGTTCTGGGCCGGGCACTTCCTGCGCCTGCGCGAGCCGGTCTCGCTCTGGGAGCAGACCCGCGACGTCGTGGTCGTCGACCCGGCGCGCTCGTCCGTGCGCGAGCAGTGGCACCGTCCCGACGGGCAGCGGGTGTTCCGCCGGCTCGTCGAACTGCGCGGCGAGCTCGCACCCGGCACCCGGCTGTCGGAGGGGTCGCAGCCGTTCGTGCTGTACGAGCTGCCGGCGCCGTTCCCGTACGCGCCGTCGCCCCGCTGGATCCACGGCGCCCGACAGGTCACGGTCGTCGAGGTGCTGGAGGACGGCGCCGTCGTGCAGGAGAACGCGGTGGACGGCGAGACCTGGGATCCGCTGCCGTTCGCCCTCACGCCGCCGTCCCCGCCGAACGCCGGGCAGCAGCAGTCCGCGATCGACGTGTGGGCGGACGGCCTCATCGACGCCGCGCCGGACTTCCCGGAGGACCCGGCGACCGACATCCTCCTCCGCCGACCGCCGCGCACCCGAGCCGGGCTCGCGCGGGGTGAGGGCGACGTCGACGACATCGTCCGCAGCATCCTGGACCTCGACCGCAGCTACCTCGCGGTGCAGGGCCCTCCCGGCACCGGCAAGACCCACGTCGGGTCGCACGTGATCGCGACGCTCGTGCAGGAGCACGGGTTCCGGGTCGGGGTGGTCGCGCAGTCGCACGCGGTGGTCGAGAACATGCTCGACCGGGTGGTCGCGGCGGGTGTCCCGGCCGAGAAGGTCGGGAAGGCGCCGAAGGATCCGGCCGCGAAGACGTCGTTCACCCCGGTGCCGAAGAACGGGCTCGCGCAGTTCGTCGCGGACCGTCCCGGCGGGTTCGTGGTCGGGGGCACGGCGTGGGACTTCGCGCACCCGCAGCGGGTCGCGCGCGGCAGCCTCGACCTGCTCGTGATCGACGAGGCCGGGCAGTTCTCGCTCGCCTCGACCGTCGCGGTCGCGATCTCCGCGCGGCGGCTGCTGCTGCTCGGCGACCCGCAGCAGCTGCCGCAGGTGAGTCAGGGCACGCATCCCGAGCCGGTCGACACGTCCGCGCTCGGCTGGGTGATGGGCGACGAGCCGGTCATCGACCCCGATCGCGGGTACTTCCTCGCCCGCACGTGGCGGATGCGGCCGGAGGTCGCCGCCCCCGTGTCGGTGCTCTCCTACGCGGGGGAGCTCGAGGCGGCGCCGGTCACCGCGCACCGCGTGCTCGAGGGCGTCGAGCCGGGTGTGCACGCGGTCCCGGTCGCGCACCGGGGCAACGCGGTGCAGTCGCCGGAGGAGGCCGCCGAGGTGGTGCGGATCGTCCGTGACGTGCTCGGGCGCACCTGGACGGATGCGGACGAGCGCGACGGAGGCGTCGTCACCGACCCGCCGCGGCCGCTGACGACGGCCGACGTGATCGTGGTCACCCCCTACAACGCGCAGCAGGTGATGGTCGAGGAGGCGCTCGCCGCCGCCGGCATCGACGGGGTGCGGGTCGGCACGGTCGACCGGTTCCAGGGGCAGGAGGCGGTCGTCGCGATCGTCAGCCTCGCGGCATCCTCGGGTCGCGACGCACCCCGGGGACTGGAGTTCCTGCTGCTGCAGAACCGCCTGAACGTGGCGATCTCGCGCGCGCAGCACACCGCGTACGTGCTGTACTCGCCCGGGCTGCTCGACGACCTGCCGCGCACCCCCGAGGGCGTCGCACGCCTCAGCGCCTTCGCGACGCTCGTCGGCGCCTGACCCCCGATCGGGCCGCGAGACTGCAACTGCGCGACGAGACTGCTGACAATGGATGCAGTCTCGTCGCGCAGATGCAGTTTCAGCGCCCGCGCGGGGCGCGGGGCGCGGGTGGGTCAGACGGTGCCGTAGAGGCGGTCGCCGGCGTCGCCGAGACCGGGCACGATGTAGCCCTTCTCGTTGAGCCGCTCGTCGAGCGCGCCGAGCACGAGGGTCACGTCACGGCCCGCGACCTGCTTCTCGATCGCCGCGACGCCCTCCGGGGCGCCGAGGAGGCACACCGCGGTGACGTCCTGCGCGCCGCGCGTGAAGAGGAACTCGATCGCGGCGCCGAGCGAGCCGCCGGTGGCGAGCATCGGGTCGAGCACGAAGCACTGGCGGTCGCTGAGGTCGTCGGGCAGGCGTTCGGCGTAGGTCGCCGGCTGCAGCGTCTCCTCGTCGCGGAGCATGCCGAGGAACCCGACCTCGGCGGTCGGGATCAGCTTGACCATGCCCTCCAGCATCCCGAGGCCGGCACGGAGGATCGGCACCACGAGCGGGCGCGGGTCGCTGAGCTTCACGCCGGTCGTGGTCGTGACGGGGGTGACGACCTCGATCTCGTCGACGCGCACGTTGCGGGTCGCCTCGTAGGCGAGCAGGGTCACGAGCTCCTCGGTCAGCTGGCGGAACACCGGCGACGGGGTCGTGTGCTCGCGGAGCACCGAGAGCTTGTGGGTGATGAGCGGGTGGTCGGCGACGTGCAGGCGCATGGGTACCAGGCTAGGGCACCGTCCCTCGGAACACCCCTGGTGTCGTCGTCGCCGGCCAGGCGCGTCCGCCTACGCTGGAGCCGTGAGCCTGCCCGTCGCCGACCGAGACGCCGCCGCGATGGCGCGTGCCCTCGAGCTGGCGGCGGATGCGGCGGCCGCCGGCGAGGTGCCGGTCGGTGCCGTGGTGCTCGGTCCCGACGGCGCCGTCCTCGGGGAGGGCCGCAACCGGCGGGAGGAGTCCACCGATCCCACCGCGCACGCCGAGGTGCTCGCGATGCGCGCCGCGGCCGCATCCGTCGGCGACTGGAACCTCGACGGCTGCACGCTCGTGGTCACGCTCGAGCCGTGCCTCATGTGCGCCGGGGCGATGCTGCAGGCGCGCGTCGGCCGGCTCGTGTTCGGCGCGTGGGACGACAAGGCCGGCGCGACCGGCTCGATGTACGACGTGGTCCGCGACCGACGGCTGCCCTACCGGGCCGAGGTGGTCGGCGGGGTGCGTGAGACGGATGCGGCGGCACTCCTGCGCGCGTTCTTCGAGGCCCGCCGCCCCTGATCCCCGCGCTCGCCTGTCGCTTGTGGTCGCCGGAAGTCACCGTTCGCGACAGGTGAGCGGTCGACGAAAGCGCTCGGATGCCGTCAGTCGCGGGGGAGGTGCGGCAGCACCTCGGTGCCGAGGTACTCGAGCTGGTCGAGGTCGCGCATGTCGAGCAGCTGGAAGTACACGCGCTCGGCGCCGAGGTCGCGCAGCCGCAGCACCTTCGCCGCGATCTCGTCCGCGCCGCCGACGATGTTGCCGCGCGCCCGGAACGCGTCGAGGTCCTCGCCGATGTGCTGGGCGCGCCAGCGCAGGTCGGTCTCGCTGCGCCCGGCGAGCGTGGGGAGCGCGACCGAGAGCTTCAGGTCCATCGGGTCGCGGCCGATCCGCTCGCACGCGGCGCGCACGTTCGCGAACTTCTCGGCGATGACGTCCTCGGGCTGGAACCCGATGTTGAACTCGGTCGCGTACCGGGCCGCGAGCGCCGGGGTCCGCTTCGGGCCGCCGCCGCCGACGATGAGCGGCACCGGGGACTGCACCGGGTGGGGGAGTGCCGGCGCGTCGGTGAGGTCGTAGTGCTCGCCGTGGAACGAGAACGGCTCGCCCTCCGGGGTCGACCACAGCCCCGTGACGATCTGCAGCTGCTCCTCGAGCAGGTCGAAGCGGCGGGGCGGGAACGGGATGCCGTAGGCGGTGTGCTCCGCCTCGAACCAGCCGGTGCCGAGCCCGAGCTCGATGCGGCCGTCGCTCATCCGGTCGACCTGCGCCACCTGGATCGCGAGGATCCCGGGCACCCGGAAGGTGGCCGAGGAGACGAGGGTGCCGAGCCGGATGCGGGCGGTCTCGCGGGCGAGCCCGGCGAGCGTCGTCCACGCGTCGGTGGGGCCGGGGAGCGGGTCGCCGTCGCCCATCCGCAGGTAGTGGTCGGAGCGGAAGAACCCGTCGAACCCGAGCCGCTCGGCGGTCTGCGCGAAGTCGAGCTGCTCCTGGTAGGAGAACCCCTGCTGCGGTTCGGTGAAGACGCAGTACTCCATGCTCAGTCCTCCGACTTCAGGATGATCGTCTCGGTCGGCAGCGACGGCTGCGGCTGCCGGTACAGGTCCGGCTCGAGGTAGATGACGCGGGCCACCGGCACGGCCTCGCGGATGCGGCGCTCGACCGTGTCGATGTCGCCCGCGACCTCGGCGAGCGGCTTGTCCGCGGCGAGGCCGATCTTCGCGGCGACGAGCAGCTCGTCGGGGCCGAGGTAGAGGGTCTTCAGGTGGATGAGCTTCTCGACCTCGTCGCCGGCGTTGATCGCCCGCATGATGGCGGCGTGGTCGGTCGCGGTGGCCCCCTCGCCGACGAGGAGGCTCTTCGTCTCGACGCCCAGGACGATCGCGACGAGGATGAGCAGCACACCGATCGCGAGCGTGCCGATCGCGTCGAACACCGAGTCGCCGGTGATGACCGTGAGGCCGACGCCGAGGAGCGCGAACACGAGGCCGGTGAGCGCCGCGACGTCCTCGAGCAGCACGACGGGGAGCTCCGGCGCCTTGGCGCGGCGGACGAACGCGACCCACGACTGGTCCTTGGGGCGCACGAGGTTCGATTCCTTCACCGCCGTGCGCAGCGAGAACGACTCCAGGCCGATCGCGATGAGCAGCACCGCGATCGGGAGCCAGGCGTTCTCCAGCTCGTGCGGGTGGGTGAGCTTCTCGACGCCCTCGTAGACCGAGAACAGGCCGCCGACCGAGAACAGGATGATCGACACCACGAACGCGTACACGTAGCGCTCACGCCCGTACCCGAACGGATGCTCGTTGTCGGCTGCCTTCCGGGCCTTCCGGCCGCCGAGCATGAGCAGCAGCTGGTTGCCGGAGTCGGCGACCGAGTGGATGCCCTCGGCGAGCATCGACGCCGACCCCGACAGGAGCCATGCGATGAACTTCGCGATCGCGATCCCCAGGTTCGCCGCGAACGCCGCCAGAATCGCCTTGCCACCACCGGAAGCACTCATGGCGATGAGTCTACGGATGCCGGATGCCGCCGCATCCGCGCCCGCGCCCGATCTGGGGAGGAGTCAGTCCGAGGACTTCAGGATGATCTGCTCGGTGGTCGGCGGCGGGTCGTCGAGGAGGCCGGTGTGCGCGAGGATCGCGCGCCGCACCCGCTCCGGTGCCTCGAGGTGCGGCGTGTGGCCGATCTGGGGGAGGGCGAGCTCCCGCACCTGCCCGCCGCCCTGCCGGTAGGCGTCGAGCACGTCGCGGGTCTGGGCGATCATCGGCTGCGCCGGCGCGATCTCCTCGCCCGGCCAGCCGGGGGCGATGCCGAGTGCGCCGAGGTGGTCGACGTCGATGAACGACGTGTCCGAGACGATCGCGTCGAGCTCGCCGTGCACCCACAGGATCGGCGGCTTCGGGTCGATCCCGGCGATCCCCGACAGGTCGCACCGGCTCGGCGCGAGGGCGTTGAGCACCCCGGTGGTGCCGGCTGCGTAACCGGGCCAGGTCTCGGAGGGGATGCTGTCGCCCGGGTAGTTGCCGCCGGCGGTGGAGGTGGCGAGCATGGCCTGCACCCACAGGTCCTCGTGCGGGACGGCGCCCGGGTCGGCGACGAAGTCGTGGCGGATGAGCGAGCGCGGCGAGCTCTCCGCCTCGTCGGTCTCGTCGCGCCCCATGAGTCGCCGAACGAATTCGGGGTTCGACAGCCCCGCACCGGTGCCGGCGTCGTCGTCGGTCAGTCGCGACCCGTCACGGCGCGTGCCGCCCAGCCCGTACGGCGAGAACGGCGCGATGAGCGTGAGGGATCGGACCGGATGCTCGAGCGCGAACCGCAGCGCGACCGAGCCGCCGAGCCCCCAGCCGACCAGGTGCACCGAAGACAGTTCCAGCGTCTCCAGGGTCGCGTGCAGGTCGTCGGCGAAGTCTCCGAGGCCGCGGGTGGCGTCCACCGGCAGGTTCTCGGTGTCGCCGAACCCGCGCAGGTCGACCGCGACGCCGCGCACGCCCGCGGGGAGCGCGACCAGGAGGTCCTGCCACAGCAGCGACGAGGCGAGCATGTCGTGGAGGAACACGATCGTCCGCTCCGGCGGGGCCTGCGCGGGGCGTTCGATCACCGCCGCCGCGATCCGGCCCGTCTCCACGATGCGTGCCTCGAGTCCGTCCTGCAGGGTGTCTTCGGTGCCGGTCATCACGTGCCTCCGCGGCCGATGATAGACCGCGCGCCGTCGCGGGGCACCGGGTCCGCGTAGGTTGGACGGCATGAGCACCCTTCCTCCCATCGCGATCCTCGGCGCCGGCTCCATGGGCGGCGCGATCCTCAGCGGCCTCGTCGACTCCGGCCTCGCCGACGAGGTCGTCGTCACCAACCGCACGGCCGCGAAGGCCGACGCGCTCGCGGGCCTCGAGGGCGTCACGAGCATCGCCCTGGCGTCTCGCCCGGACGGCAACCGCGAGGCCGCCGCATCCGCCCGGATCGTACTCATCGGCGTGAAGCCGACGATGGTCCCCGACCTGCTGACCGAGATCGCGCCCTCGCTGCAGCCGGGCGCCGTCGTGGTGAGCCTCGCGGCGGGCGTCACGATCGCGACCTTCGAGCGGATCCTCGGACCGGATGCGGTGGTGCTCCGGTCCATGCCGAACACGCCCGCCGTGGTGGGCAAGGCCGTGACCGGTCTCGCCGCCGGCACGAACGCGACGGCGGAGCACGTCGCGGAGGTGCGACGGCTGTTCGAGACCGTGGGGTCGGTCATCGAGGTGCCCGAGGACCAGATCGACGAACTGTCGACCATCTCCGGGTCGGGCCCCGCCTACATGTTCCTGCTCATCGAGAAGCTCACCGACGCCGCGATCGGCAAGGGCTTCACCGCCGAGCAGGCCCGGCTGATGGCGGAGCAGACGTTCATCGGCGCAGCGGCCCTCCTCGACGCGTCGGGCGAGGACCCGGCGGAGCTCCGGCGTCGCGTGACGAGCCCCAAGGGCACCACCGAGCGCGCGATCGCGGTGCTGCAGGACGCCCGCCTCGACGAGGTGTTCGCGGCGGCGACGGACGCCGCGCTCGCCCGCGCGAAGGAGCTCGCTGCGGGCGCCTGATCCGGCACCGGAGAGCGGCTCAGCGGTCGGCCGCCGGCGTGCGACCGAACCGTGCGCGGTAGGCGCGGTGGAAGGTCCCGACGTCGGCGAAACCGTGCGCACGGGCGACCGCGGCCACCGACCGGTCGGACCGGTCGGGTGACTGCAGGGCGCTGCGTGCGGCGTCGAGTCGTCGCTCGCGCAACCAGGACGAGAACGTCGTGCCGGTCGCGGCGAACTCGGCCTGCACGGTCCGTGTGGAGCAGTGGAACGCGCGAGCGAGCGCGGACAGGTCGAAGCCGGGGTCGTGCATCCGGTGCTGGGCGTACAGGCGCATGCTCTCCAGCCGGCTCGCGTGCCGCGGCTCGGATGCGGAGAACGCGTCCAGCATCTCCACGACCGCCTCGCCCATCACGCGCGCCGCGGCGGGCATCGCCGCACGGGCGGCGCCCAGCAGCAACGCCAGCTGGGCGCCGAGCTGCATGCCCTCGCGGGTGCCGCTCAGCCGGTCGTCGAGGCTCGGCAGCGCCGCCCGGGTGCGGGCGGTGAGCCGTTCCCGGGGGATCCGCAGCGTGGCCAGCCGCAGCGGGCGCTTCGGATCGGCGACGACCGTGAACGAGGCGGCGTTGTCCAGGACGAGCGCGGAGCCGGCGGGTGCGTCCCAGGTGTTGCCGTGCTGGACGAGCCCCCACCCGGCCGCGCTGTGGTTCAGGAAGACCGCGTCGTCGGCGACGGCACGCAGCGAGGACCGATCGCGCTGGGCGGACACCCCCGGCGTCGAGACCCACCCCAGATGGAACGGGTCGAGGTCGTACAGGGCGAAGTCGGCGGCGAACCGGCCGCTCTCCGGGCGTCGCGGTCGGACACCGATGTAGACCTCCGCGATCGAATCGCAGAAGTGGTCGTAGTCGCGTCCCGACGGCAGCCCACGGGTCGTGCCGGTGACGTCCGCGTTCGCGTCTGCGTCCATCGCCACTCCTTCTCGCCGTACGCCACTGCGCGCACGTCAGGCCGGTTCTCGTTTCGTCCCACGCCCCCCGATACTCCAGTCGACCGAAAGGAACGAAGATGTCCCGATCAACCCTGCTGCTCGTCCATGGCGCCTGGCACGGCGCATGGTGCTGGGAGCCCTTGCGGAACGTGCTGGCCGAGCGTGGCTGGGACGTCCGCACGCTCGACCTGCCCACCGTCCATGCGGCGGACAAGAGCAGTCTCGGCATGCAGGACGACGCCGACGCGGTCGCGGCTGCGATCTCCGAGATCGACGGGCCGGTCACGGTCGTCGCGCACTCCTACGGCGGTGTCCCGACGACGCAGGGCGCGCTCGACCCGCGCGTGCAGCACATCGTCTACATCGCCGCCTTCGTGCTCGAGGAGGGCGAGTCGCTGCTGGGTGCGGTCGGTGGGGTCGCGCCCGACTGGTGGCGCGTCGCGTCACCGCTCGTCACCGCCGGTGATGCGACGACGCCGCCCCGGACGCTGTTCTTCGCCGACGTCGACGAACCCCTCGCCACCGCGTCCGTCGCGAGGCTGCTGCCGCAGTCGGAACGCGCGTTCCGGGACCCCGTGACCGAGGCCGCCTGGCGCGGGCGGCCGACGACCTATGTGATCACCGAACAGGATGCGGTGTTCCCGCTGCGGGCGCAGGAGGCGCTCGCCGCGCGGGCGGGGTCGACCGTGGTGCGGATGGACACGAGCCATTCCCCGTTCCTGTCGCGGCCGGAAGCCGTCGCCGACGTCATCGAGCGCGCCGCATCCTGACGCCGTCCGGCGGCGGCCGTCCCGCGGTCGTCGCCGGAACGCGGCTCAGCGGTCGAGCGAGGCGAACCGCTCGATGTCGCTGTTGGTGCCCGACACGATGATGAGGTCGTGGTTGGTGACCACGGTGTCCGCCTCGGCGTAGCGGAACGGCTTGCCGGGGCTCTTCACGCCCACCACGGTGACCTTGTACTTCGTGCGCACGCCCGACTGGTTGAGGCCCACGCCGCGGATGAAGCGGGGCGGGTACATCTTCGCCAGCACGAAGTCGTCGTCGAAGCGGATGAAGTCCAGCATCCTGCCCGACACCAGGTGCGCGACGCGCTCGCCGGCCTCCCGCTCGGGGTAGATGACGTGGTTCGCGCCGACGCGGGCGAGGATCTTGCCGTGCGACTGCGACACCGCCTTCGCCCAGATCTGCGGCACCTTGAGGTCGACGAGGTTGGCCGTGATCAGCACCGACGCCTCGATGGACGAGCCGACGGCGACCACCGCGACCTGGAAGTCCTGCGCGCCGATCTGCTTCAGCGCCTCGAAGTTGCGCGCGTCGGCCTGCACCGTGTGCGTGACCCGCTCCGACCACTTCTGCACGAGGTCGAGGTTCTCGTCGATCGCGAGCACCTCGCGGTCGAGCCGGTCGAGCTCGCCGGCGCAGGCCGCGCCGAAGCGGCCCAGCCCGATCACCAGCACGGGGGCGTCGGTGCGGATCTGCTCAACCAACGATCGGCCTTTCCACCGGCAGCGAGTACAGCTGCGTGCGCGTCGCCGCGGCCACCGCCGCGGCGAGTGTCACTGTACCAACGCGGCCCATGAACATGGTCGCCGCCAGCACGTACACCGCCGGATCCGGCAGCGTGGCGGTGAGGCCCGTCGACAGGCCGACCGTCGCGAACCCGGAGACCACGTCGAACAGCACCCGGTCGACGGGTGCGTGCGTGATCTGCGCGATCACGATCGTCGACAGCGCCACGATCGTGGCGCCCCACGCGACGACCGACAGCGCGACCCGCTGCACGTCCGAGGGGATGCGGCGGCCGAACGCCTGCACGGAGGGACGCCCCTTCGCCTCCGACCACACCGCGAGCGCGAGCACCGCGAGGGTCGTGACCTTGATGCCGCCCGCCGTGGACGCGGAGCCGCCGCCGACGAACATGAGCATGGACCCGACGAGCAGCGACGAGCCGTAGAGGTCGCCGATGTCGATGACGCTGAACCCGCCGGAGCGGGTCATCGCGGACAGGAACAGGGACTGGAAGGTCGTGTCCCACGCATCCATCCGACCGAAGGTGAGCGGGTTGCCGTACTCGAGCACGACGAACGCGACCGCCCCGGCGAAGAAGAGCAGCACGGTCGTGATGATCGTGAGCTTCGCGTGCAGCGACCACTGCCGCACGTGCCACTGGTGCCGCCACAGGGTGAAGATCACCGGGAACCCGATCGAGCCCAGGAACACGCCCACCATGAGCACCGACATGAAGATGTAGTCGTTCGCGAACGGGGTGAGGCCCTCCGCGTTCGGCACGAACCCGGTGTTCGTGAACGCCATGGCGGCGAAGTACGGCGCTTCCCAGAGGGCGGTGATGGGGTTGACGCCGCCGAGGAGCAGGGAGGGGTAGAGCAGGACGGCGAGGCCCGCCTCGATGACCACGGTGGAGAGGGCGACCGTGCGCAGCAGCAGCGCGACCTCGCCCAGGCGCACCGTCTGACCCTCGTTCACCGGGCCGCCGTGCATGCGCAGCGGGTTGGTGTCGCCGGCGGCGAGGAGCTTCGCGCGCAGGCCGAGCCGCTTCGAGATGACCATGCCGAGGATCGAGGCGAGGGTGAGGACGCCCAGGGCGCCCACGTTCACTCCGAGGTAGATGAGCACGTGCCCGAACGGTGACCAGTGGGTGCCCATGTTCACGGTCGACAGGCCCGTGACGCAGATGGTCGACACGGCCGTGAACAGGGCGTCGGCGAACGGGGTCCACGTGCCGTCCGCCGCGGCCGCCGGCAGCGACAGCAGCAGCGTGAAGAGGGCGACCAGGGACGAGAACACGAGGATCGCGAAGCGCGCGGGGGAGGAGGTCGTCAGCCCGCGCATCGCGTCGAGGAGACGGTCCCACCACAGGGCGATCCGGTGGCGGAGGCCCGAGACCGCGTTCTGGCCGGTCATCAGCGGCGCTCCTTCCCTGCCCCGTCCTTCGGTCGATGGTCGCGCGTGCGGCGCACGGCTAACCTAAGCACATGGCGGACATCTTCGGCGTGATCGCGGACGCGACCCGGCGCGACATCCTGCGGCTGCTGCTGGAACGCTCCGCTGCCTCTGCCGCCGGCACGAGCGTGTCGCAGATCGTGCATGAGCTCGGCGTCAGCCAGCCGACCGTCTCGAAGCACCTCAAGGTGCTGCGAGACGCGGACCTCGTCACGGTCCGCGAGGAGGGGCAGCACCGGTATTACAGCCTGTCCGCCGGACCGCTCGACGAGGTCGAGGACTGGCTCATGCCGTTCCAGGACGCCGCCTCCGACATCGAGGGTATCCAGGTGACCCTGCCGGCGCAGGCCGCGGCCGCGGCGGACGTGGTCGGCCGCGCCGCCGCATCCGTCGGCCACGTGGTCTCGGTCGCGCTGCGTCGTCTGCCCCGGCCCTGACCGCCCAACCCGACGGTTTACACGGATCCGGCGGAGACCCTAGAGTTGCGGGCAACCGCGAGAGGGGAACCGCCATGGCCGAGCTGCCCGACGTCCGCTTCCTCACCGTTGCGGAGGTGGCCGCGATCATGCGTGTCTCGAGCATGACGGTCTACCGGATGGTGCACGCCGGAGAACTGCCCGCGGTGCGCTTCGGGCGCAGCTACCGGGTGCCCGAATCCGCGGTCGCGGACCTCGTGCAACGTCCTGCCGCCGACGTCGGCTAGACTGCTCTGAGGCATTTTTTCCGTATGCCCGTTCCCGGGCGCAGGCTCCCTGCGTCCAGACCCCTGACATAGCGAGGTTTTCCGTGGGTTCTGTCATCAAGAAGCGCCGCAAGCGCATGGCGAAGAAGAAGCACCGCAAGCTGCTTCGCAAGACTCGCCACCAGCGCCGCAACAAGAAGTAAGTCCGTAAGGACCGCTGTCGCGGCAACCGAACACCGAGCGCCCCCGACCGGCTTCAGCCTGTCGAAGGGGCGCTTCGTGTACGACCTGAAAGGTTGAGATGAAGTCCATCACCGTCCAGCAGCTCCGTGAGCGCACCGACGTGCCCCTCATCGACGTGAGGGAGCCCGACGAGTTCGCGGCCGGGCACGTGCCGGGTGCCGTGAACCTCCCGATGTCCAGCATCGGCGAGCACCTCGACGAACTGCCTGACGGCGCGTTCGACGTGATCTGCCAGGCCGGCGGTCGCTCGGCGCGGGTGGTGCAGGCGCTCGAGGCCCGCGGTCACGACGCGACGAACGTCGAGGGCGGCACCGGGGAGTGGATCGCGGCCGGGTACCCGGTCGAGAAGTAGCCGTCGGCGCGTCCGCCCCGTCATGGCGCGGATACGATGGCATCGTGACCACCCTCACGATCATCGGTAAGGACGGATGCCACCTGTGCGACGTCGCGCGCGGCGTCGTCGAGCAGGTCCTCGCGGACATGCCCGAGGACCGGGCCGACCGGGTCGAGGTCGTGGAGGCCTCGATCGAGGAGGACCCCGCGTTGTACGACCTGTGGTGGGAGAAGATCCCCGTCATCCTCATCGACGGTGCGATGCACGCCCACTGGCGGGTCGCCCCCGAGCGCCTGCGCGAGGCGCTCCTCGACGCGGAGCCGGTCCGATGACCCTCCGGCACGTCGTCGCGTGGAAGCTCGCGACCGAGGACGAGACCGAGCGGCGCGAGCAGGCGCAGCGGATCGCCGACTCCCTGAACGCGCTGCGCGGTGTGGTCCCCGCGCTCATCGACATCACCGTCGGTCCCGACGTGATCGGCGGCGGCAACTGGGATGTCGCGCTCGTCGCGGACGTCGCGGACGCCGACGCGCTCGAGGCCTACCAGCACCACCCCGCGCACGAGGCGGTCGTCGACTACGTCCGCTCGGTCGTCTCCTCGCGCGTCGCGGTCGACTTCGAGGTCTGATCGGCGTCCTGGTCCGAGATCACCGGGTTCGCCTGGGTGAACGTGCTGGCACGCGCCTCCGCCTCGGCGCTGCCGGTGAACAGCCCGCCCTCGCCGCTCGCGTCCGGCTCGGCCTGCGTGATCGCGGGCTCCTCGGTCATCAGCACGCGCTGCACCGGGAGCGCGGCCGGCATCTCCTGCTGCATCCAGGTCACCATCGCCTCCCGGACGAGGCACCGCAAGTCGAAGAGGGTAGGGGCGTCCTGCGCGGTCACGAGGATGCGCACGCGCACGAACCCGCCCACCGCGTCGGTCACCTGCAGCACGCTGGCACGGCCGTCCCAGAGGTCGGTGCCCCCGAGGACCTCGTCGAGGTGCGCACGCATGCGGCTCGGTGAGATGCGCCAGTCGAGATCGAGCTCGACCGCGCCGAGCAGCTCCGAGCCCTGCCGCGTCCAGTTCTGGAACGGCGTCGTCGTGAAGTACGTGCACGGCAGCACGAGTCGCCGCTCGTCCCACAGGTCGAGCACCACGTAGCTGAGCGTGATCTCCCCGACCCGGCCCCATTCGTCCTCGACCACCACGACGTCGTCCACGCGCAGCGCCTCGCTGAAGGCGACCTGCAGCCCGGCGAAGATGTTCGCCAGGATCGACTGCGCGGCCAAGCCCGCGATCACCGAGGCGATCCCGGCCGAGGCCAGCACGCTCGCACCGAAGGCGCGCACGCTCGGGAAGGTGAGCAGCACCGCGCCGATCGCGATGATCACGATGATCGCCACGGTCAGCCGGCGCACGATGAGCGTCTGGGTGCGGATGCGGCGGGCCACCCGGTTGTCGGGCACGTCGATCCGGTGCCGGCCCAGCATGAGGTCGGTGACGAAGAAGACCAGCGCCGCCAGCAGCCAGGCGGCGGCCACGATCACGAGGATGCTGAACACCTGGTTCAGCACCTGCATCCAGTCGCGCTGCGGGAAGGCCGCCGTCACCGCGATCCACAGCGCCACGAGGAACACGAGCGCGCGGAACGGGCGGTGGGCGCGCGCGATGAGTCCGCGCGGCCACGAGTGCCGGCGGGCCATGAGGCGGGTCACGAGGGCGACCACGACGGCCACCGCGATCGCCGCGAGCACGGCCGCGCCGAGGGCGACGAGGAACGCGATCCAGGGTTCGGGCATGCGACTCCTTCCGGGTGCGCCCCACCGTAGGGGAGAGCCCGCCGGGTGCCGGGCGGGGTCGACAGCGCCGCAGGGCGTCCGGGATACTGCGCCGGGCCTGACGGTCGCGCCGCTGTGACCTCGCGGAAACATCACCGCCGTACGCTGTGAACCGATCAGTTCAATGTGAGATCGGAGCATGTATGGGCACGCCGTGGAAGATCGGGATGTTCACCTCGATGGGGATCACGGGGGCGTGGCGCCTCCCCGAGAACACGTCCACCGAGTTCCTGTCCCTCGACCACTGGATCCGCATGGCGCGGAGCCTGGAGGCCGCCGGCGTCGACTTCCTCTTCTTCGCCGACGACTACGGCTACCCGGTCGTGAACGACGCGATCCCCGCGACATCGCTCCGGGCGGCGGCGCAGTTCCCGAAGGGCGACCCGCTCGCGGTGCTGCCCGCGCTGGCGGCCGTCACCGAGCGCCTCGGCCTCGTCGTCACGCTCTCGACGACGGTGGAGAAGCCCCCGATGGTCGCCCGGAAGATGGCGACGCTCGACCACGTGAGCGGCGGCCGGGTGGGGTGGAATATCGTCACCGGAGCCGGTCAGAACGCCTCCGCGCGTCTGTTCGGCATCCCGCTCATCGATCATGACAAGCGTTACGAGATCGCCGCGGACCACGTCGACCTCTCGCTGAAGCTGTGGGAGGGGTGCTGGGACGAGGGCGGCCTCGTCGTCGACCGTGAGACGCCGGTCTACGCCGATCCCGACCGCGTGCGCGAGATCGAGCACCACGGTCCGCACTTCGACGCGAAGGGCATCCTCACCGTGCCGCCGGGGCCGCAGCGCACCCCGGTCCTGTTCCAGGCCGGCACCTCGGCGCCCGGCCGCGACCTCGCCGCGCGGTATGCGGAGGCCGTGTTCCTCGCGGCCGAACCCGCGGCGATGGCCGAGCAGATCGCGGACATCCGTCGGCGTGCCGAAGCGTACGGCCGTGACCCGCGGGCCGTGAAATGCCTGGTCGCCGGTACGTTCTACGTCGCCGAGACCGAGGCTGAGGCGTTCGCGATCCGCGAGCGGCAGATGGCGACGCGCACGCTCGAGGAGGCGGCGGCGCTGTACGCGTTCTACACCGGTCTCGACCTGTCGAGCATGGACCCGGACAAGCCGCTCGACCCCGACGCAGGGCTCACGCAGACCGGCCGCACGAACGTCGAGCGGTTCCTCGGGCCGGACGCGCCGACCGTCCGCGAGATCCTCGAGGAGTTCCAGCGCAACAGCGTCATGGGCGCCCCCTACATCGGCACCCCGGCGCAGGTCGTGGACGAGGCGGCCGCCGTGCTGGAGGAGATCGACGCCGACGGCTTCCTCGTGCAGCCCGACCACACCGGTACGTTCGAGAGCTTCACCGAGCTCGTCGTGCCGGAGCTGCGCCGTCGCGGGCTCGTCGCCCCCGAACCCGCTGCGCCTGTCACCCTGCGCGAGCGGCTCCTCGGGGCGGGCCCGCACCTCGCCGCCGACCACCCCGGTGCCGGGTACCGCACCGCATCCGTGCCCGCCTGAGCGACGCGCGGCCCCGCACCGCCGAGCACAACTGCGGAGGTCACGGCCGACACGCCGCATCCGAGCCCCCGCGTGGCGGCGTGTCGCGGGCGATCTCCGCAGTTGTGTTCGCGGGGCACCGGCAGGTGGGACGACGAAGGGCCGGGAGGATGCAGCATCCTCCCGGCCCTTCGTGTGTGCGCGGCTTACGGGGCGAGGCGGGTCGGCCCGCGGAACAGGTAGGTCACCTCGCGGATGCTGCTCTCGCCGAGCAGCAGCATGAGCACGCGTGCGAGGCCCATGCCGAAGCCGCCGTGCGGCGGGGCGCCGAAGCGGAAGAAGTCGAGGTAGAAGTCGAGGTGCTCCGGGTCGAGCCCCTTCTCCTTGGCCTGATCGATCAGGACGTCCACCCGGTGCTCGCGCTGCGCGCCGGTCGTGATCTCGACGCCCTTGAAGAGCAGGTCGTACGACTTGGTGAGCCCGGTCTCCTCGTCGCGCATGTGGTAGAACGCGCGGATCTCGGGGTGGTAGTCGGTGATGAAGACGAACTGGTGGCCGAAGGTCTCCTCGACGTGCGCGGCGATCTGGCGCTCGCCCTCGGGGTCGAGGTCGCCGTCGGTGCGGGGGATCTCGTAGCCGCGGGCCTTCACGATCTCGCGGGCCTCGGCCAGCGGGATGCGCGGGAACGGGATCGCCGGCACCTGCACCTCGAGCCCGAACAGCTCCTCGATCTCGGCGCCGTGCTTGTCCTTGACCGCCTGGAACGCGGTCTGGATGAGCTCCTCCTGCATCCGGGCGACGTCCTCGTGGGAGTCGATCCAGCTGATCTCCGCGTCGATCGAGGTGAACTCGGTCGCGTGGCGGCTGGTGAAGGAGGGATCGGCACGGAAGGCGGGGGCGATCTCGAAGATCTTGCCGAAGCCGGCGACCTGCGCCATCTGCTTGAAGAACTGCGGGCTCTGCGCCAGGTACGCGGTCTTGTCCTCGAAGTAGGGCACCTCGAACAGCTCGGCGTTCGACTCCGACGGGGACGCCATCAGCTTGGGGGAGTGCACCTCGATGTAGTCGCGCTCGATCCAGTAGGTGCGCATCGCGTGCTCGAGGGTGGTCTGCACGCGGAAGATGAGGTTGTTGCGGCGCTGGCGCAGGTCGAGGAAGCGCCAGTCCATGCGCTTGTCGACGCTGGAGTCCGCGGCGATCGGGGTCTCCGGGTTCGCGGCGGCGGCGATGTCGAGCGCGTGGATCTTGATCTCCACGCCGCCGAGCTTCACGCGCTCGTCGTGCTTGAGCTCACCGGTGACGGTGAGGAACGTGCCGGTCGCGAGCGCCGAGATCGTCTCGGTCAGCGCGAGCGCGGCGGATGCGGCCGCGTCGGCGCCCTCGGGGAGCTCGCGCGTCGCGGGGTTCACCAGCTGCACGGCGCCGGTCTCGTCACGGAGGATGACGAACTGCACCTTCTTCTGATCGCGGACGGTCTCCACCCATCCGGACACGGTCACAGGACCGTCGGGGCGGGACAGAAGCTGATTCACCAGGACGCGTTCGCTCACGAGGCACCAGTCTACGTGGCCCCGCGCGCGGGGCACGGGCCCGGCGGCCCTACGATGGCGGCGTGAGTGAATCGCGCAACGACGGCGAGCCCGCCGTCTTCACGATGCCGCCGAGTGCGTACCGGGTGGGGGACGGCACCCCGCAGTCCGCCCGCGCGGTCCCGACACCGCCGCCCGCGGCGTCGCATCCGACGGCACCGGAGACCGGGACGGTCGACGCCGGGAGGCCGCGGCTGCGGCTCGGCGACACGATCGCGACGGTGCTGCTCATCGTGCTCGGGGCGGCCGTCGCCGGGGTCGGGTCGGTGATGGCGCTGTTCCTCGCGTTCGCGTCCGACGGCTGCGCGTCCGACGGCTGCGCCGCCCGCATCGAGGTCGGCATGCTCACCGCCATGTTCACCCCGTGGGTGCTGTGGTTCGTCGGGGTCGTGTGGGCCATCGTGCGCGTGGTGCGGCGCCGCCTCGCGTTCTGGGTGCCGCTCGCGGCCGCCGCGCTCGGCGTCGCCGTGTGGTTCCTCGGCGCGTGGATCGCCCTCTCGACGCTCGGCTGAGCCCGCCCGGATGCGGCGCGTACAGCGTCCGCTCAGCCTCTTCATATGCGGCGGCCACGTAAACTCGACGGGTGCCCGCCGAACGCCTCCATCTCGTGCGCCACGGGGAGGTTCATAACCCCACCCGTGTGCTCTACGGACGGCTCCCGGAATTCCGGTTGAGCGAGGCCGGGCGCGAGATGGCGCGACAGGCCGCCGACTACGTGCACCGCCTCACCCGTCCGGTGACCGCGCTCGCCTGCTCGCCGCTGCTGCGCACCCGGCAGTCGGCCGAGCCGTTCACCGAGCTGTTCGGCATGGACCCGGTCGTCGACGAGCGGGTCATCGAGCCGACGAACGTCTTCGAGGGGCAGCGGATGTCGCGCGCGCTGCGCAACCCCGCCAACTGGCGGCACCTGCGCCGGCCCGAGATCCCCAGCTGGGGTGAGCCGTACGCCGAGGTCGTCGCGCGCATGCGGGCGGCGATGAACGACGCCTGGAACGCGGTCCCGTCCGGCGATGTCGTGATCGTCAGCCATCAGCTGCCCATCTGGGTCACCCACCTCGACATCTCCGGTCTGCCGCTCCGGCACGACCCGCGCCGCCGCCGGTGCGCCCTCTCCAGCGTGACGAGCTTCGCCGGCGGTCCCGGGCAGTGGTACGAGGTCGGCTACGCGGAGCCCGCCAGCACCGCCGGATCCGTGGACGTGGGGGCAGTGTGAACCGCCGCATCCTGCGCCGCGCCGCATCCGCGGTGCTCGCCGTCGTGCTCGTCGGCGGGCTCGCCGCGTGCAGCAACGACCCGCTCGCAGATCAGTACCGCGAAGGCTCCAACAAGGGCTTCATCGCGGGCGACTCGCGGGTGCTCGAGACCCCGGCCGAGGAGCGCGGCGAGCCGATCGCGTTCGACGGCGTGAACGAGACCGGGGAGGCCGTCTCGAGCGCCGACTTCGCCGGCCGGGTGCTCGTGGTGAACTTCTGGTACGCCGCGTGCGGTCCGTGCCGGGCCGAGGCGGGCGAGCTCGCCGAGTCGGCGGCCTCCTTCGCCGACCAGGACGTCTCGTTCCTCGGCGTCAACATCTACGACCAGCCCGCGACCACCGTCTCCTTCATGGAGACGTACGGGGTGGACTACCCGAGCCTCATCGCCGTCGACGACGCCGACCTCACCCTCGCGTTCGCCGACGCGGTGCCGCTGACCGCGGTGCCGGTGACGCTCGTGCTCGACGCGCAGGGCCGGGTCGCGTCGCGCATCATCGGGCAGATCCCCGATCCCTCGATCCTGAACACCCTGGTCCGCGACACGCTCGCGGAGACCTCGTGACCGGCATCGTCGCCGACGGCGCGCTGTGGCTGGCGGTGCCGATCGCGCTCGCCGCCGGCCTCGTCTCGTTCCTGTCCCCGTGCGTGCTGCCCCTCGTGCCGGGCTACCTCGGCTTCCTCGGCGGCGCCGTCGCACCCCGTGGCGGCGGTGAGGCGGGTCGCGGGCGCCTCCTCGGCGGCGTCCTGCTGTTCATCGCCGGGTTCACCGTCGTGTTCATGGCGATGAACATCCTCGGCGGCGCGTTCGGCGGCTTCCTCTTCGTCTACAAGGACGTCATCACCCGCGTCATGGGTGTCGTGATCATCCTGCTCGGCCTCGTGTTCATCGGCCTGTTCGGCTTCGCCCAGCGCACCCTCAAGCCCGCGGTCAAGGGCAACCTCGGCCTCGTGGGCGCGCCGCTCCTCGGCCTCGCGATGGGCCTGGGCTGGGCGCCGTGCATCGGCCCGACCCTCGCCGTCATCCTCGGGATGTCGTTCGACCAGGCCTCCGCCGGTCGCGGTGCGCTCCTCGGCCTCGTCTATTCGCTCGGCCTCGGCATCCCCTTCATGCTCATCGCGCTCGGTTTCGGTTGGGCCTCCCGCTCCGTCGCGTTCGTGCGACGCCACATCCGCACCGTGAACATCATCGGCGGCGTGCTGCTCATCGCCCTCGGTCTGCTCATGGTGACCGGGGTGTGGACCATGCTCATGTCCGACCTGCAGGGGGTGATCGCCGGTGTCACACCCGCGCTCTGAGACTCGTGAGACCGACCCGCTCCGGCCGTCCGACTACACCGACGGCGGCGCGTCGACCGCATCCGACGACGACACCGTCACCGCGCCGCGGCTCGGCGTGATCGGCTGGATCCGCTGGGGCTGGCGGCAGCTGACGAGCATGCGCACCGCGCTCGTGCTGCTGCTCCTGCTCGCGATCGCCGCGGTGCCCGGCTCGATCTTCCCGCAGCGCAGCGCCGACCCGAACGGCGTCACCCAGTGGCAGGCCGACAACCCCGACCTGTTCCCGGTGCTCGACGACCTGCAGCTGTTCGACGTGTACTCGTCGGCGTGGTTCTCGGCGATCTACATCCTGCTGTTCATCTCGCTCATCGGCTGCGTCATCCCCCGCACGAAGCACCACTGGAAGGCGCTGCGCACGCGGCCGCCGCGGACCCCCGCCCGCCTGTCGCGCCTCGAGCACCACACGGCGGTCACGGTGCCGCTCGCGCCCGGGGCGGATGCGGACGACGCGGCGGAGGCTGCGATCGACGCCGCCTCGAAGCAGCTGCGTGCCGCCGGTTACCGCGTCGAACGGTACGACCGTGCGGGTGCCCGGTCGGTGTCCGCCGAGCGCGGCTACCTGCGCGAGACCGGCAACCTCCTGTTCCACGTGTCGCTCATCGGCGTGCTGCTCGCGGCCGGCATCGGCGGTGCGTACACCTACACCGGGCAGCGCGCGATCATCGAGGGCACCTCGTTCACGAACGCCCTCACCTTCTACTCCTCGTTCAACCCGGGCCGGCTCGTCGACGGCGAGCACCTGACGCCCTACTCGGTCACCCTCGACGAGTTCGACGTCTCCTACGTCCCGTTCGGAGAGCAGGGTTCGGGGCAGGCCGGCGACTTCGCCGCGCACGTGACCGTGACGCGTCCGGGGGAGGATCCCGTCGACGGCGAGGTGCGCGTGAACCACCCGCTCGACGTCGCCGGCGACCGCGTCTACCTCATGGGCAACGGGTACGCCCCGACCATCACGGTGCGCGACGACGAAGGCACGGTCGTGTTCCACGACTCGGTCGCGTTCCTCCCGCAGGACAACAACATGACCTCGCTCGGCGTCGTGAAGGTCGCGGACGGCCTCGACGAGCAGCTCGGCCTCGTCGGGTTCTTCTACCCCACGATGCAGCCGCTGGAGTCCGGCGCGTTCACCTCGATCTACCCCGACCTCGTGCTCCCGGTGCTCACCCTGAACGTCTACGCCGGCGACCTCGGCATCGACGACGGCACCGCGCGCTCGGTGTACACCCTCGACCCGACCGGGATGACGCAGCTCACCGGCGGCGACACCGGCGCCGAGTCGATCCAGCTCCTGCCCGGGCAGACCGGCGAGCTCCCGGGAGGGCTCGGCACCGTCACGTTCGAGGACGAGACCCCGGACGGGGCCGACCTCTCCGACGGCGAGTACTCGCAGGCCGTGAAGCGGTACGTCTCGCTCTCCATCCACCGCGACGTCGCCGCCCCGTGGGTGCTGCTGTTCGCCGTGCTCGCCCTCGCCGGCCTGCTGCTGGCCCTGTTCGTTCCGCGCCGACGCATGTGGGTCAAGCTCGCCGCCCGCGACGGACGTCTGCGGATCGAGTACGCCGGACTCGCCCGTGGCGAGGACCCGACCCTCGGCGCCGCCGTCGAACAGCTCGCGCGCAAGCACGGCCAGACGCTCGCCGCCGACCCGCAGCGGTTCGCTGCCGCATCCGGGGCCGAGGCTGCGTCTCCCGGGTCGGAGGCGCCCTCGGCACCCGCATCCGACCAGCCCGCGCCGACTGCGGAAACCACCTCCGACCAGGGCCGCCCCGCGACCCCCGACCTAGACTGAGGACCATGTCCGAACAGCTCACGCTCGACTCCGTGTCGCTCCTGCTCGTGTGGACCGCCATCGCCGTCTACGCGCTGGCGTTCATCGCCTACGCGATCGATCTCGCCCGCCGCGGGGCGGCGGCCGTCGACGCGCAGGATGCGGCCATGGAGCGCGAGCTCGTCGGCGCCGCCGTCGGCGGACGCGCCCCCGCCGAGAGCCTCACGCGCAAGGACACGGCGGCCCGTGACGGCGGCAAGCGTCCGGTCTGGGCCCGGATCGGCACGGCGCTGACCTGGCTCGCGTTCCTCTTCCACGTGGGCGGCGACGTCACGCGCGGGATCGCGGCCGAACGCGTGCCGTGGTCGAACATGTACGAGTTCGCGCTCACCGGCACCATGCTCATCGTGGCCGTGTACCTGGTGGTGCTGTTCAAGTACGACCTCCGCTTCCTCGGCACCTTCATCACCGGCCTCACGGTGCTGCTGCTGGGCGGCGCGACCCTCGGCTTCTACGTCGCGATCACCCCGCTCGCCGATCCGCTGAAGTCGCCGTGGCTCGTCATCCACGTGTTCGTGGCGTCGCTGGCGACCGCGCTGTTCGCGCTGTCGTTCGGCCTCTCGGTCGTGCAGCTGCTGCAGGCCCGGCGGGAGCGCAAGCGGATCGCCGCCGCGGCTGCGGGTGAGACCGCGACGAAGACCGGTCCGAAGTTCCTCCGCATCCTGCCGTCGTCCGACGCGCTGGAGTCGCTCGCGTACCGCTTCGCGATCATCGGGTTCATCTTCTGGACCTTCACCCTCATCGCCGGGTCGATCTGGGCGAACGACGCGTGGGGCCGCTACTGGGGCTTCGACACGAAGGAGGTCTGGACCTTCGTGATCTGGGTGCTCTACGCCGGGTACATCCACGCGCGGGCGACCCGCGGCTGGCGCGGCACCCGGTCGGCGTGGCTGTCGATCATCGGCTTCGCGGCGGTGTTGTTCAACTTCACGATCGTGAACATGTTCTTCAAGGGGCTGCACGCCTACTCCGGCCTGGAGTGACCCGCCCGCCGCATCGTGAGTGCGCATCCGTTTCGTGAGTGCGCACCTGATCGGATACGCGTTCGCGAAACGGATGCGCACTCGGGCGCTCGTCAGCGGGCGGTGAGGTGCGCGTGGCAGCGCTCGAGACGGGCGAGCCACCAGTCGCGGCGGTCCGCGGGTGCGGCGTACCGCGCCAGCAACGCCGGGTCGGCCTCGGCGCGGCGGACCGGGATGACGCCGCCGACCGCCTGCAGCGGCTCGGCCGTGACGTCCGCGGCGAGGAGCGAGCCCGTGCCGAGTCCGCAGTCGTGGGCGAGGTCGGGGAGCGCGGCGGCGAGGGCCAGCCCCATCCCGAGCCCGACCGAGGTGTCCAGCGCGCTCGAGACGACGGCGGGCACCCCGGCGCGTTCGACGACGTCGAGCGCCGCGCGGACACCGCCGAGCGGCGCGGCCTTCACCACCACGAGGTCGGCGGCCTCCTCGCGCACGACCCGGACCGGGTCGTCGGCCTTGCGGACGCTCTCGTCCGCCGCGACCGGGATCCCGAGCCGCACGATGCGGGCGCGCAGCTCGGCCAGCTCGGCGACGGTCGCGCACGGCTGCTCGACGTACTCCAGGTCGAACTCCGCGAGCGCCCGCACCGCGTGCTCGGCCTCGTCGACGTTCCAGCCGCCGTTCGCGTCGACCCGCACCCGGCCCTCGGGACCCAGGATGCGGCGCACCTCCCGCACCCGCGCGACGTCGTCCGCGAGCGTCTGCCCGAGCTCCGCGACCTTGACCTTGACCGTGCGGCATCCGTCGTACCGGGCCAGCACCTCGGCGACGGATGCGGCGGCCACGGCCGGGACGGTCGCGTTCACCGGGATGCCCTCCCGCCGCGCCGGCGGTTGCGGCATCCAGCCGAAGTCGAGCGCCGCCGCGAGCCAGGTCGACGCCTCCCGATCGTCGTACTCGGCGAACGGGGAGAACTCGCTCCACCCCTCCGGGCCGTCGAGCAGCAACGCCTCCCGCACCGTGATGCCGCGGAACCGGGTGTGCAGGGGGAGGGCGACCACGTGCGCGGACGCGCGCACCTCGGCGAGGTCGGGCAGGAGTGGACTCATGCCTCCATCCTCGCCCCGGGAATAGGCTGGCGTCATGCCGCTTCTGGAAACCCCCGTGCGCCTCGGCGTGCAGATCGAGCCCCAGCACGTCGCGTACGACGACATCCGGACGGCGGTGACCCGCCTGGAGGAGATGGGCGTCGACATCGTCTTCAACTGGGACCACTTCTACCCCCTCTACGGCGAGCCGGACGGGCGCCACTTCGAGGGCTGGACGATGCTCGCCGCTTGGGCCGAGCAGACCGAGCGCATCGAGTTCGGCGCGCTGGTGAACTGCAACGGGTACCGCAACCCCGACCTGCAGGCCGACATGGCCCGCACGGTCGACCACATCAGTGCGAAGGGCACCGGCACCGGCCGGTTCATCTTCGGTACCGGCTCCGGCTGGTTCCAGCGCGACTACGACGAGTACGGTTACGAGTTCGGCACCGCCGGATCCCGACTGGACCTGCTCGCCGCGGGGCTCGACCGCGTCGAGGCGCGGTGGGAGCAGCTGAACCCGCCGCCGACCCGCCGCATCCCGGTGCTCATCGGCGGCAAGGGCGAGCAGAAGACGCTCCGGATCGTCGCGAAGCACGCCGACATCTGGCACAGTTTCGTCGCCCCCGACGAACTCGGCCACAAGCTCGACGTCATCGCCCGGTGGGCGGACACCGACGGCTCGGACGTGTCGGACCTCATCGTCTCGAACGAGCTGAAGGGGCGCGACGAGGAGACCGCCGATGCGCTCTTCGACGCCGGGGCGCGGCTGTTCACGCTCGGTTTCGCGGGTCCCGACTGGGACTTCGCCCTGGTGCAGCGCTGGCTCGACTGGCGGGATCGGAAGAACGCATGACCGTCTCGGACATCTTCGACGAGGCCGAGTGGACCCTCGCGCCCGGCGCCGAGGAGTACACCGACATCACCGCGCACGTCACCCACGACGGCCGGGTCGCGCGCATCGCGTTCGACCGGCCCGAGGTGCGGAACGCCTTCCGCCCGCACACGGTCGACGAGCTGTACCGGGCGCTCGACATCGCGCGGCAGGACCCGCGGATCGGCGTCGTGCTCCTCACCGGCAACGGGCCGAGCCCCAAGGACGGCGGGTGGGCCTTCTGCTCCGGCGGCGACCAGCGCATCCGCGGCCGCGACGGGTACAAGTACTCGGACGACGAGACGCAGGTGCAGGACTCCGCCCGCGCCGGGCGCCTGCACATCCTCGAGGTGCAGCGCCTCATCCGCTTCATGCCGAAGGTCGTCATCGCCGTCGTCCCAGGCTGGGCCGCCGGCGGCGGGCATTCGCTGCACATCGTCTGCGACCTGTCGCTCGCGTCGGCCGAGCACGGCCGGTTCAAGCAGACGGATGCGGACGTCGGCTCCTTCGACGCCGGCTACGGGTCCGCGTACATGGCGCGGCAGGTCGGCCAGAAGATCGCCCGCGAGGTGTTCTTCCTCGCCGAGGAGTACTCCGCCCAGCGCGCCTACGAGATGGGCGCGGTGAACCGCGTCGTGCCGCACGCGGAGCTCGAGCGCGAGGCGCTCGCGATGGCCCGCACGATCCTCGGCAAGTCGCCCACCGCCATCCGGATGCTGAAGTTCGCCTTCAACGCGATCGACGACGGCATGGTCGGCCAGCAGGTGTTCGCGGGTGAGGCCACCCGCCTCGCCTACGGCACCGACGAGGCCGTGGAGGGCCGCGACGCGTTCCTGCAGAAGCGCGACCCGGACTGGTCGCCCTACCCGTACCACTTCTGATGCGCGCGGTGCCGCCGGAGGGCGAGGGCGCGCGCGACGTGCTCCGCGCGATCCGGCGTGCGGTCGACGGACCGGGACCGGCGGTGCTCCTCGGGTCCCCGGACCCGGTCGAGGTGCCGGCCGGCACGGCGGCGGTCGTCACGACCTCCGGGTCGACCGGGTACCCGAAGCAGGTCGTGCTCGGCCGCAACGCCCTGGTCGCGAGCGCGTTCGCCACCGCCGCGCGGATCGGTGAGGGGGCGTGGCTGCTCGCCCTCCCCGCCGGATACGTCGCCGGGCTCCAGGTGCTCGTACGGGCGCTCATGGCCGGTCACGAACCCGCCGTGCTCGAGGGGCGGTTCAGTCCCGCCGCGTTCACCGCCGCCGCACGCGGCATGGTCTCCTCACGCGGTGGCGACCGCATCCCGCGCTTCACCTCGCTCGTCCCCGCGCAGCTCGCCCGGCTCGTCGACGCGGCCCACGACCCCGACGTGGCGGCCGCGCTCGCCTCGTTCGACGCGATCCTCATCGGCGGGCAGGCGCTGCCGCAGCAGATCGCCGACCGGGCCGCCGCGCTCGGCGCCCGCATCGTCCGCACCTACGGCTCCACCGAGACGAGCGGCGGCTGCGTCTACGACGGCCGGCCCCTCGACGGCGTCCGGATGCGGATCGAGGACGGCGAGGTGCAGCTGAGCGGTCCGACCCTCGCGGACGGGTACCTCGGCGACCCGGAGCGCACCGCATCCGTGTTCACGACGGATGCGGACGGCGCGCGCTGGTACCGCACGGGCGACGCCGGCCGGATCGAGGACGGCGTGCTGCAGGTCACAGGACGCATCGACAACGTCATCGTCTCGGGCGGGGTGAACGTCTCGCTCGACCGGGTGGAGCGCGTCGTGCGGTCGCTCCCCGGGCTCGCGTCGGCGGTCGTCATCGGCGTCGACGACGAGCGCTGGGGCGAGACCCCCGTCGTCGCGGTCGCGGGGGAGGGGTCGGACCGGCTCGCGGAGGTGCGCGCGGCGGTCGAGGCGGAGCTCGGTGCACCGGCGCGGCCGTCACGGATCGCGGTGCTCGCCGAGCTCCCGGTCCTCACGAGCGGCAAGCCCGACCGGGTGGCGCTGCGACGCATGCTGAACGGCTGACACCCCCGCCGCGACTACGATTGCCCCTCGTGGCACGTAGCGCTCGCAAGCATCCCTCGAACCGTTCCGGCAACCCGCGGAAGCGGAACGCGCCGCCCACGCCGGCCGTGCGCCGCGCCGGGCTCGGCGACTGGATCGGCGCCGCGCGTCTGCGGACGCTGCCGCTCGGCATCACCCCGGTGCTCATCGGCACCGGTGCCGCCCGCGTGGTCGACGGTCAGTTCCACTGGTTGCTCGCGCTCGCCTGCCTCGCGGTCGCGGTGTTCCTGCAGATCGGTGTGAACTACGCGAACGACTACAGCGACGGCGTCCGCGGCACGGACGACTACCGGGTCGGCCCCGCCCGGCTCACCGGCGCCGGCCGGGCGAAGCCGAAGACGGTGCTGGTCGTGGCGTTCGTCTTCTTCGGCCTCGCTGCCCTCACCGGTCTCGCCGTCGTCGTCCGCACGCAGCACTGGTGGCTGCTGCTCGCCGGCGCCGCCTGCATCGTCGTCGCCTGGTTCTACACCGGCGGCAAGCGACCCTACGGCTACGCCGGGTTCGGCGAGCTGTTCGTCTTCGTGTTCTTCGGACTCGTCGCCACCGCCGGCACGACCTTCATCCAGGTCGGCACGGTCACGCAGGCCGCGTGGCTCGGGGCGGTCGCGGCGGGCCTGCTCGCCTGCGCCGTGCTGCTCGCGAACAACCTGCGCGACATCGAGCCCGACAAGCTCGCGGGCAAGCGCACCCTGAGCGTGCGGATCGGCAAGCGCTGGACGCAGGTGCTGTTCACGGTGTTCGTGCTCGTGCCGTTCGTCATCTCGGCGTTCCTCGCGCTGTTCTACCCGATCGCGTGGCTGACGCTGCTGGCACTGCTCGGTGCACTCCCGGCGATCCTCATCGTGTGGACGTACCGGCAGCCGAAGGAGCTCGTCGTCGCGCTGAGCGTGACCTCCCTCACCTCGCTCGCCTACGGTGCGCTGCTCTTCTGGGCGCTCATCGGCTGAGCGCGCGTCGCGCGGTGGTCGCCGCATCCGGGCGTCTTGGGTGGCGGTTGGCGCCGCATCCGGGGGCTTCGCGTGGCGCTTGCTGCCGCATCCGGGTGTCTCGGGTGGCGCTTGCTGCCGCATCCGAGCGGTCGAGGCGGCAGCACCTGCCACCTGACGCGCGGGGTCGGCGTCGCAGGTGGCGCTCAGCGGGGGTCGGTGTCGCGCGGTGCGGCGTCGTCCGCGGCATCGAGGGCCGCATCCTCGGTCGCCGCGTCCTGCGCGCCCGGCTCGCGCGGCATCCGCTTCGCCGGGAGGCCCGCGGTCGCCTCGGCGAGCGGGCGGCGGAGGAAGATGATCGACAGGCTCAGCCCGATGAGCGCCGCGAAGATGGCCGACAGCCAGTAGAACTCGCGCAGGATCGGCACCAGCATCATGAGTCCGAACGGCACGAGGAACACCAGGAGCCGCAGGACGGAGTACACGATGGCGGGACGGGCTTTCACCCCGCCATCCTACGGCCGGCCCCTGCGCGCAATCCCCGGCCGGTGCCCAGGTCCGGCGGCCTAGGATGGGACCGTGGCTAGGCTCCTGCTGATTCTCGCGCTGGTGGCCGTGGTCTTCTGGGTCTACAGCGTCGTCGACTGCGCGGTGCAACCCCCGGAACGGCACCGCGGCGTCAGCAAGGTGTCCTGGATGCTCATCGTCATCCTGCTCCCGGTCGTCGGCGGCATCCTGTGGCTGGCCGTCGGCAAGCTCACCCGTCGGGCGATCGCCGCGCGGCGCGCGCCCGACGACGACCCGGCCTTCCTGCGGTCGCTCAGCACGAAGGAGCAGGACGAACGGATCCGGCGCCTCGAGGCGGAGCTGGCGAAGCTCGACGCCGAGGAGGAGCCCAAGCCCGCCCCCGCGCCCGACGAGGAGCCGACCGACCCGGCCGACGGTCCCACCACGCCGCGCCGCCGCGACACCGACGACGACCTCTCATGACCGACGGCACGACCCCGCCCTCGCCGGCGACGGATGCCGCGGCCGCCCTGCTCGACGAACTCGTCGCCCGCGGCGTGCGCCATTTCGTCGTGAGCCCGGGGTCGCGGTCCCAGGCGCTCGCGCTCGCCGCCGCGCACCTCGAGCGCAGCCGTGAAGACGTGCACCTGCACGTGCGGATCGACGAGCGCGTGGCCGGGTTCACCGCCCTCGGCATCGGCCGGGAACTCCGGATGCCCGCCGTCGTCATGTGCACGTCCGGCACCGCCGTCGCGAACCTCCTCCCGGCTGTGCTCGAGGCGCACCACTCCGGTGTACCGCTGATCCTCCTCACCGCCGACCGCCCGCCGGAGCTGCGCGGTGTCGGCGCGAACCAGACCACCCGCCAGCCCGGGATGTTCGCCCCGAACGTGCGCCTGGACGCCGACCTGCCGGTGCCCGACGCGGCCGACCCCGACGGCACCGGTGCGCAGACCGCGATGCTCCGCCGCGTCGCCGTCGACGCCGTCGCCGCATCGCTCGGCGCGGGTGCCCGCGCGGCCGGCCCGGTGCACCTCAACCTGCCGCTGCGCGAACCGCTCGCCGGCGCACTGCCCGCGTGGTTCGCACCGGCTGCGGCCGGCACGGATGCCGACGGCGTCGCAGCCGCATCCGCATCCGACGACGACGCCCGCTTCGGCGCGCTGTACCAGGGCGGCGGCGGCATCGGCGCGGCCGACGAGCCCTTCCTCGGTGAACCGGTGCGCATCGAGCGAGGCCCGCGCACGGTCGTCATCGCCGGCGCCGACGCGGGCCCCGCCGCGGAGCAGCTGGCGCACGAGGGCGGCTGGCCGCTCGTCGCGGAGATCGTGAGCGGTGCGCGGTTCGGCCGGCAGATCGTCCACGGCTATCGGGAGCTCCTGCGCGAACCCGACCTCGGCGGCGCCGTCGAACGGGCGCTCGTCCTCGGGCACCCGACGCTGAGCCGCGAAGTGACCGCACTCCTCTCCCGCGACGACGTCGAGGTGTACGCCCTGCGCGGCACCGGCGAACCGCTGAACCTCAACGGCCGCACGGTCGCCGTGGACGGCTTCGCGGTCGACGACGGTGCCGCCGACCGCGCCTGGCTCGGTGCCTGGATGCGGGCGTCGCAGGCCGCATCCGTCGACCTCTCCCCGCCGGCGCCCGACGCGGAGGGACTCTCCTCCGCCGTGCCGGACAAGCGCCTCGGCGCCATCTCGGCCGAGCTCGGCATCATCCGCGCCCCCGTCGACCGCGAGACCCTCGTCGACGCGGTGTGGCGCGCCACCTGGCCGCACGACCGACTGCTGTTCGGGTCGTCACGGCTGGTGCGCGTCGCCGACCGGGTGCTCGGCGGCAAGAAGGTGCCCGTGCACGCGAACCGCGGCCTCGCCGGCATCGACGGCACCGTGGCGACCGGGATGGGCATCGCCGCGGCCAGTCAGGCCGGGGGCTCGCCCGGGGTGACCCGCGTGCTGCTCGGCGACCTCGCGCTGCTGCACGACGTCGGTGCGCTGCTGCTCCCGGCGGCCGAGACCGAGCCCCGCATCCAGGTCATCGTCGGCAACGACGGCGGCGGCACGATCTTCGACGCGCTCGAGGTCGCGCAGGTGGCAGGCGACGAGGCCATGCAGCGGGTGCTGTACACGCCGCACGAGGCGCGGCTGGAGCAGCTCGCGCTCGCCTACGGCTGGGAGTACCACCGGATCACGACCAGGTCGGCGCTCGACCAGGTGCTCACCTCGCCCGTGGGCGGCCGCCAGCTCATCGAGGTGCCGCTCACCCGCTGACGCATCCCGTCCCTCCTCCGGCTCGCCTGTCGCGAAGTGCGGTCGCGGGACGCGCATCCGGACAGGTGAGCGAAGCGGGATCCGGCTCGCCTGTCGCGAAGTGTCGCCGGCGCCCGCACTTCCGGACAGGTGAGCATGCACGTGTGTGCCGGCCCCGGATGCGGTGACCCGGACGGCCCCGGATGCGGTGTGCACAACTGCGGAGACGGTGCGCGACACGCCGCGGCGCCCGCATCCGTGGTCGGCGTGTCGGCGACGAACTCCGCAGTTGTGCACGGCGTCACGCACCGCGCACCACCCGGGACGGCGGGTCGGCGGACTCAGGCGAGGGCGTCGATGATGGGCCGCAGCTTCACCCGGGTCTCGAGGAGCTCGGCCTCGGGGTCGCTGCCGGTGACGATGCCCGCGCCGGCGTAGGCGGTCAGCGGCAGCCGGTCGCCGTCGGGGGCGCCGAACTGCGCGCACCGCAGCGCGATCGCCCACTCCCCGTCGCCGTGCGCGTCGATCCAGCCGACGGGCCCGGCGTACCGGCCCCGGTCGAAGGCCTCGAGCCGGCGGATCACCGCCATCGCGGCGGGCGTCGGCGTCCCTGCGACGGCGGCGGTCGGATGCAGCGCCGCCACGAGGTCGAGGGCGGACGCCGCATCCGACAGCTCGCCCTCCACGTCGGTCGCGAGGTGCCACACGTTCGGGAGCTTCAGGGTGAACGGCTGCTCGCCGGCCGCGAGCACCCGGGTGTGCGGGGCGAGGGCGGCGAGGACGCTCCGCACCGCGAACTGGTGCTCGTCCTGGTCCTTGGCGCTCGTGGCGAGCGCGGTCGCTGCGGCGACGTCCGCATCCGGGTCGGCCCCCCGCGCCGCGGTGCCGGCGAGCACGCGCGCGGTGACGGTGCCGCCGTGCACGGTGACGAGCGTCTCGGGACTCGCGCCCACCAGCCCGTCCACCGCGAACGCCCACGTGTCGGGGTAGTCGGATGCGAGCGAGCGCACGAGCCGGCGCAGGTCGGCGCCGACCGGTGCCGTGCCCACGACGTCGCGCGCCATGACGACCTTGCTCACCTCGCCCGCCGCGATGGCCGCAAGCGCACCGCGCACGGCGTCCTGGTACCGCTCCGGGGTCTGCACGCCGGGTCCGACCGTCGCCGACCAGTGCGGCCCGTACGGCTGCGGGTCGGGGTCGGAGCCCCACGTCTCGTCCTCACGACGGATGCGGGTGACCCACGCCCGGCCGTCGCGACGCCCCACGATGCGGTCGGGCACGACGACCGTGCTGGTGGCGCGGCCGCCGTCGAACGCGAGCGCGCCGAAGCCGACGAGTCCGGTGCCGGGCAGCCCCACCTCGTCGTCGATGCGCGCGGTCTCGGCGAACGCGCGCCAGCGCTCGCCGAGGGAGAGGTCGGCGACGGGACCCTGCAGCTCGACCGTGTGGCGGGCGCCGTGTCCGACGAAGCCGTCGCCCCGGCGCTGCCAGACGAGGGGGGATGCCGCCGGGGTGTGCAGCAGCAGGTCCTCGACCGGGTCGATCTCGCGGGTCTCGACCACCAGGCGGGGCAGGGATCGGGTCACCCCTCCAGCCTATGCGCGCGAGTGGGCGGTCGTGGCGGGTGACGGCGCCACGAGTGCCCACTCGCGCCGGAGGCCGGGGAGGGGCGAGACTGGCGGGATGAGCGCCGACCTCGTCCGTCCACGCCCCGGTGCGCCGGTGACCTTCCGCTGGCGCAAGTGGGACGGCGGGGTGCACTGGGTGCACGAGTGCGTGTACCTCGGCCGCGACCGGTACGGCGAGTGGGTGGGGCAGCTCGCCGGATGGCGGAGCGTGCGCCCTGGGCGCGACGTGACCGCGCCGGTGCCGAACGTCACGCTCGTGCCCGACAGCGGCGACTACGCGTACACCGTGAACGAGGCCGGACACCGGGTGCGCGTGTACATCGACCTCGCCTGGGACGTGCGGTGGTCCGACACGGTCGCCGACGAGTTCACCGGCATCGACATGGACCTCGACGTCGTGAAGGCGATCGACGGTCGCGGCCTCTGGATCGACGACCGCGACGAATGGGATGAGCACCGCGTGCACTACGGCTACCCCACCGGCGTGCAGCGGCACCTGGAGGCGCTCGCCGACGACCTCGAGGCCCGCGTGGGCGCCGGCGTCCCGCCGTTCGACGACGCCGTCCCCGACGCGTGGCTGGCCCGGCTGGCCGCACTCACCGCCTGACCGCATCCCGAACGCGCATCCGTTCCGCGAACGCGCACCCGATCGGATACGCACTCGCGGAACGGATGCGCACTCGCGCAACGGATGCGGGACGGATGCGGCCGCGCGCCGTGCGGGCGCACACCGCCTAGGCTGAACGGGTGAGCGAGCAACCCAACCGCGCCGACCTCGGCAAGGACCCCGCCCGGGTCTCCGGCATGTTCGACCAGGTGGCCGCCGCCTACGACCGTACGAACACCGTGCTGAGCCTCGGCAACGACAAGCTCTGGCGCGTCGCCACCACCCGCGCGGTCGCACCGCGCCCCGGGGAGCGGATCCTCGACCTCGCGGCGGGTACCGGGGCGAGCTCCGTCGCCCTCGCCCGGAGCGGCGCCGAGATCGTGGCCGCGGACTTCTCGCCCGGCATGATCGCCGAGGGCACCCGCCGGCACGGGCACATCCCGAACGTCACCTTCCAGCAGGCCGACGCCACCGCGCTGCCGTTCGAGGACGACACCTTCGACGCCGTCACGATCTCGTTCGGGCTGCGCAACGTCAGCGACCCCGACCTCGCCCTGCGCGAGATGCTGCGGGTCACCAAGCCCGGCGGGCGGATCGTGGTGTGCGAGTTCTCGCATCCGCAGCAGCCGCTGTTCAACCGGGTCTACCGCTTCTACAACGACCGCGTCCTGCCGATCGTCGCCCGCGGCGTGAGCTCGAACGCCGAGGCGTACGACTACCTCAACGAGTCGATCAAGGACTGGCCCGACCAGGCCACCCTCGCGGGCCGGCTGCGCGCCGCCGGCTGGACCGGCGTGGCCTACCGCGACCTCACCTTCGGGATCGTCGCGCTGCACCGCGGACGCAAGCCCGGAGCCTGAGCGCAAGCCCGACGTCCGCGTACCGTCACCCGGGTAGGCTGAGCAGTGTGACCCGGAGCCCCTCAGCGCCTGACGCGCGCCTCGCGAGCCGGCTCGGCCTGACCGAGCGCGTGTTCGCCGGTCCCGCGTCCCGTCGACTGCAGCGCACCGTCGAAGACGGCATGGCGCGCATCGAGTCGTATCTCGCCGATCAGCTGAGCGTGGCCGACACCCTCGCCGACGCGACCGGCAGGTACCTCTTCGAAGCCGGCGGCAAGCGGGTGCGGCCCATGCTGAGCCTGCTCACCGCCCAGCTCGGCGACGGCGCCACCGACGAGGTCATCGCGGCCGCCGGGGCGCTCGAGCTCACCCACCTCGGCTCGCTCTACCACGACGACGTCATGGACGGCGCCGACGTGCGCCGCGGGGTCCCCGCCGCGCACGAGGTGTGGGGCAACAATGTCGCCATCCTCACCGGCGACCTCCTCTTCTCACGCGCGAGCCAGATCATGTCCCGGCTCGGCGAGGGCGCCATCAAGCTGCAGGCCGACACCTTCGAACGGCTCGTGCTCGGGCAGATGCACGAGACCGTCGGCCCCACCGAGGACGACGACCGCGTCGCGTTCTACCTCCAGGTGCTCGCGGACAAGACCGGGTCGCTCATCGCGGCCGCCGCGGAGGCCGGGGTCATCTTCTCCGGCGCCGACGACGCGTACCGCGAGCCGGTGCTGCAGTTCGGCGAGAAGGCGGGCGTCGCGTTCCAGCTCCTGGACGACGTCATCGACCTCAGCGCCGACGCGGACGAGACCGGCAAGGTGCCCGGCACCGACCTGCGCGCGGGTGTGCCCACCATGCCGTACCTGCTCCTCGCACAGCGCACCGACGCCGCATCCGTCGACCTGCTCGCCCGCATCGACGACGGCGTCGCCCGCATCGCGGAGGGGGAGGATGCGGCCCTGCTCGACGGTCCGCTCGCGGAGCTCCGCGAACACGACGCCACCGACGAGACGCTGCGCCTCGCCCACACCTGGTCGCAGGAGGCGGCGGACGCGCTCGCGCCGCTGCCGCGCGGCGCGGTCAAGGAGGCGCTCACCCGCTTCGCCGAGGCCGTCGCGAACCGCAGCAGCTGACGACGACCGCCCCCGCGTGCGGGCGGATCGACCCCATGAAAGGACCATCCATGACCAAGCTCCGGCTGGCCATCGTCGGTGCCGGACCCGCGGGCATCTACGCGGCCGACATCCTGCTGAAGACCGAGCGTGCGTTCGACGTGTCGATCGACCTGTTCGAGCAGCTCCCCGCCCCCTACGGACTGGTCCGCTACGGCGTCGCCCCCGACCACCCGCGCATCAAGGGCGTCATCAACGCCCTCCGCGAGGTGCTCGACCGCGGCGACATCCGCATCTTCGGCAACGTGCGCTTCGGTGAGGACATCACCCTCGACGACCTCAAGCGTCACTACAACGCCGTGATCTTCGCCACCGGCGCCATCCGCGACGCCGACCTCGACATCCCCGGCATCGACGCGGTCGGCTCCTTCGGCGCCGCCGACTTCGTGAGCTGGTTCGACGGTCACCCCGACGTGCCCCGCGACTGGACGCTCGACGGCGAGTCCGTCGCCGTGATCGGCAACGGCAACGTCGCGCTCGACGTGTCCCGCATCCTCGCCAAGCACGCGGTCGACCTGCTGCCGACCGAGATCCCCGACAACGTGTACGAAGGCCTCAAGGCCTCGCGCGTCACCGACGTGCACGTCTTCGGTCGCCGCGGCCCCGCCCAGGTGAAGTTCACGCCGCTGGAGCTGCGTGAGCTCGGCGAGCTGCGCGACGTCGACATGGTCGTGTATGACGAGGACTTCGACTACGACGAGGCGTCGCTCGCCGCGATCGCCAGCAACAAGCAGGTCAAGGTGATCGACCGCATCCTGCAGGAGTGGCGTACGCGTCCCGGCGTGAACAACGCCGGCGGCCAGGCCTCCCGCCGTCTCCACCTGCACTTCTGGGCCCGCCCCGTCGAGGTGCGTACCGACGACGAGGGCCGCGTGGCCGAGTTCGTGTACGAGCGCACCCGGCCCGACGGGCAGGGCGGCGTCGAGGGCACCGGCGAGCTGCGCACGGTGCCGATCCAGCAGCTCTACCGTGCCGTCGGATACTTCGGCTCGCCGCTGAAGGACGTGCCGTTCGACGAGCAGCACGGCGTCATCCCGAACCACGAGGGGCAGGTGCTGCGGCCCGACTCGAACGAGCGGGTCCCCGGCGTGTACGCCACCGGCTGGATCAAGCGCGGGCCGGTCGGCCTCATCGGTCACACGAAGTCCGACGCGATGGAGACCATCCAGCACCTGGTGAACGACCAGGGCTCGTGGTGGCAGCCGGAGGACCCGTCCGAGGCCGGCATCCCCGCCCTCCTCGCCGAGCGCGGCGTCGCCTGGACCGACCTCGAGGGCTGGCACCGGCTCGACGAGCACGAGATCGCCCTCGGCGCCCCGCACGAGCGGGCGCGCATCAAGGTCGTGCCGCGCGACGAGATGATCCGCGTCTCCCGCGGGGAGTGAGCCGCGGCGCCCGGTCGTGCTGGAGCAGGCCGGGCGTCGTCCGCATCCCCTGACCGCCTGCCACCGGATTCGGGGATTTCAGCGGATGCGGACGGGTCACCGGATTCGGGGATTTCACCGGATGCGGACGCGATCCGTGCATCCGCTCCGAATCCCGTGACTTCTCCGAATCCCGTCGCGCCGCCCGCGTCTGTGGATCCCGCGTCCCGACGGGTAGGATCGTATATGATCCAGGGACGGACGGAGGCGTATGCGCGACAGGCTGACACCCGGGCTGCTGGCCACGCTCGGATTCACCGCCAGCGTCGGTCCGCTCGCGACCGACATGTACCTGGCGTCGTTCACCGACATCGCGCAGGAGTTCTCGGCGCCGGCGTCCGGGGTGCAGCTCACCCTGACGGCGTTCCTCATCGGCGTCTGCCTCGGGCAGCTCTTCCTCGGCCCGCTCTCCGACCGGTTCGGCCGCCGACCGGTGATGCTCATCGCGCTCGCCGTGTTCGCCGCCGCCGGCGTCGGCGCGACGTTCTCGGTCAGCATCGAGATGTTCGTCGCGCTGCGGGCCGTCCAGGGGTTCTCGGGAGCCGCGGGCGTCGTCATCGCGCGGGCGATCGCCGCCGACCTCAGCACCGGGCGCACTGCGGTCCGTGCCCTGAGCCTCATCGCGATGGTGGGGGCGCTGGGGCCGCTCCTCGCGCCCCCGATCGGCGGGGCGGTCGCCGAGGTCGCCGGGTGGCGCGGCGTCATGGCGGTGCTCGCCCTCGCCTCGGTCGCGATGTTCGTGGCGGCCGCGATCATGGTGCCGGAGTCGTTCCCGCGCGAGCGACGGCGGCCGGGCGGCATGGTTGCCGCGTTCGGCGCCTACGGGCACCTCCTGCGGGACCGTGCGTACGTGGGCTACGTCGTCGCGTTCGCGACCTCGTTCGCCGCCATGCTCGGCTACATCTCCGCATCCCCGTTCGTCGGGCAGCGCATCCTCGGGATGAGTCCGTTCGTGTACGCACTGAGCTTCGGTGCGGCCGGCGCGGCGCTCGTCCTCGCACAGATGACGAACGCGCGCCTCGCGCCCCGGGTCGGCCCGCGGCGGATGCTTGTCGTCGGGCTGTGCTGCAGCGGGGTGGCCTCGCTCGCCTTCCTGCTGCTCTCGCTCACCGGGTCGCTGTCGATCCCGACGTTCATCGCGTCGGCGTTCGTGCTCACCGGGGGCACCGGGTTCATCATGTCCAACTGCAGCGCCCTCGGGATCGCCCGCGCCGACGCCACGCGCGGCGCCGGCGCCGCACTGCTGGGCTCCAGCCAATTCCTCATCGGGGCGATCGCCTCGCCGATCGTGGGGCTCTGGGGCGAGGACACCGCGGTGCCCATGGCGGTCGTCGCGGTGGTGGCCGTCGCGGTCGCGACCGCCGCCGCATCCGTCGCGCTGCGGTCGGACCGGGCATCCGCGTGAGCGACCGTCTCACCCGGGGGGCGTGCCCGCGCCTGGAGTGCCGCGCAAAGCCGCGCTGACGCGGGCCCTGCGGGGGAGGTCGGGACGGCCGCCTAGGCTGACGGTATGCGCGATGGGTGGGGGCCCGACATCCTCGGGACGGGGTACGAGCAGCGCACGCTGCCGCTCGGCACCGACGACGAGGGCGAGCTCGTCGCGACCCTGGTGCGTCGGCGGCGCGACCCGCTCGGGATGCTGACGGGACCCCTGCACGACGTCGACGTGCTCTACATCCACGGCTGGTCGGACTACTTCTTCCAGCGCGACGAGGCGGACTTCTGGGCGCGGCTGGGCGCCCGCTTCCACGCGCTCGACCTGCGCAAGTACGGCCGGAGCCTGCGCGAAGGGCAGACACCCGGATACGTCGCCGACCTCGAGGTGTACGACGCCGACATCGCCGCCGCGCTCGAGGCCATGGGTCGCGGCCCGCGCACGACCCGCCGGCTCATCGTCGTCGCACACTCCACCGGCGGCCTGATCGCGACGCTGTGGGCGGCCCGTCACCCCGGTGTCGCGGACGCGCTCGTGCTGAACGCCCCGTGGCTCGAGCTCCAGACCGGGTCGTGGGGCAGGCAGGCCCTCGCCCCGCTCGTCACCGTGCGGGCGAAGTACGACCCGCTGGGCACCCATCCGGTGGTCGACCTCGGGTTCTACACGCGCGCGCAGCGCGAGGTCGGCACGCTGCCCGACGCCCCGGACGGCTGGCGGCCCGAACGCGGCTTCCCCACGCATCCGGGCTGGCTCAACGCCGTCATCGAGGGGCACACGGCCGTCGCGCGTGGCGTCGACGTCGGCTGCCCCGCCCTGGTGCTCCTCTCGACCCGCTCGACCGCGCCGCTGCGGTGGCTGCCCAGCATGCTCGAGAGCGACTCGGTGCTCGTCGTCGACGACATCGCCCGCGCGGCGCTGCGCATCGGGCGGGTCGTGACGGTCGCCCGCATCGAGGGGGCGTTGCATGACGTGTTCCTCTCCGCGCCGGAGCCGCGCGCGACCGCGTTCCGGATGCTGCGCGACTGGGCGGTGGGGTTGCCGCGCGGTCAGTAGGCGCCGGTGAGGCGCGTGCGCTCGATGAGCCGGCCGACGAGTGCGGCCCCCGCCACCGCGACGATCACGGGCCCCGAGAAAGCGAGCCCCTGGCCGGTGAACTCGAGCACGAGCACGACGGCGGTGATGGGCGCCCGGATCGCGCTCGCGAGGAACGCGGCGGCGCCCACCACCGCGAACGCGGCGAGCTCGGTGCCGGGCCAGACCATGCTCCACAGCGCCCCGGTGAGCGCCCCGAGCGCGGCGCCGAACGCGACCGAGGGCGTCATGGTGCCGCCCGCGGCGCCGGCGGCGAAGGTGGCGAGGGTCGCGACGAGCTTCACCGCGATCACGAGGGCGAGCAGCACGAGCAGGGTGCGGGCGTCGAACGCCGTCGTCGACAGCGCCCCGCCGTCGCCGAGCACCGCGGGGAGGGGCCAGGCCAGCAGGCCGACACCAGCGAACACGAGCGGCATGACCCACAGAATGCGGGTGCCGGTCGGCCGGTGCCGCACGGCCCAGGCGGTGGTCCGGGTGAACCAGGCGCCGCCGAGCCCGAGCATGGGGCCCGCGATCACGGCCCACAGCCACAGCGAGGGGGTGGCCTCGAGCGCGGTGAGCTCGAACAGCGGACGGTCGGGCACCAGCATCCGGCCGAGGAGTGCCGAGACCACCGACGTCGTGAGCGCCATCACGATGACCTTCGTGCGGAGTCCGAGGTACAGCACCTCGAGTGCGAAGATCGCGCCGCCGAGCGGGACGTCGTACACGGCGGCGAGTCCGGCGCCGGCGCCGCACGCGACGAGGGCACGGCGTTCGCCCGCGGAGAGGCCGGTGCGGTCGCTCAGCCACGCCCCGACGAGGGCGCCGAGCTGCCGGGGCGCGAGTTCGCGGCCGGTCGAGGCGCCGAGGCCGATCACCGCCATCTGCAGGAGCGCGTCGAGGGTGGTGCGCGCCGCGGGTGTGCGGGCACCGGCGACGACCTCCTCGTCGGTGCGGACGCGGTCGCCCCGCCGCAGCAGGTACCAGCCGACCGCGCCGACGACCCCTGCGACCAGGAGCGCGGTGAACCGTCGCCACGGCGGAGTCGCCTCGAACGACGCGAGCAGGGACTGGCCCGGCTGATGCGCGAACGCCAGCCACGCGGTGACGTTCAGCACGGCGACGATCGCGATGCCGGCGAGACCCGCGCCCACGCCGACGCCGAGCGTCACGAGGCCGAGGCGGAGGAACCGGCGTGGCACGGGGTTCGCGGAGGTCATCGTGCCGTGCCGTCCTTCCGCTGGATCACCGTCCCGCCGAACCTATCGGATGCGGTGCGGCACCCTCGGTCGGGGGCCCGGCGACCACCCGAAAACAGGAGAAATCCCGAGACCAGGAGCATCCTGTGCGGATCGTCCTGTTCTCGGGATTCCTCCTGATCCCGGGTGCGGGGTCAGCGGTAGTTGACGAACTGGAGGTCGACGTCGAGGTCGGCGGCCTTCAGCAGCCGCTGCACCTCCTGCAGGTCGTCGCGGCTCTTGGACTGCACGCGCAGCTCGTCGCCCTGGATCTGCGACTTCACCGACTTGGGGCCCTCGTCGCGGATGATCTTGGAGATCTTCTTCGCGTTCTCGGAGGAGATGCCCTCCTTGAGGGTGGAGGAGATGCGGTACTCCTTGCCGGATGCGGTGGGCTCACCCGATTCGAGGCTCTTCAACGAGATGCCGCGCTTGATGAGCTTGGTCTGGAAGACGTCGAGGACGGCCTTGGCCCGCTCCTCGCTGTTCGCCTTGATGAGGATCGACTCGCCGCTCCACTCGATCGAGGCGTCGGTGCCCTTGAAGTCGTAGCGCTGCTCGACCTCCTTGCGCGCCTGGTTGAGGGCGTTGTCAGCCTCCTGGCGGTCGATCTTCGAGACGATGTCAAAACTGGAGTCGGCCATGCTGCGATTCTACGGCGAGGCCGAAGCCTGCGCCCGGATGGACGGCCGCCATGGAAACCGCGACGGCGAGGTCGGACGGGCGTGGCAGGGTGAAGTGCATGAAGCTGCATACGAAGCTCGGGATCGCGGCGGTCACCGTCGTCGTCATCGCCGGCCTCGTGGCCCTGCTCCTTCCGGTGCTCCTGCCGTTCCTGCCCTCGAAGGCCCAGGCGGTGCTCGGCGGGACGATCACGACCGTTCCGGGCACCGTCGACGAGCTCCTCGAGGTGGCGGCGCTCGACGACGAGGGCGGCTACGGCGACATCCGCTACACCCATGAACAGGTCGACGAGGAGTACGTCGCGGCCGCGTCGATCTGGCCGTGGCGGCTTCCGCCCGGATGGGGGTTCCCGAAGAACCGCGGCGTCGCCGACGTGCCGGGCGCGCACTGGAACGGGATGGGCGTACAGGCCGCGTTCTCGAAGTGGGCCGCCACGGCGCTCGACGTGGTCGAGGCCGGCGACCTGGAGCCCGACGAGGCGAATGCGCTGCTCGACGAACTCGAGTCGGCCACCCGCATCCTGCTGGATGAGGGCGTGCTGTCCGACCGCGCGTTCATCGCCCGCGACATCGAGCCGCTGCGACAGTGACGCCGGCCCCGGAATGACGCCGCTGCGACAGTGACGAGCGCCCCGGCCTGACGCGGGCCGCGCTCAGCGGCCGAGCAGCTCCAGCGCCGCCATCGCGGCGTTGTGCCCGCCGATCCCGCTGACCGCGCCGCCGCGCCGGGCGCCCGATCCGCACAGGAGCACACGTTCGTGCGGGGTCGCGACGCCCCACCGCTGCGCCGGGGTCTCCAGTGGTGCGTCGTCGTCCGCCCACGGCCATGCCAGCGACCCGTGGAAGATGTCGCCGCCGACCATCCCGAGCGACGCCTCGAGGTCCGCGGTCGTGCGCGCCTCGATGCAGGGGGTGCCGTCCGGCGCCTCGAACAGCACGTCCGCGATCGGCTCGGCGAGCACCGAGTCCAGCGAGCGCTGCGCCGCCGAGAGCAGCGCATCCCGGTCCGCGTGGCCCTCCGCAACCAGCCGGTGCGGCACGTGCAGGCCGAACAGCGTGAGGGTCTGCGCCCCCTGTGCACGCAACTCCGGGCCGAGGATCGACGGGTCGGTGAGCGAGTGGCAGTAGATCTCCGCCGGAAGCGGATCCGGGATGCCGCCGCCGGCCGCGGTCGCGTGCGCGGCGTCGAGCTGGCTGAGGGTCTCGTTGATGTGGAACGTGCCGGCGAACGCCGCCTCCGGTGACACCGTCGTGTCGTGCAGGCGGGGGAGGCGCCGCAGCAGCATGTTCACCTTGATCTGCGCACCCTCGGGCACCTCCGCATCCGTGCCCGCCGCCCCGCCGGCCAGGAGCAGGCGGTCGAGCACCGCCGGGCCGACCCCGGACAGCACGAGCCGGGCACCGATCGTCTCGCCGTCCTCGAGCACCACCTCGCCGTCGGGAGAGATGGCGGTCACCGTGGCGCCGGTGCGGATCTCGGCGCCCGCCTCACGGGCCGCGCGCTCGAGGGCGCCGGAGACCTGCCCCATCCCGCCGACGGGTACGTCCCAGTCGCCGGTGCCGCCGCCGATGACGTGGTAGAGGAAGCAGCGGTTCTGCCGGAGGCTCGCCTCGTCCGCCGACGCGAAGGTGCCGATGAGGCCGTCGGTGAACGCGATGCCCCGGGCGATGTCGGTGTCGAGGGAGTCGCGGAGCAGCCCGCCGAGAGGTCGGGCGACGACGGCATCGAACAGCGCGTCGTCGCCGAGCGCGGCGCGCACCTCGCGCTCGCGACGCAGCGGCTCGGTGACGGTCGGCCAGAGAACCTGCGCGAGCGGCGCGAGTCGGTCGGAGAACGCCGAGAAGCGCTCGGCCTCCTCGGCCGATCCGGTCACGCTGACGAAGCTCGCGACCGTCGCCGCCTCGTCGCCGCGGTCGACGAGGATGCCGCGGGTCGGGTCCACCGGGGACGGCGTGTAGGACGAGTACCGGCGGCGCTTGAGCGTGATGTCCAGCCCGAGGTCGTCCCGGATCCGCTGCGGCAGCAGGCTCACGAGGTAGGAGTACCGCGACAGCCGCGCGTCGACCCCCGCCCAGGGCCGCTCCGAGACCGCCGCGCCGCCGACGTGATCGAGACGTTCCAGCACCGTGACGGTGCGTCCGGCACGGGCGAGGTAGGCGGCGGCGACGAGGGCGTTGTGTCCGCCGCCGACGATGGCGACGTCGCGGATGCTGGTCATGCGCGACACGTTACCGACGCGAAGCGACTCGGATGTTTCGGCCGATACACCACATCGGTGGTTCTGCGGAGGAGTTGCCTCGGGTGGGCGGGGGCTTCCTAGACTGTGCGGATGCGTCCCCTCACCGAACACGAGCTGAAAGCGTGTCTCGTCAACGTCGATGAGGTCGAGCGGGAGCAGGTGGGCCTGCCGCACGATTGGCTCATCCTCGACTGGGACCATCTGGACTTCCTCGCCTGGCGCGACCCGCACCTGCGCGGCCGCGGGTACCTGGTGATCGAACGCGACGGGCGGCCGACCGGCATCGCACTGCGCGCCGCCGACGGCACGAGCCGTGCCCGCGCCGCCGTCTGCAACGTCTGCCACACGATGCGCCCGGGCGACCACGTCACGCTGTTCACCGCGCGCGTGCCCGCTCCCGCGGAGAAGAGCATCGGCACCTATCTGTGCAGCGACCTGACCTGTCATGAGAACGTGCGGATCGCGCCGCCGCTCGCACCGAACGAGATCCGTGCGAGCGTCGACCGGCGCATCGACGGCACCAAGCACCGCGCCGAGGAGTTCCTCGTGCGGGTGACCGAGTCCTGAGGGGGATGAGCGTGGGGGAGACCGGCCGCGTGGTCGTGATCGGCGATGCGCTGATCGACGAACTGAGGGATGCCGCCGGCGTCCGCGAATTCGTGGGCGGCGCCGCGCTGAACGTCGCCGTGGGGCTGTCCCGCCTGGGGCTGCCGACGGCGCTCATCGCGATGGTGGGCGACGACGAGGCCGGCGAGCACATCCGCTCCTACCTCGACGACTACGGTGTCGACCTCCTTGCGTCGCCGTCGCCGCTCGGCAGCTCGCGGGCCGTGAGCACCCGCACGGCGGGCGAGCCCGTGTACGAGTTCAATGAGGCGGCCCGAGGGCGCCGCATCCGGTTCGGTGACGCGGAACGGGATGCCGTTCGCACCGCCGCGATCGTCGTGGTCACCTGCTGGCCCTTCGACGACGCCGAGCAGACCGCGGAGCTCGAGGGCGTGCTCGCCGACGCGACGGGCCTCGTCGCGGTCGACCCCAACCCGCGCACCGGCATGGTGCGCGACCGCGACGACTTCACCGCCGGGTTCGCGCGGATCGCCGCGAACGCCGACCTGGTGAAGATCGGCGACGACGACGCCGCGCTCCTCTACGGCGAGTCCCTGGATGCGGTCGCCGCACGCCTGCGGGCCGACGGCGCCTGGGCGGTGCTCGCCACCCGTGGCGCGGACGGCGCGTCTGCGCTCGCCGACGGGGTCGACGTCGCCCGTCCGATCTCGACCGCGCCCGCCCCGATCGTCGACACGATGGGTGCCGGTGACGCGGTGCTCGCCTCCGCCGTCGCCTCCGTGCTGTCGCAGTGGCCGGACGACGACGAGGGGTGGGGGCAGCTCCTCGCCACCGCGATGGACGTGGCCGCGGCGACCTGCCGGTTCGAGGGTGCGCTGCTGCGGCTGCCCTCCGCGTTGTCCGGTCTCGACCACGGACGCTCCGGCAGCTGAGCCGATTTCGATCCGCCGCGCAGGTTGGGTACTATGGGTACTCGCGCCTCCGGTCGACTGTACAAGCCGGGCGGGTGCGCCCTGGCAGGTTACCCAAGCGGCCAAAGGGATCTGACTGTAAATCAGACTGCACTGCATTCGGGGGTTCGAATCCCTCACCTGCCACCACCAAAAGGCCCCCGCGGAGCGGGGGCCTTTCCCGTTGCGCCTGCGCGGTTCGCCCCGCCGCCCCGGCTCGCCGCTCGCGGGCATTCGCCCGTCGCAAATGCAGGGTGTCACGGCGCAGCATCCGTCATTCGCGACGGATGAACACGTGCTCACCTGTCGCGAAGTGCGGCGCGCGGCAGCAGCGAGCGACAGGGGAGCGGGAAATGAGGAGGGCCCCCGCGGATGCGGGGGCCCTCCTCATCTCCCTGTGCGCTGGGAAACCTGTTCAGCCGAGCACGGCGATGACGTCGGCCTGCACGAGCAGCCCGTTGTCGAGGTCGGCCTTCACGACGTGCCGCGCGGGGCGGGATGCGGGGTCGGGGAACATCGCGAGCCACTCGCGGTTCAGCGCCTCGCGGTTGCGGAACTCCGCGAGCCACACCGTCATCTTCATGACGTCGTCCGTCGTGCCGCCGACCTCCGCCATGAGCGCGCGCACGTGCCGGAACACGTTCACCACCTGCTCGTCGAGCGTGGCGGGCAGCTCGCCCGTCTCCGGGTCGCGGCCGGTGAAGGCGCCCGAGAACACGAACGGACCCTTGCGACTCGCGGCGGGGATGGGGTTCGCATGCCCGAAGCCGGGCAACTCGATGGACGTGCGGCCGGTCATCGCGGGTTCTGACGCTCCCATTCGGCCAAGTATGCCTTGCCGTAGTCGTTGCCGTTCGGCAGCCGCAGGCAGGTGTGCACGTGGAACCGCGCGGGCAGCTTGTTCGACAGCCAGACCCCGGCGTGGTTGTCGAGCTCGGCGAGCACGACGGGGGACTGGATGCGGAAGTACACCGGCTGCGACCCGTCGACCGCGCCGTACCAGGAGAACCACGTCTCCTCCAGGTGCGCGTCGTACTCGGCCATGGTGCGGGCGCGCTGCTCGGGTCGCAGGAGCAGGTGGAAGTCCTCGACGATGTCGCGCAGCATCCGCTGCTGGTCCGCGTCGAGCTCGGTGGCTCGGATGCCCTCGACGGGGACGACGCGGTTGTCGCGGAACGCGCCGCCGACGTGCCGCTCGTCGGCCGGATGCAGCCGGCCCTCGGGCATCCGGGGGTCGAGCACCGACTCGAACACGACCGCCTGGGCGCGCTGCGCGTCGGTGAGCGATCCGGCGAGTTCCAGCGCGAGCCGCTCGCGGTCCGCGAACAGCGGCGGGCGGCCCTCGGCGATCGCGGGCTCGCCGCCGATGAACACCGGCGCGACGACCTCGCGGCCGCCGACCACGACGAAGTTCAGGCACACGTGGTGCCCGAACAGCTGCCAGCCCCACGGGGCGTCGACGGCGGGCGTGCCGAAGACCGACACCCAGAACGACCGCTCGTTCATCACGTTCGTGAGTCCGGTGAGCTCGCCGAGGTAGCCGTTCAGGGCCATCGCCTCGCGCACGCGGGCGGTCCCCTCCGGGCTCAGGGATGCGGCGAGCAGCTCCAGGAATGCCTCGGCCTGCGCATCCGCGAGGTCTTCGAGCCGGATGCCGTTCCGGTGGAACACGAACTCCGGGTTCGACCAGCCGCGCCACTCCGGTGCGTCGATCGGGTACTGCACGCGCGAACGCTGCTCGGGGTAGAGCGACGCGAGGAACGCGGTCGCGGCCGCCACCGACTTGGGGTCGTTGGTGTCGCCGGCGGGCAGGGGGTAGAGCCCCTCCCGGACCGTCCCGTCGGTCGTGATGCCGACGAACGGCTCGGCGTACATGCCGTCCCAGTCGTCGAGGAGTGCGCGCAGGAACTCGTTGCCCTTGCGCTCTGCGGTGAACCGCTCGTACGTCATGGCGCGCCAGGGCGCGAGCTCCTCGGAATCCAGCGGGTAGAGGTAGTCGCGGAAGTCCTCGGTCTCGAGCAGCACGGCCTCGTCGCGGCCGCTCACGCGCGCCGTGGTGAAGAAGCCGTCGATGTCCTGGTCGTCGGTCACTCCCCGTCCCCTTCCGTCGAGGTGCCGGCACCCCGGTCGCGCAGCCGCGCGCGGGAGCCGTTCTTGTAGATCGCGGCGACGATGTCGTCGGGCGTGAGCGGTGCCTTCAGCTCCTGCGTCACCACGCCGCCCTCGAAGACGAGCACGCGGTCGCAGAGCATCGACAGCACGTTCTCGTCGCCGTCGGCCACGAGCACATGGGCGCCGGACTCCGCGGCGTCGTGCACGGCGCCGACGATCGTGCGGCGGGCGCCGACGTCGACGGCCTGCGTGGGCTCGTGCATGAGCAGGAGCGTGGGGGAGGTGGAGAGCCACTTCGCCAGCAGCACCTTCTGCTGGTTGCCGCCGCTGAACGTGCCGACGACCGCATCCGCGCGCGGCGGGCGCACGTCGAGCTGCCCGATCCATTCCGCGGTGCGCCGGCGCTCGGCCGCGCGTCCGTTCGGCAGCAGGGAGCCCTTGCGCAGGGAGGTGTGCGGGAACGACACGTTCTCCGCGACCGTGGCCTGCATCGCGAGCCCCGCGTGCTCCCGGCCTTCGGGGAGGAGGGCGATGCCGTGGCTCATCGCGGTCGAAGGCTGGAGGCCGGGGATGCGGAGGCCGGCGGCCGGTCCGCCGGGCAGCCGGATCGTCCCGTCGGCGGCGCGCTTGGCCCCGGCGAGCAGGTACGGCACGTCCTCGTAGCCGGAGCCGGCGAGCCCGGTGACGCCGACGATCTCGCCGGCGCGCACGTCGAGGTCGACGCCGTCGACGAGGTCGCTGCGCAGCCCCGTGACGTGCACGGTGGTCTTGTCGTCGAAGCTCGCGGCGACGCGGGAGGTGTGCGTCTCGACGTCGCGACCGAGCATGATGGCGGTGAGCTCCGCCTCGGTCAGCCCCGCCACGTCATGGCCGGATGCGGCGGTGCGGCCGTCGCGCAGCACGGTCACCCGGTCGGCGGCGTCGAGCACCTCCTCGAGCCGGTGGGTGATCATGAGGATGCCGGTGCCGGTCGAGACGATCTCGTCCAGCAGGGTGAAGAAGTGCTCGAGCGACCGGCGGCTGAGGGCGCGGGTGGACTCGTCGAAGATCATGATGCCGGAGCCCGATTCCGCATCCTGCAGGGCGCGGGCGATCGCGACGGTGGAGCGCTCCTCCTCGTGGAGGTCGGCGACCTTCGCATCCAGCGGCACGGAGCGGCCGATGCGGGCGAGGGAGGCCTCGGCGTCGGCGCGCTCCCGCTTCCAGTCGATGCGGTGCAGCACGCCGCGGCCCTTGAGCCGGCCGATGCGCAGGTTCTCCAGCACGGTGTACCCGGGGAGCAGACCGAGGTTCTGGTGCACGGTCGCCATGCCGCGGCGGCGTGCTTCGTCGGGGCGGACGGGCAGCTCGAACGGCTGCCCGTCGATCGACACGACGCTTCCCGGGTCCGGCGTGTAGAGGCCGGACAGGATCTTCGCGACGGTCGACTTGCCCGACCCGTTCTGCCCGACGAGGGCGTGGATCTCACCCGGACGCACGTCGAACGCCACGTCCGTGAGCACCCGGCTGTTGCCGAAGGTCTTGGACAGCGACCGGACTTCGAGCCGGGCCGGAGGGGCGGACGTGACCGTCCGCCCCTCCGGGGTTGCGTGCGTCACTGCCACAGCGCCACGAAGTCCTTCTTGAACGACGTCGGGCCGAACCACTCGCCGGAGAGGACGGCCTCCTCGGTCAGGTTCTCGGGCAGCGTGTCCTGCGTGAACAGGCGGATGGGCTCCTCACCCGGGACCATCTCCTCGACGGGGGTGCCGGTCAGCAGGCGCAGGATGGTGTCCGCCTGGCGGTAGCCGATGAACGCGCTCGGCTCGGCGGCGACCGCGGCGAACTGGCCCGCCTTGACGCCCTCGATGGCGCCGAGGGTCGCGGAACCGGCGAGGAACTTCACGTCCGTGCGTCCGGAGTCCTGGATCGCGCCGGTCGCCTGCGGGATGTACTGGGCGAAGTCGGTGAGCAGGTAGCCGATCTCCGGGTTGCTGATGAGCTCGGCGGCGATGTTGCCCTGGAGCTGCGCCTGGGTAGCGGTCGAGATGTCGACCGTCGCGGCCACGGTGCAGCCGGGGCAGTAGGTCGGCAGGTCCTCGAGCGCGTCGCTCATGAACTTCGACGACCAGTAGCCGTCGGCGGAGCGGCTGACGAGGATGACGGCCTCGCCGTTCGAGTCCTCGGCGATCCAGCGGAGCATCGCCTCGTCGGTCGCCGGGGCGCCGGAGGGGATGTAGGCGAGGGTCTCGTCGGCCGGGAAGTCCTGCTCGTTCGGACCCTGGTTGGTGATGACGACCGGGAGACCGGCCTCGCGGGCCTTCGTGAACGCCTCTGCCCCCATCTGGTAGGGGAGGGCATCGGCGATGACGCCGAGCGCGCCGGCGGCGATGGCCTGGTCGACGCACGAGGCGATGTTCGCCGGGTTGCCGTCGGCCGGGCAGGACTGCACGGTGATACCGACCTCGCCGAGCGCCTCCTGCAGCGACTCCTGGATCGCGGCGAACACGGGGGCGCGGAGGGTGATCGGCACGTAGAACACGGTGCCGCCGGCGAACGCGTCGGCGCCTTCGATCGGCTCGGTCGGCAGCGGGTACGACTCGGCCGGCTGGGTCACCGTGGCCAGGTAGGCGGCGTTCTCCGACTCCTCGGATGCGGCGGCCGTGGTGGTCTCGGCGGCGGGTGTCGAGCTGGAACACCCCGCGAGCGCGAGGGCGGCGGAGGCCACCGCGACGAGGGCCATGCCTCCGCGGCGAACGGAACGGTTGTTCTTGCTGATCTTCATGTGATGCACTTCCTTCTTGACTTCGTCGGCAACGGAATTGCTGTGTCGGATGGATACGGGTGGGTGGTACGTCTATCTGGCCCTTCGGCCGAGCACCGTGGAGACGGTGACGGCGATGATCAGCACTGCGCCGTAGAACACGTTCGGCACCCAGATGTTGGAGTTCGTGCCGATGAGTGCCAGCTGCAGGCCGAGGGTTCCGGTGGCCAGGAAGTAGGCGGCGATGAAGGAGCCGAGCGGGTTGAACTTGCCCGGGATGAGGATGGCGGTGCCGAGGAACACGGTCGCGAACATCGGCAGCAGGTAGGTCTGCGCGGTCGCCGCGTCGAACCCGCCGATCTTCGCGGCGCTGAGGACGCCGCCGAGGCCGGCGATGACGCCTGCCGCGACGAACGAGCCGAGGCGGATGCGGTTGACCCGCACGCCTGCCAGACGGCTGACCTCGCGGTTCTCGCCGACGAAGCGCATGTTCCGCCCGAGCGGGGTGAACTGGAGCACGTAGGCGAAGCCGAGCATGAGCACGAGCCCGATGAAGAAGCTGACGGGCAGGCCCAGGACATCGGTGTTCACGATCGCGGTGAAGTCCCGCGGGATGCCGCTGATCGGCTGCGCGTTGCTCACCCAGATGCACAGGCCCGCGAGCACCGTGCTCATACCGAGTGTCACGACGATCGTGTTCACACCGGCCTTGACCACCAGCAGCCCGTTGATGAGGCCGATGAGGGTCGAGGCGGCGATGGCGATGAGCGCGGCGAGCCAGACGTTCGTCTGCAGGTTCACCGCGAGTACCGCGGTGATCGTGCCGGCAAGGCCGTAGTTGGCCGCGACCGACATGTCGACGAACTCCCCGACGATGATCGTGCAGAGCAGACCTGCCGCCAGGAAGATGATCTCCAGCTGGCCGCTGAGGATCACCCGCGGGACGCCGGGGGTGAGGAAGCGCTCCGGGCTGAGGAACGCGAACACCACGATCATCAGGATCCAGACCCCGATCACCGAGAACCGGGATGCCCACCAGCCGAAGTCGAGCGGGGTGCGTTGCGGTGTGATGGCCGCGGAGGTGACCGTGAGGGTCTCCTTCTCCTTGGGAGAGGTGAGGTTCGTCATCGAGCGTTCTTCCGTCCTCGCGTCGTTGCGATCGTGTGCGACATCGTATGTGATCCCAGATCAAATGTCATCGGCGATGATGCGGTTCTCGATGAACCCGAGGCCCTCGATCTCCGAGCGCACCACGTCGCCGACACGCAGGAAGTTGCCGGTCGGTGCCGCGATGCCCTGCGGCGTGCCGGTCAGCAGCACGTCGCCCGGCATGAGCGTCATGACGGTCGTGAGGTATTCGATCTGCTCGTAGACGTCGTAGATCATGTCGTCGGTCACGTGGTCCTGGCGCACCTCGCCGTTGACCGTGAGCACCATCCGCAGGTTCAGCGGGTCGGCGATCTCGTCGTCGGTGGTCAGCCACGGGCCGATGGGGCCGTGGGTGTCCCACCCCTTGCCGAGGATGAAGGTGGGCGACTTCTTCTGCAGCCAGTCGCGGACCGAGATGTCGTTCGTGACGACGTAGCCGGCGATCACGTCACGCGCGTTCTCGCGGGAGACGCGGCGACACTGCGTGCCGATGACGACACCGAGCTCGATCTCGTAGTCGAGCGCGTCCGAGATCGCCGGCTTCACGACGTCGCCGAACGGGTCGTTGAGGCTCGAGATCTGCTTGTTGAACCACAGCTGGCTCGTCGGGGTCGCGATGCCGGCGGCGGCGGCCTCCTCGGCGTGCTCCTTGTAGTTCATGCCGATCGCCAGCACCTTCTGCGGGTCGTCGATCGGGTTGCGGAGGGTCACCTCGTCGAGTGCGTACGAGGGGCCGGATGCCGCGGCCAGCGCCGGCTTCAATTCCTCGAGCCGCGGCAGGATCGCGCGCAGCGACGCACCCCCTGCGGCGTCGGTGACGTCGACGACGCGATCGCCGTCCACCCGGCCGAGGCGGACCTCTGCGTCTGCGACCTGGAAGCGTGCGAGCTTCATCTCTTCTCCTGGTTCGTCTCTTCTGCGGCCTGTTCGGAGGGGAGCTTGCCCCACACGCCTTCGCTGATCGGGGTCATCTGGAAACTCACGAAGCGCCAGGCGCCGTCGGCACCGCGATGCAGCACCTGGGTCACCCAGCCCGAGAGCGTGCGCTCGCCACCGCCGGGTGCCCGCATCCGGTTCGTGAGTTCGCCGGTCATGACGGCGACGTCGTCGAAGACGCGGATCTCGAGGTCGCCGCGGGTGATCTCGAGGTAGGGCCGCCGGGTGTCGGTGTGCTCGAGCAGCATCTCCTTGGTGTGGCGGATGCCGGCGGCGTGGATGTGGACGAGCGAGTCCTCGAACACCTCCGCGAGCGCCTCGAGGTCGACCGCGACGAGCGCGGCCTGGCGACGGGCCTCGACCTCGAGGATCGCGGCGCGCGTCTCGTCCGTGGGGGAGCTGTCGGCGGTCATCGGGCGACCTCGGCCTCCCAGGTGCGGAACCCCGTCGCCTCCGACGCGTCACGGCCGGGGCGCGGCGCGCCGACGAGCGCGTGGTACTTGCTGAAGATCTCGTCGGCCTCGGCGAGCGGCAGCACGTCCTCGATGTCGTCGAACGGCTTGCCCTCGGAGCGCTCGGCGACGATGCGGCGGATGACCTCGTAGCCCTCGCCCCGCATGTTGAGCATGATGCGGTTGACCGGCTCGCGACGGATCGCGTCGTAGGCGACGAAGGCGGCGTGCGGGTCGTCGGGGTGCGCCGCGAGCTGCTCGACGAGCACGCGGCCGTCGATCATCGCCTGCGTGATGCCGTTGCCGCCGCGCGGGTACATCGCGTGTGCGGCGTCGCCGAGCAGGGTCACCCGGCCGTCGACCCAGTTCTCGAGCGGCTCGTGCCGGATGAGCGGGAACATGTACACCTCGCGCGCCTCGCGCATGAGGCGCTGCACGTCGAGGAACGGGATGTCGACGGTGTCGTACAGCGGGATGACCTCGCTGATGTCGCCGATCTGGTTCCAGTCCTCGATGCTCTCCTCGCCGTTGGTCTCGGCCACCCAGTTGACGAGCGTCTTGCCGGTGCCCTCGAAGTCGTCGGCGATCGGGTAGACGATCATCGACGAGATGTTCGGGTCGCCGATGTGCAGGATCGTGTGCCCGCCCCGGAACGGCTCCATGAGGGTCGTACCGCGCCACATCGTGATGCCGGAGAAGTGGGGCTCGGCCATCTCCGGGAACATCTGCCTGCGGATCGCCGACTTGATGCCGTCGGCGGCGACGACCGCGCCGTGGCGCACCTGCTCGGTGCGGCCGTCCTCGTAGGCGATGCTGAGCGTGACGCCGTCGGCATCCTGCTCGTAACCGGTCACCCGTGCGCCGAGCTTCACCGCGTCGGCGCCCAGGCGCTCGAGCACGACCTGGTAGAAGAGCATCTGCAGCCGGCCGCGGTGCACGAAACGCTGCTCGTGCACGTACCCGGCGTGCACGCCGCACTTCTCGGCGTAGATCTCCTGGCCGTAGTGGTTGAAGAAGATCGAGTCCTCGGCGTCGACGGAGATCGCGCGGAACTCCTCGAGCAGGCCGAGGTCGTCGATCTCGGCAGTGCCGACGGTCTTGATGTCGACGCCGACGCCGAGCGGCTTCAGCTCCGGCACCACCTCGTAGATGGTCGGGCGGATGCCCTGCTTGTGGAGGCGGAGCGCCGTGAGCAGACCCGCGGGTCCGGCGCCGACGATGGCGATGTCGGTGGTCATGTGTCCTCGCTTCATTCCCGTGCCACGGGTCCGAGGGGATCCGCTCGGCCCTGAGCTGCGCATCATCATACGCGAAATCACACACGATTCCACACACGAAATCGACGAAGACTCGTATGCTGGGTCACGCAACCAACGAAGGAGCACCCATGCCGGTCGTCGACATCAACATCCACCACCTCCCCGAAGACCTGTTCACGAACGAGAAGATCCTCAACGGATTCCTCGACTCGGCGCCGCGCGGGTTCGGGGAGATCGCCAGCGTGATCACGATGGAGAGCGGCAAGAAGCAGCTCATCCTCGAGAAGCCCAAGGGGCACCAGAACCTGAACTACGTCGAGGGCGACTACTCCACGGAGTCCAAGCTCAAGGCGATGGACGAGGCCGGCGTCGACTACGGCATCATGCGCGTGCCGGTCTGGCAGGAGTGGCTGGGCCTGGAGACCTGCCGTGCGGTCAACGACAACGCCGCGAAGATCGTCGAGGAGTCGAACGGTCGGCTGTTCTCGACCGCGTGCGTGCCGCCGTGGGGCGGCAAGGAGTACATCTACGAGCTCGAGCGCTGCCTCGACATGGGCGCGGTGGGCGTGCAGCTCGCGTGCCACTACGGCCAGCTCTACCTCGACGACGAGGTCTTCGAGCCGTACCTCAAGGTGCTCAACGAGAAGAACGTGCCCGTCATCGTGCACCACACGCCGCTGCCGGTCGAGTGGCGCTCGGTCATCGACTACACGAACCTGCGCCGCGAGTTCGGCCGGATCATGGACCAGGGTGTCGCGGTCGGGCGCGAGCTGTTCAGCGGCATGTTCGACAAGTTCCCGAACCTCAAGTTCATCCACACCATGTTCGGCGGCAACTGGTTCGCGAACGCAGCGCTGCTCACACCCCACAAGCCGGTGAAGGCCGAGGCGATGAACCGGCTCGACCCCACCGGTGGCGAGAAGATCAAGCAGTACCTCAACGAGAACATCTTCTTCGACATGACCCACCCGCACTCGTGGGGCAAGGCCCAGGTGGAGGCCGCCGTGGAGGTCAGCGGCGCCGACCACCTGCTGTTCGGCTCGTCGTTCCCGGTCTTCTACTCCTGGATGAGTCAGGGTGTGGAGTTCGTCAAGCACGAGCTCGACGTCACCGACGAGCAGCGCGAGCTCATGCTGTACGGCAACGCCAAGCGCATGTTCAACCTCCCCATCTGATCGCGGTGTCCGGGGCGCCTCGGCGGCGCCCCGGACATCTCCCCGCGGAAAACTGTTGACAGCGTCACCACATATAGGTACATATATATTTACCAATATGTGTTCTGCTCGATGGCCGAGCGGAATCTACGAGGAAGTAGGCGGTACAACACATGACCCTGCAATCGGTTCTCGTCGTCGGCGGTGGCATCGGCGGACTCTCCACCGCGATCGCGCTTCGGCAGAAGGGCTTCGAGGTCACGGTCCTCGAGCGTTACCCGGACCTGCACGCGTCGGTCTTCGGTGTCGGCATCATCCAGCCCGGCAACGCGCTGCGTGCGCTCGACATGATCGGCTGCGCCGACGCCTGCATGGAGGCCGGCTACACCGCCAAGCAGTGGGGCCGGATGCTGGACGCTGAGGGCAACCACCTCCGCGACATGCCGGGTGTCCGGATCGAGGGCGCCGACCTGCCCCCGCTGAACGGCATCACGCGTCCGAAGCTCCACGAGATCCTCACGGCGCGCGCGGTCGAGGTCGGCGCCGACATCCACTACGACGTCACCTTCGAGCGGCTCGTCGAGGATGCGGACTCGGTCACCGCGACCACGACCGACGGCCGCACCTTCACCGCCGACATCCTCGTCGGGGCCGACGGCGTGCGCTCCAAGGTGCGTCAGTACGTCTTCGACGGCACGGTCATGGAGCCGGAGTACATCGGCCAGTCGGCGTTCCGCATGAACATGCCGCTGCTGCCCGAGATCGACTGCATCGTGCTGCAGGGCGACGACCAGGGCATGGCCGGCTACGTCCCGATCGGGCCCGACCTGGCGTACATGTTCTACAACGCGCACATGGGCACGCACGAGCGCATCCCGGACGACCAGCTCGCTCCGCGGCTGCGCGAGTACCTCGCGCGCTTCGGCGGGCTCACCGCCCGTGTCCGCGACGAGTTCGTCACCGACGACGCCGAGATCGTGCTGCGTCCCGAGGAGTCGATGGGCACGCCGCGGCCGTGGCACAAGGGCCGTGTGGTGCTGATGGGCGACGCCGTGCACGCCATCACGCCGCACCTCGGTCAGGGCGCCGCGCAGGCGATCGAGGACGGTGTGGTGCTCGCCGAGGAGCTCGCCGCCCAGGGCGACGACCTCGAGGCGGCGTTCCTCACCTACACCGACCGCCGGTTCGAGCGCTGCAAGCTCATCGTCGACACCTCGCTCGCGATCGGCGAGTGGGAGATGGGCCGCAAGCCCGGCTTCGACAACGTCTCGGCGACCATCCACGTGCTCGACGTCATGGCGCAGCCGCTCTGACGCGGATCTCGGACGACACGGCGGTCCGGCCCCGACCCGGGGCCGGACTGCCGTGCATCCGGCGGCATGCCATGCTGGTGGGGAAGACGAAGGAGCCCGACGCCATGCCGGACAGACCGGACACCCCGCTCGCAGTGATCCTGCGCGAACTGGCGTGGACGATCCACAAGCGCAGCCCCGACCGGGCGGGTGTGGGGCCGCTGCCGACCATCGAGGTCGCGCTGCTGAAGCAGATCGTCGACAGCCCCGGGTCGACCGTGGGGGAGCTCTCCACCGCGCTCGGCCTGCGGCAGCCGAACACGAGCGCGGCGCTCCGCGACCTCGTGGACCGGGGCCTCGTGGCGCGCGTCACCGACGAGCGCGACCGGCGCACCGTGCGGATCGAGCCCACCGAGCTCGGTCGCACCGAACACGTGGAGATCGCCGGCGCGTGGGCGAACGACGTCGCCACGGCGCTCGAGCAGCTGCCCGAGGCCGACCGTGCGGCGCTCGAGGGGGCAGCAGGCGCACTGGCGTCGCTTTCGCGCATCGTGCGCGGCGCGGCGTCCTGAAGCCCGCGACTCAGGGGCGGACGACGCCCTCGGCTTCGAGGGCGTCCTCGTGGCGGGCGACGGCCTCGAGCGTGTTGAGCTGGTGGGTGCGCATCGCGGCCTCGATGCGTTCGCCCTCGGCGCCCTGCTCGATGAGGTCGAGGAGGTCTTCGTGCTCCGCGATCGACGCGAGCGGGCGTCCGGGCGCATAGAAGTAGCTGGTGCGCCGGACCATGTCGAGCCGGGTCCACTCGTTGCGCACGAGGTCGACCAGGTGGTCGTCGTCGCACTTGATGCAGATGAACTCGTGGAATTGCCGGTTCAGCGCTCCGAAGCGCGCGAGGTCGAACTCCTGCAGCGCGACCTCCATCTCGCGGTCGAGCGAGCGGGCGTGCGCGATGTCGTCGGCGGTGAGCTGCGGCGCCGCGAGCGCCGTCGCGAGCCCCTCGATACGGGCGAGGAGGCGCATGGTGCGACGCCAGGCGTAGGTGTCGAAGGTCTTCACCACCGCGCCCACGTTGGGGATGATCTCGACCCAGCCCTCTGCCTCGAGGCGGCGGAGCGACTCGCGCCACGGCACGGACGAGATGGAGTGCTCACGGCCGAGCTGGTCGATCACCAGGCGCTGACCGGGGTTGAAGGTGCCGTCCATGATCCGTTCGCGCAGGATCTGATACGCCTGTTCGGACTTCGTCGCCATGCCACCTCCTCACCTCGTGGACCGCGCGTCGACAACGGTCGGAACTATCGTATAGAAGATCGCACACGATCCGGCGGTCGTGTGGAGAGGACGCGCCGGAGCAAACCGGCGAGCGTCGCGTCGCGTGCGGCCCCCGGACGGGTGAGCACGAACGCGCGCAGCGGGCGCGGTGCCGGCTGCAGCTCGCGGACCGTGAGGCGGAAGCGCGCCAGGCTCGCGCCGTCGGGATCGGGCAGGATGCCGCAGGCCAAGCCGGCCTCGATGAGCGGCACGCTCGCCTGGATCGTGTGCTCGGTACGGATCTCGGCGGGCACGACGCCGTGACGGAGCAACGCCTCGTCGACGGCCTCCGGCAGGCTCGGCACCGCGGCGGTGCGACGGGGGAGCACCATCCGCCGCCCGTCGAAGGCGGCGAGCGGGAGTGGATCGGGTGCGTCGTCTTCCTCCGGCGGAAGTGCGGCGACGAGCGGGATCGCGCCCCAGTCCACGAGCTCGAACTCGTCGCGATGCTGCGCGGCGAACCGGCGGGGATCGGCGACCATGACCGCCACGGCGTCGACGCTGCGCTGACGGAGCATCTCGATCGCCTGCCACGGGGGCGGATCGAGGAGGCGGACGTCGACGTCGGGCGCCTGGTCGGCCTGCAGCCGCAGGAGCGCCGGGATGCGATGCCACATGAGCGCGGGGACCGCCGCCAGGGTGAGGGTCCCGGTCACCCCCGCACCATGGCGCCGCAGCTTGTCGCCGAGTTCGTCGACGTCGGCAAGGATGCGCGTCGCACCGTCGAAGAGGCGCCTACCGGCGGCCGTGGGCTCCACACCGCGCGCCGTGCGCGTGAGCAGCGGCACCCCGAGTTCCTCCTCCAGGCGCCGGACCGCGACCGACAGCGACGGCTGCGCCAGGTGCAGCGCCGTGGCGGCGGCGGTGAGCGAGCCGGCGCCCACGACCGCGACGAAGTACCGCAGCTGCCGAAGCTCCATAGCGCAAACCCTAGCGAGTCGCGAAAGGCATAGGGCAGAACTATGGCACGTCAAGGTGATCGGGGCTGCCGTCGGCGTCGCGGACCTGCGAGCCTGAACGAGCAGGACACCCGATCGAGAGGAGCCGGCGATGCTGCCGACCACGAACCCGCAGCCCCCGTTCGCCCTGACCCGTGCGAGCCACGTCCGGATGCAGGTGACCGACCTCGAGGCGTCGCGCGACTTCTATCGCGACGTCATCGGACTGGTCGTCACGGAGGAGACCGACGACGCGGTGTACCTCCGCGGTTGGGAGGAGGTCGCGCACCACAGCCTCGTGCTCGAGCGCGGCGACACCGCCAAGGCGCTGCAGATCGGCCTGCGGGTGCGCACCGACGAGGACATCGTGAAGGCCGAGCGCTTCTGCAAGGACGCGGGCCTCACGTACGAGCGGGTCGAGCTGCCGCACCAGGGTCCCACGCTGCGGTTCGTCGACCCGGTGGGCACGCACATGGAGCTCACCTCGTCGATGAGCCTCGAGCAGCGCCGCCACCAGGACTTCGCGTCGTTCGTCGCCGGTGCCCCGCAGCGTCTCGACCACTACCAGGTGGTGACGTACGACGTGCAGACCGCGACCGACTTCTGGGCCGGGCTCGGCATGCGGATGGCGGAGTTCACCGCGACCGACGGCACCGACGAGCTGTGGGGCAGCTGGCTCGAGGTGAAGGGGAACACCCACGACCTCGTCTTCACGAACGGCCGCGGTCCGCGCCTCCACCACTTCGCCTACACGGTGCCGGACGCGACCGCCCTCATCCACGCGGCCGACGTCGCGGGCGACCTCGGCTTCGGTGACGAGATCGACCGCGGCCCGGGCCGCCACGGCATCTCCAACGCGCTCTTCCTCTACCTGCGCGACCCCGACCAGCACCGGATCGAGCTGTTCACCACGCACTACCAGTTCATCGACCTCGAGGACGAGCCCATGCGCTGGGACCTCTCCAACGCCGCGCGCTCGCAGCTGTGGGGCATGCCCGCCACCCGCCGCTGGTTCTTCGAGGCGAGCGAGTTCCCGGGCGAGCCGGTGCGCGACCCGCTGCTGCAGGCGTCGCCCGCGACGCTCGAAGACGTCCTCGGCATCCACTGAGCGGCACGGACGCATCGGATGACGACACTCGATCCCCAGGTGCGGGCACTCCTCGAGCGCACCGCCGTCTCCACCATCAGCAGCGCGTTGCGCAAGCGCGGACACGTCGACGTCTTCGTCGACGGCGTCACGCCGAGCCGACCGGGTGCGCGCATGGTCGGCGTCGCCCGGACGCTGCGCCTGCTCCCGTACCGGAAGGACCTCTTCGAGACGCACGGCGGCGGGTACAACGCGCAGAAGCAGGTGATCGACGCGCTCGGCGCCGGCGAGGTGCTCGTCGTCGAGGCGCGGGGTGTGCGTGACGCCGGCACGATCGGCGACGTGCTGGCGACGCGCGCCAAGGACCTGGGTGCGGCCGGAGTGGTGACGGACGGGGCCGTCCGCGATCTCGCGCCCGTCGCCGAGATCGGCCTCCCCGTGTTCAGCCAGGGCGGGCACCCGGCTGTGCTCGGGCGCCGTCACGTGCCCTGGGAGTACGACGTCGCCGTCGCCTGCGGCGGCGCGGCCGTGCTCCCGGGCGACGTCATCGTCGGCGACGACGACGGGGTCGTCGTGATCCCCGCCGCGCTCGTCGCGGAGGTCGCCGTCGAGGCCGAGGCGCAGGAGCGCGAGGACGCCTGGGTGGCGGGACAGGTCGCGGCGGGCAACGCCGTCCGGGGCCTGTTCCCGCCGAACGAGGAGTGGCGGCGGCGGTACCGCGAACACGCAGTCGAGGAGGAGACCCGATGACCGGGTGGATCGCACGGGACGTCGAGTACACGCACGGTGACACCCGGATGCGGGGACTCCTGCTCGCCGCGCCCGGGGCCGCATCCGCCCCCACCGTCGTCGTCATCCACGACGCGTTCGGGCTCGGCGGCTTCTCGCTCGCCGAGGCGGAGCGGTACGCCGACCTCGGGTACACCGTGTTCGCCGCCGACGTGTGGGGCGACCGCGCGACCCTCGCGAGCCCCGACGAGATCGGACCGAAGATCGGCGGGCTGGTGGGCGACCGCGGCGAGTGGATGGCGCGGCTCGCTGCCGCCCGCGACACCGCCGCCGCACAGCCCGAGGTCGACGGGGACCGGATCGTGATGGTCGGGTACTGCTTCGGCGGTGCGTCCGCACTCGAGTACGCCCGCGGCGGCGGGCAGGTGCGCGGCGTCGTGGCGATCCACCCCGGCCTCGACCTGTTGGAGCCCGGGGCCGAATGGACCCCGCGGGACGACCTCGACGTGCTGGTGTGCGTCGGTGCGATTGACCCGATGGCCACGCCCGCGCAGCGCGAGTCGTTGCTGTCGGCGATGGATGCGGCCGGGGTCGGGTGGGAGCTCGACCTCTACAGCGGCACCACGCACGCCTTCACGAACCCGCAGCTCGCGGACTCGCCGAACCCGGCGGTCTTCGCCTACGAACCGCGCAGCGCCGGTCGCTCCCAGCGTGCCACGAGCGCCTTCCTCGCAGAGGTCCTCCCGGCGCCGCATGGCTGAGTCCGGGCGGTCGCGTCCGGCGCTGACGCCGGCGATGTTCGCGGTGCTGGCGATCCTCACCGCGCTCGCGCCGCTGTCGATGGACATCTACATCCCGTCGCTGCCCGCGATGCAGGCCGATCTGGGCGGCGCGGACTGGCTCGCACAGGGCAGCATCACCGGGTGCCTGCTCGGCATCGCGCTGGGGCAGCTCGTCTGCGGTCCGCTCAGCGACCGGCTGGGGCGCCGCCCGGTCATCCTGGTCGGCGTCATCGGCTGGACCGTGACCTGCGCGCTGTGCGCGCTCGCGACCGACCCCGTGCTGCTCGTCGCGATCCGCGTCGTCGTCGGCGTCTGCGGTGCGGCCGGCATCGTGGTCGCACGAAGCATCATGCGCGACGTGTCGGACGACCCGCACCAGGTCGCCTCCCGCGTCGGGCTGCTCTCGACCGTCACCGCGATCGCCCCGGTGGTGGCGCCGGTGCTCGGCGCCGGCATCGCGGTCGTGGGCGGGTGGCGGGGCGACTTCGTGGTGCTCGCGGCCTTCGGCGGGATCCTGAGCCTGGCGTTCGCGCTGACCGTTCCCGAGACGCTGCCCGCCGACGCGCGCGTCGCGGACCGGGGGATCGCTCGCGCCCTGGTGCGCGGACTCCGCGACCGCGAGCTCGCGTGGGTGACGGCCGGCATGCTCGCGTACGGGATCGGGTTCTACGCCTACGTCGCCACGACCGCGTTCGTGGTGGAGCGCGAACTCGGGTATCCGCCGATCGTGTTCGCACTCGTGTTCGGCACGAACGCCGCCGCCATGTTCGTCGCGAACCTCTCGTTCCGCCGGATCGTGCGGCGGCTGCATCCCTCCGGACCGCTCGCGGTGGGGCTGCTGGTGAGCGCCTGCGGCGGACTGCTCGGGCTGGTCGCGGCGCTGTCGGGGCTCCCCGACGGCGTCCTGTGGCTGGCATCGACCGTCTTCGCCGCCGGCGCGGGCTTCGTGCTGCCGGCCACCCACGGCTGGGGACAGAGCGTCGCGGTCGCCAGCGGCGCCGCATCCGCCCTCACCGGCGCCGCGCAGTTCCTCGGCGGTGCGCTCGGCTCGCCCCTTACCGGTGTCATCGGCATCGGTGCGACCAGTCTCGCCGCGGTCGTCCTCGCCGGGTCGGCGTGCGCACTCGGATGCTGTCTGCTGGCGCGGGCGGCGATGCGGCGCCGCGCCGCACCCGCGTCCCGCTGACACGTTTTCACATCGGCACCGGCGCATCCGCCGCCCTGCGTGTCAGGATGGGCGATGCGGGCGCATGCCCGCCGGAGGGGGAGGTGCCGAGATGACCGGACCGGAACAGCCGACCGCGACACCGCAGTCGGACTCGTCGAAACTCGTCCGCTGGGCGATCTGGGTCGCCATCGGGGCGCTCATCGCCGCGGCGATCGTGAGCGTCGTCTGGGTGCTCATCGGCTCGCAGAACGACATCATCGGCCGGGCGTTCATCACGATCTTCCTGCTCGCCGGCTTCGCCGGTGCGGCGATCCTCGAGGCCCACCTCGCACCGCGCCGACCCGACTGGTTCACCTTGCTGAGCATGACGAGCTGGGTGCTCGCCCTCCTCATCGGCGCGTTCCTCACCTGGGCGCCCGCCGGCTACGACTCCTACGGCTTCGAGGGCATCACGAGACTGCTCTCGTTCCTGCTCATCGTCCTCATCCTCCAGCTGACCGTGCTGCACATCCGGCTCTACACGAAGGCGATGGCGCACCGGCCCACGACGTTCAATCGCACCGTGGGGTACATCACCCTCGGCCTCGTGGTGCTGCTCGCGGTCATGCTTATCTCGCCGCTCATGCTGCACGAGTGGGTGAGCTTCCACGACATCTACTGGCGTGTGGTGGTCGCCGTCACGATCCTCGCCGCCCTCGGCACGGCACTCGTGCCGCTCGTGAACCTCCTGTTCGCCCCGCGCCGACCGCGCCCCGTGGTGGCGGCGGCGCCGGCATGGCCCACCTACGCCGACGGCGTGACGCCGCTGCCCGTGCTGCCCGACGGCACCCCCGACTGGAACGCCTACTACACCGGCTACCCGACCTACGCCGCGCCGACGCACGCACCCTCGCCCACCGCGCAGGCCGCGTACGCCCCGCATCCGTCCGACGGACCCGTGATCACCCCGTCGGAGCCCGCCGTGCACCCGGACGCCGCGGCGCCGCAGCCCGACGCGGCCCCGCAGCAGCCAGGCACCCCCTCCGGGTACGAGGGCTATCCGCCGCCCCCGCCGCTTCCGCCGCGTCCCTGACGCCGCCGCAGCGGCCGGGCTCCTGACGCGCCGGTAGCGTGGAGCCATGACCGCAGCCCCCGCCGATCTGCTCCAGCTCGCCGTCGACATCGCCCGGGAGGCCGGCGCGCTCGCCGCCGCCCGCCGGGCCGCCGGGGTCTCGATCGCGGCGACCAAGTCGGCGGTGGCCGACATCGTCACCGAGGCCGACCGCGAGGTCGAGGCGCTCATCCGATCGCGGCTCGACGCCGCACGGCCCGACGACGGGTTCCTCGGCGAGGAGTCCGGTGCCGGGGTGTCCCGCAGCGGACTCACGTGGGTCGTCGACCCGATCGACGGCACCGTCAACTACGCGTTCGGCATCCCGGCGTATGCGGTGAGCATCGCGGTCGTGGCGGGCGAACCCGCCCCCGGCACCTGGAACGCGTTGGCCGGTGTGGTCTACAACCCGGTCACCGACGAGTGCTTCCGGGCCGCCCGCGGCGAGGGTGCCTGGCTCGGCGACGCCCGGCTCGCCGTCACCCGGGACGCCCCCGCGGGCGCGCTGCTCGCCACCGGGTTCGGGTACGACCCCGCCACCCACGCCGGCGACCTCGCCCGCGTCGCCAAGGTCATGCCGATGGCGCGCGACCTGCGCCGGATGGGAGCGGCCTCGCTCGACCTCGCCTTCGTCGCCGCGGGCCGCCTCGACGGCTACTTCGAGCGCGGCCTCCACCCCTGGGACCACGCGGCCGGGGCGTTGCTCGTCGAGGAGGCCGGCGGCCGTGTCGGCGGCATCGGCGGAGGACCCATGGGACGTGCCATGACGATCGCCGCGGGGCCCGTGGTCTTCGACCGGCTCGTTTCCCTCATCACGGAGTGAATCCCGTACATGGCATTCTCAGGTGAGGGCAGGTAGGGTTTATCTGTTTGTTATCTTCGGCGTCCCGAACCGAAGTGACGGGCAACCCGATCCGAGACCCTTGTCGCGTCGCGACACGAACCGAGGCGAATCAGAGTTTTGACTTCCGCACAGACCCCGGCTGAGAGCGCTCCTTCGCGCCGCAGCCGCCGCTCCGCTCCCGTCGTGGAGGCGCAGCAGGTGTCGGAAACTCAGCCTGACGCGATGGATGCGGCCGTGCTCGCCGCTCCCGCCGACGTGCGCCCGCCGGCCGTCCCGCTGACCCGCCGCCAGCTGCGCGAGCTCGCCGCTCGCGAGGCCGCCGTGAAGCCCGTCTCCGCCCCCGCCGAGCCAGCGCTCATCGTCGAGTCGGTCGACACGGTGACCACGCCGATCATTGACTCGACCGCATCCGAGCCGGAGGCGGTCGTCGTCGAGTCGGTGGCGCAGGAGTCCGTGGCCGAGGAGGAGTTCGTCGAGGCCGTCCGCGCCGACGGGCGCGCCGTCGTCGACGAGTTCGAGGCCGCCGCCCGGCTCTTCTCCTTCACCGGCGAGACCCCCGTCCAGGTCGCCGCCGCCGCGATCGTCGAGGACGAGCCGGTGGCCGAGACCGCACCCGCTGCGGCTCCCGCACCGAAGCGCGGCCGGTCGTTCATCCGCGGTGGGGGCCTTCGGCGCCTCACCGCCGCATCCGCCTCGATCGGGGCGATGGGTGTCGTCGGCCTCCTCGCCGTCGGCATGACCACCCCCGCCGAGGCCGTCGCCGCCGCATCCGGTGCCAGCCCCGTGGGCACCGTGTCGCTCGCGTCCGACGTCTCCGCCGACGAGGACGAGCTGCAGGCGTACGTCGTCCCGTCGACGGCCGAGCTCGCGAGCCTCGACCGTGCCGACTACGGCACGGCCACGACCGCGTCGCTGGCTGCCGAGCAGGGCATCAGCAACTACTCCACGTTCTTCACCAACAACCCCAACGCTGCGATCCAGTGGCCCTTCGCCGTCGGCGTGCCGATCACGTACGGCTACGGCTGGCGCAGCGGTGCGATGCACGAGGGCGCGGACTTCGTCCCCGGGCAGGGTGCGCACGTGCAGGCGATCGCCGCGGGCACGGTCCGTATCGCGACCGAGAGCGGCGGCGCGTTCGGGGTGACGGTGCTCATCGACCACATCATCGACGGCAAGCTCGTCTCCACCCGCTACGGCCACATGCTCTACGGCTCGCTGCAGGTGAAGGTGGGCCAGACGGTCACCGCCGGCCAGTACCTCGGTCGCACCGGTGACACCGGTCGTTCGTTCGGCGCGCACACGCACGTCGAGGTGCTCGAGAACGGCACGACGGCGATCGATCCGATCGAGTGGCTGCGGTCCAACGCGGGCCGTATGAGCCTGGACGGCTGAGGCCGTCTCGATTTCTTGAGAACGCCGAAGCTCTGGTATTCTCGTTGAGTTGCCCGGTGACGGGCAGCACGCCCCGATAGCTCAGTGGCAGAGCACTTCCATGGTAAGGAAGGGGTCGTCAGTTCAATCCTGACTCGGGGCTCGAAGCATCCACGGATGCTGCGCGGCAGGGTAGCTCAGTTGGTGAGAGCGCACGACTCATAATCGTGAGGTCGCGGGTTCAAGCCCCGCTCCTGCTACAGAACAAACCCCCGGTTATCCGGGGGTTTTCCGTTCCCGCACGGCGCGTGTCGGGTCCGGGGGGGGCGTGCCGCCCGTTCGGTCTCGGGGTCAGATGGCGAGCAGGCTGGAGACGTCTGCGAGGGCGTTCGGCCGGAGCCGGTAGTACGCCCAGGTGCCGCGCTTCGATCGGGACAGGAATCCGGCCTCGGTCAGCACCTTGAGGTGGTGGGACACCGTCGGCTGGGACAATCCGACCGGCTCGGTCAGATCGCAGACGCACGCTTCCTGATCGGCGGATGCGGCGACGATCGACAGGAGCCGGAGGCGGGTGGGGTCGGCAAGCGCTTTGAGCCTCGTCGCCGTGCGTTCCGCGTCCGCCTGACTCATGGGTTCTTTCGCGAAGGAAGAGCAGCAAGCGTCGCCGGGCGCGGACACATCGGTGAGCTTGAGCGCGGTGGGCATGCATCGATGCTAGTCGATATTGACATCGATCGATATAGAGATGGATACTCGACATCGACGCTCATCGATATTCAGGAGACCCTCCATGACGTTGCTCGACCTCACGCCGAGAGTCCCGGTCGCGGACCGCTTGTCCGGGCTGCCGGTGGTCATCATCGGAGCGGGACCCGTCGGGCTCGCCGCCGCCGCGAACCTCGTGGAGCGGGGGATCGACTTCGTCGTCCTGGAGGCCGGTGAGGACATCGCCGCGTCCGTTCGGGCATGGGGGCACACGCGGCTCTTCTCGCCGTGGCGTCACCTCATCGACCCCGCGTCGCGCCGCCTCCTCGCCGAGTCCGGTTGGGTCGAACCGGACGAGAGCCGCGTGCCGACCGGCCGGGAACTGGTGGACGCGTACCTCGCGCCGCTGTCCCGACTCGACGCGATCGCGCCCTGCATCCGGTTCGGTGCACGCGTCGTCGCGGTCACACGGGAGGGCATGGACCGGACCCGCACCGCGGGCCGGGAACAGGCCCCCTTCGCCCTCCGTATCGAGGCCGCCGACGGCACGGTGAGCGAAATCACCGGCCGAGCGGTCATCGACGCATCCGGCACCTTCACGACGCCGAACCCGCTGAACTCCTCAGGGCTCGAACCCCTCGGTGCCGAGGCATGGGCGGACGCGATCCTCCCGGCGCTCCCGGATGTGCTCGGCGCGGACCGCGCCCGCTTCGCGGGACGCCGCGCCACTGTGGTCGGCGCCGGTCACTCCGCCGCGAACACCCTCATCGCGCTCGCCGAACTCGCGGAGACCGAGCCCGGGACGCGCGTGACCTGGCTGATCCGGAACGCGTCGGCCGTCCGCGTCTCGTCCGCGGCCGGAGACGAACTCGCCGACCGGGCACGGCTCGGCTCCCGTGTCGACCGTCTCGTCGACGACGGCGTCATCGTCAAGCTGGACTCGTTCGAGATCCGCGACGTCACTCGCGGCGACCGCGGTGTCCGGCTGCTCGGTTCCAGGAACGGCGCACCCGCGGCCCACGAAACCGATCTGGTGGTCAACGCGACCGGGTTCCGTCCCGACCTCGACATGCTGCGCGAGGTACGCATCGCGCTCGACGAGATCGTCGAAGCGCCGGTGCGCCTCGCGCCGCTCATCGACCCGAACCTCCACTCGTGCGGCACCGTCGCACCCCACGGGTTCGCGGAGTTGCGGCATCCGGAACCCGGCTTCTTCATCGTCGGCATGAAGTCCTACGGTCGCGCGCCCACCTTCCTCCTCGCGACCGGATACGAGCAGGTACGCTCCGTCGCGGCCTGGCTGGCGGGTGACATGGCGGCCGCGACGCGGGTGCAGCTCACGCTCCCCGAGACCGGGGTCTGTTCCACCGACCTCGCCGGTTCGACGTCATGCTGCTCATGACCACGATCCGCGAGATGACGGCCGAGGACTGGCCGCAGGTCGAGGCGATCTTCGCGGCGGGGATCGCGGGCGGCGAGGCCACCTTCGAGCGCACCACGCCCACTTGGGCGGCGTTCGACGCCGGCAGGATCCGCGAGGGGCGACTCGTCGCGGTCGACGACGCAGGCGACGTGGTCGGTTGGGCCGCCGCATCGCCGGTCTCGACACGAGCCGTGTACCGCGGCGTCATCGAGCACTCCGTCTACATCGACCAGGCACAGCAGGGGAGAGGGATCGGTCGAGCCCTGCTCACCGCCTTCGTCGACGCGGTCGAGGACGCCGGATACTGGACCATCCAGTCGAGCATCTTCCCCGAGAACACCGCGAGCCTCCGCCTGCACGAGCGGCTCGGGTTCCGTGTCGTCGGGACACGGCAACGCATCGCCCGCTCCACCCTCGGACCACACGCCGGCCAGTGGCGCGACACCGTCCTCGTCGAACGACGCTCGACCCGGAACGGCTCGCCCAGACCCACCGTGCTGTTCGTCTGCGTTCACAACGCCGGGCGATCCCAGATGGCCGCCGGCTACCTCACCGCACTCGCCGGCGATCGCATCGACGTGCGCTCCGCCGGTTCCGAGCCGCGGGACCGGATCAATCCCGTCGCCGTCGAGGTGATGCGCGAGGAGGGCATCGACCTCACTGGCGGCATCCCGACGCTGCTCACCGCCGATGCGGTCAAGACCTCGGACATGGTCATCACCATGGGATGCGGCGACGCGTGCCCGGTCTTCCCGGGGAAGCGCTACGAGGACTGGCAGCTCGACGACCCCGCGGGACAGGACGCCGACACCGTCCGCCGCATCCGCGACGACATCCGCGCACGCGTCGAACACCTCGTGCGTGAACTCCTGCCACAGTGATGCACGCGGCCGAGTGGTTTGCGCGGGAACCCTCGCAGCGCGTGGACGTTATTCGTCGGCGGCCGTCGCCGCATCCGCCGCACGACCGCCGACCACGGCGCCGTACCCGGCGCACGCGATCATTATGATGGCCGCGGTGACCGCGATGACGGCGATTGCGGGCGCCGGGGCGGGCACCGGGAGGATCACGACGCCCGCGGCGATCGCCACGATGCCGGCGGCTCGCGTCGGGCGCTCCGCGCGGACATGCGCCGCGTGCCACGCCTCGTCGCTCGCGAGCGTGCGGCGGGTGCGGATCCCGGCGAGCTGGTTCCGTTTCAGGCGGCCGGACGCTCCCGCCCGTGCCAGCCACAGCATGAGCACGCCGGCGCCCCCGAGCGCCACGAAGAGGATGAGCCGTGCGGCGAGCATCTCGGCGTCCATGTCCGCCACCCTAACCCGGCGCCGTGATGGTCAGGCGGACTCGCGCACCACGAGCTCGGGGCGCAGCGTGACCGCTGTCGGACCGTCGCCGGGGGAGAGCAGCAGATCGACCGCGCGTGCGCCGATCTCGTCCGCGGGTTGACGGACCGAAGTGAGCGGGACGACGGCGGATGCGGCGAAGTCGATGTCGTCGTACCCGATCACGGCGACATCGTCCGGCACCCGCGCGGCGCCCGACATGTGGAGTCCCTGCAGCACGCCGAGGGCGAGGAGGTCGTTCGCGGCGAACACCGCGTCAGGGCGCTCCGCCGGGGCGAGCGCGGCCAATGCCTCCGCGGCCCGTCGCCCGCCGAGGACCGTCAAGTCCGTCGGCTCCAGCACGTCGAGCCGCAGGCCGTGCGCTTCGGCGGTCGCGCGCGCGCCGGCGAAGCGGCCCGCGATCTGCCGCACCGACATCGGTCCGCCCACGAACGTGACGTGCCGACGCCCGATGGTGAGCAGCCGCTCCATCGCTGCACGCCCACCCGCGGCGTCGTCCACCGTGACCGTCGGAAGGCTCGCATCGCCGCCGTGGGCGTCGACCAGCACCACCTGCGTGCCCCTGGCGGCCAACTCACCCGCGTGCGGGTTCTCGGGGGAGAGGGGCGCGACGAGGATGCCGAGGGCGCGCTGCCGCTCGAACAGCGAGAGGTGCGCGACCTCCTGCTCGTGGTCGCCGCGGCTGTCCGCGACCAGGACCGTCAGGCCGGCCTCGGCCGCCCGGTCCTCGGCGGCCCGTACGAGGGCCGCGTAGAACGGGTTCCGGAGGTCCTGCACGATCATGCCGATGCAGCGGCTCCTGCCGGCGCGCAGCTGTCGGGCGGCGTCGTTCGGGACGTACCCGAGCCGGTCGATCGCCGCGTGGACGCGGTCGACGGTCGCGGGCGTGACGCGGTCGGGCCGGTTGAGGACGTTCGACACCGTGCCGACGGAGACCCCTGCGGCGACGGCGACGTCCTTGACGCTGACCATGGCATGCCTCTCGGTTGACTTCGCCTGCCATCGGATCGTAGCATTTGAACGATTCAATGAAACGTTTCATAGGGCGAAGGAGCGGGTCGAAATGGTGGAATTCACGGCACAGGTGCAGCACGCCCTCGCCGGGCAGGGGATCGAGCTGCCCAGCTGGGCGTTCGGCAACTCCGGGACGCGGTTCCGCGTGTTCCCCACCGCGGGCACCCCGCGGGACCCGTTCGAGAAGATCGCGGATGCGGCGGTGGTCCACCGGCTGACCGGCCTCGCGCCGAGCGTGGCGCTCCACATCCCGTGGGACGAGGTCGACGACTACGGCGCCCTCCGTCGTCACGCCGAGGACCTCGGTGTGCGCCTCGGCACGATCAACTCCAACACGTTCCAGGACGAGGACTACAAGTTCGGTGCCCTCACGCACGAGGACGACCGCATCCGCCGGAAGGCCATCGACCACCACCTCGAGTGCATCGAGGTCATGCATAAGACCGGGTCGCGGGATCTGAAGATCTGGCTCGCCGAGGGATCGAACTACCCGGGACAGACCGACATGCGCGCCCGGCAGGACCGCCTGCACGAATCCCTCAGCGAGATCTACGCCCGCCTCTCCGGCGAGCAACGGCTCGTGCTCGAGTACAAGTTCTTCGAGCCTGCGTGCTACCACACCGACGTTCCCGACTGGGGGACGTCCTACGTGCAGGTGAGTGCGCTCGGCGACCGCGCGATGGTCTGCCTCGACACCGGTCACCACGCGCCCGGGACCAACATCGAGTTCATCGTGATGCAGCTCCTGCGCCTCGGCAGGCTCGGATCGTTCGACTTCAACTCCCGCTTCTACGCCGACGACGACCTCATCGTCGGCGCCGCCGACCCGTTCCAGCTCTTCCGCATCCTGTTCGAGGTCGTGCGCGGCGGCGGGCTGAACAACCCCGACGTGGCCTTCATGCTCGACCAATGCCACAACGTGGAGGCGAAGATCCCCGGGCAGATCCGCTCCGTGTTGAACGTGCAGGAGATGACCGCGCGCGCCCTGCTCGTCGACCGCGAGGCGCTCGCCGCCGCGCAGTCGGCGAACGACGTGCTCGGTGCGCACGGGGTGTTCATGGACGCCTTCTCCACCGACGTACGTCCGGCGCTCGCCGAGTGGCGCGAGGGGCGCGGCCTGCCGGCCGACCCGATGGCCGCCTACGCCGCATCCGGATACCAGCAACAGATCGAAGCCGACCGTGTGGGCGGCGCACAGGCCGGCTGGGGCGCCTGACGCCCCCTACCGAGGAGATCCACGACATGACCAACCCAACCGCCGCGGCCCTCATCGCCCGGAGCAACCGCCTCGGGGCCGACCCGAGGAACACGAACTACGCGGGTGGCAACACCTCCGCCAAAGGCACCGACATCGACCCGGTCACCGGCGAGCCCGTCGAACTCCTCTGGGTCAAGGGGTCCGGTGGCGACCTCGGCACCCTCACCGAGCAGGGCCTCGCCGTGCTGCGGCTCGACCGGATGCGCGCACTCGTCGACGTATACCCCGGCGTCGAACGTGAGGATGAGATGGTCGCGGCGTTCGACTACTGCCTCCATGGCAAGGGCGGTGCCGCCCCGTCGATCGACACCGCCATGCACGGCCTGGTGGACGCCGCGCACGTCGACCACCTGCATCCCGACGCAGGGATCGCGATCGCGACCGCCGCGGACGGTGAGCAACTCACGCGCACGATCTTCGGCGACAAGGTCGTCTGGGTGCCGTGGCGGCGTCCCGGCTTCCAGCTCGGCCTCGACATCGCCGCGATCAAGGCGACGCACCCGCAGGCGGTCGGCACCATCCTCGGTGGCCACGGCATCACCGCCTGGGGTGAGAGCTCCGACGAGGCCGAGGCCAACTCGCGATGGATCATCGAGACCGCCGCCGCCTACATCGCCGAGCACGGCGCCCCCGAACCTTTCGGCGCGTCCCGGCCCGGATTCGAGGCGCTGCCGGAACCCGAGCGTCGGGCGAAGGCCGCAGCCCTCGCGCCGACGATCCGAGGGTTGGCATCGACCGACAAGCCCATGGTCGGCCACTTCACCGACACCGACGTGGTGCTCGACTTCCTCGCCTCGGAGAAAGCCCCCGCCCTGGCCGCGCTCGGCACGAGCTGCCCCGACCACTTCCTGCGCACCAAGGTCAAGCCGATGATCCTCGACCTGCCGGCCACGGCAGGCGTCGAAGAGTCCATCGCCCGGCTGAAGGAACTCCACGACCAGTACCGCACCGAGTATCGGGCCTACTACGACGCACACGCCACCGCGGACAGCCCGGCGATCCGAGGTGCAGACCCGCTCATCGTGCTCGTGCCCGGTGTCGGCATGTTCAGCTACGGCGCGAACAAGCAGACGGCCCGTGTGGCGGGTGAGTTCTACGTCAACGCGATAAACGTGATGCGTGGCGCAGAGGCGCTCTCCACCTACACCCCGATCTCGGATGCGGAGAAGTTCCGCATCGAATATTGGGCGCTCGAGGAGGCGAAGCTCCAGCGGATGCCGAAACCGAAGAGTCACCGGGGGCGCGTCGCATTCGTCACCGGCGCCGCATCCGGCATCGGCAAGGCGATCGCCACGCGACTTGCCGCGGAAGGCGCGTGCGTGGTCGTCGCCGACCTCGACCTCGCCACGGCGCAGGCCGCGGCGGCGGAACTCGGGGACGCGGACGTCGCGATCGGCGTCGCGGCGAACGTCGCCGATGCCGGCGCCGTCCAGGCCGCGATGGACGAGGCCGTGCTCGCCTTCGGCGGCGTCGACCTCGTCGTGAACAACGCCGGGCTGTCGCTGTCCAGGCCGCTGCTGGAGACGACCGAGGCGGACTGGGATCTCCAGCACGATGTCATGGCCAAGGGGTCCTTCCTCGTCTCGAAGGCAGCCGCGCAGATCCTCATCGAGCAGGGCATGGGCGGTGACATCGTCTACGTCTCCTCGAAGAATTCGGTCTTCGCCGGTCCGAACAACATCGCGTACTCCGCGACCAAGGCCGATCAGGCGCACCAGGTGCGGCTCCTCGCGGTCGAGCTCGGTGAGCACGGCATCCGGGTGAACGGCGTCAACCCGGACGGGGTCGTGCGCGGCTCCGGCATCTTCGCCTCCGGCTGGGGTGCGAACCGCGCCGCCACCTACGGCATCGCGGAGGAGGACCTCGGCGCGTTCTACGCGAAGCGCACGATCCTCGGCCGCGAGGTGGTCCCCGAGCACGTCGCGGATGCGGTGTTCGTGCTCACCGGTTCGGAACTGTCCCGCACGACCGGGCTGCACATCCCGGTCGACTCGGGCGTCGCCGCGGCATTCCTCCGATGACCGGTGCGGTCGCCGCCGTCGACCTGGGGGCGACGAGCGGCCGCGTCATCGTCGGACGTGTCGGGCGCCACGTGCTCGACACGACCACGGTCGCACGGTTCCCGAACGATCCGGTCCATCTGCCCGACGGGCTGCACTGGAACCTCGTCGGTCTGTATGGGCAGGTGCTCGCCGGCCTTCGCACGGCGCTGCGAGATGCCCCGGACCTCGCGGGCATCGGCGTCGACTCCTGGGCGGTCGACTACGGGCTCGTCGGCGGGGGACGCCTGCTCGGCACGCCGTACCACTACCGTGACGACCGCACCGTCCGCGGTGTCGAGGCCGTGCATGTGATCGCGCCGCACGCGGAACTCTTCGCGCGCAACGGCCTGCAGTTCCTCCCGTTCAACACGCTCTACCAACTCGCGGTCGAGGACGCGGCACTCCTCGAGCTCGCGGACCACGCGCTGCTGGTGCCCGATCTCATCGGGTACTGGCTGACCGGGGCGGTCCGCACCGAACGGACCAACGCCTCGACGACGGGGCTGCTCCGCGCCGGCCGCGCCGAATGGGACGCCGAGCTCATGGCGCGACTCGGCATCGACCGGCGCCTGCTCGCCCCCCTCATCGAACCCGGCGAGCCGCTGGGGCCGCTCCGCGGCGATGTGCGGGCGCTCGTCGGTGCGAGTGATGGGGTGACGGTGACCGCCGTCGGCTCGCACGACACCGCATCCGCCGTCGTCGCCGTCCCGATGACCGACGGTCACGCCGCGTACATCTCGTGCGGTACGTGGGGGCTCGTCGGGGTCGAGGTGGATCGCCCCGTCCTCACCGACACCGCGAGGGAGGCCGGGTTCACCAACGAGGGCGGCGTCGACGGGCGCACGCGCTTGCTCCGCAACGTCATGGGGCTGTGGATGCTGAGCGAGACCGTCCGCGGGTGGGAACGGGAGGGAGACCGGATCGACCTGCCCGACCTGCTCCGGGCGGCCGAGGCGGTCACGGACGAGGTCCCGCTGCTCGACGTCGACGATCCCCGGTTCCTGGCGCCGGGTGACATGCCCGCCCGCATCGACGCATGGTGCGACGAGCACGGTCTCGCCGCGCCCCGAAGCCGGCCGGCGTATGCGCGCAGCATCGTCGAGTCGCTCGCGCAGGCATTCGCCGACGCGGCGCTCGAGGCCGCACGCGTCGGGCGGGTCGACGTGCGCGTCATCCACATCGTCGGCGGCGGTGCGCTCAATGAGCTGCTGTGTCGGCGCATCGCCGACCGCTCCGGCCTGCCCGTGCTCGCCGGTCCGGTCGAGGCGACGGCTCTCGGCAACATCCTCGTCCAGGCGCGCAGTGCCGGACTCGTGTCGGGCACGCTCGAGGCGCTCCGCGACCTCGTGACACGCACGCACAGCCCACGCCGCTACGCTCCCCGGGCATAGAGAGAGAAGGAACCCATGGTCACGCGTCAGCTGCCCAACCCCGCCGAGCTCCTGGAACTCATGAAGTTCAAGAAGCCCCAGCTCAACGGGAAGAAGCGCCGACTCGACGCCGCGCTCACGATCGCCGATCTGCGCGCGATCGCGAAGCGCCGCACACCGAAGGCGGCCTTCGACTACACCGACGGCGCCGCGGAGGGGGAGCTCTCACTCGCCCGCGCCCGCCAGGCGTTCCAGGACGTCGAGTTCCACCCCGACATCCTGCGTCCCGCGACCGACGTCGACCTGTCGTGCGAGATCCTCGGGGGTCCATCGGCACTGCCGTTCGGCGTCGCCCCCACCGGATTCACCCGGCTCATGCAGACCGAGGGGGAGATCGCGGGCGCAGGCGCAGCCGGTGCCGCGGGTATCCCGTTCACCCTGTCGACGCTCGGCACCACCTCGATCGAGGCGGTCAAGGCCGCCAATCCGAACGGCCGCAACTGGTTCCAGCTGTACGTCATGCGCGACCGCGAGATCTCCTACGGGCTGGTCCGCCGGGCGGCCGCCGCCGGGTTCGACACCCTGCAGTTCACGGTCGACACCCCCGTCGCCGGTGCCCGCCTGCGCGACAAGCGCAACGGCTTCTCGATCCCGCCGCAGCTCACGCCCGGCACGATCCTCGACGCGATCCCGCGCCCCTGGTGGTGGTTCGACTTTCTCACCACCCCCAAGCTCGAGTTCGCGTCGCTCTCGAGCACCGGCGGCACGGTCGGCGAACTTCTGGACGCCGCGATGGACCCCACGATCAGCTACGACGACCTTGAGGTCATCCGCGGGATGTGGCCGGGGCGGATCGTCGTCAAGGGCGTGCAGAACGTGCCGGACGCCAAGCGCCTCGTCGACCGCGGCGTCGACGGAATCGTCCTGTCGAACCACGGTGGCCGGCAGCTGGACCGCGCACCGATCCCGTTCCATCTGCTGCCCGAGGTCGTCCGCGAGGTGGGGCGCGATGCGACCGTGATGATCGACACCGGCATCATGAACGGCGCCGACATCGTCGCCGCGGTCGCCCTCGGCGCCAAGTTCACGCTCATCGGGCGTGCGTACCTGTACGGGCTGATGGCCGGCGGTCGAGCGGGCGTCGACCGGACGATCGCGATCCTCCGGAGCGAGATCGAACGGACGATGAAGCTCCTCGGCGTCTCCTCGCTCGCCGAGTTGGAATCGCGGCACGTCACCCAGCTGGAGCGACTGGTCCCTCGCGCCCGGGACCTCGGCTGACCGGCCGTCGGGGCGGAGGCACGGATCGCCTGTCGCGAACTGCTGCCCGACGCAGCATCGAGTGACAGGGAAACGGATGCGGAACCCCGACGGCCCGCCACCCTGACCCGGCGCCGTGGCAGGATGCCGGGATGACCGGTGCCGTCCGACTCATCCGATCTGCGAAGCTCAGCGGCGTCGCGGAGTACGCCTACGCCGCATCCGTGCGTCCGGGCGCGCGACTCGTGTTCCTCGCCGGCGCATGCCCGCTGGACGCCGACGGTGCGACGGTCGGTGTCGGCGACGTGCGGGCGCAGGCTCGGCAGTGCGTCGCCAACCTCGTCGAGGCGCTCGCGGACGCCGACGCCACGCTGCAGGACGTCGCATCGACCCGCGTGCTCGTCGCGTCGACCCGGCGGGACGACCTCGTGGCGGCGTGGGAGGTCATTCGCGACGCCTTCGGCGACCACGACGTGCCGAGCACGCTCATGGGCGTGACCGTCCTCGGCTACGACGACCAGCTGGTCGAGCTCGAGGCCGTCGCCGCCGTGCTCGACTGATATGTAGGGCTTTCTGTCAAGTGGGCAGGGTGAAGCGCCGCCGGGCTGGCTGCTCGGCGGCGCTTCTT
>NZ_JBSJZI010000004.1:0-369582 GCF_054798235.1 Microbacterium sp. GXF7504 | reverse complement strand
GAATGCGTGTGCACCACACCACCGACCTCCGGCATGTTCCGGTACACGTAGGCGTGCGCCGCCGTGTCACTCGACGGCGACCGGTCCGACCCCGGCGTGCCGGGGACCACGTTGCCGTCCAGATCGCACAGGATCATGTTCTCCGGCGCCAGATCGTCATACGACACCCCCGACGGCTTGATCACGAACAGATCCGCACCCGGCACCCGGCCCGACACGTTCCCACCCGTCCACACGACCAGCCCGTACCGCACCAACTCCGCATGCAGCCGCGCCACCTCCTCACGCACCCGCGCGATCGCGACCTCGGTCGCTGCGGTGATGGCCGTGTCTTCGTTCGCCATGGGGTTCCCTTCGTCTGGTGACCTCCAGCATGTTACCGGTAACAACGATCCTTCGACGACCGTCCCGCCGACGCCGTCAAGGCCTGGCCCGTCGGGATGCCGCGCCCCTAGCGTGACGGGACGACGAAAGGAGACCCCATGTCGACCGGAGGATTCCCCCCACCCGCACCCTTGGACGACGACGCCGGCGCCGACGAGCCGGTCCGCGAGACGGACGGCGACGAGGTGCTCGACGAGGACGCGAACGACGACCTCGTGGACAGCGCGGAAGCCGACCGCATCGCCGCCGAGGACGGCTCCGCCTGAGCCTCCGCCTCCGTCCGGCACGGATGCGGCGACCGCCCGTGCCGGACGGCGACGGCGGTGACGCCGGTCAGAGCGCGAGCAGCCGGTCGGTGTCGCCGTAGACCTCGAGGCCCGCGCACTCGGCGACCCCGTCGAGGAGGACCGTCCCGTCCCGCGCGGTGTGCCGCACCGCGATGCGCGCGTCGAGGGTCTCCTCCACCCGCTGGTGCATGGCCGTCCGCAGCGGCGCGTGCAGGAGCCCGCCGCGCACCCGCTCCGCGTCGAGTTCGAGCGTGCCGTCGGGCCCCTCGACCCGCCACCGCACCCGGTCGTCGGTGATCGACAGCTCGCGTTCGACCGAGCGGTTGTAGGTCGTCCAGCGGTGCAGCCGGCCGCCGTGCCGGAGCCCCACGATCGAGCCTCGGAACGCGCCGCGGAGCCACGGGATGATCGCGACCGAGCCGATGAGCGACGCGTCGGCCCGCTCGCCCGCGGGTTCGTCGATGTGGTTGCTGGCGAGCCACACGTAGCCGTCCGGGAACGCCTTGCCCCAGTCCTTCTCGATGTAGCCGCGTCCGCCGTCGAACCCGTGCCGGGCACCGTCGATCTCGAGGCTCCCCCGCAGGCCGTGACCGAACGACACGATGCCGTGGAAGCACTCCATGAACGGCACCAGCCCGTACCAGCCCATGATCCCCGGCTCGCGCCGGGTCACCGGCCACGGTTCGAGCGGTGCCACGAACGAGACGTCGCCGCGCATCCCCGGCAGGTCGAGGTGCACGCCGTCGGCGCTGAACCGGTTCGCGCCGACGCGCACCTCGAACTCCCGGTCGGATGCGGTGAAGTCGCCCGGTTCGAACCGGTGGTACCAGGACCGCCCGGTGAGCCCGTCGAGCACCTGCACGAACGCCTCGTCGGTGACGCCCCCGTCGAGGCCGCGGAAGACGCCCGGGATGACGGCCCACCGTTGCGACCGGTCGGCGGAGACGAGCTTGACGTACCAGCCTTCGAAGAACCCGCGGCGCACCCCGTGCCCGTGGAACGCCTCGGGGTGCCGGACGCCGCGCACCCACGCGGCCGGCGACCTCACGACACCTCCGCCCCACGGACGGATGCGGTGAGGCCTGGGCGCTGCGCCATGCGGGCTCCTTCGGATCGGCGTGGCGCCAGTGTGCCCCGTCGCCGCCGCATCCCGCAGCCCCTTGCGCTCAGACGATGGGGTGGGTGTGCACCGCGGTGGAGCAGGTGGTGCCGTTGAGCTCCACATAGAGCCAGCCCTCGGTGACGGTGAGGCTCATGGTGTTGCGTCGCTCGATGAGCGGCACGGCGAGGTCGAAGAAGCCGGGGTCGAAGCTGCGCAGCACGATGTCCTCGGCGCGGTGGATCTTCTTGCCGGCCCAGTTCGGGAGCACCTTGGCCGGGTCGCGGTGCGTGTAGACGAGGGTCCGCTCGGCGAGACGGCTGCCGTGGTGGAGGCGGTCGGCGTCGGGCGCGCCGACCTCGACCCACGCCGTGACGGCACCCGTGGCGTCGCGGGCGATGACGGCCGGTTCGTCCTGCGCCGCGATGCCCTCGCTGAACCCGATGCCCTCCTCGTACTCGAGGCAGTAGGCGAGCACCCGCGTCAGCATGAACGCGTCGGTCTCCGAGGGATGACGGGCCACCCGCAGCGCCAACTCCTCGTACACGCCGCGGTCCATGTCCGCCAGCTGCACCGTGAACGTGTGGATCACCGAACCGATCGCCATCCGAACGAGCCTACGCGGTCGGCGTCACTCCGCAGCTGCGACGGCGGCACGCACGAGCGCGAGGTTCGCGGCGATCGTCACGGCGACGTCGTCGGGCGTGCGGTCGGACGGCCGACGCACCACCTTGACCCCGATCCACGGCACGGCGCCCGCGGCCCGGATCACGGCATCCAGCGCTGCGGCGTCCAGCAGCGACCCGGAGACGGGGTCGGCGTCGAGGAGCGGCACGTGCGCGTCGGCCCAGGCCCGGCCGTAGGGGCCGTCGACGGCCGCGGCCCCGGAGAGCGCGAGCCCGCGCAGGCGGCCGGATGCGGCGACCGCGGCGATCTGCGCCGTGACGGCGTCGACGTCGCGCAGCTCGACCGCGGAGCGGCCCCAGTTCAGCCACATCCCGATCGGGGCGCCGGTCCGCTCGATCGCGGCGAGTTCGGCCTCGACCGGGAGGAAGCCCTTCTCGAACGGCTGCCCCGGCACCTCCGCGTCGCAGTGTTCGACGACGAGTTCGGCACCGGACCAGTCGAGCCCGGCCAGTTCGGCCAGCGACGCGGCGAACGCGTCGGCGTCCCCGCCGCCGCGCGGCGCGCTGTGCACGACGACGACCTCGACGTCGGCCGCAGACGCCGTCTGGAGCGTCCGGACGTCGGCCGCGAGCCGCCGGGCATCGGCGAGCGCGGCGGCCCGACCCGCCGCATCCGGGGACGCGAGCCCGTAGCCGCGTTCGACGGCTGCGCGCTGCATGGTGAACGGCAGCGCCGTGACCGTCATCCGTCCGGCGGGGACGTGCGCGAGGAACCAGGCGTCGTCGTGCGGGTGGACGCCGCCGAGCCACGGCAGCTCGAGCCCCGCGACGTCCGGCAGCGCCGCGAGGGCGGGCAGGAGCGCGGCGTCGAACGCGGGGTCCCAGGCGGCGTGGGCGGGTGAGGCGACGTAGCCGCTGACGGTGAGCGAGGGGGATGCGGGGTGGGGGATGGCGGATGGCACCTCGAAACGATACCGGCGGCGGTCAGCCCGCCAGCACCCGGTGCACCGAGGCGATGGCGCTGGAGCCTTCGCCGACGGCCGCCGCCACGCGCTTCATCGAGCCGCGGCGGACGTCCCCGGCGGCGAAGACCCGCGGGAGGGAGGTCTCGAACGGAAGCGGTCCCCGGTCGAGGTGCGCCCACGGGTCGGCGGGCGACACGTCGGTGCCGGTGAGGATGAACCCCGCCTCGTCGCGGTCGAGCCCGTCGGCCCAGCCGGTCGCGGGGTCGGCGCCGATGAAGCAGAAGAGGCCCCGGGCGGGCACCCATCCGGCGGTGTCGAGTTCGACCCGGTGCAGGGTGCCGTCGCCGTCGAGGCCGACCACGTTCGACGAGGTGTGCAGCCGGATGCGGGGATCGGCCGCCAGCCGGTCGACGAGGTACGACGACATGGTCTCGCGGGGGTCCTCCCGTCGCACGACCAGGTGCACGGTGCAGCCGTTCGCGGCGAGGAAGAGCGCCGCCTGCCCGGCCGAGTTCGCCCCGCCGACGACCACCACCGAGCCGCCGCCGACCTGACGGAGTTCGAGCGGGGTGGCGGCGTAGTGGATGCCGCCGCGCTCGAACTCCTCCCAGCGCTCGAGCGGCAGGCGCCGGTAGTGCACACCGGAGGTGACGACGGCGGACCGGGCGGCGATGACCCCGCCGCCGACGAGGTCGATCTCCACGCCGTCCGCAGTGGACCGCAGCGACGCCGCCTCGCAGGGCGCGCACACGCGCACCCCGAACTTGATGGCCTGGAGCGTCGCCTGGCCGATGAGGTCGTCGCCCGAGACTCCGAACGGGAACCCGAGGAAGTTCTCGATGCGCGAGGTCGCCGCCGCCTGCCCGCCGGGCGCGACCGCCTCGAGGAGCACGGCGCTCAGCCCCTCGGACGCGGCGTAGATCGCGGCCGCGAGTCCGGCCGGCCCGCCGCCGACGATCGCGACGTCCGCCGACCCGTCGTAGGCGGGGTCGTAGGCGAGGCCGAGCCGGTGGGCGATCTCGCCGGGGGTGGCACGTGGCACCGGTTCGCCCCGGATGAAGGCGATGGGGAGGTCCGCCGCGGAGATGTTCGCACCGGGGTGGTCGAGCCCTTCGCCCGGCGCAAGACCGACGGCGGTGTGGACGAGGTCGAACCGCTCGGCGAACCTGCGCAGCGCGAGGAACTCCGCGGAGGTGCCCACGCCCACGAACTTCAAAGTGAACGCGGCCGTGCCGGTGCGGAGCGACTCGCGTCGTGCCCACAGCGTGCGCAGGATCGTGTCGCCGAGCTCGTCGTCCTCCGCGAGCACGCGCCGGAGGTCCGTGCGGGCGAGGCGACGGATGCGGCTGGGCGCGGTCGCGCGCACCGACAGGAACGCCCGCTGGCCGTTCAGGAGTCCGAGTTCGCCGAGGAACGTCCGGGGGCCGGCGGTGGCGACCACCTCTTCCCCGAGCCATCGCAGCGGGTCGCGGACGAGCTCGAGCTCCCCCTCCTCCACGAGGATCATCGGGTAGTCCCGGTCGCCGGCGGGCACGACGACCTCACCGGCCTGCACCGTGGCGGGGACCGCATCCGCGCACAGCCGTCGCCACTGCGCATCCGTCAGTGGAGGCGCGAGCTCGGTGTAGGCGCGGGTGCCGGAATCGATGTCGGTCATGAGGGTCTCCTCCCGCCGCCTAGCCTGACGTAGAGTTCGGCCATGGTCGAGGGCATGATCGACATCGCCGTCCCGCCGTCGGGGACGGGCTGCGCGGAGTGCGAGCAGGCGGACGGCTGGTGGGTGCACCTGCGCCGCTGCGCCGCGTGCGGGCACATCGGATGCTGCGACTCGTCGCTCGGCCGCCATGCGACCGCGCACTTCGAGGCCACCGGCCACCGGTACGTGCGCAGCTTCGAGCCGGGCGAGACGTGGTTCTGGGATTACGAGGAGGGCCGGTCGGTCGACGGACCCGACCTGGCGCCGCCCGCGAGCCGGCCCGAGTCGCAGCCCTCCCCCGGTCCCGAGGGTCGCGTCCCGGCGGACTGGCGCCGGTTGCTCGCCGCCCGCGACGCCTGAGCCTCCGTGCCGCGGCCGGCACCTGGTCGGGTCAACGGTTGCGCCAACGGGGCGGTCGCTTGCGGGCGAACGCGGTCATCCCCTCGAGCGCGTCGTGGCTCACCATGAGCTCGTCGATGACGGACGTCCGCAGGGTCACGGCGTCGACCACATCGGGGATCGCGCGCGTCTGCGCCATGAGCCGGAGGGACGTGCGCACGGAGGTCGGGGAGACGGCCGTGATCTCCGCCGCGATCTCCTTCGCCGCCGTCAGCGCGGCGCCGGCGGGAACCACCCGGTTGACCAGTCCCAGCCGGTGCGCCTCGGCCGCATCGACCTGACGGCCCGTGAGGATGAGCTCGGTCGCGATCTTCTCCGGGATGGCGCGCGGCAAGCGCACGACACCGCCGGCGCCCGCCACCAGGCCCACCTTCACCTCGGTGAGTCCGAAGCGGGCGGTCTCCCCCGCCACGATGAGGTGGCACGCCAACGCCGTCTCGAACCCGCCGCCGAGCGCGTACCCCTCGACTGCGGCGATGACGGGTTTGGACATGTCCCGCCGGCTCGTCAGCCCGGCGAACCCCTGTGCCGGCAGGTAGGTGGGTTTACCGGATGCGGTGTGCACGAGGTCGTTGCCCGCGCAGAACGTGCCGCCGGCACCGGTGATGACCGCCACCCACAGGTCACGGTCGGCGAAGAACGCGTCGAACACCGCTCCGAGTTCCTCGTTGGCCGCGGGGAACAGCGCGTTCCGCGCCGCCGGCCGGTCGATCGTGACGACGAGCAGGTGGCCGTCGCGCTCCACGCGCACGTGCTCGTACCGCTCGGCGAGGACGGGCGGTCGCGACGGGCGGAGCTCCTCGGCGCGTTCCGGCGACACCGTCACCCGGTTGCCCGGCCCGGTCGACAGTGCCCAGACCCGCATCCCGATCGGTTCCTCCCCGGCGAGCAGGTCGAGGATGCGGTCGTCGTCCTCGAGTCCCAGCGCGACGAACCGCTCACCGGTCGCCTCGAGCCGGCCGATCACGATCCCGCGGCGGCGGCCGTCCCGGTGGTGGTCGATCGTGCAGGTCTCGATCACCGCCCAGCCGTTCGCCCGGCTGGTCTGCGGCACGGCCGGCGCCGCGGCGTCGAGCTCCGCCTGCACGTGCGCGGACCGGCCGGGGCGCCAGGCGCACGGGGTCGTGGAGTACACGGCGGCGGAGTACTTGCCGAGGATGCCGCCGTTGGCACCGACGAACCCGACCGCGCCGGGCCGCCGCCGCATCCGCTGCACCGTCTCGGCGATCGCGTGCATCGCGTAATCGTTGCCCGGACCGCCGAAGTAGGGCAGTCCGCCGGTGACCGTCAGCCCGCGCGGGTCGTCCGGCTCCAGACCGAGCCCGTCGACGGCGACGGCCGTGACGGCGATCGGGAAACAGCTGTAGAAGTCCCACGTGTCGACCTCGTCGAGCCCGACCCCGGCGGTCTCCAGCGCCAGCGCGGCGGCGGCGACCGCGGCGGGGCTCCGGGACAGGTCGGGGCGGTCCATGAGCGGGCGCTCACGCAGATCGGCGTGCCCGTGGAGGAAGACCCACTGCTCCTCGGGGACGCCCAGCTCCCGTGCGGCGGCGACGGAGGCGAGGAGCACCGCGGCGCCCTGGTTGACCTGGTCGCGTGCGACGAGCAGGCGCGGGTACGGGTCCGCGATCATCCGGTTCGCATCGGTGACCGTGACCAGCTCGTCCGCGGATCGCGACACGGGTGCGGCGGCGTACGGGTTCGCGGCGGCGACCGCGGTGAACGACGCGAACAGTTCCCCCATCGAGCGCGCGTAGGCGGCACGCGAGCAGCCGAGGCGTGCGCGTCGGGCGTGCTCCAGGAGTGCGTACTGCGGCGCGGCGGCGGCGAGCCCGTGCTTCGCCAGTTCCATCGTGACGATGCCCTCGAGGCCGTACCCCCGGTCGTCGAGTCCGCCGTCGACGTGCTCGGTGAAATCGGGCCGGTCGTCGGCCCGGGCGAGCGCGCGGACGGTGGAGATCGCCTCCGCCCCGACGGCGAGCGCGACGCGACGGGTGCCGGCGGCGATGGATGCGGCGAGCTCGGTCACCAGGTGCTGCGGGCTCTGCCCGCCGCCCACCTCGAGGATCGCGTGCGCGGGGTCGGCGCCCAGGCGTGCGGCGACCGAGCGCGGCACGTTGTCCGACCGTCCCAGGGGAGCCCGGGCGCCCGGTGTGGAGTCGTCGAACTGGCGGATCGCGGCGACCGTGTCGATCGCGGTGCGGACGGCATCCGCATCGGCTCCGGTGTCGTCGATCGCGCGGGCGGCGGCGGCCGCAGCGAGGTCCACCGCCGACCGCGCTTCGTAGTCGTCGGCGCCCAGCCGGTCGATGCTCTGCCCGACGCCGATGATGACGGGGGTGTTCGGGTCGATCTCGGTCACGCCGTCCTCCTGTCGCGTGCGCGTCATTCGCCGACCGCCTCCTCGACACGTCCCACCGCGTCGAGGAAGTCCTCGGCGAAGTCGAGGACGATCTGCCGGGAGGTCTTCTGCCGGTTCATGAGCCCGACGCCCTGCCCGACCCAGTAGGTCGCGAGCGCCTGCGCCCCCTCGTGTCCGCCGTCTGCGAGCCGGTCGATCGTGCGGAGGTTCTGCTCGGACAGCATGCTCTGCAGCGGCATGCCCAGCGGAGTCGGCGCACCCGTCTGCTCGTACGCCTCGGTCCAGTCGCTCTTGAGCTGCCGCGACGGTTTGCCGGTGCGGCACGCCGTGCGGCGGGTGTCCCGTGAGGAGGCGGCGAGGAGTTTGCGCTTGACGGTCTCGGACACCTCGGACTCGGGGGTCGTGAGCCACACCGACCCGGTCCACGCACCGGCCGCGCCCAGCGCGATCGCCGCCGCCATCTGCCGCCCGGTGACGATGCCGCCCGCCGCGAGCACGGGGACCGCGTCGCCGATCGCGTCCACCACCTCCGGCACGAGCACGAGCGTCGACACCTCGCCGCAGTGCCCGCCCGCCTCGCCGCCCTGCACGACGAGGAAGTCGACCCCGGCGGCGACCTGCTTCAGCGCGTGCTCCTTGGCGCCCACGAGTGCCCCGATGGGAACGCCGTGCTTCTTCGCCTCGTCGATCATGAACTGCGGCGGCACCCCGAGCGCGTTGGCGATGAGCTTGATCGGATGCCGGAACGCGACCTCCAGGAGCTTCTCGCCCGTGTGCGCGGTGGGCGCGCGCCCGAAGTCGCGGACCACGTCCTCCGGGGCGGTCTCGATGCCGTGGGAGGTGAGCAGGTCGGCGACGAAGCGCCGGTCGCTCTCGGGGATCATCCCGACCAGACGGTCGCGGGTCATCCGCTCGCCCTTGCCGACGAGCTTCTCGGCCACGATGATGTCGATCCCGTACGGCTTGCCGTCGACGTGCTCGTCGATCCAGGTGAGCTCCTCCTCGAGGCTCTCCGGGGTGAACGAGGAGCCGCCGAGCACACCGAACCCGCCCGCGTTGGTGACCTCGGCGACGACGTCGCGGCAGTGGCTGAAGGCGAGCAGGGGGATGTCGATGCCGAGCATCTCGGTGATGGCGGTCTTCATGGTTCCTCCGGTGACGGATCGGGGAGCGGCGGCGCCTCGAGCACCCCGCGGGTGAGCAGGTCGTCGACCTCGGCGGGGCTGAGCCCGAGGACGTCGGTCGCGATCTCGACGGTGTGCTGCCCGAGCATGGGCGCCTGCCCGGCGGGCGGGTCGGCGACGTGATCGGCGTGGACGAGCACGTCCTCGAGCACGAACGGCTCCCGCGCATACGGATGCCGCTCGCTGCGGAATCCGCGGCGGAACCGGAAGTAGTCCCAGTCGGGCAGCTCTGCGCCGCGCAGCATGGCCGCCGCCGGCACCCCCGCCGCCTGCAGCAGTTCCATCGCGGTGCCTGCCGGGTGCGCGGCGGCCCAGTCGCGGACGGCCGCCTCGATCCTCGTCCGACCCGCCGTGCGTCCGGCCGCGTCGGCGAGTGCGGGGTCGTCGCGCAGATCGCGTCTGCCGATCACGTCCATGAGCGCCCGCCAGTCGGCGCCGTCGCGCGCGGTGACGACGAGCCAGTCGTCGTCACCGTCGGCGGCGAACACGCCCCACGGCACGTCGCGTCCAGCGGTGCGCACGTCGTGCCCCCGCGCCGCGAGCGCGTCGGCGACGAGTTCGGGGCCGAGCTGGTCGAGGATGACCTCGGCCTGCGCGAACGCCGCCGCGCCGCCCGTCCCGGTGCGGTCGCGCCGGATGAGGAGGGCGAGGCCGAGGAGTGCGCTGAGCCGCGCGCAGACATGGTCGGGGTAGGCGGTGACGTCGTCCTGGAAGCGGTCCGGCAGGTCGGGGTGGACCCATCGTCCGGTGAAGCCGACGGCGGCGCGCACGAGCGGTCCGTAGCCCAGCCGATCCGCCCATGGTCCGGTCGCCCCGAAGGCGGAGCTCTCCACGGTGATGACTCCGGGCGCCCGCGCCGCGAGCGTCGCCCGGTCGAGACCGAGCTTCGCGGTCGTGCCGGGCTTGAAGTTCGAGAACACGAGATCGGACCGTGCGGCGAGCGCGTGGAGGAGCCGGCGGCCCTCCGTCGTGGTGAGGTCGATCCCGATCGACCGCTTGTTACGGTGCCCGGAGGCGAACCCGGCCATCATCCGCCCCGGCGGCAGCGATGCGCGGGCGCCGTCGGGGAACGCGGAGCTCTCGACCTTGATGACCTCGGCACCGAGGTCGGCGAGGATGCGGGTGCTGTCGCCGCCCACGATGATGACACCGAGATCCAGCACGCGGACCCCGGCGAGCGGCAGGGTGCGCGACGCGGAGGCGGGGTCCGCCGCGGCAGGGGGCCGCGCGGCGGCCGGGGACGCCGACCGTGCGGGCGCGCGCAGTCGCATCCCGTCGACCTCCGCGAACCCGGCCGGGACGGGCGCGACGAGTCCCGGCGCGAGTTCCGCGTCCTCGACGGCGCCGCGTTCCCGCAGATGCGGCGAGCGCAACGCCTCGTCCACGCTCCGCAGCGCGGCGGTCGGCACACCGTGGCGGCGCCCCTCCTCCTCGAGCTCGGCCCGGGTCTTGTCGGCGAAGAACGCCGCGATGGCGGGAAGGAGGGACGGGGTCCGGTACCGCACGTGCAGCAGGTCGAGCTTCGGGTCGGCGAACGCCTCCGGCCGCCCCATCCACTCGAACATCCCCCGCCACTGGCGCGCCGCGAGGATGCAGATGCGGACGTGCCCGTCGCGACAGGGCAGGATCGGGTACTTGTGCCCCTCATCGGTGCGGCCGCGCGGCAGCGAGGCGAGGGGCTTGCCCATCGTCGCGGAGCCGGCCATCCCGAACGCCGGGTCGATGGCGGCGGTCGCGCCCTCGAGCACCGCGAAGTCGATGCGGTCGCCACGGCCGGTCCGACGTGCCTCGCGGACGAGCGCGAGCGCCTGGACCGCGGCCTGCACGGCCGCCGCGTCGTAGGGCAGTTCCCCCGGCGGGACGAGCGGTTCCCGGCCGGGTTCGCCGGTCCGTGCGAGCACCCCGGTGAGCGCGTGGAAGACCGGGCTCGTCGCCTGCCAGCGCGAGAACCGTGTGTCGCGGCCGAAGTCGCTGAGCGAGAGCACCACCAGCCCCGGGTGGGCGGCCCGGATCCGCGGCACGTCGAGCGACGCCTCCGCCGCCGAACCCGGCGGGGTCGCCTCGACGAGCAGGTCGGCGCCCTCCAGCATCCGCCGCCACGTCGCCGGATCGGCACGGGGATCCACCTCCGCATGCCGGGCCCCGCGGGCCGCCAGCGCGTCGACGACCCCGATCCCGTCCACGACCGGGCCGAAGGGCCGCTCGACGGTGATCCCGGGCGCGGTCACCCGGGTCAGGTCGGCGCCCAGCTCCGCGAGGAGTCGGCCGACCGTCTGGAGCGGACCGCCGGTCAGATCGAGCACGCGGATGCCGCGCAGCGGCGGATCGACTGCGTCGTCCGTCATCCGTGTCCTCCTCGTCCGCGGCCCCGCAGGGTCCCGGGTGCCGTCACCGGCATCCGACCAGCGGCGGCGCGCGTGTGTCCATCACGGATGCGGTCACCTGCACATGAGCGGACGCGACACGTGCCGCGCCGCACATGTCCGATCCGCTCACCTGCGACTGACCCGATCCGTCGTGTACGGGCGCGGCGGCACGGTGGTTGCGTGTTCGGCAGCGGGGGTCCCCCGTCGAGGAGAGGAGCGGCCGGTGACGCTGCAGGACGAGGTCCACGAGTTCGTCGACACCGCGTGGCGTGGGGCGGACGACCCCGCCTACCGCCGGCGCGTGTTCGCTGCGGGCTGGGCGGCGCCGGGATGGCCGCGGGACGCGTACGGGCGCGGGCTCCCGGCGGCCGAGGCGCGCCGGGTGCCGGCGCTGTTCGCGGCGGCCGGCGCCCCGGACCCGGTGCGCAGCACCCGCGGGTACGGCGCACTCATGGGCACGCCGGTGCTGCGCGAAGGGTCGCCCGAGCTGCGCGAGGCCGTGCTGCCGAAGCTCCTCACCGGCGAATGGCACACCGGATGCCTGCTGTACAGCGAGCCGGGCAACGGCTCCGATCTCGCGGGCGTGCAGACCCGGGCGGTGCGCGACGGGGACGACTTCGTCGTCACCGGGCACAAGATCTGGACCACCGAGGCGCACCTGGCCCAGGCCGCGCTGCTGCTGGCGCGGACGAATCCGGACGTGCCGAAGCACGCAGGGCTCACGCTGTTCGTCCTCGACATGGCGACGCCCGGCATCGAGGTTTGCCCGATCCGGCAGATCACCGGCGAGCAGGACTTCAACGAGGTGTTCCTCACCGAGGTGCGCGTCCCGGCGCGGAACGCGATCGGCCCCGTCGACGACGGATGGCGGGTCCTGCAGATCGCGCTCGCCGAGGAACGACGCCTCATGGGGCTCGCGCTCGGGGTGCGCCCGAAACGGCCCGGGGAGCGGCCGCGGATCTTCACCGCATCCGACGACCTGGTCGCCGCGGCGCGCGCCGCGGGCCGGCTCGACGACGAGGCCGTGCGGCAGCAGCTCATGCGCATCCACTCCTGGCGCATGGTGAACCGCTGGACCGGGCAGCGTGCGCTCGCGGAGCTGCGGCGCAGCGGCTCGTCGTCCCTCGCCTCGATCGGCAAGCTCGAGAAGTCCCGGATCCTGCACGAGGGCTGGGGTCTGCGGTTCCGTCTGCAAGGGGCGCAGAGCCTGCGCTACGACTACGACGACCCGGCCGCGTCGGAGGTCGGGCACCAACTCATGTGGTCGTTCATCAACTCGATCGGGGGCGGCTCCGACCAGATCCAACGGAACATCATCGCCGAACGCATCCTCGGCCTGCCCAAGGGGCACGAACCCGACCGCGACGTCCCGTTCCGCGACATCGTGAAGGGCGGGATGCTGCACCCGCGGGCCGAGGAGGACCGCGCATGACGTTCGGGGCACCGAGCGAGGAGCAGGAGGCGTTCCGCACCGTGGTCCAGGACTTCTTCCGGGCCACGGCGGACGAGGCGACGGTGCGCCGGCTCATGGCCACGGAGCAGGGGTTCGACCGCGAGGTCTGGCGTCGCCTCGCGCAGGAGGTGGGCGCCGTCGGGATCGCCATCCCGGCCGAGTACGGCGGCGGCGGGTACACGTGGGCCGAGCTCGGCGTCGTGCTCGAGGAGGCCGGACGGGTGCTGTTCCCCGGCCCGCTGCTCTCGACCGCGGTGCTCGCGGTGACCGCGCTCCTCGAATCGGACGACGAGGCCGCGAAGCAGCGGCACCTGCCCGGGATCGTCGCCGGCGAGACGATCGCCACCCTGGCGATCACGGATGCGTCGGGCGGCTGGGACCCTCGCACCATCGCGATCACCGCGACACCGGACGGCGCGGGGTGGCGGCTGCGCGGCGAGGCGCATCACGTCGTCGACGGGGCGAGCGCCGACCTCGTCCTGGTCCCGGCGCGCACCCCGGCCGGGCTGTCGCTGTTCGTCGTGGACCCGGCCTCGCCCGGGGTGCGCCGGACCACCACCCCCACGCTCGACCAGACCCGCCGGCTGGCGGTCGTCGCGCTGGAGGCGGCGCCGGCGACGCTGATCGGCACCGACGGCGGCGCCGACGCCGTGCTCGATCGCGTGCTGGATGCGGCGGGCACGGCGCTCGCGCTGGAGCAGGCCGGCGGCGCCCGCGCGGCCCTCGAGATGTCCGTCGCGTACCTGAAGACGCGGGTGCAGTTCGGCCAGCCCATCGGTGCGTTCCAGGCGCTCAAGCACATGGCGGCCGACGTGCTCGTCGAGGTGGAGTCCGCCGCATCCGCCGCGCACTACGCCCTCGCGGCGATGGTCGAGGGCTCCGAGGAGTTCGCACCGGCCTGTTCGCTGGCGCAGGCCACCTGCAGCGAGGCGTTCGTGTACGCCGCGCACCAGAACATCCAGTTCCACGGCGGCATGGGGTTCACCTGGGAGAGCGCGCCGCACCTCTACTACAAGCGCGCACGTTCGTCGGAGATCTACTTCGGCGATGCCGACCACCATCGCCGCAGGCTGGCCGAACGGATCGGGATCTGAGCTCAGACCGGCACCGGCGCGAACCGACCGGTGAGGGCGGCGACGGCGGCCGGGATGCGTTCGTCGCCGTCCGGCAGCCACGCGAGCGCGAGCTTGGCCGGCGGGTAGGAATCGGGATCGAACGGCACGAGCGCGAACTCCGGCGGCGAGAACATGCGGCCGACGAAGGAGTCGGGGGCGTAGGGCAGCACGACCGGGGTGCCGTGCGCGTAGGCGTAGTTCGCGAGTTCCAGCTCCCCGCCCTTCGCGGTGACCGAATGGACCAGCCGGGTGAGTCCGACGGCGTTGAGCCGACGGATCGTCCAGGCCAGCAGTTGGGGGTTGGGACGGGCGAAGTCGACGAGGATGTCGCGATCCCTGACGTCCTCCACGCGGATGGCGGCGAGCTGTGCGAGCGGGTCGTCCGCCCGCACCGCGAGCGCCGTGGGGTAGCTCGAGATGACCTGCTTCAGCAGCCGGGAGTCGAGGACCGGCAGGTGGATGAGCCCGATGTCCAGCCCGCCCGAGAGCAGCTGCTCCTTCACCTCGGCGGCGGACCCGGCCACCACCGCATCCGCCCCCGCCGCGAGCCCGCGACACGCCTCCTGGAACTCGAGGAGGAACCCGCTCGGCGCGTACGCGGTGATCCCGATCCGCAGCGGCGGGGCGTCCGTCACGCCGCGTGCGACGGCCGCCCGGAACCCGCCGACCGCGGTGAGCACCGACCGCGCCGCCGGGAGCAGCGCCTCCCCCAGCGGGGTGAGCCGGACCCGGTGGTAGTGCCGCTCGAACAGGGCCCCGCCGACCTCGCTCTCGAGCACGCGGATCTGTCGGCTGAGGGGAGGCGGGCTGATGCGCAGCCGTTCGGCGGCACGCGCGAAGTGCAGTTCCTCGGCGACGGCGACGAAGTAGCGCAGGCGCGTGAGGTCGACATCCATGGCTCCCCCTCCGGGCGACGACACCGGCGCCCGCTGACACGATACTGCGGCGCGGGGCCGCGTCCGAAGCCTCCCGCAACCCTCTTGTCGGGGGCGCACTGCAGCGGCACCGTGGCGGCATGAGTGACAGAGACGACATCAAGCAGCCCCTCGACCATCTGCCGAAGAAGGAGGAACGGGACCCGCTGATCGAGGTCGACGAGCCCCACTACCCGGATGCGGGCGCCCCCGCCGGCGGCTCGCACGCATCACCGCAGACCGCCGCCGAGCCGGACAAGGCCGACCGGCACGGGGTGGCGAAGCAGCCGCCCAGTTCCCGCTGACGAACACGGGCCCCGCGTGCACTGCTCACGCGGGGCCCGATCCTTTCACGCGCCGGTCGTGGTGATCACCACCGGCACGGAGACCGACTTCAGTCCTTCCACACCGAACTCCAGGCCGTACCCGGAGCCCTTGATCCCGCCGAACGGGACCATCGGGTGGATGCCGCCGTGGGCGTTGATCCAGACGGTGCCCGCCTCGAGCTGCAGCGCGATCTCGCGGGCGGCGGCCGGATCGTCCGACCAGACCGAGGCGCCGAGCGCGGCGTCCAGCGCGTTCGCCCGCTCCACGGCGTCGGCCACGTCCCGGTACTTGATCACGGGGAGCACGGGACCGAACTGCTCCTCGTCGACCAGGGGCGCCCCGTCCTCGATGTCGGCGACGATCGTGGCCTGGAAGAAGTTCGGCCCCAGGTCGGATGCGGGTGCACCGCCCGCCACGATGCGCGCGCCACGCTCCCGCGCGTCGTCGACCAGGCGCTGCACGATCCCGAACTGCTGCGGGTTCTGCAGCGGCCCGAGCACGTTCGTCTCGTCGAGCCCGATCCCCATCGGAGTGGACTTCGCCCGCTCGGCGAGCGCCGCGACCACCTCCTCGTACTGCGACTCGTGCACGTAGAGGCGCTTCAGCGCCGCGCAGGTCTGCCCGGTGTTGATGAACGCGCCCCAGAAGATGTCGTCGGCATGCGCGGCGATGTCCGTCCCCGGCAGCACGATCCCGGCGTCGTTGCCGCCGAGTTCCAGCGTGAGCCGGGTGAGGTTGTCCGCGGAGCTGCGGATGATCGCCTTCCCGGTCGCGGTCGAGCCGGTGAACATGATCTTGTCGAACCCGGGGTGCGACGCCATCGCGGCGCCCACCGCGCGGTCACCGGAGACGACGTGGAGCACGTCGGCGGGAAGCACGTCGTTCATCACCGTGATGAGTGCCTGCACCGACAGCGGCGTGTACTCGGACGGCTTCACGACGACCGTGTTGCCCATCTTCAACGCGGGCGCGACCTGCCAGATCGTGATCATCATGGGCCAGTTCCACGGCCCGATGGCGGCGACGACCCCGACGGGCTTGTAGATGAGCTCCGAACGGTTGCCGGGCTCGTCGACGACGACCTCCACCGGCACCTGCGTCGCCGCGGTCGCCCGCAGCCACGCGGAGCACGCACCGACTTCGAAGCGTGCGTTCGGCCCTTCGAGCGGCTTGCCCTGTTCACGGGACAACAACCGGGTGAGTTCGTCGGCGTTCGCGTCGATGGCGTCGGCGACGGCGTTCAACAGGGCGTCGCGCTCGGCCTGGGGCAGCGCCGCCCATCCCTTCTGCGCCGCGCGGGCCGCCTCGTACATGCGCTCGAGATCGGCGACGGTGTGGCGGGCGGTCCGCCCGATCACCTCGCCGGTCGCGGCATCCGGGATCTCGCGGCCGTCGTCGACGACGACCCGGTCGATGAGTGACATGGTGACTCCTTCTGGTCCGGGGGGGTTCAGGCGTTCAACAGCAGCTCGGCGGCCTTCTCGCCGATCACCGCGCTCGGGGCGTTCGTGTTGCCGGTGGTGACGGTCGGCATGACCGACGCGTCGGCGACCATCAGCCCTCGAAGTCCGCGGACGCGAAGCCGCGGGTCGACCACGGCGCGGTCGTCGACACCCATGCGGCAGGTGCCGACCTGGTGGTGGTAGGTGATGACACGCTCACGCACGTACTGCACGAGGTCGTCGCCTGCGACGTCGGGTCCGGGGTACACCTCGGTCGCACCCCATGCCTCGGCCAGTGCCGGCTGTGCGCCCACACGACGGCACTGCTCGACGGAGGCGAGCATGCTGCACAGGTCGCGTTCGTCGGCGAAGACCTGCGGGTCGATCAGCAGCCCGTCGGCCGGGTCGGCCGAGGCGAGCTTCACCGTGCCACGGCTCTTCGTCGACACGATGCCGGCCATGAGCGAGAAGCCCCAGGGGATGGGTGCCATGTCGGGCTCCAGCATCGGGACGCTGAAGTTGATCGGCTGGGTGTCGGGCACCGTGAGCGACGGGTCGCTCTTCCAGAACCAGTGCGTCTGGGTCACCGACCGGTGCGGCTGCGGCGGTTCGACCTCGCGCTCGGTGCCGAAGATGACCGGGACCAGGTAATGGTCGTGCAGGTTCTCTCCGACGGGGAGGTCGGCGACGACGGGGATGCCGAGCCGTTCGAGGTCTGCCGCGGGACCGACTCCGCTGCGCAGCAGGATCTCGGCGCTGCCGAGCGTGCCGGCAGCGAGGACGACCTTGTCCGCCGTGATGGTCTCGGGACCGTCCGCCGTGAGGATCTCCACACCGGTCGCGCGGTCGCCGTCGAACCGGAGCCGGAGCACCTGCACGCCGGTGCGCGCTTCCAGGCGACCCGCCTCGACGGCCGGCTGGGCGTAGGCGTCCCAGGTGCTGACGCGGTCGCCGTGCTCGATCGTCACCTGCTGGCGGGAGACGCCCTCGAGCGACGCGCCGTTGTAGTCCTCGTTGCGGGGCAGGCCCTCCTCGACCGCCGCCGCGATGATGGCGTCCTGGATCGGATGCATCGGCTGGTTCTCCTCGATGGGGAGCAGCCCGTCGGTGCCTCGGAGCGCCGACGGCGTCCCGTTCCAGTGCTCGATGCGGCGGTACACCGGCTCGACGTCCGCCCACGACCAGCCCTCGGCCCCCTCGGCGGCCCAGCCGTCGAAGTCCTCGGGCGCGCACCGCACCCAGATGGCGGCGTTGAGCGAGTGGCTGCCGCCGAGCACCTTCCCGCGCGGCAGGTGGATGCGACGGTCGGCGGCGTGGGCCTGGGGGACGGTGTGATAGTTCCAGTCGGTGTCGCTGTGCCAGAGCTGATTCAGCCGGCCGACGTCCTGGATGTCGTCGCGGCGGTTGTCGCCGCCGGCCTCGAGGATCAGCGTCCGGCGCCCCGCATCCGCGAGCCGGCGGGCGATGATCGAGCCGGAGGTGCCGGCGCCGACGATGACGACGTCGTAGTGGGTCATGCTTCGTTCCTTCATCCTTCTGAGAGCCGGTACGCCCGGCTCAGCTGGTCCGGGTCGCGCTGGAGGTCCGCGGCCGGTGCGTGCAGACTGACCTCGCCCTGCGCGAGGACGGTCGCCGTGGTCGCGAGTTCCAGCGCGACCGTCGTGAACTGCTCGATCAGGAGCACCCCCACACCGGATGCGGCGATCGAGCGGACGGCGGGGATCAACCGCTGCACGATGACCGGGGCGAGCCCCAGCGACATCTCGTCGATGACGAGGTACGCGGGCTTCGCGACGAGCGCGGACGCGAGCGCCAGCATCTGCTGCTGGCCGCCTGACAGCTGTCCGCCGAGCCGGTCGGCGAGGCCCCGGAGCTCGTCGAAGAGCTCGAGGGTGGACTCGACCGCTGCGGCCCGTTCCTTCGCCGGCAGCGGCAGTGCGGCGATCCTGAGGTTGTCGGCGACGGAGATGTCCGCGAACACGCGGTGCCCCTCCTGCACGGTCGCGATGCCGGCGCGGCGCGTGCGGGTGGGGTGCCCGGACTTCAGCGCCGTCCCGTCGATCGCGATGGTGCCGGTCACCTCGCGGATGATCCCGGCGACGGCGAGGACGGTGGACGACTTGCCGGCGCCGTTCGCGCCCAGGAGCGCCGTGACCTCGCCGGCGGGCACCGTGAGGTCCACGCCGTGGACCACCTCCCGCCCGCCGCGCGTGACGCGCAGGTCGGTGATCGTGAGCTCGCCCATCAGTCCTCCACTCCGAGATAGGCCTTGCGCACCGCGGGGGACGCGAGCACGTCGTGCGTGGGCCCGAACGCGATCCGCTTACCGAAGTCGAGCACGGCGACGGTACCGCATGCGGCGCGGACGAGGTCCATGTCGTGGTCGACGAGGAGCACCAGTGCCCCGAACCGCTCCGGGATGCCGGTGATGAGCTCCAGCAGCCGGGCGGATTCGGCGGGGTCGAGCCCCGCCGCGGGTTCGTCGAGGAGCACGAGCTTCGGCGCGCCGATGACGCATCGGGCCACCTCCACGAGCCGGCGCTCGAGCATCGTGAGCCGGTTCCCCGGCCGGTCGCGGTCCTGCAGGCCGACGTAGTCGAGCGCACGCTCGACCTCCGCGAGGGACGCGCCGGTGTGGTCGGCGCCCAGGCGCACGTTGTCCCAGAGCGAGAGGGTGCGGATCACCTGCTCCTGCTGGAAAGTGCGGCGCAGCCCCCAGCCGGGCCGCCGGTGCGGCGCGAGGTCGAGCAGGGACTCCCCGTCGAGCCGGACGCTGCCGGCGACCGGCAGCGCGAACCCGGACAGGACGTTGAAGAGCGTCGTCTTGCCGGCGCCGTTCGGCCCGATGATGCCGCACACTCCGGGCTCGAAGGTGAAGCTGACGTCGTCCAGCGGGGTGACGCCGCCGAACCGCACGGTGACGTTCTCGATCGCGAGGCTCATCGCCGATCCGCCTTCCGGTCTCGGATGCGGGCCCACAGGCCCGTGAGCTGGCCGGCGATGCCGCCGGGCGCGGTCGTGATCGCCTGCACCAGGCCGAGGCCGAGGATCACGAAGATGAGGTTGCCGTTCACACCCCAGGCGTCCAGCAGCGGCGGGACCCCCTGGAAGAAGAAGCCGGCGATGAGCGCACCGCCCAGCGTGAACGCGCCGCCGATGAGCACGGTGGCGAACAGCAGGATCGACTGCTGCGCCTTGAACGAGACCGGGTCGAGCAGCCCCGCGTTCGCGGCGAGGAGGGCGCCCGCGACGCCGGTGAGGGCCGAGACGACGGCGAGGGCGAGCAGCCGGTAGCGGGTGACGCCGATCCCGACCGAGATCGCACCGGCCTCGCCCTGGCGGATCGCGGCCCAGGAGCGTCCGGGCTTGGACCCGAGCAGCCAGCTGAGGAGCAGGAACACGATGAGGAGCACGATCACCACGTAGCGGAAGTACGAGGCGTCGTCAGGTGCGAGCACCGGACGCGGCATCGCGACGGGGAGGGTGCCGCCCTCGACGCGACCGAGGAACCCGGTGCCGCCGTTGGGGAACCCGCTCGCGCTGATGAGCACCTCGATGGCGCCGGCGACCATGAGCGTGACGATCGCGAGGCTGAGCCCCGAGAGCCGGAGCGCCGGAAGGCTCACCACTGTGCCGATGATCCCGGTGCCGATCGCGGCGATGAGGAGGACCACCTCGAAGGGGAGGTGGGTGCCGTGCCAGACGCGGAGGGCGATCCAGCCGCCGATCGCGACCAGCCCCACCTGCATGATCGACACGAGGCCGACCCGGCCGTACAGGACGCCGACGCCGGCGGCGGCGATCGCGTAGATCGCGCACACCGTGAGCACACGGGTCCAGTACGCACCGGCGATCATCGGGACCGCGACGATCGCGAGCAGGGCGATCACCACGCCGAGCGCGTTGGCCCGCACATAGGTACCGAACGCATGCCGCTTCATGAACGCACCACCGAGATCGAGATGAACCGCCGCCGACGGCCGATGAGGATGACGATCGTCGCGATGACGAACGGCACGGCGGTGCTGAACGCGCTCGTCGCAGGGTTCGCCGAGACGAGCGACTGGACGAGCCCGATCCCGAGACCGCCGAGGAGCGCCCACCACAGCGAGCGGAAGCGTCCGACGACGACCGTCGCGAGGATCGGGATGATGAGGAAGGTGAGGAACGCCGGCTCGAGCCTGGTCTGGTCGGCCAGCAGGATGCCGGAGACCCCGGCGATGGCGCCGGAGATCGTCCAGGCGCTGAGTTCCACCGCCCGCACGTTCGTCCCGAGCACGGCGGCGAGCTCGCGGTCGCTGGCGAGCGCGCGCATCGCCGCACCCACCGAGGTCCGCGCCAGTGTGAGGGACGTGCCGACCACGACCAGGAGCGCCAGCGCGAGGCAGATGATCTGCGTGAGGTTGATGCGGGCGCCGGGCACCGAGAACGCGATCTTGCTCGTCTCGAGGCTCAGGGTCCGAGCCTTGTCGTTCCAGGCGAACAGCATCACCCCGAGGAGGGCGAGCGCGAGTCCGAGGGTCGCGGTCGCCTTCCGGAGTTCGTCGATGCGGGCGAGATAGGGCCCCGCGATGAGCCCGAACAGGAGGGCGACTGCAGCCCCGATCGCGATCGCGAGCACGATCGCGATCGAGGGCTGCATCCGTGATGCGATGAACTGCCACGCCATCATCGCCGAGAGTCCCCCGATCGCCCCGTGGGCGAAGTTGAGGACACCGGTCGTGCGGTACAGCACGAGCACTCCCACACCCGACAGGGCGTAGACGGAACCGATGACGAGGCCGGCGATGATGAAGGGCAGGACATTCATCGGTTAACGCTCCAGCAGACCTTCCGACTGCTCCCGCTCGAGGATGTCGGCCATGGCCGGGTCCTCGACCTCGGTGCAGCCCTCGACCTCGACCCACTCGCCGTTCTCCATCTTGGCGTTGCGGGTGGCGTGGTTCGCGTGGTGCTCGTCGGCCTCGCCGTAGTACCAGGGCGCGCAGAGCAGGCTGGACTCGTAGCCGGTGATGCCGAGAAGCGCCTCGGAGACGGTGGCGCGGTCGAGGGTCGCGGGGTCATCGATCTCGAGCAGCGTGTCGGTGAAGATCTTCGCTGCGAGGAAGCCCGCCTGGCTGAAGGTGTCGCGCGGGGTGTCCGCCGGGGCGTAGGCGTCCATGACCGCGTTCCACAGGTCGCTGTCACCGCCGGTCGCGGTCACGAGCTGGAGCTCGGAGTTGACGAGGAAGCCCTCCCAGTAGTCGCCGAGACCCGCCGCGAACTGCTGGTCGTAGCAGGAGGCCGTACAGGCCCACGCGATGTCGCCACGAGCATCCTGCTGCTCGGCCGAGGCCAGGATGGAGGCCGTGATGGGCGCCGGGTCGGCGATGACCAGCGCGGATGCGCCGGAGGACTGGATCTGGCCCACGAGCGGCAGCCAGTTGCTCTCGGCCGGGTCGCTCAGCGTCTCGCCGACGAGGTCGATGCCCGCTTCCTCGGTGTACTCCTGGATGCCGGCGGCGACCCAGTCGCCGTTGCCGCGGGTGTTCAGTCCGACGGAGTAGAACCCGCCGTCGAGCAGCCCCTCGCGCTCCATGTACTGCACGAGCGCGAGCGCCGAGGTGCGCGGCCCGGCGTTGACGGGCGCGATGTTGGTGGACTCGAAGCAGGCCTGCGGCACGCCCACGCCGGTGATCGAGTAGAGGCCGGCCTTCGCGTACTCGACGTTCGCGACGTCGCAGCCGACGAAGGTCGCGTCACCGACGAGCGCGACGACGTCCTGGTCGCCGGCGAGGCCGGCAGCCAGCTGCGCGGTCTTCGTCGGGTCGAGCGCGTCGTCCTCGAAGCTGTACTCGATGGGGCGGCCGTTGATGCCGCCGTTGTCGTTCACGCAGTCGAAGAACGCCTGCGCGGAGACGGGCGAGGACGAGAAGTCCACGCCGCCGGATGCGGTAGCGATGGCGCCGACCTTGATCGGGTCGCCGGTCGCCGCCTCCCCGGTACCGAGGCCGCAGGCGACGTCACCGGCTGCTGCTGTGCCGCCCCCGCCTCCGGGGGCTGCTTCATCGGCCACACAGCCGGCGAGCGATGCCGCCAGCGTGGCACCGACGAACAGGGCGCCCAGGCCCTTCATGGTGCGATTCATGGCTGTACTCCTTCGTACGGTCGCGGCGCATGGCTGTCGCTCACCCGCCGAGACCAGCGTCTCGGGCCGCGGCGTTCCGCGATTGAACGAGCGTGAACACGGGGTTGCCCATGCGTGCACGAAGCGGCCGCGGTTGGCGCGCTGGAGGGCACGGTGTATAGATAGGTGGGTCATCGTCGACTCTGGAGGTGGACACGATGCGCGCGACCGCACCGCCCCGCACGAGCAGGAACGCCTCGTCCGCGCAGATCCTGCGCCTGGGCGGCGTGGGCGAGTTCCGCGAGGTCGTGAACCGCTCCTTCGTGCCGCTCGCTGTGAGCACACGGCGCCCGCATCACTTCCATGCGACCGTGCAGGGCCAGTTCCTCCAGGACGTCGGGATGACCGAGGTCGTCGCCGACCCGCACGTGGTGGAACGGACGAGGCGGCTGTGCGAGGACGGCGGCGCGACCCCGAACTACAAGATCAGCCTCATGCTGGGCGGCACCGCGTATCTCTGCCAGGACGGCCGCGATGTCGTGCTGAACCCCGGCGACCTCGCGATCTACGACACCACGCGGCCGTACACCCTCGCGTTCGAGGACAGTTTCCGCAGCATCGTCGCGATGTTCCCGAAGCACCTGGTGAGCGTGGACGAGCAGGGCGTCGGCAGGCTGACCGCCACCGCGCTCGGCGGCGACGACCCGCTCGCCGGCATCGTGGCGACCATGCTGCGGGAGGCCACCGGGCAGATGGGTCGGCTGTCGGCGCCGGTCGGCGGCAGGCTCGCCCGCAACATGGTGGACCTCGTGTCGATCCTCCTTCGGGAACAGCTGGATGCGGAGCCCGCACCCCGACAGCACCTGATCGACCAGATCCGCGACCACATCGACGACCACCTCGGCGACCCCGATCTCACGCCGGGCTCGATCGCCGCGGCGCACTTCATCTCCGTGCGCTATCTGCACACGCTGTTCCAGGGCGAGGGCACGACCGTTGCCTCATACATCCGCCAGCTCCGCCTCGAGCGGTGCCGGGCGGACCTCGCCGATCCCCGGCTGGCCGACCTCACCGTCACGACGATCGCGGCACGCTGGTCGTTCTCCGACGCCCCGCACTTCTCGCGACTGTTCAAGGCCGCGTTCGGGCAGACGCCGAGCGCGTTCCGCGCCGCCGTCGCCCGCTGATCCGGCCGCCGCCGCCGAGCGCGCGCATGCTGCACGCGTGCGCAACCCGCTGTGCCCTGACGCACAAGCGTGGGCCTCGCGCCGCGCGTTGACTGGGACCACATCGACGGAGATGGAGGTCCCGTGACGGATTCAGCGGTTCAAGTGGTGTTCCCCCGCGCAGGCACGGTCGAGGTCCGGGAGGTCCCGGTCCCCCGCGCGGCAGCGGACGAGATGGTCATCGAGGTCTCGCGCGTCGGGATCTGCGCGACCGACCTCCACCTTCGGGACGGACACATCGGCGATCCGTTCCCGCTCGTCCCCGGGCATGAGTTCATCGGCGTCGTCACCGAGGTCGGTGCGTCCGATGCCCGCGGCTTCGGCGTCGGCGACCGGGTCGCGGTGGAGATGCTCGTCCCATGCCAGCGTTGCCCGCGGTGCCGGGAGGGGCGGTACAACCTCTGCCGGGAAGACCTCGACACCCCGGGTGCCGGGCGCCAGCTCGGCGTCAACATCCCGGCGACGGACCAGCCCTACGCCGGCGGCTATGCGACGCACCTGGTGGTCCCCCCGCAGGCCATCGTGCACCGCATCCCCGACACGATCGACCCGGACGCCGCCGTGCTGGTGGAACCGCTCGCGGTTGCCTGCCGGGCCGTGGCCCGGGGGCGCGTCCGCCCGGGCGACCGCGTGGTCATCATCGGCCCGGGTCCGGTCGGGCTCCTGTGCGCGGCTGCCGCGAGCACGGCGGGGGCGGCCGAGATCGTCGTGGTCGGCGGGCGTCCCGAACGTCGCGCGCTCGCCTCCGCCTTCGGATCCACGGCTCAGGTCGCGGCGCGCGGAGCGGAACTCCACGACGCGGTGCGGCGGATCCTCCCCGACGGCGCCGACGTCGTCATCGAGGCCGCCGGCTCGGTCGACGCCCAGCTCGACGCGCTGTCGCTCGTGCGCCGCGGCGGCCGGGTCGTGCTCGCCGGCGCCTGCGGATCGGGTCCGGTGCTCCGCGTGCCAAGCGACGATCTCCTGCTCACGCGCGAGGTCGACGTGCTGCCGAGCTTCCTGTCCGCCGGCGGCTTCGAACCTGCCATCGCGCTCCTCGCGTCCGGCCGCTTCCCCTTCTCGTCGCTCGTCACCCACGTCTACCGACTCGCCGATGTGGAGCGCGCGTTCGCCGACATCGAGAACCGTACCGACGGCCTCATCAAGGCCGTCCTGATCCCCTAGGAGGAACCACATGACCACTTCGCAATCGATCGTCGTCGGCGACCGCACGGATGCGGCCGACCCCACGCAGTGGAAGACGTACGACGAGTTCGCCGCGGGGATCGACACCTACCGGCTCCCCGCGACCGAGCTGACCGGGCGCTCCGTGTCCTTCACCTTCGAGGGCGGTGTCGCACTCTCCCTCACCTTCCTCGACGGGCAGAACGTCGAGTGGTCCTCCGACGGATTGCTCTCCGCATCCGGCGGCAACCGGGACCCGTACGACGCCGTCCAGGTGCGCCCGGACGTGTACTTCGTCAACCTGCCGCTGGAATCCCGTGCCCGCGAGGCCGTGACCGTCATCTGGAACGACACCACCGGTCGCGCCCTGCTCGCGCACTCCGTCATCGCCGCGGAACCCGTGCCGGGCACCCCGCAGGTCGGGCAATCGTTCGCCGCCGGTGTCGTGGACGGCATCGAGGCGACGGGTGCGAAGCCCGGCCCCAGCCGCGACCTCATCGGGATGCGGAACGTCTACCGGTACAGCCCGAACCACCTCTACGAGCACGTCTACCTGTCGTCCGAGCGGTACGCGTGGCAGTGCGTGCAGGGGGAGCAGCGCGGGCACGGCGACGTGGACATGTCGACGGTGTGGAAGTTCGAGCACGGGCTGTACCTGTTCTGCTTCCGCGAGTTCGTGATCCCGGTCGCGAGCGTGTGGCTGCACGACCTCGGCTACGAGCTGCGCACGACGGGGATCTTCCTCGGCATCAACGGCGACGGCGAGGCACAGCACAGCCGCGCCGGCGGTCACATCTACCCGCTCGGGAGTGTCACCTACCCCGACGTCGAGCCCGTCTGAGAGGAACATCGATGCCCAGCAACGCAGACATCATCCGCGCACACTACGCCGCCTCCGACGCCGGCGACCTCGAGGGCATGCTCGCCCCGCTCGCCGCGGACGTGCAGTGGCGCGAGGCCGACGGCTTCCCCGCCGCAGGCCTCTACACCTCGCCCGACGAGGTGAAGCAGCACGTCTTCATCCGGCTCGCCGAGGAGTACGACGGGTACCGACTCGACGTCGACGAGGTGCTGGACGCCGGTGACACGGTCGTCGGCGTCGGCACCTACTCGGGCACGTACCGCGCGACCGGAAAGCCGTTCCGCGCCCGCGTCGCGCACATCTGGCGACTGTCGGACGGTGTGGTGACCCACTTCGAACAGATCACGGACACCCTCATGGTCGACCGCGGACGGCACTGACCCGTCCGACGCGAGCGCCCTCCCGCATCCGTGGGAGGGCGCTTCCGGTTCATTCCACGCCGTAACGGATGCGGGGGAACGGCCAGTCGCGCTCGAGCCAGGCGGGCACAAACGCGTCGAGCGCGGCGGCGACCGGCGTGCCGACCAGGCCGTCGACCGCCCACCAGGACACGACCGCATCCGCGTCGTCCGCCTCGGTCGGGTCGATGTACACGCAGCCGAGGAGCGCCTGCTCGTGCTCGTCGAAGAACGCGTAGTTGTAGGAGCTTCGCGAGGCCATCTCGTCCTCGTGGTACTGCAGGTCCTCACGGTCCTGCTCGTGGGTCATGCCCGCCGGCGGCCAGCCCCACGCCTCGCCGTAGATCGCGAAGAGCCGCTCGCGGGAGCCCATCACCGCGACCATGTCGAGGTCGACGTCCGTCACGCGGATCTGCCGGAGGTGGTGCCGCTCGGCGTCACCGAGCTCGATCCGCACGGGCGGGGTGAAGTCGTCGGGGAGCCACGGCATCCCCGCATGGTGGCACAGCCGAGGCCGTCGCACCAGGTCGTTCGGCGCCCGAGTTCCGTCGCTCTCGTGCGCGACCCACCCCCTTTTCTGCGAGCCACCCCTCTTTCGACGGCAGAAAAGGGGTGGGTCGCAGAAACAAGGGTGGCTCGGCGGGGGCGCACCCGCAGGCGGGCGCACGCGCAGGCGGGGCACGCGCAGGCGGGCGGGCATGCACGCCGGGGGCGGGGCGTCACGCGTGTGAACGCGGATGACGGGAGGTGACCGCGCGTGTCACACACCGGGGCGGCGGTGCACCGGGCGGTGCGAACCTGCTGGGCATCCGCACCGCCCGCTCCGAAAGGCCCACCCGTGCCCACTCCCCCCGCCATCCGGCGCATCGCCCCGATCGTCTCGCTCGGGGCCGTCGCGCTCCTCGGCCTCACCGCCTGCGGAACCGCAGCCGCGATCCGGCCCGCCGCCGACGCGCAGCGGGTCGACGGCGGCACGATCGTCTACGCCCACCAGCAGGAACCGCCATGCGTCTTCGGCGGCTGGATCGAGCAGGCCTACCTCTCGTACCAGGTGCTCGACAGCCTCTTCTCCCTCGACGAGGACGGCACGCCCGTGCCGTGGCTCGCCGACGGCTGGGAGGTCTCGGACGACGGACTCACCTACACGATCACCCTCAAGGAGGGCGTGTCGTTCACCGACGGCACCCCGGTGGACGCCGAGGCGGTCGCCTACAACTTCGACTACTGGGTGAACGGCGGCAACAGCACCGCCGCCGTGTGGCTCGGCGGCTACTACGAGTCCGCCGAGGCGGTCGACGCCCGGACCGTCGCGATCCATCTCAGCCGGCCGTACACCCGGTTCATCGAGAACCTCACGCAGGGGTACTTCGGCATCCAGTCGCAGCAGGCGCTGGAGACCCGCACCGAGGAGGAGAACTGCGAGGAACCGATCGGCTCCGGCGCGTTCACCGTGGCGGAGTGGAACCGCGGCCAGAACGTGATCCTCGAGCGCAACGACGACTACACGTCGTGGCCGGCGAACGCGCTGCACGAGGGTCCCGCCTACGTGGAGCGCGTCGACTGGCGCTTCACCGGCGACCCCACCACCCGCGTCGCGGCACTCCAGGCCGGCGAGGCCGACCTCATCTACGACGTGCCCGCAACCTCGTGGGCGTCGCTCGATCAAGCCGGGTACGAGCTGCAGAAGTTCATCACCCCCGGGCGCCCGCAGCAGCTGTCGTTCAACACCGCGCAGGGTCCGTTCACGGACGAGCGGGTGCGGCAGGCGTTCGTGTACGCGCTCGACCGGGAGGCGATCGTGGAGACGATCGGCCAGGGCGTCATCCCCTACGAGGGCAACGGCGGCGTGAGCCGCGCGACCCCCGGATACAGCGAGGACGCCGCCGACCGCTACGCCTTCGATCCGGATGCTGCCCAGCGGCTCCTGGACGAAGCGGGATGGCTGCGGGACGGCGACGAGGGCTACCGGACGAAGGACGGCGAGGTGCTCGAGGTGCTGCTGCCCTACGGTGCCGGCTCGATCATCAACGCGGACGGCGCCTCGATCCTGCAGGCCGTGCAGGAGCAGGCGAAGGCGGTCGGCTTCAAGGTCGACCTGCTGCCGCTGAGCCAGGCCGAGCTCTGGGGCGGCAAGTACAGCACCCCCGACGCCTACGACCTGTCGGTCGGGTACTGGACGAGCGTCAACGCAGGGATCCTCTACGTCAACTGGCGCCAGAGCACCGACGAGGCCCCCAACTACTCCAACAGCGCGTTCTTCAACGACCCGACGCTCGAGCAGCTCATCGTCGACGCGAACTCGGAACCGGATGCGGCGGCGCAGGACGCCCTGTACCGGCAGGCGCAGGAGTACATCGCCGACCACGCCACCTCCGTCGGCCTCTACGACCGGCTCAGCACCCTCGCGGTGAGCCCGTCGCTGCGGGGCGTCTGGCAGGAGCACGCACAGGGAGGACCGACGTTCCATGACGCGCACTTCGTCGAGTGACACCCTCGCCGTCACGGCCGAGCGACCGGCGGAGAAGCCACCCGCCGCGGAGCGGCCCGCCGCGGAGCAGCCCACCGAGGTCGCGTCCCGGCGGCGGGCGCCGCGGGTGCGCCGCATCCTCCGCCGCGCCGGGGGCGGGCTGGTGGTGCTGTGGGGCGCGGCGACCGCGGCGTTCCTCGCCCAGCTGGCCCTCCCCGGCGACCGCGCCACCGCGATCCTCAACATCCGCACCGGGCAGGCGCAGCAGCGCACCCCCGACGAGCTCGCACCGATCATCGAGCAGTTCGGGCTCGCCGACCCCGTGCTCGTGCAGTACCTGCGCTATCTCGGCGGGCTCGTCCGCGGCGACCTGGGCGTCTCGTACCAGCAGTTCCGTCCGGTCTGGGACGTCATCGCCGAGCAGCTCGGCGCGACGCTCGTGCTGAGCCTGTCGGGCATCGCGCTGGCCTGGGCGATCATGGTCGTCTGGGTGACGCTCACGGCCGGCCGGTCGCCCCGCATCCGGAGCGTCGGGTCCGGGGTCGACACCCTCGTCGCCGGCATCCCGCCGTACTGGCTGGGCATCCTGCTGCTGCTCGTCTTCGGCCTGCAGCTGCGCTGGTTCCCGGTCATGGGCGGCACGGGACTTCCCGCACTGGTGCTCCCCGCCCTCACCCTCGCGATCCCCCTCGCCGGATTCATGGGCCAGGCCACCCGCACCGAGTTCGAGCGGGCGCTCGAGCAGCCGTTCGTGCTGAGCGCACGGATGCGGGGCATGGGCGATCTCGGGATCCGGCTGCGGCACGTGCTCCGGCACGCGGCGATCCCCGCCGTCACGCTCACCGGCTGGGCGCTGGGCGCCACGATCTCGGGTGCAGTGATCGTCGAGTCCATCTTCTCCCGCCCCGGCATCGGCGAGACCCTCGTCACCGCCGTGAGCACCCACGACCTCCCGGTCGTCACCGGCATCGTCGTGCTGGTCGCGCTCGTCTACGTCATCGCGAACCTGCTCGTCGACATCGTCTACACCGTCATCGATCCGAGGATGGCCGCCGCATGAGCGCACTCGAGACCACCACCGGCACCGCCGTCCGAGCCACCCGCCTGCGGGCGCCCGGCACCGGGACGATCCTCGCCGCGGTCGTGCTGCTGGTGTTCGCGCTCGCCGCGATCGCGCCGGCGCTCCTGGCGACCCACTCGCCGACCGCGCAGGACTTCGCGAACGCGCTGCGCCCGCCGGGGCTGCAGTTCTGGTTCGGCACCGACGAGGCGGGCCGCGACCTGTACAGCCGGGTCGTGTACGGCACCCGCGAGTCGCTCGTCATCGGCATCGGGGCGGCCGGGCTCGCACTCGTCATCGCGATCGTGCTGGGCACGCTCGCCGCCCTCGGCGGCCGGGTGGTCGCGGCGGTCGTCGACCGGGTCATCGAGGTGACGTTCGCGTTCCCCATCCTGCTGTTCGCGCTGCTCCTGGTCGCGATCCTCGGGCCGTCCGCCGGCACCGCCGTGCTCGCCGTCGGGCTCAGCACCGCACCCGGCTACGCCCGGATGGTGCGCGGACAGGTGCTGGCGGCCAAGCACGCGGGGTACGTCGAGGCGGCACGCGCACTCGGCCACAGCCCCGCCCGCATCGTCCGGCAGCACATCCTCCCCAACGCCATGCGCCCGCTCATCGCACTGTTCACGATGTCGATCGGACAGTCCATCGTCTGGGCGTCCGGCCTCGCGTTCCTCGGCCTGGGCGTGGCACCGCCCTCGTCCGAATGGGGTGCGCTCCTCGACGCCGGCCGCGCCTACGTGTTGCAGGCGCCGTGGCTGACCATCATCCCCGGCCTCGTGATCCTCCTGCTCGCGCTCGCGGCGACCACCGTGGGCCGGGCCGTCCAGTCCCACCTCGAGAAGGGCGAGTAGATGAGCCTGTTGGACCTCCCCGCGGTGGCGACCGCATCCGCCGACGACGCCGAGCCGCGACTGCGGGTGCGCGACCTGTCGGTCGGCTTCGCGACCCGCGACGGCGTGCGGCCGGTCGTCCGCTCCGTCTCGTTCGACCTCCCCCGCGGCCGGTGCGTCGCGATCGTCGGCGAGTCCGGCTCCGGCAAGAGCGTCACCGCGCGCACCCTCGTCGGACTCACCGGGGCGGGCGGTGTCGTCACCGGCGGCAGCGCCGTGCTCGGCGACCACGACCTGCTCGCACAGTCGGCCCGGTCGTGGCGCCGCATCCGCGGGCGCGACATCGGGTTCATCCAGCAGGACGCGCTCGTCTCGCTCGACCCGCTCCGGCCGGTCGGCGCCGAGATCGAGGAGGCGCTGCGCCTCCACGGCTGGCGCGACCGCCGCGCCCGGCGGGCGAAGGCGGTCGAGCTGCTGGGCGCCGTCGGCGTGCCCGAACCGGCACGCCGTGCACGCCAGCGGGCCGGCGCCCTCTCCGGTGGGCTGCGGCAGCGGGCGCTCATCGCCTCGGCGGTGGCGCTGGATCCCGGCCTCGTGATCGCCGACGAACCGACCACCGCGCTCGACGTCACCGTGCAGGCGCAGGTGCTTCGCCTCCTCGGCCGGATGAAGGCCGACGGCGCGTCGATCCTCCTCATCAGCCACGACCTCGCGGTCGTCGCCGAACTCGCCGACGAGATTCTCGTCATGCAGCGCGGCGACATCGTCGAGCAGGGGCCGGCGGCGACCGTGCTGGGCGCCCCGCGGCATCCGTACACCCGGGCGCTGCTCGACGCCGTCCCCGGCGGCCATACCCGCGGCGAGCGCCTGGCGCCCGCGACGCCCGACGTGCCCGACCTGCACCTCGCCGCGCCGTCGCGCACCGCCGACGCCGACCCGCAGGCACCCGTGCTCGTCGCCCGCGACCTCGTCCGGCACTTCACGGCACCGGACGGCACCGTCACCCGCGCCGTGGACGGCGTCTCGTTCGACCTGCGCCGCGGCGAGACCCTCGGCATCGTGGGCGAATCCGGGTCGGGCAAGAGCACGACGGCCCGCATCGCCCTCGCGCTGGAACCCGCAGACGCGGGTGCGGCGACCCTCCTCGGGCACCCGTGGACGGCCGTGCGGGAGTCGCGCCGGCGGCGGCTGCGGGATCGCATCGCGGTCGTCTCGCAGGACCCGCTGAGCTCGTTCGACCCGCGCTGGACGGTCGAACGCATCCTCCTCGACGCGATCCCCGCCCGCGCCGTGTCGGGGGTCGCCGCGCGGCGCGACCGCGCCCGAGCCCTCCTCGCGCAGGTCGCGCTCGGCCCCGAGGTGCTGCAGCGGTCGCCGCTGCGGCTCTCCGGCGGGCAGCGGCAACGGGTCGCGATCGCGCGGGCGCTCGCACCGTCGCCCGAGATCATCGTGCTCGACGAGGCCGTCTCCGCCCTCGACGTCTCCGTGCAGGCGCAGATCCTCGACCTCCTCGTCCAACTGCAGGACGACTACGGCCTCAGCTACCTCTTCATCTCGCACGACCTCGGCGTCATCCGACACGTCAGCGACCGGATGCTGGTCATGACCGGCGGCCGGGTCGTCGAATCCGGCGACACCGAACGCGTCTTCACCGACCCGCAGCATCCGTACACCCGGCGCCTCATCGCCTCGCTCCCGACCCTCGACCTCCCCGCACGAAAGGCATCCGCATGACCGATCCCGCCCGTCCGCTCCGTTTCAACGCGTTCGTCATGCACACGAACTCCCACATCCAGCACGGCCAGTGGCGCCGGCCGGATGCGGGGCAGGTCGACTTCGAGGACGTGAACCTGTGGATCGGGCTCGCCCGCACACTCGAGGAGGCGAAGTTCGACGCCATGTTCTTCGCCGACGTCACCGGGCACTACGGCGACGCGGACGCGGACTTCGAGGTGTACGCGCGGCACGGCCTGCAGATCCCGAGCAACGACCCGACCGTGCTGCTCGGCGCGCTGGCCACGCACACGACCGACCTCGGGCTCGCGCTCACCTCGAACGTGGCGCAGAACCACCCGTTCAACTTCGCACGGCAGGTCTCCACGCTCGACCACATCTCCCGCGGCCGCATCGCGTGGAACATCGTCACCGGCACGCAGGACAACGGCGCCCGCAACTTCGGGCTGCCGCAGCTGACCGACCACGGCGAGCGGTACCGGTGGGCGGAGGAGTACGTCGACGTGACGTACAAGCTGTGGGAGGGGTCGTGGGACGAGGGCGCGCTGGTGAAGGACCGCGAGCGAGGCATCTACGCCGACGCGTCCCGCATCCACAAGATCCACCACGAGGGCGAGCGGTACCGGGTCGAGGGTCCGCACCTGCCCGCGCCGTCGCCGCAGCGCACGCCGCTCCTCTTCCAGGCCGGCTCGTCGGAGTCGGGTCGGCGCTTCGCCGCGCGGCACGCGGAGGCGACGTTCATCATCGCCCCGAACCCCGAGGTCGCCCGGCGGCAGATCGAGCACACCCGGCATCTGGCCGTCGAGGCCGGACGCCTGCCGGAGGACGTCACGTTCTACCAGGGGCTCAGCTTCGTCATCGGCGACACCGAGGACGACGCGCGGCGGAAGGAGGCCGAATACGAGCGGTACGTGAGCACCGAGGGATACCTCGCGCACTCCGCCCTCGTCGACAAGAGCGGCCGCGTCTACGACCCGGCGACGCCCATCAAGGACATCGACACCAACACCGCCCGGGGCTTCCTCACCTGGGCGTCGCAGGTCATCCGCGACCGGGAGCCGGTGCTCGAGGACATCGCGATCCTCAGCCGCCGCAGCACCCGGGTCGTCGGCACCCCGGAGCAGATCGCCGATCGGCTCGCGGAATGGCAGGCGGCGGGCGTCGACGGCATCAACGTCATCAACTGGGTGCTGCCGGGGTCGTTCGAGGAGTTCGCGGAGAAGGTGCTGCCGGTGCTGCGTGCACGCGGGCTCGCGCAGGAGTCGTACGCGCCGGGTCCGCTGCGGCAGAAGCTGTTCGGCGCGCCGCTCCTGAACGACCGGCACCCGGCCGCCCGGTACCGCGGTGCGTTCAGCGCCCACGCCCGCACGTGGGAGGAGGCTCGGGCCCTGCGCGCGGGTCGGCTGCAGCCCGCCTGAGCCGCCGCATCCGCGCCCGCCGCTCGCGCTGCGTGCCGCCTCGGCGAGCGCGTGCCGCACTGCTTGTGTGCGGACCCCCTCGCGCGACCCACCCCCTTTTCTGCGAGCCACCCCTCTTTCTGCGGCAGAAAAGGGGGTGGCTCGCAGAAAGAGGGGTGGGCCGGCGGAGCGCGGCTCCCGCTGAGCGGAAGGGGATGCTTGAAACTTCGGCCGCCCGAAAATATTCTTTCGGCATGCCGAAAACGCAAGGACTGCGTGGCGTGCTCGGGGGCGTCGTCGCCCTCGTCGCGCTGACGGCGACCGCATGCGGGTCGCCGGGATCGTCCGCGTCCGGCGACGGCCGCCCCGTCGTGCTCACCACGTTCACCGTGCTCGCCGACATCGCGCAGGAGGTCGCCGGCGACCACCTCGAGGTGCGTTCCATCACGAAGCCCGGCGCCGAGATCCACGGCTACGAACCCACGCCCGGCGACATCCGGCAGGCGGCGGACGCCGACCTCATCCTCGACAACGGCCTGGGCCTCGAAGCCTGGTTCGCGCAGTTCGTGGAGACCGTCGACGCCCCGCACGTCGTCGTGTCCGACGGCGTCGAGGTGGTCGACATCACCGAGGACGCCTACGCCGGCAAGCCGAACCCGCACGCGTGGATGAGCCCGGTGAACGTGCAGGTCTACGTCGACAACATGGTCGCCGCGTTCGCCGACCTCGACCCCGACCACGCGGACGACTTCGCGGCGAACGGCGACGCGTACAAGGCCGAGCTGCAGGCCGTGCAGGACGACCTCACCACCGCGCTCGCCGAACTGCCCGAGCGGCAGCGGGCGCTGGTCACCTGCGAGGGCGCGTTCAGCTATCTCGCCCGCGACGCCGGACTCACCGAGGCGTACATCTGGCCGGTGAACGCGGAGCAGCAGGCGACGCCGCAGCAGATCGCAGCGGCCATCGGCTTCGTCGACGACAACGACGTCCCGGCCGTGTTCTGCGAGTCCACGGTGTCCGACCGGGCGATGCAACAGGTCGTGCAGGCGACGGATGCCGCCTTCGGCGGCGTCCTCTACGTCGACTCCCTGTCCGAGCCCGACGGCCCCGTGCCCACCTACCTCGACCTCATCCGCCACGACGTCGACGTCATCGTCGCGGGTCTCACCGGACGCGGCGCATGAGCGGCATCCAGGTCGACGCGGTCACGGTCCGCTACGGCGACGTGCTCGCCCTCGACGACGTGTCGCTGCGGATCGCGCCGGGCACCGTCACGGCCCTCATCGGCATGAACGGCGCAGGCAAGTCCACGCTCTTCAAGACCGTGACCGGCCTCATCCGCCCGGAGCACGGCAGCGTGCTGCTCGACGGGGTCGCCCCGTCCACGGCGCGGAAGCAGGGACGCATCGGCTACGTGCCGCAGAGCGAGGACGTCGACTGGACCTTCCCGGTGTCGGTGCGCGACGTCGTCATGATGGGCCGGTACGGCGCGCTCGGCCTCACGCGTCGCCCTCGCGCGGCGGACCGCGCGGCGGTCGACGAGGCGCTCGAGCGGGTCGAGCTCGCAGACCTCGCCGACCGGCAGATCGGCCGGCTCTCCGGCGGGCAGCGCAAGCGCGCGTTCGTCGCCCGCGGCATCGCACAGGACGCCCCGATCCTCCTGCTCGACGAACCGTTCGCGGGGGTGGACAAGGCATCCGAGGCGACGATCGTGCGGCTGCTGCGCGACCTGGCCGCGGCGGGCCGCACCGTGCTGGTGTCGACGCACGACCTGCACGCGCTGCCCTCGCTCGCCGATGAGGCGGTGCTGCTGCTGCACCGCGTCGTGTTCCACGGCAGCGTCGCCGACGCGCTCCGACCCGAGCACCTGGCGCTCGCGTTCGGCCTGGACGTGTCGGACGGAGGCGCGGCATGACCCTGCTCGACCTGCTGTGGGAGCCGCTCCAGTACGAGTTCATGGTGCGGGCGTTGACCACCACCGTCATCGCGGCGATCGTGTGCGCCGTGCTGTCGTGCTGGCTCGTGCTGGTGGGCTGGTCGCTCATGGGCGACGCGGTCTCGCACGCCGTGCTCCCCGGTGTCGTGCTCGCCTACGTGTTCGGGGCGCCGTTCGCGATCGGCGCGCTCGTGTTCGGCTTCCTCGCGGTGGCGCTCATCGGCCTCATCCGAGGTACGAGCAGGGTGAAGGAGGACGCGGCGATCGGCATCGTGTTCACGACGCTGTTCGCCCTCGGCCTGGTGCTGATCTCGGTGACCCCGAGCCAGACCGACCTCAACCACATCATCTTCGGCAACGTGCTGGGCGTCTCGCCCGCGGATCTCGTGCAGATCGCGATCCTCGCGGCGGTCGCGTTCGGCGTGCTGCTGTTCAAGCGCCGCGACCTGACGCTCTACGCCTTCGATCCGACGCACGCGTTCGCGATCGGGCTGTCGCCGCGGTTCCTCGGGGCGCTGCTGCTCGGTGTGCTCGCCCTCACCGCGGTCGTCGCGCTGCAGGTCGTCGGCGTCATCCTCGTGGTCGCGATGCTCATCATCCCGGGCGCGACGGCGCACCTGCTCACCGACCGGTTCGGACGGATGCTGGTGATCGCACCCGTGCTCTCGGCGCTGTCCTCGGTCGTCGGGCTGTACCTCAGCTACTGGCTCGACGCGTCGCCCGGAGGGCTCGTCGTCCTGGTGCAGGGCGTGGTGTTCGCCGCCGCGTACCTCTTCAGCCCGCGCCAGGGCGTGCTGCTCCGCGGGCGCCGGGCCCGCCGCATCCGCCGCGCCTGAGTGCCGCGCGCGTGCGCACGCTGCGCACGGGTTCTCCCTGCGCACGCTGCGCACTGCCCCCGCCGAGCGACCCCCTTTTCTGCGACCCACCCCTCTTTCCGCATCAGAAAAGGGGGTGGGTCACAGAAAGAGGGGTGGCTCGGCGCAGTGCGGTGCGGTCGCAGTGCAGTGCAGTGCGGTGCGGCGCGACGCAGCGCGGCGCGGGTCAGAGGAGGGCGTCGGCCTCGATCTCGACCTTGAGGTCGGGGGCGGCGAGCGCGTTCACCGCGAGGATCACGATCGACGGGCGGATGTCGCCGAAGACCTCGCCGTGCACGGCACCGACGGCGTCGAAGTCGGCGATGTCGGCGAGGTACACGCGGGTGCGGACGACGTCCGCGAGCGACGCACCGGCCTGCTCCAGCGCGGCACCGATGCGGCGGAAGACCTCGCGGGCCTGCTCGGCGGCATCCGCACCGGGCGCGGTGGTGCCCGAGACGAACACGAAGTCGCCCTTGCGGACCGCCCGGGAGTACCCGATCGACTGCTCGAACGGGGAGCCGGAGGAGATGTTGGTGCGTGCGGTCATGCGGGGACTTTCGGGTCGATGGATCGGACGCCGACCGGCGCCCGATCCATCATGGCGGATGCGGCGACCCGCCCCGACCGCGCGTTGACCCACCCCGGACCGCGGGTCAGCCCACCCCGACCACAGCCCGTTCCGCCGCGGTACGGATGACCTCGGCGACCACGGGCGCCTGCGTCATGAACAGCGCGTGGCTGCCGGAGACGCGGGTGATCTCAGCCCCGGCGCGCTCGGCCATATGCACGAGCATGGCCTGGTCGAACGACTGGTCCTCCGTCGCGATGACGGCCCAGACGGGCTTCTCGTGCCAGGCGGCGTGACCGACGGGGGTCGCGAACGCCGCCATGTTGATCGGCACCTGCGAGTCGCGGAGGAACGCCGCATCCTCGTCGCTCGCGTCGGCCGCGAACCCGACCTTGAACAGGTCTCGGTTGAGGAAGCCGAACCCGTCGGCCCCGACGTCGATGACGAAGTTCGGCGTGGCCGCGAACCCCTCGTACTGCTCCGACGTGTTCTGCCCGCTGTCGGGCGCGAGCGCCGAGACGTAGACGAGGCCCGCGACGGCGGGGTGGTTGCCCGCCTCGGTGATGACGGTGCCGCCCCACGAGTGGCCGACGAGGATCGTCGGGCCGTCCTGCTGGTCGAGCACGCGGGTCGTCGCGGCGACGTCGTCCTCGAGCGAGGTGAGCGGGTTCTGCACGATGCTCACGCGGTATCCGCGCGCGGTGAGGTCGTCGTGCACGCGGCGCCAGCCGGAGCCGTCCGCGAATGCACCGTGCACGAGCACGACGTTCCTGATCCCCTGGTCGATGCTGCTCATCGGGTTCTCCTTCATCTCTTCTTCTCTGTCACCCCGCGATTGCCGCGAGGACGGTCCGTGCGACGGCGTCGGGCTCCGACATCGGGACGGCGTGCGAGGCGCCCGCGACGACGGTGACGCCGCGCGCCCGCGCCCGCTCGGCGAGGAACGCGTGCACGGCGGGCGGGATGCTGCGGTCGGCGCCACCGGACACGAACCACGACGGGACGGTGCGCCAGGCCGGCCGGTCCTCGGGGAAGGGCTCGCGCAGCGCCTGTTCCGCGACGCCGCGCTGCGTCGCGGCGAGCAGCGCGGCGGTCGCGACGCCGAGGTCGGCGCAGACGCGGTCATGGAACCGGTCCGGCCGGACCGTCAGCTCGACACCGCCCGTGCCGTCGGGGACGGCGGCGAACACGTCGTCGGTGATGTCGCCGGTGAACGCGAGCACCGTCTCCCCCGGGCCGGGCGCGAGTGCGGCGACGTAGACGAGCGCCTCGACGCACGACACGTGCGCCGCCGCGGCGGTCATCACCATGCCGCCGTAGCCGTGCCCGACGAGGACGACCGGCCCGTCGACCGCGCGCGCCCGTGCCGCGACGGCGGCGGCGTCGACCGCGACACCCCGCAGCGGGTTGGCGGCGGCGACCGCGCGCACCCCGTCGGCGGCGAGACGGGAGATGACCGCGGTCCAGCCGGCGTTCTCGGCGAACGCGTCGTGCACGAGCACGGCGGTGATGCTGGCGCCGGTCACGACGGCCGCTCGGTGCGGTTGCGGCATCGGGGCATTCCCGGATGATGCCCGCCGCCGCGACCCGCCCCACAGCGTCGGTCGACCCGATCGAGTCACCGACGAGTCGTGGCCGGTCGGGCGCACCAAGAGGGGATGTGGGCTGATCAGGTCTTTCCGTATCATCAAGCATGGCCACCCGACCGGTCGCGGCCGACGGGCCCTCCGCCCTCGTGCTGCGCCACCTCGAGGACGTCTTCGGCGCCGCCGAGCCGACCCCGTCCGCCCTCGAGCGGTTCCGCGTGGCGGACCACTGGTTCCTGACCCTGCCGCGACCGGCCGAGCTGCCGCCCGAGGCGCAGCCGCTCGTGGCGCACTACCGTGCCCTGCCCGCCCCCGAGCGGGCGACGCTCCTCGGCCTCGCCATGCGCACCCGGACCACGCCGTCCGAGTCCGTGGCGCACGAGGTGGGCGGCTTCATCGAGCGGATGCGGCGGGGCGCGGCCGAGTGGGCGTCGCCCGCGCACCGGCTCGCCGTCCTGGCGGGTGCATCGCCTGCGGACCATGCCGGCGCGCGTCTCGACGCCGACAGGCCGGAAGCCGCGGTGCACGGCCTCCTGGCCGACGCGGACGTGCCGGCGGAGGCGCTGGTCGCGGCCGCGGAGGGGTTCGCCCGAGCGGACCGGCCGTCCTGGGCGGTGGCGTGCCTGGTCGCGGCGGCCGAGGCGGCGGACGACCCGGCCGGCACCGCGCGCCTGGCCGCCCGGGCCGCGGTGGTCGCCGCGTTCGACGGCGACTTCCGGGTCGCCGCGGCCGTGCTCGGCCGGTTCACCGCATCCGACACCCGCGTGCTCATCCGCGAGAGCGCCCCCGCGCGGGCGCTCCGCCAGGCGCTCGTCGAGGGCGACACCGCCGCGGCCAGGACGACGGCGGAGATGCGCCTGCGCGACCCCGCCGCAGACACGGATGCGGTGGGCCAGGCCCTCGTCGTCCTGGCGCTCGCGAACATCATCGACGGCGATCCCGGCGGGTGGGCGCGGTTCGTCGAACTCTGTGCCTCGCTCGGAGTGCCGCTGCATCCGGACGTCGCCGCGATCGCGACCGCCTACGGCCTGCCCGATCTCGCCCCGCCCGCGCACCTGGACTTCCCGGTGTCGTCGGACGGGCGCGGGTGGACGCAGCTCGCGGGCAACCTCGCGTCGCTGCTGAACGAGTACCGCGACATGCGGATGGGGTCAGCGACACCGTCGCCTGACCCCTGCACGCGGACGGCGAACCGGCTGGTGCGGGCGGTCTCGGCGACGTGGCTCGGGGTCATCCTCGCGCACGACCAGCGCTGGGCCGACCTCGAGGTGGCGACCGCCGTCGCGCTGGAGACCACCGAGACGGTGCCGATCCCGCTCATGCGGGCGAACGCCGAGACCCTGCTGGCGCTCGCGGAGGCGTTCCGGGGCGAGCAGGATGCGGCGAAGGCCCGCATCGACCGCATCCGCGCCGACCCGGCGCTGCGTCGCGGGTACCGCCTGCGGATCGTGCTCGATTCGGTCGAGGCGATGGTCGAGGGTGCTGCGGGCCGGTACGAGCGCGCGCTGGCGCTGCTGTCCACCCGCGACCCCGACGCGCTCGATCTCACCGCCGGCCCGCGGGGGCCGGTGGAGCTGTTCGACGTCGTCGACTTCGCGCTCCTGCTGCACCGGCGGGAGGAGGCGACGGCGAGGCTCGCGCACGCCGAGGAGCTGCTGCACGGGCTGCAGTCGGAGCGCACGCGGTTCGTGCTCGACGCCTGCGCGGCGGCGCTCGCCCTGCACGACACGCTCGAGCCCACCGAGGCGCTCCTCCAGCGGGCGGCGACGACACCGTACGTCTACGAGACCGCGCGGCTCAGACTCGTGTACGCCGAGCGGCTGCGCCGACTGCACCGGTCCCCCGACGCCCAGCGGCAGCTCGTACGGGCGGAGGTGGAGTTGCAGAGTGTGGAGGCGGGTGCATGGCTCGACCGCGTGCGCCGCGAGTTGCGCGCCTGCCGCCGTGAGGACGCGGTGCAGACCGCGACGCTCACGGAGCAGGAGGCGCGCATCGCGGAACTCGCCGCGGTGGGCATGTCGAACAAGGAGATCGGAGCACGGCTGCACCTCTCACCGCGGACCGTGGGCGGGCACCTCTACCGGATCTTCCCGAAGCTCGGGATCGCCACCCGGGCGCAGTTGCGGGACGCGCTGACCGCCGGCTCGGACGGGGCGTGACGCAGCCGGTCACCGGACCGGCGTCGGGCGCCCTTCCGCGTGGTCGAAGATGAGGCTCGTGTTCGTCGCCGCGACCTCTTCGCGCAGGCTGAGGGTGTCGGAGACGAGGTCGCGGAGCGCGGCCGCGTCACGGACGGCGACGTGGACCAGGAAGTCGCGGTCGCCGGCGAGGAAGTAGACGTGGCGCGTCGCCGGGAGCCGCTCCAGGTACGACTGGAATCGACGCAGTCCGCCGCGCGCGTGCGCGTGCAGCCGGATCGCGATGAGCGCCTCGAGACCGATCCCGAGCGCGGCGGGATCCACCTGCGCGGTGAACCCGGTGATCACCCCGCGCGCCACGAGCGAGCGGATCCGCTTGTGACAGGTGGACTCGGCCACCCCGACCCGGGCGGCCACCTCGCTGTTCGGCATCCGGCCGTTCTCGACGAGCGCGTCGATGATCGCGAGGTCGATCGCGTCGAGCTCCGCCTCGAGCGCTGAAGATTCCGCCACCATGGCCCTCCGTTCACTCGTCCCTGGTGTGGATTCTCCCTCATAGAAGGCATCACCACGAAGAAGAAGCCGATTGAAGCCGCCCATCCCCTCGGAATCCACATCATGGAGGCATCGGACGAGGGAGGGACGCGATGGCGCGAGCGATCGTGATCGGTGCCGGCATGGTGGGGCTCGCGACGGCGTGGCACCTGCAGGAGCACGGCTTGGAGGTGACCGTGCTCGACCGCACCGGGGTCGCCGCCGGGTCGTCGTGGGGCAACGCCGGGTACCTGACCCCCGGGAAGACCATCCCGCTCGCCGACCCGAGCGTCTGGACCTACGGCCCGAAGGCGCTCGTCGATCCGGACGCCGCGCTCACCGTGCCGTTCCGGGTCGACCCGAAGCTGTGGGGATTCCTCGCGCGGTTCGCGGCCCGCGGCACCATGCGGGCGTGGAACCGCACGATGGCGAAGCTCGTCCCGGCGAACAACCTCGCCCTCGACGCGTTCGACGAACTGGCCGCCGGCGGTGTGAACGCCCCCACGAACGATCGCCCCTTCATCGTCGGGTTCACCGAGGAGGCGCACGCGACCCGCTTCCTCACCGAGGTGTCCCACATCGAGGCGCACGGGCAGCGGGTGCCGATCGAGCGCGTCGAGGATCCCCACACCTACGCGCCGCAGCTGTCCGACCGCGTCGGCGTCGTCTACCGCATGGACGGGCAGCGGTTCATCGAACCGGGCCCGTACGTCGAGTCGCTCGGCGAGGCGGTGCGGGCGCGCGGCGGTGTCTTCCGCTTCGGCCATGCGGTCACCGCCGTCTCGTCGACCGGACGGCCCGGCGTCACGCTCGACACCGGCGAGCGACTGGATGCGGATGCGGTCGTCATCGCGACCGGTGCGTGGATGCCGACGCTCGCCCGGCCGCTGGGTGTGAAGGTGCGCGTGCAGGCGGGGCGCGGCTACTCCTTCTCGGTCGCGACGAAGGACAGGGCCGAGCACGCCGTCTACCTGCCGGTGCAGCGGATCGCGTGCACCCCGTATCGGGGCCGGCTCCGGGTGGCGGGGACCATGGAGTTCCGCGGGCCGGACGAGCCGCTCCAGCCCCGCCGCATCCAGGCGATCGTGAAGACCGCCCGCGACCTCCTCACCGGCGTCGACCTCGACGACCGGCAGGACGAGTGGGTCGGCTCGCGTCCCGTCACCCCGGACGGGCTGCCCCTCGTGGGCGCCACCCGGGCACCCGGCGTGTACGTCGCCGGCGGGCACGGCATGTGGGGCATCGTCCTCGGCCCCATCACCGGCAAGCTGCTCGCGAAGCAGATCGTGACGGGCGAGGTCGACCCGGTCGCCGCCCCCTTCGACCCGCTCCGCTGACACGACGCGGCCCCGGGCGCATCGCACGCACCCGGGGCCGCATCCGTCGTCGGATCAGAAGGGGTAACCCTCGATCTCGGACTGCACCGTGATCCACTGCGTCTCGGTGAAGGTGTCGAGGTTCGCGTGGGGGCCGCCGAAGCGACCGCCGGAGCCGGACGCCTTCGCGCCGCCGAACGGGATCGGGGCCTCGTCGTCGACCGTCGCATCGTTGATGTGCACCGCGCCCGACTCGATCCGCTCGGCGAGTTCGAACGCGCGGTACGCGTTGGACGTGAGGATCGAGACCGACAGGCCGTACTCGGACGCGTTGATGAGGTCGATCGCCTCGTCGATGTCGTCGTACACCAGCACCGGCGCGACCGGACCGAAGATCTCCTCCGTCCACGCCCGGTTGTCGGGAGTGAGGTCGGTGAGCACGGTCGGCGCGTAGAAGCGGCCCTCGTGCGTGCCGCCGGCGGCCACAGTGGCACCCTGCGTGACCGCGGTCTCCACCACGTCGACGACGTGCTGCAGCTGCCGGTCGTCGATGATCGGACCGAGCGCGTTCGACGGGTCCGCACCGTCGCCGACAGGCAGCCGCTTCGCCTTCTCGGCGAGCACCCGCACGTACTCGTCGGCGATGGAGCGGTGCACGATGTGGCGGCCGGTGGTCATGCAGATCTGCCCCTGGTGCAGGAAGCTGCCCCAGGCGCCGACGCCCGCCGCCTTCTCCACGTCCGCATCCGGCAGCACGAGCAGGGCGTTGTTGCCGCCGAGTTCGAGGTGGAGCTTCTTCAGCATCGGCGCCGCGGCCTCGGCGATCTTGCGGCCGGCGGCCGTCGACCCGGTGAACGAGATCGTCGAGATGCCCGGGTGCGCGACGATCGCCTGCCCCACGTCGCCGCCGCCGGGCAGCACGTGCAGCACGCCGTCCGGGAGTCCCGCCTCGGCGAACAGCTCGGCGAGCGCGAGCCCGCCCGAGAGCGAGGTGCGCGGGTCGGGCTTCAGGATGACTGCGTTCCCGAGCGCCAACGCCGGCGCGACCGAACGCATCGACAGGATGCCGGGGAAGTTGAACGGCGAGATGACGCCCACTACCCCCACCGGCACGCGCTTGGCGACCGAGAACCGGGGCTTCATCGACCGCAGCACCTCGCCGTACGGGTGGGATGCGAGCGCCGCCGACTCCTCCAGCTCGGTCGTGACGAGCATCGTCTCGAACCCGGCCTTGCCCTGGGCGGAGCCCGCCTCGGCGACGAGCACGTCGTGCAGTCGCGACGGGTTCTCACGCAGCAGCTGGGCGGCCTTCAGCAGCACCGCGACGCGCGCGGTGTAGGGCTGCGCGCCCCACGCCCGCTGCGCGGTCTTCGCGCTCGCGACGGCACGGTCGACGTCGGCGGCGGAGGCACCGGCGACCGTGGTGATGCGCGCACCCGTGGCGGGCGAGACGACGTCGATCGGGTCGCCCGAGCCGGCACTCCAGCCGTCGGAGAACAGCTTCCCCTCCCAGACGGGGGCGGTGGTGTCGATGGTCATGATGGGGTTCCTTCCGCTGCGTCGCGCCGTCCGCGGCGCTGCGCGGATCGCACAGCAGTGGACGGATGCGGCGAGCCTAATACGGGGCGGGACACCACGGATCGGTCCCGGCCGGATCGGATCACCGTCGTAATACGGCCGACGCCCTGCGCGACGCAAGGGGGCTGCGGCGACCGGACCTCCCGTCTACCGTCGCGGGATGGACATCGCCGCATACATCGCCATCGCCGGAGTGCTCGTCTGCGCGGTCGCCCTGGTCGCCCTGCACGTCGTGCCCTCCGGGAAGAGCCCGGTCGGCGACGCGCTGAGCGCGTACGGTGCGACGAGATACCGTCCCCTGTACGTCGCCCAGGCTGTCGCGTTCGGCATCGGCGAGATCGCACTCGGGATCGCCTTCCTCCCGATCGACGGCGCCGTCCTGGCCACGGTGCTTCTCCTCCTCCTCGGCCTCACCAGGCTCGGTCTCGCGTTCCTCCGCGTCGATGATCCGGATGCTGCGGGCACCGGCCCGGGCGTGCTCCACATCGCCCTGACCGTCCTGGGGTTCGCCGCGGCCACCATCAGTGCGTTCGTGATCGGGACCGTCTACGCGGCCACCGGGGAAGGCGGGCTCGGATTCTCCGACGCATCGAACTGGCTCGGCTGGATCATCGGCGCGGGGAGCATCCTGGCGCTCGTCCTCGCCGCGACGCCGGCGTTGCGACGAGGCTTCGGGCTGCCGGAACGACTCGTGACGCTCGCCATCCTGGTGTGGTCGCTCGTCGTCGGCATCGGCACGATCACCGTGCTCTGAGGCGCCCGACTCAGCGGCGGGCCGCCGCATCCGCCGGCCGGGACCACGCCGCGCCCTGCTCGCGGTCGAGGGCGGTCTCGGCACGGTTGCGCATGAAGAAGATGTAGACGACGAGGCTCATCGCGATGACCGCGGTGACGTAGACGACGAACCACAGCACCTGGTCGGCGGCGAGGAACGCCTGGTAGATGACCGGCGCGGTGCCGCCGAAGACGGAGTTCGCGACCGCGTAGCCGAGACCGACGCCGAGCGCACGGACCTCGGCGGGGAAGACCTCGGCCTTCACGATCGCGTTCACCGACGTGTACCCCGTGAGGATGACGTAGCCGATCGCGGTCAGCAGGAACGCCGTGATCGGCGAGGTCGTCTGCGGCAGGAAGGTGATGAGCACCCACGTGTAGAGCACCCCGCCTGCGCCGAAGAAGACGAGCATCGGCTTGCGGCCGATCCGGTCGCTGAGGAGCCCTCCGAGCGGCTGGATGAGCATGAGGAAGACGAGTCCGATGAGGTTCGTCCAGGTCGCGGCCATTGCGCCGTCCTCGCCGAAGGTCGTCTTCACGATGGCGGGGGCGTTGACACTGTAGGTGTAGAACGCGATCGTGCCGCCGGCGGTGACGAGGAACACCCAGAGGAGCGGTCGCCAGTATCGCGTCAGCAGGGTCTTCAGCGATCCCGCCGCACGGTCCTGGCCGCTCCGCACCGCCTCGAGGTGCGATTCGCTGAGCGACTCGTCCATCGTGCGCCGCAGCCACAGCACCACGAGTGCCGAGATGCCACCGATGAAGAACCCGATCCGCCATCCCCAGTCGGCGACCGCCTCGACGGGCATGACGGCGAGGATGACAAGGAGCGTGAGCTGCGCGAGCACGTGTCCGCCGACGAGGGTGACGTACTGGAACGAGGAGAAGAACCCGCGCCGGTTCGCCGTGGCGGCCTCGGACATGTACGTGGCGGAGGTGCCGTACTCTCCGCCGGTCGCGAACCCCTGCAGCAGCCGCGCGAACACGAGGATGACGGCGGCCCAGACGCCGATCACCTCCCGCGTCGGCATGATCGCGACGATGAACGAGCAGGCCGACATGAGCGTGACGCTCACCGAGAGCGCCGCCCGGCGCCCGCGCCGGTCGGCGAACCGGCCGAAGAACCACGACCCGATCGGTCGCATGATGAACGTCACGGCGAAGATCGCGTAGATGTACACGGTCGAGTTCTTGTCGGCCTCGTCGAAGAACTGCGCTTCGAAGTAGGTGGCGAACACCGTGTAGACGTACACGTCGTACCACTCGACGAGGTTGCCGAGCGACCCTTTGATCGTGTTGAGGATGGCCTGCCCGGTGCTGACCGGGGCGCGGGTGGGGCCGGATGCGGGACGCGCGACGTCGCTCATCCGAGCGAGGGTACGCGCGGCGCGGCGACCGTTCGGCGAGGGCTGTGGATAAGCACGCAGCGCCGGCATCCGATGTCCGCGTCCCGGGAACGCGGACGCAACGTTCGTTCTTACGCGCCTTCGCCCCCGTCCGCCAGGGGGTGCCCGGTGGTCGGGCGACCCGTACCGTGGCTGGTCCACCGCCGATGCCCACGCGAAGGAACCACGGATGCCGTCGCCGACCCGATTCACCGACCGCACCGCGGCGGGGCGCGCCCTCGCCGAGGCGCTCGAGCCGTATGCGGGACGCGACCTCGTCGTGCTCGCCCTGCCGCGCGGCGGCGTGCCCGTCGCAGCCGAGGTGGCCAGCGCACTCGATGCGCCGCTCGACGTGCTCGTCGTCCGCAAGGTCGGGGCGCCGTCGCGCCCGGAACTCGCGATGGGTGCGATCGCGATGGTCGCCGGCACGATCGAGACCTACCGCGACGACGACCTCGTCGCACGGCTCGGCGGCGGCCAGGCGTTCGACGACGTGGCCGCGCGCGAACTCGCCGAGCTCCGCCGTCGCGACGCGCGGTACCGTGCCGGCCGCGACCCGTCGACGATCCGCGGCGCGACGGTGCTGCTCGTCGACGACGGGTTCGCGACCGGGGCGACCATGCGGGTGGCCGTCGCGGCGGCGCGCACCCTTCGGCCGGAACGCGTCGTGGTCGCGGCCCCGGTGGGTTCGCAGGAGGCGTGCGAGGCGCTCCGGCACGTGGCCGACGAGGTCGTCTGCCTGGCGACGCCGGAGCGGTTCCGCGCCGTCGGGGAGTGGTACGACACCTTCCCGCAGACGACGGACGGCGAGGTCACCCGACTCCTGGAGGCGGGCATCCGGGAAGGCAGCGACGATGACGACCGATGACCCCCGCAACGACTCGGGGCGGCCGGCCGAGCCGACGTCGTGGTCGAACCAGACTCCGCTGCAGCAGGGCTCGGCGCGGCAGTGGCTCATCCCCGCGACGGCGCTGGCGGTCATCGCCCTCGTCGTGTTCGGCTTCCTCCTCACCCTGCAGCTCGCGTTGCCGATCGTCGGCATCGCGTTCACCGTCGTGATGTGGGTGCTCATGCTCCTGATCGCCCGCAGCGGCGGCGACCCCCGCCGACGCAACCGACGGCTCGCCTGGGCCATGGGCGGGCTCGCCTTCGGGGCGCTGGCGATCGCCTTCGGCGTCTACGCCCTCGAGACGCTCGGCGTCGCCGCATCCTGACGAGGCCGAGCGTCGGCTCGCCGAGACGCCGGAACCGGAGGTCACCGGGCTTTTCCTGCGTGCGCTCGACGCCTCGGGTCCCCTAGCATGTGCGGCAACGACGCGAGGGGGAAGCGATGACGGACACGCGGCTGCGGGAGCGCACCGGCACGGCGACACGGGACCGGGTGGCGAGGATCTGGTTCGGCGCCATCGCCGTGATCGTCGCGCTGTCGCTGATCGTGCAGATCATCCTCATCCTCACCGGCGGGCAGGACGCGAACTCGGGCTCGAACGCGACCGGCCCGGTCGGCACCCGGATGGTGCGGCTGTTCAGCTTCTTCACCATCCAGAGCAACCTGTTCGTGCTCGGCACCTCGATCGCGCTCGCCCTGTCGATCCGCCGCGACGGTCCGGTCTGGCGGGTGCTGCGGCTCGACGCCCTGCTCGGGATCATCATCACCGGGCTCGTGTACGAGACGATCCTCGCGCCCCTCGTGCACCTCGAAGGATGGGCGCTCGCGGCGACCATCGGCTTCCACTACATCTCGCCGTGGGCGACGCTCATCGGCTGGCTGATCTTCGGGCCGCGCCCCCGGATGACGTGGGTCACCCTGCCGCTCGCACTCATCTGGCCCGTGCTCTGGATCGTCTACACGTTCATCCACGGCGCGTTCACCGGCTGGTACCCGTACCCGTTCCTCGATGTCACGACCATCGGTTTCGCGGCGTCGCTGCGCAACTGCATCGTCGTGCTCGCGATCGGCATCGTCATCGCCGTGATCCTGGTGGTCGTCGACCGGCGGGTGCCCGCGCTCATCACCGACGATCACCGCGATACCGATCGAAAGGCTTGAGGTTTCTATCGAATATCGATAGATTGAGAGCGGTTCCGGAAGGGGCACCCTCATGCACACCACGGTCATCGTCATCCTCAAAGTCGTCATCACGCTCTCCCTCGCGGGGTCGGTGCTCGTGCAGACGCTCATCGCGCCGGCCGTCTGGTCCGACCTCCACGGGGAGGCGCTCTGGGGACGCATCGCGCTCGTGGCGATCCTCGTCCTGGGTGTCGCCACGATGCAGGTGTTCGGCGTGTGCGTGTGGCGACTGCTCACCCTCGTCCGGCGCGACGCCGTCTTCTCCGACGTCTCGTTCCGATACGTCGACGTCATCGTCGGGGCGATCGCTGCCGCATCCGTGCTGGCGTTCGTCCTCGCCGTCCTGCTCGCCCCGGGCGGCGCGGCGCCGGGGCTCGTCGGCCTGGTCGGAGGCGCCGGGCTGGTCCTCGCCGGCATGGCCCTGCTCGTCGTGGTGATGCGCGCCCTGCTGCGCCAGGCCATCAGGCGGGAACGGGAGGCCCGGATGCTGCGCGACGAGCTGGACGGGGTGATCTGAGTGCCGATCGTCGTCGGCATCGACGTCATGCTCGCCCGGCGCAAGATGAGCGTCGGCGAACTCGCCGAGCGGGTCGGCATCACGCCGGCGAACCTGGCGGTGTTGAAGAACGGGCGGGCGAAGGCGGTGCGGTTCACGACACTCGAAGCGCTGTGCGAGGCGCTGGACTGCCAGCCCGGCGACCTCCTCCGGCACGAGGAGTGACCAGCCGTCGTTCGCGCGGTGACGCCGCCTCGCCACGACGCGGATGGGATGATCGGGGGGTGACCCCGGAACGACAGGTGCGCGCCCCCCGCCAGCAGCGCACCCGCGACGCCTGGGAGCGCGTGCTCGAATCCGGCGTCGCGCTCCTCACCGAGGGCGGACTCGACGCGCTGACGGTCAGCGCCGTCTGTCGCCGCGCCGACATCTCGGCACCCTCGCTGTACGCGCGGGTCGACGGCCGGGCCGGTCTCGTCGCCGCGGTCTACGAGCACGTGATGCTGCGGATCCGCGCCTCGGACGAGGCGGCCGTCCGCGCTCTGCCCGACGCCTCCGCACCCGTCCTGACGCGCATCGGGGCCGTCGTCGATGCGGCGGTCGCGCAGTTCAGCGACCACGCCGCACTGCTGCGCCCGGTGATCGCCGCGTCGCTCCAGGACGAGCTCATCCACCGGAGGGGCGTCGAGGAGGCGCGTCGCCTCATCGACGCACTGTCCGCAGCACTGGCGCTCGGCGAGGAGGTCGGCCGCGACATCGCCACCATGCTCTTCTCCGAACTCGTGATGAGCACGATGTACGGACCGGACTTCGCCTCGCCGTTCGCACCCGACGACGAGAGCCTCCGCCGACGGCTCATCCGCATGGCGGCGGCCCGCGCCGGGGTCGCCGACGCGGGCCGCTGAGACCGAGGGGTCAGGCCGGGACGCGGATCCCGTCGCCCATCTCGTCCAGCTGCGCGACGATCTCCTTCGGGCTCCGCTCACCGATCTGCTTCTGCAGCATCGGGGTGCGGTCCAGCACGACGTCGCGGAGCGGGCGCAGCGGTGCCGGCGCATGGTGGAACACCTTGCCGAGGATGTACGCCTGCTGCACCTGCATGGTCGTGTGCGGGATGCGGATGCGGTCGTACTCTGCGAGCGCGCGGCCCACCGCGTCACCGTCGGTCAGGTCGGCCCCGGCGAGCAGCTTGCCGAGGAAGTACCCGTCGCCGATCGACATCCCGGCGCCATAGGCGGCGTACGGGCTGGTCGCGTGGGCGGCGTCGCCGGCGAGGGTGATGCGCCCCTTCGACCATTGCTTCAGCGGCTTCCGGTCGCGGATCACCCAGCGTTGCACGTGGTCGTCGGTCGTCGCTTCGATGAGCGAGGTGAGCGGGGCGCCGAAGCCCTGCGCACCGCGGAGCGCCGCGCCACGCAGATCCGCGGGTGCGGGCGCGTCCGGGTCGCACGCCTGCAGCACCCACCACTGGTACCCGTCGCGGCCGCCCTCACGGATCGACGTGTACGACCCCTGCACGGTACGGGTGTGCGCGATGATCGCCTCGCCCTGCTCGGCGTCGGGCACGTCGTCGAACGTGTACCCGCCGATGATCGCCAGCCGGTGCTCGCGCTTGGGCGAGTCGCCCCAGAGATGGCGACGCACGATGGAGTCGATGCCGTCGGCGCCGATGAGCAGCGGGGTGCGTCGGAGCGTCCCGTCCGCCATCGACAGCTCCACATGGTCGCCGGCGTCGCGGATGCCGGTCACCTCCTGCCCGGTGCGCAGCATCCCCTCCGGGAGCGCGGCGAGCATCCGCCGGTAGAGCTCGGGGCGCAGCATCCCGATGAAGCCGCCGCCGTAGCGTTCGACGACGTGGTCGGGGATCTGCACGTCCGCCCGGACGCGTCCCTTCGCGTTGCGGAACGTGGAGTGGCACGGTGCACCGAGGTCCCGGATGTCGACGCCCATGTGCTCGAGGGCCTTGATGGGCGGTGGCCACAGATTCAGGATGTTGCCGGCCGGGCGGGCCTCGCGGTATCGCTCCAGGATCACGACGTCGTGCCCTGCGGTGTGCAGCGCGAGCGCGCAAGCCATGCCGGCGGGGCCGCCACCGAGCACGACGATCGGTTCGGTCGGGGTTCGGGTCATCGATGACTCCTCGGGTCTGGATGGCGACACTGCCATCATCAGAACTGTAAACCCCTTACAGTTCTGATGAGAACATCCGGACACGATGCCGGGTATCGAATGCGACGATGCAGCAGCGGGAGGCACCATGACGATCCGAACCGTGACCTGGGTGGCGCGACGCGTCACCGAGCCCGTACGGGACCAGGCACGAGCCATGGCGAGTGCACTGGGCCTGTCAGTGGTGCTCGACGAACCGGGCAAGCTCCTGGTCACGACCGCCGACGGCGATCTGCTGGAGTATCTGACCGGGGATCAGGCCCGTCCCGAGTATCTCTTCGACGGTCAGGACACCGTCGTCGGATTCCTCGTCGAGGATCTCGTGACCGCTGTCGATACCCTCGCGGCTGCCGGATTCGCCGCCATCGGGACCGGGGGCGAGGGCGGCGGCGTGCGGTTCCGGCATGTGCTCGGGCCGGGCGGCGTCGCATACGGACTCATCGAACGGACCGGAACCCGATGACGGGACGCGCCGCCGTGCCGGGCGGGGGCGTCAGCCGCGGTTCGTCGACTCGCGCTCGATCAGCGCGATCGGGACGAAGACCTCGGTGTCGACCGTGGCCCCCTCGATCAGCCGGATGAGGGCCTGCACCATCATGGCCCCCTTCTGCTCCGTGTGGAGGTCGACCGTCGTCAGCGGCGGGGTCGTGCTCGTGGAGAAGTAGTTGTTGTCGAGCGTCGCGATGAGGACGTCCTCGGGCACGCGAAGGCCCTGCGCCTGCAGCACACCCAGCGCGCCCGACGCCATCTGGGCGGACGCGACGAACAGCGCGTCGAACGGCTCGTCGCGCTCGAGCAGCCGACGCATCGCCGCGGCGCCGCCGGCCGGCGTGTAGTCGCCTTCCTCCCACGCGCCGGGGGTGAGCCCCGCCGTCACGAGGGCGTCGCGCCATCCTTCGAGCCGTTCGCGCCCGGCGGTGGTGTCGAGCGGCGCGGTGATCGTCGCGACGCGCGCGGCACCGCGCTCGACGAGGTGCCCGGTGGCGAGCGCCGCCGCCGCGGCGTTGTCGACGTCGACCACGTGGATGTCGGCGTCGTGCGCCCCGGGCGGCCGGACGCCGAAGACGACCGGGAGCGACGAGGAGAGCCGGAAGTAGGTCTCCGACTCGCTGTAGTGGGACAGGATCAAGGCGCCGCCCACGTTGCCGCGTCCGAGCACCTGATGCGTCTTCTCCGGCGCGGACTCGGATTCGATCAGCAGCGTGAGCGAGTAGTCCGTGGACGACGCGTACAGGGCCGCCCCCTGGATCACCTCGGCGAAGTACGGGTCGGCGAAGAACTCCGCCGTGCGCTCGGGGATCATCATGGCGATGGTCTGCGGCTGCCGCCGGACGAGACTGCGTGCGGCGCGGTTGGGGACGTAGCCGAGCTGCTCGATCGCCGCCTGGACGCGGGCGACCGCTTCCGCCGTCACGTGCGGGGAGCCCGTGATCACCCGCGACGCCGTGGAGGTCGACACGCGGGCGAGCTCCGCAACGGCACGCAGCGTGGGCACGTGCGACCTCGGCGACGCAGATGTCCGCTCGTCCAAGCCGGCCTCCCTCCGCCGATCGATGGTCGCGCGCGACCGGCGGCGATCCCCTCCGTTAGCGTATGGCACTCCTCCCGGGCGTTACTCCGGGATGACGCGGCGGTCGATGAGTTCGGCGAGCCAGCGCCCGCTGTCCTTCACCGTGCGCCGCTGGGTGTCGTAGTCGACGTGGACGATGCCGAACCGCTTGCTGTACCCGTAGCCCCACTCGAAGTTGTCCAGCAGCGACCACACGAGGTAGCCGCGGAGGTCGACGCCCTGCGCCATCGCGCGGCGCGCGGCGTCGACGTGCCGGCGCAGGTAGTCGACGCGCAGGTCGTCGTGCACCCGCTCCCCCACCACCTCGTCGTCGAACGCGGCGCCGTTCTCGGTGATCATCAGCGGCAGCTGCGGGTACCGCTCGTGCAGCGACACGAGCAGCTCCTCGAGCGCCTCGGGCGCGATGTTCCAGCCCATCGCCGTGTACGGGCCCTCCTGCTGGAGGAACTCCACGTGCTCGCTGCCGGGCCAGGGGGATCCGCCGACGTCCTTGTGCCCGTCCGCCCGCTGGCGCGGCGAGACCCCGTCCCACATGCGCACCAGGGTCGTCGAGTAGTAGTTCACCCCGAGGAAGTCGAGCGGCTGGTGGATGAGCTCGGCGTCCCCCGGCCGCACGAACGACCAGTCGGTGACGGATGCGGTGTCCTCGAGGAGGTCCGCCGGGTAGGCGCCCTCGAGGATCGGACCGGTGAACGACCGGTTCGCGAGCGCGTCGATCCGACGGACCGCCTCGGCGTCGGTGCCGCGGACGACGTGGAAGTTCAGCGTCACCGACACCTCCGCATCCGGTGCGAGCTCGCGGATCACCTGCGCGCCGAGCCCGTGGGCGAGGTTCAGGTGGTGCATCGCGCGCAGCGCCGCGTCGGGGTCGGTGCTGCCGGGGGCGTGCGCGCCCGAGCCGTACCCGAGGAACGCGCTGCACCACGGCTCGTTCAGCGTCGTCCACACCGGCACGCGATCCCCGAGCGCGCCGACGACGATCCGGGCGTAGTCCGCGAACCGGTACGCCGTCTCGCGGTTCGTCCAGCCGCCCGCATCCTCCAGGGCCTGCGGGAGGTCCCAGTGGTAGAGGGTCGCGATCGGGCGGATGCCGCGGGCCAGGAGCCCGTCGACGAGTCGGCCGTAGAAGTCGAGTCCGGCCTGATTGGCTTCGCCCGTCCCGGTGGGCTGGATCCGCGGCCACGCGATCGAGAAACGGTACGCCTGGAGCCCGAGGCCGGCCATGAGGTCGAGGTCCGACTCCAGCCGGTTGTAGTGGTCGTCGGCGATCGCGCCAGTGTCCCCGCCCACGATCTTCCCCGGGGTGGCGCTGAAGGTGTCCCAGATGGAGGGGCCTCGCCCGTCCGCCTCGGTCGCACCCTCGATCTGGTACGCCGCGGTGGCGGAGCCGAAGAGGAAGCCGGGCGGGAAGACGCGATCCTCAGACAGCGCGTCCGGACGTTCCCGGGAATGGATCGACATGTCGACGGTCATATCAGCCTTTCACTGCACCTTGCATGATTCCGGCCACGAGCTGGCGGCCCGCGACGAAGAAGAGGATGAGCAGCGGGATCACCGAGAGGACGGCGCCCGCGAGCACCATGGCGTTGTCCGGGTTCTGCCCGCCCGCGGCGCTCAGCGCGGCGAGCGCGGTCTGCACGTTGGGGTTGCGGGGACTGAGGACCAACTGCGGCCAGAGGTAGTCCGTCCACGACGCCATGAAGGTGAACAGGGCGAGCACCGCCATCGCCGGTCGGGCCGCGGGGACGGCCACGTGCCAGAACGTGCCCCACATGTTCGCGCCGTCCACCCGGGCGGCCTCGATGAGCTCGTCGGGGATGACGTCGACGAGGTACTGCCGCATGAAGAAGACGCCGAACGCGGTGACCATGCCGGGGACGATGACCGCCTGGACGGTGCCGATCCAACCCCACTCGCCCATGAGCATGAACAGCGGGATGATGCCCAGCTGGGTCGGGATGGCCATCGTCGCGATCACCGCGAGCAGCAGCCCGGTCCGCCCGCGGAAGCGGAGCTTCGCGAACGAGTAGCCGGCCAGGGTGGAGAAGAACACGACCGAGACCGTGATCGCGCCGGAGATCAGGATGCTGTTGAACAGCGCCAACCAGAACGGCACGATGTCGAACACCTTGCCGACGTTGACCAGGAAGTTCGGTCCCGGCACGACCGCCGGCGGCACGAGGTTGACGTCGGAGGACTGCCGGCTGCCGATGACGAACGACCACCAGAGGGGGAACGCGGAGCCGGCGAAGAACGCGATGAGCAGTGCATAGGTGAGCACGCCGGGGCGTTCGTACGCGCGCTTGCGCCGGGCCCGCCGTTCCGCGTCGGCGGTGCGCCGTTCCTTGTCCGTCGTGGCCTTCGGGGTGCGCGGGGACGCGATGATGCCGGTCATGACTCTCCCTGCTGCGCGCCGATCGTGGCGATCTTGACCCGACCGGTCTTGGTGTCGGCGCTGCGGATGGCTCTGGTGATCGCGTAGCTGAGGAGCCCGACGAGCACGATGATGAGGAACAGGATCCAGGCGGTGGCGGCCGCGCGGCCGAAGTCGCGCCGCGCGAAGCCCATCTCGTAGAGGAAGAGGACGATCGTCTGGAACTGCTTGTTGCCGCCGCCGTAGGTGCGGGCGTCGAAGAGCCGCGGCTCCGTGAAGATCTGCAGGCCGCCGATCGTCGCGGTGATGACGACGAACACGAGCGTCGGCCGGATCATCGGGATCGTGATGGACCAGAACCGGCGGAGTTTGTTCGCGCCGTCGATCGCCGCAGATTCGTACACGTCGCGCGGCACGGCCTGCATGGCGGCGAGCAGCAGGAGGGCGTTGTACCCGGTCCAGCGCCAGTTCACCATCGTGGCGATGGCGACGTGGGAGGGGAAGACGTCGAAGGTCCAGCGGATCGGATCGAGCCCGAAGAGCTCGAGGAGCCCGGCGATGGGGCCGTGGTACTGGTTGAAGATCTGCAGGAAGATCACGGTGACCGCGACCGGCGCCACGATGTACGGCAGCAGGACGCTCATGCGCCAGAACGTCTTGCCGCGGATCGCCTGGTCGAGCAGCGCGGCGATGCCGGTGGCGACGACGAGCTGCGGGATGGCGGAGAGCAGGAAGATGCTCACGGTGTTGCCGAACGCGTTCCAGAAGAGGCCGTCGCTCAGGATCTCGACGTAGTTCGCGAGCCCGACGAAGTCCCCCTGCCCCTTCAGCAGGTGCCAGTCGTAGAGCGAGACGTTGAACGTGTACGCGATCGGGAAGATGCCGATCAGGGCGAAGAGGATGAAGAAGGGGGCGATGTAGAGGTACGGGGAGAAGGTGTAGTCGAAGCGATTGACCCTCTGGCGGAACGTGAGTTCCGAACGGAGGGGGCGACTCCGGGTGAGGGTGGTCATCATTGAGCCAATCCGCGAGACGGGAAGGTGGAGGGGGTGGCGGGCGCACGGCCCGGCGCTGCCGCCGGACCGCGCGCCCCGTGGTCAGTCGACCAACTGGTGCAGCAGCTCCATGGCCTCATCCCACGCTTCCTGGGGATCCGTGATCTCGCCCTGGCTGACGCGGTCGAAGGTCGGACCGAAGACGTTGTCCTGGATGTTGGAGTCCTCCGGACCCTTCACCTGGGCGACCACGCCCTCGGCGCGGGCTGCGAAGATCTCGCCGACGGGGGCGTTGTTGAAGAACTCGCTCGTCGTGCCGGCGACGAGCTCCTGACCCTCCAGCGTGCTGGGGAAGGGACCGGCCACTTCGAACGCGGCCGCCTGCTGCTCGGGCGAAGCGAGCCAGAGGGCGAGCTTCGCCGCCTCCTCCTTGTGCTCGGACGACTCGGAGACCCCGAGGAACGCGCCGCCCCAGTTCGCCGCGCCCCCGGGGAGCACGTCGGCGAAGTCCCAACCGCTGTCGGTCGTGCCGGCGTCGTAGTAGCCCTGCACGATGCCCAGCATCCAGCTCGGGCACATGTAGACGGCGAAGTCGCCGGCCTTGGCCTCAGGCCCGACGTCCCAGCCCGGGAGTCCGGCGCCGAGGCCGTTCTGCTCCGCCTCGACGATCTTGAAGAACTGGTCCTTCAGGACCTTGTTGTCCTCGATGTTGAGGGTCTCGCCGTCCTTCTTGTAGTAACCCTCCTCCTGCTGGTTCACGAACGAGTTCCAGAAGAACCGCGGCGAGTGGTAGAACGCCTTGCCGGTCTTGTCGACGTACTCCTGACCGACCTCGAAGAAGCGGTCCCAGGTCGCGTCTTCGCCGCCGAAGTACTCGGCCACCTCGGTGCGCTCGCTCGGCAGGCCCGCCTCGGCGAACAGGTCGCCGCGGTAGCAGAGCCCCTGCGGGCCGATGTCGAGCCCCGCGCCGAGCACCTTGCCGTCGGTGGTGGTGCCCTGCTCGTACTTCCAGTCGAGCCACTGGTCCTTGACGTCTTCGATGCCGTAGTCGCGGAGGTCGACGAAGGCGTCGGAGACCTCCGCGATCGTGCCGAGCCAGCCCTCCTCGATCGCCACGATGTCGCTGAGACCCGTGCGCGCCGCGATCTTCGCGTAGGCGTCGTCACGGGCGGCGCCACCACCCTCGAGGTTCGTCGCCTCGATGACGATGTTCGGGTTCTCCTCCATGTACTTCTCGTAGTTGGCGTCGACGCCCATCGTCCCGAACGTGGTGATGGTCAGCGTGATCTTCTCGTCGCCGCCTCCCCCACTCTCACTCGGGCCGTTGGAGCAGCCGGCGGCGATGAGCGCCAATGCGGCGACACCGACCACCGACGCTGCGACCTTGCGCGTTGCGTTCACGATCACTCCTTTGTGTGCGGAAAGTCCGGAATCCATGGGCACGTTCCCATGGGCACGTTCCCATGACTTGCGGAAGACGGTATGCGCTCCGGGGGGCCGGCGTCAAGGATTTCTTGGGAGCGCTCTCTCAGGAGCGATGCTCATGACGCGTCGAGCACCTGTCGGCGTGCCTCGTCGATGACCGCCAGGACGCCGATCGACGCGTCAAGCGGATGCTCCGGCGCCTCGATCCGCCCGTCCGCGACGTGCCGGGCGACGGTGGCGGTCTGCCACGCCATCCCCTGCCGCCGGGTCAGCCCGGACGCGTCGTCGAAGCGCTGCCGCATCCCGTCGCCGGTGACGAGGTCGAACCCGCTCGGGAACACCCATGCCGGGTCGAGGTCGAGGTGCGCCGCAGCGCCGGAGATCCCCGCACGACCGGGCGAGCCGACGAGCAGACTCGTCGTCAGCACGGCCTGGGCACCGGACTCGTGCCCGAGCACGACCGTGCTCTGCGCGTCGACGCCCGTGGAACTCCGGATGCCGCGGGCTTCGACGGTGTCGGGCGCGCCGAGCCACAGCCGGCTGAGCCAGACGAGGTACACCCCGAGATCCAGCAGCGCACCACCCCCGAGCGCCGGATCGAGGATGCGACCCCCGCCCTCGGCGCGGAAGCCGAAGTCGGCCGTGACGAGTCGCACCTCGCCGAGGTCGCCCGCATCCCGGAGCTGCACCATGACGTCGGTCTGCGGCAGGAACCGCGTCCACATCGCCTCCATCGCGAAGACGCCGGCCGAACGCGCCGCATCGCGGATGATGCGCGCCTGGTCGGCGGAGAGCCCGATGGGCTTCTCGACGAGCACGTGCTTGCCCGCGCCGATCGCGCCGAGCGCGAGCGCGAGGTGCTGACTGTGCGGCGCCGCGACGTAGACGATCTCGACGTCCGTGTCGGCGTACAGGCCCTCGTACCCCGCGTGACTGCGAGGGATGCCGTGGCGCTGCGCGAACGCCGCCCCCCGCTCCGGTGACCGCGACGCGACCGCCACGACCCGCTGATCCGTGTGCGTGTGCAGCGCGTGGACGAAGTCCGCGGCGATCGCGCCGGGGGCGACGATGCCCCACCGGAGCGAGGGGCCGCCGCGCAACGGGTACGTGCGCGGCGTGGGCATGGTCGGCGGCGTGCGGGTCATGGTGACCGAACGTAGTGGGTGGGCGATCTATGCCGATACCGGCATGAAGTGGCGCCACCGGATTGCGACGCCCGCCGTCACACTCGCATGCCTCGCTCGCGGAGCGTCTCGAGCGCTGCGATGACCGCATCCGCGCGCGCAGGGCCGACCGCATCCCGCCACTCGCGGTAGATCGCGTCGAAGCCTTGCGCACCGATGGCGATCGCCGCGTGACCGCGGTCGGTCACGACGAGGCGCTTGCGGCGAGCGTCGTCGGGGTCCGCGGTCCGCGTCACGTAGCCCATGGACTCGAGCGCGGCGATCGTCTTCGCCGCCGCCTGGCGCGTCACGCCGAGCGCACGGGCGAGCTCCGCAGCATTGGCCGCCCCGGCATCGATCGCCTGCATGGCGAACTCGTTGGCGACCGTCAGACCGGCATGTCCCTCGCGGGCGAGATCCTGCCGCACGCCGTCGACCATCGCCTCGAACGATCGGTACAGGAGTTGCGCGAAGCGGGCGCCGGTCATCGTGTCCACCCCTCGACCGTAGCGCGCACGGACACCTATTGACAACCACGTTGCCTAGTCTTACTTTGACAATCAGGTTGTCAATTGAAAGGACGAATCATGATCACCACCATCGCCCCACGAGGCGCAACGATCCCCCAGGTCACGCACCACATCGCCGATGTGGGCGGAACGACGCTGCACCTCGTCTCCTCCGGCCCGAAGGACGCACCTCCGGTCCTGCTCGTGCACGGCTTCCCGGAATCCTAGTGGGCCTTTCGCAGGCTCATCCCGCTGCTCGCGGACCGGTTCCGGGTGTTCGCGGTCGACCTCCGCGGGTTCGGCGACTCCGCGACCGCCGACGAGAGGTTCAGCAGTGCGGTCGCGGCAGCTGACCTGCATGCGCTGATCGTCGCCCTCGGCGTCGGTCCGGTGCACCTCGTGGGACAGGACATCGCCGGCGGCGCCCTCTACCGTCTGGCCGGCGACCACCCCGCCGACGTCCGGAGCATCACGGGCATCGAGATGGGGCTCGCGGGGTTCGGCCTCGAGGCGTTCGGAGACATCACCCGCGGCGGCTCGTGGCACATCGGCGCCCTGACCGCTCCCGGCATCCCCCGCCTGCTCTTCACCGGGCGCGAACGCGAACTGCTCGGAGCGTGGGCGTTCCCGTCGATGACGGGTGTCACCGGCTCGATCACCGACGAGGACGTGGCCGAATTCGCGCGCGGCTACGCCCGCACCGACGGCTGGAACGGCGCCGTCGGTCTGTATCGGTCCATGCTCGCCGAGGGCGAGGAGTTCCGGGCGCGAGCGGCGACACCGCTGAGCGTCCCCACGCTCGCCGTCGGCGGATTCGGTGGTGACTTCACCGCCGCGACCCTCGCACAGGTCGTCGCCGGGCCCGTCACCCACGTCGAGTTCGAGGGCGTGGGGCACTACGTCGCGCAGGAAGCGCCGGAGCGCGCCGCCACAGCCATCCGCGAGTTCTTGGCAGCGCAGGAGCGCGGCTGAGTCGCGGGTGGCTGGGCGGCATCCACGATCAGGCGCGTTCGACCGGCAGCCACAGCTCGCAGGTGGCGGTGCTGAAGTCCTCTGCCCGGTCGAGCACCGCGACGATGGACGGTCCGGTGCGGAGCCGCCACGGGTTCGAGGGGAACCACTCCGTCGCCGTGGCCGCCCAGGCGTCCTGCAGCGCAGCCGGGTAGTCGCCCTCGACACGGAACACGGCCCACATCCCGGCCGGGACGTCGATGACGTCGAGACCGTCGGGCACCGGCGTCGCGTCGGTGACGGCGACCCCGTGGAGGTAGGTCAGCTCGCTCCCCTCGGCGTAGTCCGCGTCCACGTCGGCGCTCACCTGCAGCAGCCCCGCCGGATCCGTGTCGCCGAGCGCCTTCAGACGCGCGTGCTCCACGGCGGGGATCGAGGCGATGTGGGCTTGGATGTGCGGGTTGACGCCTTCATGGATGAGCGGCACGCGGGCGGCGTGGCCCACGAGTCGGAAGGCGGGTCGGTCGGTGATGCGGGTGTCCATGGGGACGCTCCCTTCGACGGTCAGGCGGAACCTGAGTTGCGGTTGGATGCGAAGGGGACCGCCGTCTCGCCGCACGTCGCCGACGCCGGCGCCGTGGACGGAACGGAACGCCCGCCCGAAGGCCTCGGTCGAGCCGTACCCGTACCGCACTGCGATGCCGAGCAGGTCGCCGTCTCCGAGCACGTCGGCGACGGCCACCGACATACGGCGCCTTCGGACGTACTCCGACAGCGGCATGCCCGCGAGCGACGAGAACATCCGGCGGAGGTGATACTCCGTCGTGCCGAGCTCGGTCGCCAGCATCCCGACGTCGAGGTCGTCGTCGAGACGTTCCTCGACCAGCTCGACCAATCGGTTGAGTGCAGCGATCATGGGGCCTCCTTCGGCATCCACCCTTCCGGGGCGTCGCGATCGGCACCCTACTATCGCGGTCCGATCCGATCGCCGCCGGATTGACCCGGTCGCCGGCCCACCGTCGCCGGAGCACGCGCGACTTAGAATTCGCGGGTGGGGATGCGTCGCAGAACGAAGATCTGGCTGTGGGTGGCGGGTGCGGTCGTGGTGCTGCTCGCCGCGGTCGCCGCCGTGTTCGTGGTGCCCATCCTGCTGCACGAGGACAAGGGCGTCTCCCGTGTCGTGGAGACCGATGAGGAGTGGCCGCAGAGCGTCACCGCGGTCGGCGAGGACGGCCGCACCCGGACGATCATGGTGATGCCGGCCGAGGCGGGGGCCGAGGTCGACACCAGCGCGCTGCAGGTCGGCGAGCGCATCGTCGTGGCGGGTTCCGGGTTCGATGTCTCGCAGGGGATCTACGTCGCGATCTGCAAGGCCGCGGAGGTGGGGGTCAAACCGGGGCCGTGCCTGGGCGGCGTGCCCGACACGTCGTCGGGCGAGCAGGAGGTCGGTACGGTGCAGTTCGCGCCGAGCAACTGGATCAACGACGACTGGGCTTGGAAGCTCTTCGGTGCGCGCGGCTACGACGACGCCGAGACCGGCACGTTCACCGCCTACCTCGAGGTGCCCTCCCCCGAGGGCGACGGCGTCGACTGCCGGGTGGACCGCTGCGTCATCGCGACCCGCAACGACCACACGGCACTCGGCGACCGGGTGCAGGACGTGCAGCTGCCGATCGGCTTCGCGGACTGATCCGCTCAGGTCGCGTCGCTGTCAGGTCTTCCGCGGGCGGGGCGGTTCGGCCGCACGACGGGCACAGCCGGCGACCACCGAATCACGAAGAGGCGAGGAGTTCGGCGCACGCCTGCTCACAGCGACGGCAGGACTCGGCACAGACGCGGCAGTGCTCGTGCATGTCGGCGTGCTGTCCGCACTCGGCGGCACAGGACGCGCAGGCGGCGCGGCAGGCTTCGAGCAGGGCGCGAACGGTGGTGGAATCCGGCGCGGTCTGCCGGGAGAGCACGGCGCCCGTGGCGGCGCAGATGTCCGCGCAGTCGGCGTTCCTGCGGATGCAGGTGACGAGCTCCGCGACCATGTCTTCCGCGAGGCACGCGTCAGCGCAGGCGGTGCACGTCTGAGCGCATTCGACACACGCCTCGATGCAGCGGAGCCGGCTGTCCGCCGCGGTCACGAGACCGACCTTCGGATGGGTGGCGAGCATCTGATCTGCAACGGTCACGGCTGTTCCTTTCGTTAGGGGCGTTGTCTGCGATGGCCACGGTAGGGCGAGGGCAGAGGTTGCGCCGGAGGGGTTGCGGACTCGCTCACGTGCAGAGGAAGGTTCGCGCCCTGCGCCCGAAGCAGTTCGACGGCGTCGTCAACGACGAAGCCCTGCCACCGCTCGCCTCGACAGTGAGAACATACGAATCGTCAGCGTCATCCTTAGGGAGGTTCCGTGATCGACCGGCTACCCCCGTTCGCCTACACATGAAGGGCACCTCCCGCAGTCTCATCCAGGCCGCCGGCACGGCCGACGCCGTGACCCTCGAGTGGGGACGCCACGACGAGGAGGGCGCGTGGCACCTGTCGACCCTCGGTCACGGCGGCGCTCGACCTGCAGAGCCGGACGTGGACATCAGTTTCTACGACGGCAGGCCGGGAGTCCACGCATCCGGAACCTGCGGCGTCAGGCGTCCGCGCGCAGGTTGTTTCCGGCGGTCTCTCCGCCGTCGACCGCGAACGAACCACCGTTGCAGAACGAGGACTCGTCGCTGGCGAGGAACAGCACGACACTCGACACCTCATCGGGACTGGCATCCCGCCCCATCGCAATCTGACCGAATCCGCGCTCGAGACCGGCCGTCAGCGGGGTGCGAACACTGCCGGGATGGATGGCGTTGACCCGGATTCCGTACTCTCCGAAATCCAGCGCACTGGTCTTCGTAAGGCCCACGACTCCCCACTTCGCCGCTGCATACGCTGCCCGGTTCTTGAATCCGACCAGCCCGGCGATCGACGAGATGTTGATGATCGACCCGCCCTGCTTGGCCTTCATCCCGGGGACGACGGCCTTGGTACCGAGGAAGACTCCGGTGAGATCGATGTCGATCGTTCGTTTCCAGTCGCCGACCGACGCCTCTTCAGCATTGCCCCGCGTGTAGATGCCGGCGTTGTTGATCAGAACATCGGGATGTCCGAAACGCGCTGTCGTTTCGGCGACCGCTCCTTGCCAGCTGTCGAGCTCGGTGACGTCCAGGCGTGTCGCGAACGCCCTGTGTTCGCCGAGTTCGGAAGCAAGCGCCGCCGCTTCCTCCACGAGGACGTCTCCGAGAGCGACGCGCGCCCCTTCCGCGACGAGACGCCGCGCGTGAGCCGCCCCCATACCGCGGGCAGCACCGGAGATGAGGATCGTCTTGCCGGCCACCCGTCCGGTCATCCGGCAACTCCAGCCGGGGCGGGCGTCGGCTTCTGGTGGCGGAGATACGGTTCCCCGAGCTCGTCGATGGGCGTGTGCGCCGTCTCGCGGGATGTGAGCAGCGAAGCGAACGAGAGCACCGCGCAGACGAGCCCGAAGAGCGCGACAGGCAGCCAGCCCCACACACCTTCACCGATCAGAAGGCCTCCGATGGTGGGGGCGAACCCCGCGACGATGAGCCCCAGCTGATTCCCGAGCGCCATCCCCGTGTACCGGATCGGCGTGGCGAAGAACTCTGCGAAGAATCCCGGCCAGATGCCGTTGTAGCCGGAGTAGAAGACCGTGATGAACAGGAAGCTCGCAAGGAACACCAGCAAGAGGTTCGCGGAGGAGAGCGCAAAGAAGTACAGGAACAGCGACACGATCCCGCCGACGATCGCGACGCCCATCACAGGCTTCCGCCCGATCTTGTCGGACAGCATCGCGCACAGTGGCATTGCGAACATGGAGAGCCCGATCGCGGTGGCGTTGACCGTCAGGATGGCCCCGCGATCGAAGCCGGCTTCACCGGTCGCGTACGCGAGACCGAAGACGGTGAACAGGGTCTGCATGGCAGAGAAGATCGAAAGCAGCAGCACGCGCACGACGTCCGGCGCCTGGAAACGCAGGACCTCCCGCACGGGAAGCTTCTTGATCTCGCTCTCCTGCTGCTCCTCCTTGAAGGCCGGGGTCTCGTCGAGGTGGGTGCGCACCCAGTAGGCGATGATCAGCACGACCACGGAGAGCAGGAACGGCACGCGCCATCCCCACGACAGGAGCTGCTCATCGGGGAGCGCGGAAACCGGGACGAACACCAGCGTCGACAGCACCATGCCCGCCGCGTAGCCGGTCATCACGAACGAAGTGAAGAAGCCACGCTTCCCGACGGGCGAGTGTTCGAGGGTGAGCGTCGACGCCCCTGCCGACTCGGCGCCGGCCGAGAACCCCTGAACGAGGCGCGCGAGGGTCAGCAGGATCGGTGCAGCGATCCCGATCGTCTCGTACGTCGGCAGGAGCCCGATGCCCAGCGATGCCAGGCCCATCAAGAGGAGTGTGAAGAGCAGAACCCGCTTGCGTCCGATCCGGTCGCCGAAATGGCCCATCACGATACCGCCCAGGGGTCGGGCGATGTAGGCGACACCGAAGGTGGCGAATGCGGACACGAGGCCGACCGTCGGACTCGCCGTGGTGAAGAAGAGCTGCGGGAACACGAGCGCCGCCGCTGTCCCGTAGATGAAGAAGTCGTAGTACTCGAGGGTGCTGCCGAGGAAGGACGCCAGGGCGGCCTTCCGGGGAGCGTGCGTGGTGGTGCGGGATGACGTCATCGTCATTCCTCCAGTCGTGAGATGGGGTGGGGGGAGGGATGGCGCAGGGTTGCGCAGCAGCTACACGGCGGTCATTCCATGGTCAGCCATCCTTCCGCGCTTGTGTCACGCCCGCCGCGAGCGGTGCCTTCGCCTGCACCGGCGCATCCGTGGCCAGCCCTGCGATGTCCCGACCCATCCGGTAGCCGAAGACCAAGGCGGGGCCGATGTGAGAGCCATAGCCGGGGTATCCCCCGCCGAACACGGACACGGCGGCGGCACCCACGGCGTAGAGCCCCCGAATCCGGCTTCCGTCCGCTCGGATGACCGCATTGTGCTCATCGACGTCGATCCCCGCGAACGTACCCAGATCGCCCATGCGGACCTTCGCGGCGAAGTATGGCCCCTTGTCGATCGGCGCGAGGTTCGGGTTGGGCTTGTGCTCCAGATCGCCACGGAAGTGGTTGTACGCGGTGGAGCCACGCCCGAACTCCGTGTCGACGCCGGCGACCGCGTCGCGGTTGAACCGCTCGAGGGTCTCTGCCAGGCCTTGCGGGTCGACACCGATCTTGCGCGCGAGCGCCTCGACGGTACGGCCCTTGTGCAGGTATCCCATCTTGTAGAAGAGGAATCGCGGGATCGGCCATGGTTTCGCGTACCCGATTCCGTACTTGTGCATGAGCTTCGCGTCGCCGACGATCCATGCGAACACCGACTCCTCGTCCTTCATGTGTTCGAGCATCTGCCCGCCGAAGTCGTGGTAGCTCAAGGCCTCGTTGCCGAAGCGCTTCCCATGGCGGTCGACGGTGATCATGCCTGGCAGGCCGATCTGACGAAGGTGTGGGAAGAGGCGTTGTGCCCCGGTTCGGAGGTTCTTGAACACGGTGACCGGGGCCCAGGAGACGGGCGAGGAGACGTCGTCGTTGATGCGTCCGCCGGCGGCGAGTGCCATCCGCGCGGAGGACCCGTCGTGGCCCTGCGTCGGGGTGAAGTGCTCGCCGCCGTGGCGGTCGTGCGGGAAGTAGCGCCGACGCAGTTCCGCGTCGCCGGAGAATCCGCCGCCCGCGAGGACGACACCGATGCGGGCGGTGACGCGACCCGCCTGGGCACCGCCCAGGACGGCGCCCGTCACCGCGCCGGTCTCGTCGGTGACCAGCTCGGTCACAGGGGTGCGGGTCCAGACGCGGACACCCGACGCGAGAGCGGAAGCGACCATGCGGACGATGAGGGCGGAGCCGTTGGTGCGGGTCATCGGCTGCTGGTAGAGCGCGGTGTCGACCCACGTGCGCAGGAGCTTGGAGGCGGTGTAGACGAATGCCTTGAGCGACTGGTTGGCCTTGAGGATCGTGGCCATGTCGGGACCGACCTGCGGCATGTACCCGAACACCGTGTACGAACTCAGGTAGGGCTGGAGCTCTTTGCGACGGTCGCCCAGCATCCGGATGTCGGCGTCAGTGGGGAGGATGGCACGGCCACCGAGCTTGGCACCGGGCAGGTCCATCTTGTAGTCCGGCGCCTTCTCCGGGTAGCTGAAGGTGACCGAGGTGTGGTCCTCGAAGAAGTCGATCGCCTCCGGCACGGTGTCGAGGAAGGCCGCGACCTTTTCCTCATTGAGGGTGTCGGGGGCCAGCGCGCGAAGGTAGGTCTCGACTTCTTCGCGGGTATCGCCGGTCGCGGCGGCACCCTTCCGGTTTCCGGGGACCCAGGACCATCCGGCCGACAACGCGGTGGTGCCGCCGAAGTGGGGCGACTTCTCCGCGACGATGACGTTGAGGCCGTCATGCGCCGCCCGCAACGCCGTTGCGAGTCCGGCGACGCCCGAGCCGACGACCAGGATGTCGCACTCGTGCATGGTAGGGGGATCGGTCGGGAAGTCAGGCATCGGTACTCCTGCGGGGGGTCGGTTCGAGTTCGAGGTCGACGTAGGCCAGGTCCGCGACGTTCGGGAGCGAGTGGACTTTGATGGCCTCGTGCAACGGGTGGGTGTTGTACACCGCGAGGGCGTCACGGTCGACGAAGTCGGCGATGATGACGTGGTCCCATGAGCGATCGGTGCGGAGCGAGTCGGCGCCGTGCTGCAGGGAGATCAGGCCGGGGATGCCGGCCTGCAGCTTCTCCAGGCCGGCGATCCACTGCGCGCGTACATCGTCCGTGAAGGTCTCCTTCCAGCGGAAGAAGACGACATGCCGGATCACGCGCGTGCCGCCGCGACGACGCCATGCTCGACCGGAGCGCCCGCGAGGGTGCGACCGGCGAGGTAGGCCATCGTCATGAGCGGCCCGAGTGTCGCACCGGCGCCGGGGTAGCCGGCGGCGTAAGGACTCTCGGTCGTGTTGCCGGCCGCGAAGAGCCCCTCGATGGGGGCGCCGTCGACGTCCAGCACACGCGCTCGCCCGTCCGTGGCCACGCCGCCGCAGGTGCCGAAGGCGCCGTTGACGACTTCGAGCGCGTAGTACGGGCCGTACTGCAGCGGGCCCAGAGAGGGATTCGGCCAGGAGTTGTCCGCGTCGCCCCAGTAGCGGTCGTACTCGGATGCACCGCGACCGAAGTCGGGGTCCTCGCCCTCGATCGCGTGCGCATTGAAGCGCGCCACGGTGTCGACGAGCGCGTCGGCGGGGACATCGATGCGCTCGGCGAGGCCCTCGAGCGTCGGTGCCTCGATGAGCCACTCGGGCGTCGGCATCCCGGCCCGGTGGTCCAGGATGCCGTAGCGCTCGAGATAGGACTGGTCGAAGACGACGTGTGCGGGCGTGTTCAGCGTCTGGTTGTTGGCGGAGTCCCACGAGTGCAGGACGCGAGCCAGGTCGTTGTAGTTCTGTGCCTCGTTGGCGAAGCGGACGCCGTGGCGGTTGACCATGATCGAACCCGGCCCCTGCCGCTCGAAGCGCAGCAGTGAACCGATCGCCTCGCCGTCTCGCATTCCGCCGGTGAGGGACATCGGGGCCCACCATGCCTCGCGGGTTCCCCGGGTCATGGCGCCGACGCGCTGCGCCATCTTCAGGGCGTCTCCGGTGTTGGAAGGCGGGGAGCACATGGTGTGGAGGCGGGTCGCGAGCATGGAGTCCGCGAATGCCTTGTCCCATTCGAATCCGCCCGCGGCGAGCATGACGCCGGCGGCCGCTTCGACGACGGTCCCGTCGGCGAGCGCGACGCCGGTGATGCGGCCGTTCGTGGACAGCAGGCGCTCAGCACGTGCCTCGATCGCGAACTGCACGCCGTTGTCGACGCACGCCTTGATCAGCATCGAGACGAGGGCGTGTCCCTTCGCAGCGAGCCCTGCGGCCTGACGCTTGTTCAGTTCATCCCAGGGGAACTTCGTGAACGCGCCCCAGTCCTCGTATTCCTGCATCGTGTAGGGGTGGCGGCCGTCCGTGCGGACGTGCGCCGCAAGCTCGCCGAGGGCCTCGCGATAGTCGAAGAGTTGTGGCTCGATCGTGCGCCCACCCTTGACGGCACCGGGGAGGTCCTGCCGATAGTCGGGGAAGTTGTCGAGGAAGATGAATCGGACGCCGAGTTCGTCTTCGGCGAACCGGAGCATCGTGTCGCCGAAGTCGAGTGCCGCGTCCAGGAGTTCGGCGCGGCCGCGACCGCGCGCGACGGCTTCCACATATGCGCGGCCGGCTTCCTTCGAGTCTTCAAGGCCGGCCTCTCGGGCGTAGTGGTTGTCGACGACCCACAGCATGCCGCCGGAGACCGCCGATGTCCCGCCCAGCAGTTGGGACTTCTCGAGCACGAGCACGGACAGCCCGGATCGGGCCGCAGTGGCCGCGGTGGTCAGAGCACCTGCCCCGGAACCGACGACGACGACGTCATAGCGGCCTGAGTTCTCTCCGTTGAGCATCAGCATGAAGATCTTCCTTCGGTCGAGCAGACCGCGGCACAGAATGTGTTCTTCGCGGTCTGGGAAGGCTCGCACTGCACAGCGCCCGGGCAGCACCGCTGTTCCGTTGAGTCGGACACTTTGTTCCATTCAATGGAACGCCACTGCCAGCTCAGGGAATACTGATCCGCTTGACGGCGCTCAACGGCGACTCGTACCCCAGGCGACGGGAGATCCCGCGCGACGCGAGCTTCATCTGAGGCACGATGATCGACAATCGCTCCAGCCCCCGCGGCGCGATCACGGTGAGCGTCGCGATGACTTGGCGGTCCTCACCGAAGATCGGGACGGAGATACCGCTTGATTCTTCGACGATGATTCCCCGCATCGCCACATAGCCGTCTCGGCGTGCGTCCGCGAAGATCCGTCGAAGCTCGGCGGGCTCGGTCACGGTGTCGTCAGTGAGCTTCGGGAGTCGCCGTTGCAGAAACCGCTCGCGTTGATCCTCGGGAGCGAAGGCCATGAAGACAAGGCCGGCAGAACAACCGTGCACGGGGAGACGACCCGCCACCCGCGTGATGTTGACCGTCGAGTCATCCGGTGAGAGCCGCTCCAGATAGAGCACGTCGGTCCCCTCCATCACCCCGAGGGAGACGTGGCTACCGGTGTGGTTGAGAAGGTCTTCCATCAACGGGAGGGCCGCTCCACGCAGGTTCGATGCGCTGGAGCCGCGGGAGGCGATCTCCCACATCCGGTGCCCATGCCGCACGCGCCCGACCTCATCACGAACGAGAAGACCCTCCACCTCGAGCTCGGCGACGAGGCGGTGCGTCGTCGAGACGGGCAGCTCCGTCATCCGGGCGAGTTCCCGGATGTGCAGGGCCGGACGGGCGTCGGTGAAGGCGGAGAGTATGCGCACCGCACGATGGATGACCGAGTCTCCGGATGGAGAGTTCGCCACAGGCATGCCTTCCGATATGTGATGCAAGCCGTGGCGGGGCGTCTGGCTCCGGCAACGGAGAAAGAGAAGGCGTCACTCGCGCTGGCCTGAACGGAGTTTACCCATGCGGTTCCCGTCACACGCGATCACGGCGGCACAACGCAGTTCAGCCCCGGCGAAAACCGGGGACTGCGATGCGAGCTGTCCGCGCGCCCGCTCGGAGGACGCACGTGTACGCGCGATCGATGGCCTGCAGAGCCGCGAGCGCGGGGATGATCGGTCGATCGATCGGCCGCAGTCCGCGACCCGACCGAGACCGCAAGCGGCTCTCTCCGTGTCGCCTACGGAGCACCCTGCCGTGCGCTGGCAAGAATCGCATCCACGGCAAGGTCATTGGCCGCGTCCAGCGCCTCGACCGGAGCACCCGCCAGTAACGCCAACTGCAGACCGCGCCAGGTGGCGACGATCGCTTCGGCTGCCGAGGCGCGCACATCACCTGCGACCTCGTCGGCGATCGCCGCTTCGACCTGCTCCCGCCACCATGTGCGGATCTCCCGGTGGACGTCGTCCCGTCGGAGCCCACCGACTCCCAACCCGAACTCCTCGAAGAAGAGGGTCACGGATGCTCTCGCCTCCGGTGACGCGATGCGTCTCCACACCTGCTTCAATCGCTCGCCCGCGCGACCGGACGCATCGCCGATCCTGCTCATCCCGATGTACTGGTCGTGAAACCGGAACGAAGCCTCCGCCACGAGCGCGTCGAACGACCCGAAGTAGTACAGCAGCATGCGGTTGTTCGAACCGATACTGCGTGCAAGACCGGTGAGGTTCAGGCCGACCGTGCCATACATGCCGATGTGCTTCACCACGCGGTCGAGCAGGTCGGTGCGCACGGCCTGCCCTTTGCGAGAATGGCCGTGGCCGGTCATACGGAGCTCCTATTCATGCGCGAGCACACGGTAGCGCCCCTGATGGAAGAGCAGCGGTCGCGTCGCGGCATCGGTCTTGCCGAGTTCCACGGTGCGACCGACGACCAGCAGGTGGTCTCCAGCCTCATGCTCCGCCCATAGCTCGCAATCCACCCACGCTGCAGCTTCTTCGAGCACGGGGTTGCCGTTCGCCGTCGGACGCCAGCGCGTTGTCGCCCAACGGTCGACCCCCTTTCGAGCGAAGCGTGTCGAGTCCTCACCCTGGTGCTCCGCCAGTACGTTCACGCAAAAACGCCCCGACTCGCGGATAGATGGATATGTCGTTGACGTGTTCATCACGCTGATCAATACGAGCGGCGGATCCAGCGACACACTCATGAAGGACTGGCACGTGAACCCGGTAAGGGATCCCTCGATCGCGGTCGTCACCACCGTCACCCCGGACGGGAAGGTCCCCATCACAGACCGCATCGTCTCGGCAGACACGCTCATGAGCGAACCTCCGTCCGCGCTCGGTGACTATCAGCGATCCGGTCACCTTCGCCGAAGATGCGGTCACGAAGCGAAGTGGCCGATTCGACGTGCCGGATCATGCCGCGGGCATCGAGCTCCGGCATGACGAGCTTGATGAACTCGTCATAGGTGCCGGGTGTGATGTAGGGCTCCACCAGGAACCCGTCGACGTCAGTCGACCGCACGTAGTCCTCGATCATGGCGGCCACCGTTGCAGGCGCCCCAACGAATACGTTGCCGCGCGTGCTTCGTGCCTTCCATTCATCGATGATCTCCCGCACGGTGCGAGCACGCCCGTCGGGCGCACGCGTGTACCGCTCAAGGTTCGACTGACCCTGCTCCGTCGCCGTCCCTTCGGGAAGCGGGAGGGCCGGGTCGTACGCCAGCAGATTTACGCCCGTCAGCCGTGCGAAGTCCATGGCGGCAGCGCCATCGCTGGTGTAGTCCAAGTAGTCCCGATGCTTCGCCTCGGCTTCCGCATCCGTAGGAGCTGTGATGACAGTCATCCCGACGATCGTCTTGATCTCCGACACGTCCCGCCCGAACTCGGTCGCGAACCGCTTGATCTCGGCGACCGCGTCGCGGACCGCCGAAACCGACGAGCCTTGCAAGAAGACACATTCGGCGTTCCGAGCCGCGAATTCCCGTCCGCGCGTCGACATCCCCGCTTGGAAGATGACCGGGGTGCGCTGCCGTGACGGCTCCGCCGTGTAGACGCCACGCGACCGGAAGTACTTGCCCTCGAAGTCGTGGAAGCGGATTCCGGTCGGTTCGGCATACAACCGATCGGCCTTCGACTTGATGATCGATCCATCCTCCCACCCCCGCTCCCACAGATCGAACGCGAGATCGAGAAACTCGTCCGCCATGTCGTAGCGCGCATCGTGCGGAATCAGATCCATACCGAACAATTCGGACGCCGTGGCTGCGCCGGCCGAGGTCACGACGTTCCATCCGATGCGCCCGTCGGACAGATGGTCCAAGGTGGTGAACCTGTGCGCCATCGAGAGCGGGTGATCAAACGTGGTAGGGGCGGTAGCGACCAGACCGAGATGTTCGGTCATGCCGATCATCGTCGCGACGGCCGCCACCGGGTCTCCCCCGAGGAACGCACCGACCTCGAAGGCACTCTCGGGGAGACGACCATCGACGCCCGGATAGCCGTAGTCCCCAGCGAGGAAAAGGAAGTCGAAGCCGCCCTCCTCGAGTGCCTTGGTCATCGACTGCCAGTACGCGAGCGTGGTGTACTCCGACGCTGCGCTCTCCGGGTGGGCCCAGATCGAGCTCCCCATCGAGTGCGTGGAGAAACTCTGAAACGCTCCCAGGATCAACTTCTTCATGACCACGAATGTAAGAAGCGATCGGCTCCCCAGTGTTTCCAGCCGTTTCCTATTTGTGAACTCTGCAGTTCACTTTTGCGCCGAGGCGCCCAGACTCCACGTGCGCTGCGCGCAACGCGTCCACCCACCGGTGCCGTTCGGGCAAGCAGATCCGCAGGCGTCGGCATGTCGGGGCAGCGGTGCTCTGGGACTCGTTCGCGGCACGATGACGGGCAGCTCGGCGGGCGCCCGACGGGCGCGACGAAGACGGGGACCCGGTGCGCAGTGCGTTCGCGAAGCCTCGACACAAGCCGTCGACGTCACGACGACGCGGGTGAGCTACCCACCGCAGGCAGCACACCAAGAAGAAAACCCCCGTTTTACCGGGGGTTTTCAATGGCGGTGACGGTGGGATTTGAACCCACGGTAGGGGGTTACCCTACACAACTTTTCGAGAGTTGCACCTTCGGCCGCTCGGACACGTCACCGCCGACGAGTTTACGGCACTCGCGCCCGCCCCGCCAATCGAGCGGGTCACGGCTGCATCCGTCTGTGCAGAACTCAGGACGGATGCGGCGGCCGCCGCGGGATTCCGCGGCTCCAAGGACGCCGGGCGCGGAATGTCCTGACTTCTGCACACGGCGGCTACGCGAGGAACGGTTCCTGGTGGTAGCCGGCGTCGTCGACCGTCATCACGGTGTTCTCGGGCACCTCGAGGAAGGCCCCCGGAAGGTCGTTCAGCGGCTCGGAGACGACCATGCGCGCGCGGTCGCCGATGCGGGAGAGACGTTCGAAGTCCGGGTACATGCGTCGCATGGTGGGGATGTCCTCGGAGTGGAAGAGGGTCCGCGACCGCCCGATCGAGGAGTAGCGGAACGCCCACAGCGTCACGCCGTCCGAGACCGCGATCGTGGCCTGCACGGGCATCGCGACGCCGGCGGCATGACCCACCCGCTCCACATGCCGGATCGCGTCCGCCATGCCGCGCACCGGATCCTCGGGGAGCCCGTAGGTGAGCGCCAGATAGAAGAGGAGTTCGGAGTCCGTGCTCCCCTGGATCCGCGGGTACAGCTCCGGATCGACCGCCAGCATGAGCTCACGCTTGACGCGGGGGAACTGCGCGATGGCCCCGTTGTGCATGAACAGCCAGTTGTCGTGGCGGAACGGGTGGCAGTTCGTCCGCTGGATGGGGGTGCCGGCGGTCGCCGCCCGCACGTGGGCGAAGAAGAGCGGACTGCGCACCGCACGGCAGATCTCCCGCAGGTTCTCGTCATGCCATGCCGGATCGATGCTGCGGAAGAGCCACGGATGCGGCGACCCGTCCTCCGCGTACCAGCCCAGGCCGAACCCGTCGCCGTTCACCGTCTCGGCACCGAGCGGCGAGTTCTGCGCCATCGCGACCACGGAATGCTCGGGGTCGAGCACGAGGGTCGACGGCTGCAACGGCTCGCCCGAATACGCCAGCCACCGGCACATGGTCGCCTCCGAACCGCGACCCCTCGGCGGGCCGTCTCGCGTGCATCGTATGCCGGTCACCCATACGGCGTGAACGGGTTGCGGGGCGGCGTCGCCGCCGCATCCGTCCGCTCGTCCGACACAGCGGGCCACGGCATCCGCGCGGTCGCGTATCGTCGCTGACCAGGAGGTGGGCGATGCCCGAGCGGTTCTCCCCTCAGCAGCGACTCGTCGTCGCGATCGCGGTGCTCGCGTCGTTCGTGTCGTTCCTCGACGGCACGATCGTCAATGTCGCACTGCCCGCCATCGACCGCGAACTCGGCGGCGGCCTCGCGACGCAGCAGTGGGTCGTCGACGCCTACCTGATCACGCTCGGCGCGCTCATCCTGCTGGCGGGTTCCGTGAGCGACGCGTTCGGCCGCATCCGGGTGCTGCGATGGGGGCTCATCGGGTTCGGGATCGCCTCGGTCGCCGTCGCCGTCGCACCCACCGGGCTCCTGCTCATCGTCGCTCGCGCCGTGCAGGGCGCCGCCGCGGCGTTCCTCGTGCCGAGCTCGCTCGCCCTCATCACCTCGACCATGCGGGATGCGGTGCAGGCCCGGGCCATCGGCGTGTGGACCGCGCTGACGACCTGCGCCATGGTCGCGGGCCCGCTCATCGGCGGACTCTTCGTCGACACCCTGTCGTGGCGGATCGCGTTCGTGATCAACGTGCTGCCGGTCGCCGCGACCCTGCTGCTGCTCCCCCGTCTCGAGGTGCGCGACCGGCGGGCGCCCGACGCGCGCATCGACTGGTGGGGCGCCGCGCTGTGCACGCTGGGGCTCGGGCTGCTCGTCTTCGCGCTCATCGAGCAGCCCCGCCTCGGCTGGGACTCGCCCGTCGTGTGGGGCGGCATCGCAGCGGGCGCGGTGCTGCTCGCCGGGTTCGTGTGGCGGCAGCGGGTCGCCGCATCCCCGATCCTTCCGCTGTCGCTCTTCCGCATCCGGAACTTCACCGCCGGCAACCTCGCGACGCTCTTCGTCTACGCCGCGCTGTCGCTCAACGGGTTCGTCGTCGCGATCTACCTGCAGCAGGGCGCCGGGCTGTCGGCGACCCTCGCCGGGCTCGCGAGCCTGCCGACGACGATCCTCATGATCCTGCTGAGCTCGCGGTTCGGCGCCCTCGCCGGCCGGTTCGGGCCACGGCTGTTCATGACCGCGGGGCCGATCCTCATGGCCGGCGGTGCGATGCTGCTGCTGCTCGTCGCCGAGGACTTCGACTACTGGTGGCAGGTGCTGCCCGCGATGATCGTGTTCGGCCTCGGCCTGTCGATGACCGTGGCCCCGCTCACCTCCGCCGTGCTCGGCTCGGTCGACCCGGCGCGTTCGGGCATCGCGTCGGCGGTGAACAACGCGGTCGCCCGGGTCGCCGGGCTCGTCGCGGTCGCGGTGATCGGCGCGGCGGTCGGCACGCTCGATCTCGGCGGCTTCCACGGCGCGGCGGTACTGACGGCCGCGCTCCTCGCGGTCGGCGGCGTCGCGTCGTTCCTCGGCATCCGCAATCCGCGGCCGGCCGGGGCCGACGCGGCGGCGTGACGCCGCATCCGTCGCTCGGGCGGTGTTCACAACTCAGGCAGGATCGCCGTTTCGGGGGCGGAATCGGCGGTTCCGGGCAGTTCTGCCTGAGTTGTGAACGCGGGCGGGGCCTCAGCCGGATGCGGGCGCGTGCCCGGCCCGCCGGTGCGGGCCGCCCGAGCCGGTGCGGCCCGCCCGAACTCCTCAGAAACGCGCACCCGACCCGGCTCCGGCGCCGAAACCACCCGGATCTGAGGAGTTCGGGCGGGGGACGGATTGTCACGGCGGCGGCACTGTCCCGCATCCGGGGCCGCTGTCAGACTGAGGGCATGGCCGTGATCGAGAACTCCAAGCTCACCGTCGTCGGGGCCGGCTCTGTCGGTTCCTCCACCGCCTACGCCGCACTGATCCGCGGTTCCGCGCGGCACGTCGCGCTGTACGACATCGCGACCGAGAAGGTCGAGGCCGAGGTGCTCGACCTCGCGCACGGCACGCAGTTCACCGGCTCCAGCGACATCACCGGCGGCAGCGACATCTCCGTCGCCGAGGGCTCGCACGTCGTCGTCATCACCGCCGGCGCGAAGCAGAAGCCCGGCCAGACCCGTATCGAACTCGCGGCGACGAACGCCCGCATCCTGCAGACGATGCTGCCGCAGCTGCTCGAGGTCGCGCCCGACGCGATCTACGTCATCGTCACGAACCCCTGCGACGTGCTGACCGTGCTCGCCCAGGAGGCTACCGGCCTGCCCCCGGAGCGGATCTTCGCGTCCGGCACCGTGCTCGACACGTCGCGCCTGCGCTGGCGCTTGGCCCACCGTGCCGGGGTCTCCGCGTCGAGCGTGCACGCCTACATCGTCGGCGAGCACGGCGACACCGAGTTCCCGCTGTGGTCGAAGGCGACGGTCGGCTCCGTGCCGATCCTCGACTGGCGCAGCGAAGGGCACCCGCCGATGACGGCCGCCGAGCTCGACGAGATCGCCGTCGACGTGCGGGATGCGGCCTACAAGGTCATCCAGGGCAAGGGCGCCACGAACTACGCGATCGGACTGTCGAGCGCGCGCATCGTCGAGGCGATCCTGCGCGACGAGCATGCCGTGATGCCGGTGTCGACAGTGCTGCGGGACTTCCACGGGATCGACGGTGTCGCCCTGTCCGTCCCCTCGATCGTGAGTGCGCGCGGCGCGGTGCCGATCCCGGAGACGGACTTCGACGCCCACGAGCTCGGGCTGCTGCGGCGGTCCGCCGACGCGCTCCGACAGGTCGCCGCATCCCTCCGCTGACCTGCGACACAGGCCGGTAACCGGCCGCCGATATCGTCGAAGGATGCAGCATCCCACCCGATCCGCAGCCCGAACGACCCCTGCGGCGGTGACCGCATGATGCTCGAACTCGCCCGCGCGAGCTGGACCGACGTCCGCGACCACCTCGCCGCCCACCGCGGAGTCGCAGTGCTGCCGGTCGGCGCGCTCGAGCAGCACGGGCCGCACCTGCCGCTGTCGACCGACACGCTGCAGGCGGATGCGGTCGCGCGCCGCCTCGCGGAGCGCCTCGACGCCGTGCTCCTCCCGGCCCTGCCGCTCGGCAACACCTGGAGCAACGATCAGCTCCCCGGCACCGTCTCGGTCAGCGCCGACACCGTGTACGCGTTCGCCGCGGACGTCGCCGTATCCCTCGAGCGCGCCGGGTACGAGCTGCTCGTCGTCGTCAACGGCGACTTCGGCAACCGGAACCCGCTGCAGCGTGCGGCGGAGGATGCGGCGGCCCGCGGCGGCATCCCGGTCGTCGTGCTGGACTACCCGGGCCTCGTCGAGATGGGCGACGAGGTGAAGGAGACCCCGTGGGCGGCGCCGGGGCTGTGCCACGCCGACGAGTTGGAGACGTCGATGATCCTCGCCGTCGCCCCCGACCTCGTGCACGCCGACCGCATGGCGCCGAGCTACCCGGAGCTGCCGGCCGACTTCGGGCTGCGGCAGATGCCGCTCGCGCCGCTGTCGGAGACCGGCGTCTTCGGCGACCCGCGTCCGGCGACCGCCGAGAAGGGCGAGCGCATCATCGAGCACGTGGTCGCGCAGAGCGAGGCGGTCGTGCGCCGCGTGCTCGACGCGCTCGGCTGAGCCTCCGCGCGCGCGACATCCCGCTGCGCGAGCGACATCCCGCGCGAGCGACCCCCTTTTCTGCGAGCCACCCCCTTTTCCGCCGCAGAAAGAGGGGTGGCTCGCAGAAAAAGGGGTGGGTCGCGCCTCGCACAGCGGGCACCGCGCACGCGCACGCACGCACAGCACGCAGCGCGCGACCGCGCGGCGTCAGACGCGGGCGCCGGGGATCGCGGCGATGAGTTCCTTCGTGTACGGGTGCTCGGCGTCGTCAAAGATGCGGCGCGCGTCGGCCTGTTCGAGGATGCGGCCGTCCTTCATGACGGCGACCCGGTCGGAGATCTGGCGGATCACGCCGAGGTCGTGCGAGATGAACAGGTACGTGAGCCCGAACTCGGCCTGCAGGTCGACGAGCAGCTGCAGCACCTGCTCCTGCACCGACACGTCGAGCGCCGAGACCGGCTCGTCGAGCACGACGAACTCGGGCCGGAGCGCCAGCGCGCGGGCGATCGCGACGCGCTGGCGCTGCCCGCCGGAGAGTTCCGCGGGGCGGCGCGTGCGCAGGTCGGCGGCGAGGCGCACCTGGCCGAGGAGCTCGCGGACCGTCTCGGTCCGCGACCGACGGTCGCCGATGCCGAAGGCCCGCAGCGGCTCGGCGATGATCCGCTCCACGGTCATGCGCGGGTCCAGCGACCCGAACGGGTTCTGGTAGACGACCTGGATGCGGCGGCGCAGCTGCCGCAGGGCCTCACCCGAGACGCGGCTGATGTCCTGCCCGTCGAACTCGATCGTGCCGGCGTCGGCGTCGATGATGCGGGCGACCATGCGTGCCGTGGTGCTCTTGCCGGAGCCGGACTCGCCCACGAGCGAGAACGTGGAGCCGCGGGCGATCGCGAAGTCGACGCCGGCGACCGCGGGGGCGGCGGCGGCCTTCGCCCGGCCGGTGCCGCCGTAGGTCTTGGTGAGTCCCGAGACGGTGACGAGCGGGCCGCCGGATGCGGGGATCATCTGGTCGACGGCGGTGATCGTCGGCTTCAGCCGGGCCGCGTTCAGCGCGGGGGCCGCGGCGACGAGCCGGCGGGTGTACGGGTGCGACGGGGCGGAGAGCACGTCTGCGGCGACGCCCGCCTCGACGATGACGCCCTTCTCGACGACGATGATGCGGTTCGCACGGTCGGCCGCGACGGCCAGATCGTGCGTGACGAGCAGGACCGCGGTGTTGTGCTCGGCGGCAAGCGACTGCATCCGGTCGAGCACGTGCCGCTGCACGGTCGCGTCGAGCGCGCTCGTGGGCTCGTCGGCGATCACGAGGGCGGGCTCGCACGCCCAGGCGATGCCGATGAGCACACGCTGGCGGAGACCGCCGGAGAGCTCGTGGGGGTACTGGCCGGCGCGCCGCTCGGGCTCGGGGACGCCCACCTCGCCGAGGATCTCGACGGCGCGCGCGGCGGCATCCGTCCGCGACATGCCGCGGTGCCGGCGCAGCGTCTCGGCGATCTGCTCGCCGATGCGCATGAGCGGGTTGAGGCTGTGCGAGGGGTCCTGCGGCACGAAGCCGATCCGGCCGCCCCGGATGCGGCGCATCGCGGCGACGGGGGTGCGGAGCAGATCGGTGCCGTCGAACTCGACCGCGCCGCCCCGGATGTGCGCGACGTCGGGGAGCAGGCGCACCAGGGCGTGCGCGATGGTGCTCTTGCCGGAGCCGGACTCTCCGACGACGGCGACGATCTCGCCGGGGGCGACCTCGAAGTCGACGCCGCGGATCGCGGGGTTGGCCCGGCGGCCGGAGCCGTAGTCGACGCGCAGGCCGGAGACGCGCAGGAGGGCGGTCATCGGTCACCTCCGATGAAGCGGGAGACACGGTTCACCGAGAGCACGACCGCGAGGATCACGGCGCCCGGCAGGAGGCTCAGCCAGGGGGCGACGGCGACGAAGTCGCGGCCGGCCGACACCAGTGCACCCCACTCGGGGGCGGGCGGCTGGGCGCCGAAGCCGAGGAAGCTCAGCGCGGAGACGGAGAGGATCGCGACGGCGAGTTCGAGGGCCGCCATCGAGATGACCGGCCGCGCGGCGTTCGGCAGCACGTGACGGAACAGGACGCCGGACCCGCGGACGCCGATGGTGCGGGCCGCCTCGACGTACTCCTCGCTGCGCACCCGCAGCACGGCGGAGCGCATGACTCGGGCGAACGAGCCGGCGGTGCCGAGCCCGACACCGAGCGCGATCGAGAACGGGCCGAAGCCGAGGGTCGCCACGACGATGAGTGCGAGCAGGATGCCGGGGATGGCGATGAGCACGTCGACGAAGCGCATCGCGACGAAGTCGACGGGGCCGCCGAGGTAGCCGCAGACGAGACCGACGACCGAGCCGACCACGACGCCGCCGATGACGGCGAGGCCGGCCGCGGTCAGCGAGAGCTGCGCACCGTAGATCACGCGGGAGAACACGTCACGGGCGAGATGGTCGGTGCCGAACAGGTGCTCGGCGCTGGGAGGAGCGAGCCGGGCGTTCCCCACGGACTCGTACGGGTCGTAGGGTGCGAGCAGCTGCGGGGCGATCATCGCGAGCACGGTGACGGCGAGGATGAGGAATGCCACCAGCAGCATGGGCTTGCGGAGGATGCTCATGCGCTCACCGCCTTCGTGCGGGCGAGCCGCGTTCGGGTCCGGGGGTCGATGACGCCGTAAAGGGCGTCGACGACGAGGGTGGTGACCGCGTAGACGACGGCGACGACGATCACGACGCCCATGACGACGTTGATGTCGCGGGCGAGCACGGCGTCGACCGTGAGCCGGCCGATGCCGTCGCGGCTGAAGACGGTCTCGACGACGGCGGTGCCGCCGGCGAGGTACCCGATCTGCAGGCCGATGATCGTGATCGAGGGGAGCAGGGCGTTGCGCAGCACGTGCCGCACGACGACGGTGCGCTGCGCGAGGCCCTTGGCGTTCGCGGTGAAGACGAAGGGGCTCGCGCCGGCGTCGAACACGGCGGCGGAGAACACCTGGAAGAAGATGGCGCCCGTCGGGAGGGCGAGGGTGATGCCCGGCAGCACGAGCGAGACGAAGCCGTTCGTGCCGGATGCGGGGAACCACCCGAGGCCGAACGAGAAGACGCTGATGAGCACGAGCCCGGACAGGAACGCGGGGATCGCGATGCCCAGCGGCGGGATCTGCGTGACGACGTTGCGCACCCAGGCGGGGCGGGCGACGTACGCCCACACGGTGAAGGCGAGGGCGCCGACGAACCCGAGCACCAGGGAGAACAGGGCGAGCGCCGCGGTGTGGGGGAAGGTGCGGCCGATCATGTCGGTGACCGGCTGTCCGGTGGCGATGGAGATGCCGAGGTCGCCGCGGAACAGGTCGAGGAAGTTCACGACGTACTGCTGCCACAGCGGCCCGTCCAGGCCGTACCGGGCACGGAGGGCGTCGAGGGCCTCGGGGTCGGTCGAGGTGGCGTCCCCGCCCTTCACCGACAGTGCGGCGAGGACGGGGTCGCCGGGCAGCGCGTGGATCAGCAGGAACGCGACGGTGTACGTCGCCCACACCACGAAGATGCACTGGGCGATCTTCGGGAGGAGGAACCGGACGAACGACCCGAGGGTCGACGTGTCCACTGCCGGAGCCACGCGCTGCCCCTTGCTCACTCGGAGACGACGGCTGCGTCGTACAGGTGCAGACGCGCGGCCGAGTCGAACGTGATGCCCTCGACGCCGGCACGCGAGGCGTGCAGCTGCAGCACCTCGAGCGTCGGGATGACGTAGGCGCGCTCGGCGACGAGCTGCTGGATCTGCTCGACGATCTCCTGGCGCTCCTCGACGTCGGCGGTCTGCGACTGCGCGAGCAGCAGCTCCTCGAGCTCCGGGTCGTCGACGATGCCCCAGCGGGACTTCGACTCGGTCGACAGCAGGCTGCGGAGCACGTCGGGGTCGGTGCGGGTCAGGCCGGCGCCGAGCATCTCGAAGTCGCCGGTGGCCGCGGCGCCGAAGAAGTCGCCGGAGGAGACCATGTTGATCTGCAGGTCGATGCCGGCCTCGGCCAGCTGGATCTGCGCGGCCTCGAGCACGTCCTGCGCGTAGAACGCGGTGACCGTGACGGTCAGCTTCTGGCCGTCCTTCTCGTAGATGCCGTCCGAGCCGAGGGTCCAGCCCGCGTTCTCGAGCAGCTTCTGCGCACCCTTGGGGTCGAAGTCGAGCTCGCCGTCGAGGGCGACGTAGCCGGGCGTGGAGGAGCTCAGCACGCTGGTGGGCGGGTTGCCGCTGACGGAGCCGGCGATGACGTTGATCTGGTCGCGGTCCAGGCTCTTGGTGATGGCCTGGCGGACCGCCTCGTCACCGAGGACGCCCGCGGTGGTGTTGACCACGAACGAGTTCGGCACACCCGGGTTGGCCTTGGCGTAGAGGTTGTAGTCCGGAGTGGTGAAGCGGGCCTCGTCGACGTACGGGAGGTCCTGGATCACGTCGTACTCGCCCGACTCGAGGCCGCCGGTGCGGACCGAGTTCTCGGCGATGATCGGGAAGCTGACCGAGGCGAGGTAGGCGTCTCCCTCGTGCTCGCGCAGCTCGGACGCCCAGTCGTAGCCCTCGCGCGCCGAGATCTCGACGCTGTCGTTGGGCACGTAGGAGTCGAGCACGAACGGACCGGTGCCGACGATCGTCTGGCAGCGCTCCTCGGGGGCGGCGGCGACCGTCTCGGGCGAGAGGATGCCGAGCGACATGGTGGTCGCGCCCTGCAGGAACTGCACGTTCGGGGCGGAGAAGTTCACCGTGAACTCGGTGTCGCTGACGATGTCGGTGCCCTCGTAGCCGGCGATGTAGCCGTTGGCGAGGGATGCGGCGGCGCCGAGCTCGACGATCTTGTCGAAGTTCGCGGCGACGGCCTCGGAGGTCAGCGGGGTGCCGTCGCTGAAGGTGACGTCGTCACGCAGCGTGAAGCTGTAGGAGGTGAGGTCGTCGCTCACCTCGTACTCGGACGCGAGCCACGGCACGATCTCGCCGGTCTCGGGGTCCTGGTCCAGGAGGGAGTCGGTGAGCTGGCGGCCGACGATCAGGGCGGTGGTCAGGGAGGTCTGCTGCGGGTCGACGCAGACGATGTCCTCCTTGAGCGCGAAGACGATGTCCTGCGCGAGGTCGGCGTCGGGCGTCGCGGCGGCGTTCTCCCCGCCGGCACAACCGGCGAGCGAGACCACGGCGGCAGCGGCGGTGAGCGGAAGGGCGATGCGCCGCATCCGGGAACCACGTGTGCTGGTCACGGTTACTCCTTGTTGGGGGTGGGGTGGTGCAGGAGGGGGGAGGTCAGCGGGGCAGGCTGCCGGCGACGACACGGCCGCGGGCGACGACGGCGACGATGTTGTCGGCCGTGAGCTGGTCGATGTCCTGCCAGGGGGTGCCGCGGACGACGACGAAGTCGGCGCCGAGCCCGGGGGCGAGCCGGCCGATCTTCTTGCCCATGCCGATCGCGTCGGCGGCGTCGGAGGTGCCCGCCTTGAGCGTGCGCTCCGAGCTCCAGCCGAACGAGCGGCGCATGAGGCTCAGCTCCTCGAGCTGGTCGCCGAATGCGACGAACACGCCGTTCGCGTCGGTGCCGAGCACGAACCGGACGCCGGCGGCCGCGGCGCCGACGAAGTTCTCGTCGCGCTCGGTGACGACGGCGCGGCCCTTCTCGGCGGCCTCGTCGGTGACCGGGATCTCGCGGTCGGCGATGCGGTTGTTGATGAGGAGGGTGGGGGCGACCGGGAGGTTCCGCTCGAGGAGCACCTCGAAGTGCCGCTCCAGGATGCCGGTGCCGTGCTCGATCGAGTCGGCGCCGAGTTCGAGGGCGATGTCGACGCCCTCGGCCGAGTGCGCGTGCGCGGCGACGAGCATGCCGAGCGCGTGCGCCTCATCGATCGTCGTCGCGATCTCCTCGTTGGTCTGGTTGCGCCAGCCGACCTTGTCGCCGATGGAGAGCACGCCGCCGCTGGTGAAGATCTTGATGCCGTCGGCACCCTGACGCGCCCACTGGCGCACGAGCTTGCGGCACTCGTCCGGGGAGTCGGCGACCGGGCCGCGGTGCGGGTAGTGCGGCGGGATGAACAGGTCGCCGTGACCGGCGGTCATGCCGACGGCGCCGTGCACGAGCAGGCGCGGGCCGGGGATGAGGCCGGCGTCGAACCCGCGGGCCGCGGAGAGCTGGGCTTCGCTGCCGGAGAGGTCGCGGAGGGTCGTGATGCCGTGCTCGACCGCGCGACGGGCGTGCGCGACCACGTGGAGCGTGCGCTCGGAGACGGGGGTGATGAGCGGCCAGCTCATCCAGTCGCCCGCGCCCGGCACCGCGGCGGAGTCGAGGTGCACGTGCGTGTCGATGAGGCCGGGGATGACGCTCAGGCCCTCGTGGGCGGGCGCCTCGGCGGCGGCGACCTCGGTGATCCGGTCGCCGTCCCAGGCGAGACTGACGTGGCCGCGGTCGGCGTCCCCGTCCCACAGGGCGATACCGGTCAGCCGTTGCGGGTTGGCGGTCACTGGCACTCCTCGGGTCCGGGGGCAAGAAAAAGACGGGCTGTCGTCCGACAGCTCCGTCTGCAGCGTCACGATACCGGGATTGCGCAACACAGATCGACAAGTACGGTCATCTTCGGCAACGTTTACGGAATCGAAACACGGGTTCCGCGGAATTCTGCGGACTCGTGCGAGACTCTGGCACCAGGTCGACGTAACTTGTCGACAAGATCCCCCGCTTTCGAGGAGACAGCCATGAAGACCGCCTTCGCCCGCACCGGCCGACGGATGCTGGTGGCCCTCGAGCCCGGCGACGAGGTCGTCGCATCGCTCGCGGAAGCCTGCCGCACCGCCGGCATCGAGCAGGCCGTCATCACGACCTTCAGCGGCGCGTTCCGCTGGGCGCGCATCATCGCCGCCGACCACGCGCCGGCGGACCCCGAGCTCCCCCTCCCCGAGGAGGCGCGGATCGGGTACTCGGAGGGGGTCGGCTCCGGCACGATCCTCCGCGACGGCGACGGCGCGTACATCGTCCACGTGCACGTCGCGTTCGGCGAGAAGGACCGGTCCGGCGCCGCCGCGGCCGGCCACCTGCTCGAGGCGGAGACGCACTACGTCGTCGAGATCGTGGTGGACGAGGTGCTCGACCCGCCGCTGCGGCGCGCGCCGCATCCGGGCGCCTCGGGCCTGCACATCCTCGATTTCCCGGAACAGCGCCGCCCGCTGCCCGCCGACCCAGCATGATGGACCGACGGGGGAACAGAGGGGGACTGTCGTGACGTATCTGCCGCTGCCTCGGCCGCACGGCCCGGGCGACGCCGCGCACATGCGCGTGCAGCACGGCCTGCTGCGCTTCGTCCGGGAGGCCGCGCAGCGCCGCGCGCCGCTGCCCGGCGAGATCGAGCTGACCGCGCGGCTCGGCTGCACGCGGCAGCAGCTGCGCAACGCGATGGCCGCGCTCGAGGCGCAGGGCATCGTCCGCCGCCGCCAGGGCACCGTGACGACCGTCGACCCGATCGCGCTCCGGCTGAGCGTGCGGCTCGAGGAGCAGTTCGAGCACGCCGACCTGCTCGACCGGCTGGGCTACCGCGCCGAGGTGGAGACGCTCGCGACCGAGCGCACCGACCTCGGCGCCGAGGTCGGCGCAGTGATGGAACTGCCGGCGGAGACCGCCGCGGTCGCGGTCCGCAAGCGCTGGCGCGCGGACGGCGCGGTCGCGATGATCGCCGACGACGTCGTGCCGTACGAGGGCGACCTCGACCACGAGCCGGGGGCATCGGTGTTCGCGATCGCGGCGGCGGCATGGGGCGAACCCGTCATCTGGGAGGTCGCGACCCCGGGTGCGAGCATCCTCACGGGTGAACTCGCGGAGCTCTTCGAGCGCCCCGAGGGATCACCCGTGATGACGGTCGAGATCATCGGCATCGGCGCGAGCGGCCGGCGCCTCATGCACAGCATGGAGTACCACGCGCCCGACCTGGTGTCGTACTCGCTGGTGCGCACCGTGCGTCCGCCGTGGGGCGGGCCGCACTGACGCTCCGGCGGATGCAGGAACCCCGGGGTCAGTCCCAGAAGCCCACGTGCGCCTCGGCCGCTTCGTCCTCGAGCATCGGGCCGAACACCTCGATACGCCGCTGACCGCGGGCGAAGACCTCGCGGCACGGCAGCGAGAACGTGGGGTTCTCGGGGTGGTCGCCGGTGAGCTCGAGCAGCCGGCGCTCCGAGAGCGCGTAGACGACCCGGTCGATCCCGGTCCAGTACGCGGCGCCGGAGCACATCGCGCACGGCTCCGCGCTCGTGAACAGCGTGGAGCCAGCCATCCCCTCGGCGCCGAGCACGCGGAACGCATGGGCGACGGCCTGGAGCTCGGCGTGCTGCGTGGGGTCGCCCTCGGGCGGCAGCGAGTTGTTGCCGAACGACGCCACGATGCGGCCGTCGGCACTCACCACGATCGAGCCGAACGGATGCCGACCGCCGGCCCGCGCCTCGTCGGCGACGCGGATGCTCTCCCGCAAGAACGCCAGGTCAGCGTCCGAGATCGTGTCCGTCATCTCTCTCCTTGTTAACAAGTGCTACGAACCGTTTCACTGTAGCGGGCACGAACCGCCACAATTCAGGCGCGGATTACGCACGAGTTACGAGTACGGAACAAAACGCCGCTCAACTTGTCGACAAGTGGGAGTTGCTCGCTACCGTTCCTCTGTACCGCACGCGCGAAAGGCCCCCATGCACTCCCACCCGCTCCCCACCCGCATCGATGAAGAGGTCCTCCGGGCACTGCCCAAGGCCGAGGTGCACATCCACCTCGAGGGCACCTTCTCGCTGCTGGACATCCTCACGCTCGCCAAGGAGAACGGCGTGCAGCTGCCGGGGCCGGCCGCCACGCTGTTCGACATCACCACGCACGACGCGTACGACGCGCCGGAGGTCACGACCGGCGGCGGCGCCGGTACCGGGTCTGCGGGCCTCACCGGGTTCCTCCGGTTCCTCGACTGGCAGTGCGGACTCGTCCGCACCCCCGCGCAGGCCGCCCGCGCCGCGTACGCGTTCGCCGCGCGGCAGACCGCTTCGGGGGTGCGCTACAGCGACGCCATCATCAACCCGACGCACTGGAACGCCTGGCGCGGCCGCGAGCTGGCACTGCTCGACGGGTTCGCCGCCGGCTTCGACGAGGCCGAGCAGGACGGCCTGTGCACCGTGAACATCGCGTACTCGCTGCTGCGCGCGCAGAGCGCGACCGAGGCGGAGGACATCATCCGCGGGATCCTCGAGCACCGTCCCCGCCGCGTCGTCGCGCTGTCCGTCGACGGCGACGAGAAGGTCAGCGGTCGCACGGGCGAGAAGTTCCGCGACGCGTTCGCCCTCGCCGCATCCGGTGGCCTGCACCGCACCGTGCACGCCGGCGAGTCGAGCGGCCCCGAGGGCGTCTGGGACGCCGTCGACCTCCTGCAGGCCGAGCGCATCGACCACGGCGTCCGCTCCATCGAGGACCCCGCCCTCATCGAACGCCTCATCGCGGACGGCATCAGCCTCGGCGTGTGCCCGCGCTCGAACGTCACCCTCGGCATCTACCCCGACTGGCAGCACCACCCGCTCCGTCGCCTCCTCGACGCGGGCGTGCTCGTCACCCTCAACACCGACGACCCCGCGCCGCTCGGCAGCACCCTGGAGTCGGACTGGGCGGTCGCCGCGCAGCAGTTCGGATTCGAGTACGCCGACATGGTCGGATTCGCCGCCCGGTCGATCGACGCGTCCTTCGCCGACCCCGACCTGAAGGCCCGGCTGCACGCCGAGCTCGCCGCCGTCTCGGAGGCCGCGTCCGCATGATCCGGTCCGCACGCCGTCCGATCACCGGGGCCGTGGCACTCGCCGCGACCGCGGTGCTCGCGGCGTGCACGCTGACCGGATGCGCGGCCGCCGAGCCCGACCTCGCAGAGGTCGTCGCCTCCTGGCCCGACCACTACCTGGTCGAGGGCACGAAGGCCGAACCGCTGTACACCGAGCTCATCGCGGCCGAACGCGACGGCGACGTCTTCCGCCTCCGGATCGACGCGGTCGGGCAGGGCGACAGCGCGATGGGCACGCAGCGCAGCGGCGTCCGCGTCGATGCGGACGGCACCGTCACCTGGCTCGCCGACTGCGCCCCCGCAGCGGCGTGCGCCGACGACCGCGCGGTGCGCGGTTTCCTCACCACAGCGCTCGTCGTGGGGCTCGCCCGCACCGGCGGACTCTCCGCCGCCGCGACCGCGCGCGAGCTCCACGGCACCCCGGTGCTCTGCGTCGACGACGCCGCGCTGCACCCGGATGCCGCCGCGACCGTGCCGCTCGACCCCTGCTTCGACCGGGCCACCGGCGCCGTGCTCGGCCACTGGTCGCCCGAGAGCGAGGCGTTCGTCGGCCCGACGCTCGCCCCGGGCTTCACCGTCACGGTCGACACCTGAGCTTCCCCCGATCCCACCGCACCAACCCACACGAACAAGGACCCGACATGCGCAAGACCTTCCTGCCCGCCGTCGTCGCGGCCGCCGCCGCGGCCGTCGTGCTCGCCGGCTGCTCCGGCACCGACACCGACACCGCAGCCTCCGACACCGACGCCGCCTCCGACGTCATCCGCGTCGGCGCCCTGACCCCGGGCAACGCCAACGACGGTGCCTTCAACCAGTCGCTCGCCGACGCGCTCGCGAAGCTCGCCGACGAGGGCCTCATCGAGTACGAGCTGCGCGAGCAGATGGCCGACCCCGCCACCAGCGAGCCGGTCATCGCCGACTTCGCCAGCCAGGGCTTCGACCTCGTCATCGGCCACGGCATCGAACTCGGCGACGCCGTCTTCTCGGTCGCCGAGGACTTCCCCGAGGTGCACTTCACCGCATCCGGCGGCGCCGACATCCTCGACAAGGCCACCGCCAACGTCGAGACCTGGACCTACGACGCGAGCCAGGTCGGCTACGTCTCCGGCTACATCGCGGGCGTCACGGGCGCCGAGACCATCGGTCGCGTGGAGAGCCTCGAGCTCGACTTCGTGAAGTACACCGACGAGTTCTTCCAGCAGGGCGTGCTCGCCGCGAACCCCGCCGCGAACCTCCTCCCCGTCGTCTACGCGGGCAGCTTCGACGACGCCGAGGCCGCCGCCACCGCGACCACCGGCCTCATCGACCAGGGCGCCGAGCTCGTCTACACGACCGGTGACGGCATCGCCGCCGGTGTGGGCGCCGCCGCCGCCAAGGGCGGCGCGCTCTCGGTCGGCGTCTCCGCCGCCGCCGGCACCGAGGCGCTGAGCAGCAACGTCTCCACCGTCGACCTCGACATGTACCCGATCATCAAGGCATGGGTCGAGGCCGTCGTCGCGGGCGACTTCGGCGACCAGGGCGTCGTCTCCACCTTCGCCAACGGCGGTCTCACCTACACCGAGATCAACGACGTCGACGGCCGCGTGGCCGCCGACGCCGTCACGAAGCTCGAGGAGCTCGTGGCCGGCATCGCCGACGGAACCGTCACCATCGGCTGATGACGGACACCGTCGTCGCGACCGACCGGGCGCTCGTCGCCCGGTCGGTCGCCATCCGCTTCGGCGCCGTGCAGGCTCTGCAGGGCGTCGACATCACCGTGCGTCCGGGCACCGTCCACGCACTGGTCGGCGAGAACGGCGCGGGCAAGTCCACGCTCGCGAAGATCCTCGCCGGCATCGAGTCCCCCGACACCGGGGAGATGACCATCGGCGGGGCCCCGTACGCGCCCCGCGACCGCGCCGACGGCAAGGCCCGCGGCGTGAACATGGTGCCGCAGCAGCTCAGCCTCGTGGGCGAGCTCAGCCTGGTCGAGAACTTCCTGCTCGCCGGCCCCCACCGCATCGTCAGCCGCCGCGCCGCACGCCGCGCACTGACCGAGACGCTCGAGCGCGCCGGGGTCACGGTCGACCTCGACGCTCCCACCGCGACCCTCAGCCAGGCGCACCGCCAACTCGGCGAGATCGTCGTCGCCCTCGCAGAGGGCGCGACCACCCTCATCCTGGACGAGCCCACCGCCAGCCTCGGCCCGATCGAGGTCGGCGGCCTGTTCGACCACCTCCGCGCCCTCTGCGACCTGGGTACGGCCATCGTCCTCATCACCCATCGCCTCGACGAGGTGCGTGCCGTCGCCGACGACGTCACCGTGCTCTCGCACGGGCGGATGGTGCACCACGGCCCGGCCCGAGGCCTCAGCGCTGCAGAGGTCGCCCGCCTCATGGTCGGCGAGTTGCCCGAACCTGCCGTCCGCGCGGCACGCGTCCGCGGCGAGGCGGTGCTGGAGCTGCGCGACGTGCGCGCCGCATCCGACCTCGACGCGGCGCTCGACGGCGTCTCGCTCGCGCTGCACGCGGGCGAGATCGTCGGGGTCGCCGGCGTCGCCGGCAGCGGCCAGAACACCCTGCTCGACGTGCTCGCCGGCGTCCGCGCCGCCGCATCCGGGTCCGTCGTGTTCGACGGCACCGCGTCGCCGAGCGCGGTCGACCTGCTCCGCGGCGGCGTCGCCTGGATCCCGGAGGAGCGCGCCGACGCCCTCGTACCCACAATGTCGCTCGGCGACACCCTCTCGCTCTACGACGCCGCCCGAGGTGCCCGACGGGTGAAGGGGACGACGTCGGATGCGGCCGCGCAGCTGCGCGCGTTCGACGTGCGCCCGCCCGTGCCCGCCCTCGCCGCCGGCGGCCTCTCCGGCGGCAACCAGCAGAAGCTGCTGGTCTCCCGCGAGCTCGGCCGGACCTGGCCCGGAACCCCGGCCGGCGCACCCCGGGTGGTGCTGGCGTACGGGCCCACCCAGGGCCTCGATCTGCGCGCCTCGCAGGCGATCCGGGAGCGGCTCGTCGCCGCGGCCGAGGCCGGCGCCGCGGTACTCGTGGCATCCCACGACCTCGAGGAGGTCCGCGACCTCGCCGACCGGGTCGTCGTGCTGTTCTCCGGCCGGGTGGTCGCCGACCTCCCCGCCGCCGAGGCCACGACCGCACGCGTCGGCGCCGCGATGGCCGGCCTCGACATCCCCGATGAGGAGACGACGACATGACCGAACTCACCGACCTGCTCCCCACGACGGCCGAGCTGGTGCGACTGCGAGCGGTGGCCGCGGGCCACGAGCGTCCCGACCTTATCGTGCGCGGCGGACTCGTGCAGTCCCCCGGCACGGAGGAATGGCTGGAGCGCGACGTCCTCATCGCCGGCCGCCACATCGCCACCCTCACCCCCTGGGGGCACGTCGCGGAGGCTGCGGCAGAGATCGACGCGAGCGGATGCCACGTCGTGCCCGGCTTCATCGACGCGCACCTGCACATCGAGTACACGAACCTCACCCCGGGCGAGCTCGCCCGACTCTCGGTGGCACGCGGCACCACGACCGTCCTCACCGACCCGAACGGTGCCGCGAACGTGTGGGGCGCACGCGGCATGGACTTCCTGCTGCAGACGAAGACCCCGCTGCACGTGTTCCAGCAGGTGTCGCCTACGACCCCCGGCTCCGCCGATCTCGAACTCGGTGGTGCCGTCATCCCCGAGGAGACCGTGCGGGCACGCCTGCACGACGACGTCACCGTCACCCTCGGCGAGAGCAACCCGTTCGACTACGGCGAGGTCTCCACCGGCCGCTTCCGCGAGGCCCTCGCCGCCGGCCGCCGCATCACCGGGCACACCGCCGCGCAGACCCACGAGTCGCTGTGGGGCTACCTCGCGGCCGGTGTCGGCGACGACCACAACGCCGCCACGGTCGACGAAGTGCTCGAGCGCACCCGGCTCGGCGCCATGATCACGATCATGGGGTCGTCGCTCACGGACAACACCGTCCCGCTGTTCGCCGACCCCGACGCGATCGCCCCGGCGCTGCGGCACCTGTGCTTCTGCGCCGACGACAAGCACGCCTTCGACCTGAGCTCGCAGGGGCACATCGACCACCACGTCCGCCAGGCGATCCGGTTCGGGGTCGACCCGCAGCTCGCGTACCGGATGGCGACCACGCAGCCCGCGCACTACTACCGGCTCGACCAGGTGCTGGGCCTGCTCGCCCCTTCCCGGCTCGCCGACCTGCAGATCATCCCCGACCTGGCCGAGGTGCGTCCGAGCACCGTCGTCGTCGCCGGCGAGGTCGTCGCCCGCGACGGCGTCTCACTGTTCGAGAACACCGACGAGGTGCCGGACTGGGTGCTCGGCACCGTGCACCTGCCCGAGACGCTGCCCGCCGACCTCTTCGCGGTCCCCGCACCCGAGGGCGTGGCGACCGTGCAGGCGCGGGCGATGGAGATGTACAACGGCTACTTCAAGCGCGCGTTCACCGCGACGCTGCCGGTCGTCGACGGAGTCGTCGCCGCCGACCCGTCGCAGGACGTGCTGAAGATCGCGGTCGTCGACCGCCACCACGGCCGCGCACTCACCGGCATCGGGTTCGTGCGCGGCTTCGGGCTGCGCACCGGCGCGATCGCGATCTCGATGAACTGCCCAAACATGAACATCTCGGTCGTCGGCGCGGACGACGCCGACATGCGCCTCGCGGTCGAGGAGCTCGGCCGCATGGGCGGCGGGTTCGTCACGGTGGCCGACGGCGAGGTGCTCGCCCGGGTGCCGCTCGAAGTGGGCGGCATGATGAGCGCGGCCCCGTTCGAGCAGACCGCCGCGGCGCTCGCCCACGGGCACGCGGTCACGGCCGAGCTCGGCTGCCCGATCGCCTCGCCCTACATCATCCTGTCGTTCGTCGGCCTCTACGCCGTGCCCGACCTCGGTCTCACCGAGCGCGGCCTCATCGACGCGTACACGCAGCGATTCGTCGACGTGCTGCTGCCCGGCCCGGTCGACGTGTGCGGCCACACCCACGACGAGGACACCCCGTGAGGCGGATCCGCCCGCGCACCGTCGTCGTGACCGCGGCGGTCGTGGTCGCGGTGCTCCTCGTCGCGACGGCGCTCATCCTGCTCGCCGGCGCCGACCCGGTCGTGGGCCTGCGCGGCCTCGTCGAGGGCGTGTCGAGTTCGCCCTACCGCGTGGGCGAGCTGCTCGTGGGCGCCGTGCCGATCGCGATCGTCGCACTCACCCTCATCCCGGCCCTGCGTGCGGGGATCTTCTCCGTCGGCGCCGAGGGCCAGGTGACGTTCGGCGCGATCGCCGCCACCGCCGTGATCCTGGGGCTGCGCGACCTCACCGGCGACACCGCCCCGGCCGCCCTGTACCTGCCGCTCGGCGCCCTCGCCGGCGCGGTCGGCGGTGCACTGTTCGCGCTGCTGCCCGCGTGGCTCGCCGCCCGGTGGCGGGTGAACGTCATCCTCTCCACCCTCCTGCTCAACTACGTCGCCACGGGCTTCCTCGGCTGGACCCTCCGCACCTGGCTCGCCACGCCCGAGACCACCGCGACGCCGCAGAGCGAGAAGCTGCCGGAGGCCTCCGCCCTTCCCGACCTCATCACCGGCACACGCGCGCACGTCGGCATCCTGCTCGTCCTCGTCGCCCTCGTGGTGTTCGAGTGGTGGCGCCGCACGCCGTCGGCCACCCGCGTCTCGGTGTTCGCCGAGCGTCCCGCGCTGGCGCTGCGGCTCGGCGCCACCCGCACCCGCACGCTGTACAGCACGATGCTCGTCTCGGGCGCCGGCGCCGGCCTCGTCGGCTGGATGCAGGTGGCGGGCGTGAACGACCGCCTCATGGGATCGGTCTCCGGCGGTGTCGGGTTCTCCGGCCTCGCGGTCGCCCTCCTGGGCGGGATGCTGCCGGTCGGGATCGTGCTCGCGGCGCTCTTCTTCTCCGCGCTCACCGTGGGCGCCGTCGGGATGCAGTCGGCCACCGGCACGATCCCCTCCTCGATCGCCGACGTGATCAAGGGCGTGCTGCTGCTCGGCGTCGCCGTCATCGCTGCGCTCCGTCCGGGCGTCGTCCCCTCCGCGCACCCCGCGCCCACGCCGGCCCCCGACGACGGCGCCTTCGCCCCGGACGAGCTGGCGCAGACCGCCGAGGACGCCCCCGCCCCGGACGAGGACGTCGTCGCCCCGGCCGGGTCCACCACCGAGGAGGCCACCCGATGACCCTCGAACTCTGGGCCTCGATCCTCGCCGGCGCGCTCGCGCTCGCGGCGCCCCTGGTCATCGCCGGCGTCGGCGAAGGCTTCGTGGAACGCGCCGGGCGCCTGAACCTCGGCATCGAGGGCATGATGATCCTCGGTGCACTGACCGGCGTGTTCGTCGCGAACGTCGCCGGTCCCGTCGTGGGCCTGCTCGCCGCCGGCGTCGTCGGTCTCGCACTCGCGGCGCTCATGAACGTGCTCGTGTACGCGCTGAAGGCGAACGAGATCGTCGTCGGCCTCGCGATCACGATGCTCGGCCTCGGCCTGTCCACGTTCCTGTACCAGCTGTGGATCCCGGCCGGCACGACGAACGTGAGCGTGCCGACCATCTCCAAGGTCGACCTGGGCGTCCTCACCGACATCCCGCTCGTCGGCCCCATGCTGTTCGGGCAGAGCCCGATCGTCTACGGCACCGTCGTGCTGCTCGTCGCCGCGTGGGCGGTCATGCGCTTCACCCGCTTCGGCCTGCAGGTGCGCGCCACCGGTGCCGACGCCGCATCCGCCGCCCTCCGCGGCGTCCGCCCGCGCCGCGTCGGCGAGCATGCGCTCCTCATCGGCGGCGTCCTCGCCGGCATCGCCGGCGGCACCGTCGCGCTCGCGGTGATCGGCTCGTTCACCCCCGGCATGACCGCGGGCCGCGGCTACATCGTGCTCGCGATCGTCATCATGGGGCGCATGAGCCCGATCGGCATCGCGCTCGGCGGGCTGCTGTTCGGCTTCCTGCAGAGCTTCTCGCTGCTGTCGCAGTCCACCAGCATCCAGCTGCCGAGCGAACTGTTCACGACGCTGCCGTACCTCGTCACGCTCATCGTGCTCGTCCTCACCTCCCGTGCCGAACTGCGCCGCCACGCGGCGCGGCTGCGGCTGTCCTGACCCGACCCACCCGGCCGACCCGAACGGCCCCCGAAAGGAGCCATCATGCTCACCCGTCCCTCCCCCGTCGCCGTCCCCGAGGCCGAGCAGCACTGGGTCGACACCGTCGCCGCGCTCGCGCCCGCCTTCGCCGAGACCGTCGCCGCCGACGACCGCGACGCGCGCCTGCCGATCGAGCACCTCCGCGCCCTGCAGGAGACCGGCCTGGATGCGGCGTTCCTCCCCCGCGAGCACGGCGGCGAAGGCCTGTCGTACGCCACGCTCGGCGCGGTCGTGCGCACGCTCGCCGCGGCCCACCCGGCCGTCGCCACCGTGTGGCTCATGCACCTGGGCGCCGCGCACGCGCTCGTGACCCTCTCCTCGCCCGAGGAGGCCGCGTTCTTCGCCGCCGAGCTGCGCGCCGGCAAGCGCTTCGCGAACGCGCTGTCCGAGCCTGCGGGCGGCAACTTCTTCCTCGCCTCGCAGCAGGACGCCGCGCCCGCGGGCGACGACTGGTCGCTCACCGGCCGCAAGGTCTTCGTCTCCGGCTCCGAGGCCGCGGACTACCTGTTCCTCAACACCCGCCTCGACGGGAACCCCGCGTTCTTCGGCGTGACGGTCGACGAGACGGTCTCGTTCCCGCCGATCGACGAGACCATGGGCATGCGCGCCACGCGCAGCCGCACGGTCCTGTTCGAGGGCACCCCGCTCCTGCGCTCGCGCCTGTGCGCCCCGCCGGCGCCGGAGTACGCGAACCTCATCACGGTCGGCTTCGCGTTCCTCTCCATCGGCATCGCCTCCGCCGCGATCGACGCGATCGCCGCCACCGCGAACAAGGAGAAGGGCGGCTCGAAGCTCGCCGACGTGCAGTGGGTGCGCCAGCAGACCGCCGCGGCATGGGCCGAGATCGAGGCCGCGCGCCTGCTCGCCGAGCGCACCACCTGGCTCGCCGACCAGCGCTCGCCCGAGGCGATGCTCGCCGCGACCGAGGCGAAGATGCACGCGAACGAGGTCGCCAAGCGCGCGGCCGAGGTCGCGGTGCGCATCGGCGGCGGCGGCGGCTACCTGCTCGCCTCGCCGATCCAGCGCATCTTCCGCGACGCGCAGGCCGGCGCCCTCATGGCGTACTCGGTGCCGTTCAGCCAGGACGTCGTCGGAGGCTGGGTGCTCGCCGCCTCCTGACCCCAGACGCCGGGGTCGGCGACGAGCCCCCAACCTTCCGTCGCCGGCCCCGGTCCAGCGCGGCCCGCGTTTCACGGTGCGGCATTCTTCATGCCCCGGAAACGCGGGCCGCGTCTTTTCGTCACGGCGACCCGGTCGAATGGTGGCGCCCCACCGTTCCACCCAGATTGGCCGCCCCATGCCCATCCAGCTCCTCACCGCCGACGTCGTGGTCCCCATGAACGACGCCCACGACGTGCTCACCGACGCCGGCGTCGCGATCGACGGCGACGTGATCGTCGCGGTCGGCCCCGCATCCGATCTCCGCGCCGCCCACCCGGACGCCGTGCACCGGCACCTCGCCGACCGCGTGCTCATGCCGGGGCTGATCAACGCGCACCACCACTCCGGCCTGCTGCGCGGCACGGCCGAGCACCTGCCGGTGTGGGAGTGGCTGCGGCTGCACATCGACCCGATGCACCGGGTGCTGCTGCCGGAGGACGCCGAGGCCGCCGCCTGGCTCTGCTACGCCGAGGGGCTCCTCTCCGGCACCACCACGGTCGTGGACATGTGGCGCTACATGGACGGCGCCGCCCGCGCCGCCGACGCCCTCGGCAACCGCGTCGTCACCGTGAACTACGTCGGCGAGCACCCCGACTACGACTACTTCGACACCCTCGACGACAACGAGCGGATGCTGACGGCCTGGGCCGGGCACGACCGCGTCATGCCGTGGGTCGGGCTGGAGCATCCGTTCTACGCCGACGACGCCGGGCAGCGGCGGGCGATCGCGCTCGCCCAGCAGTACGGCACCGGGCTGTACACGCACTGCAGCGAGTCCGAGCTCGACGTGCAGCTGTTCGCCGAACGCACCGGGGCGCGGCCGATGGTCGCCCTCGAGCGGCTCGGCTTCTTCGACACGCCGCGCACGATGATCGCGCACGCCGTATGGCTCGACGACGACGAGATCGCGCTCATGGCGCGCCGCGGGGTGAGCGTCTCGCACAACCCGGTGAGCAACATGAAGCTCGCGAGCGGCTTCGCGCCCGTCGCCGAGCTGCTCGCCGCCGGCGTCGCGGTCGGGCTCGGCACCGACGGCGAGAAGGAGAACAACAACCTCGACATGTTCGAGGAGATGAAGGTCGCGTCCCTCATGGGCAAGATCCGCAAGATGGACGCGGCCGCGATGGACTCGTGGCAGGTGCTCGGCATGGCCACCACCGGCGGCGCCCGCGCCATCGGGCAGGAGCACCGCCTCGGCTCGCTCGAGGTGGGCAAGCAGGCCGACCTCGTCGCGGTCCGCACCGACACCCCGCGCATGACGCCGCTGTTCCCCGCGGGCGGCTACGCGAACATCCACCACAACCTCGTGCACGCGGTGCGCGGGAGCGACGTCGACCTCACGATGGTCGCAGGGCGCGTGCTCGTCGACGGCGGCGAACTCGTGAGCGCCGACCTCGGCGACATCATCGAGCGGGCGCGCCGCCGCATCCCGGACCTCTTCGAGCGCCGCAGCGCCTACCTCGCCTCGGTCGCCGAGCCCGAGGGCCTCATGCGCTGAGCCGGGCGCGTTCGTCGCGCTGTGCAGAACTCAGGACATCCTGCGGCGGTCGCCGCCGTTCCGCGGGCTGCGGGGCGGGGTGCGCGGAATGTCCTGAGTTCTGCGCACGGCGGCGGGGGGCGGAACCGAGGATGTCGGGGGCGCCGCGTAGCCTGAGGGCATGGCCACGAAGCGTCCCGCCCCCGCCCCGTACCGGTGCACCGAGTGCGGCTGGACCACCGCCAAATGGGCCGGCCGCTGCGGCGAGTGCCAGCAGTGGGGCACGGTCGTCGAAGCCACCCAGCAGACCGGCGTCCTGCGCGGGTTCACGCCCGCCGCGCCGTCCGGCGAACGGCGGGCCCGGCCGATCACGCAGCTGTCCACGATCGACTCGCCGCGGCGGGCGACCGGCGTCGCCGAGTTCGACCGGGTGCTCGGCGGCGGCATCGTCCCCGGCGCCGCGGTGCTCCTGTCCGGCGAGCCCGGCGTCGGCAAGTCGACGCTGCTGCTCGAGGTCGCGGCCCGGGCGGCCCGCGACGGCTACCGCGTGCTGTACGTGAGCGCCGAGGAGTCCACCGCCCAGGTGCGGCTGCGGGCGGAGCGCACCGGCGCCCTGCACGACGAGCTCTACATCGCGAGCGAGACCGACCTCGCGGCGCTCGTCGGACAGGTCGACGAGGTCGATCCGGGCCTGCTCATCGTCGACAGCGTGCAGACCGTGTCGTCCGCCCTCAGTGAGGGGCTCGCCGGCCACCCCAGCCAGGTGCGCGAGGTCGCCGCCACGCTCGTCCGCGTCGCGAAGGAGCGCTCGCTCCCGGTGCTCATGGTCGGGCACGTGACGAAGGACGGCACGATCGCCGGCCCGCGCCTGCTCGAGCACCTCGTCGACGTGGTGTGCCACTTCGAAGGCGACCGGCAGACGTCGCTCCGGTTCGTCCGTGCGCTGAAGAACCGGTTCGGCCCGACCGACGAGGTCGGCTGCTTCGAGATGACCGGCGACGGCATCGCCGAGGTCCCCGACCCGTCGGGACTGTTCCTCAGCACCGGTTCCCCCGTCAGCGGCACGTGCGTCGCGATCGCCCTCGAGGGCAAGCGGGCGCTGCCGGTGGAGATCCAGGCGCTCGTGGTGCCCGCATCCGGTCCGAATCCGCGCCGGGTGGTAAACGGCGTCGAGTCGTCGCGCGTCGCGATGATCCTCGCGGTGCTCGAGCGCCGCGCGCGGCTGCGGCTCAGCGAGCGCGACGTGTACGTGTCGACGGTCGGCGGGGTGAAGCTCACCGAGCCCGCGACCGACCTCGCCATCGCGCTCGCGATCGCCAGCGCCGCGACCGACCAGCCGGTGCCGCACAAGGTCGCCGCGTTCGGCGAGCTGAGCCTCACCGGTGAGATCCGCGCCGTGACGCAGCTCTCGCAGCGGCGCACGGAGGCGAGGCGACTCGGCTACGACGAGCTCGTCGACGCGTCCATCCTCGACGTGACGAACGCACTCATGCTGCTGCAGGTCATCGCGCGGCAGACCGATCCGGAGCCGCCCGCGGCGGTCGCCGGGTTCTGACCCGGGCCGCGCTCAGGCCTCGATGGTGAGCGCGGCGATGATGTCGTCGGGGGTCGCCTGCATGGGATGCGGCCCGGCGATGTCGAAGAAGACGGTGGTGATCTCGTCGCGGTGCGCCCTGAGGAAGCGCAGCAGCGTCTGCGGGTCCTGCAGTGCGACCGCCGGCGGCAAGGTCTCGGGCTTGTGCAGCGCGTCGCTGAACAGGAGCAGCGCGACCTGGCCGGTGTTCGGGTCGCGGTAGGTCCACACCTCGCCCTGGTCGAGCGGGTTGTCCTTGGCGCCCGGGCGCATGAGCGGCACGACGGTCGGCCCGTGCCGGAGCGCGAAGGCGACCGCGGCCATGTCCTGCGTCTGCAGTGCGTCACCGAGCGCCGTGTTCCGGAACTCCGGCTGCGGCTTCTTCCGCTTCTTCCCCGCCATGCCTCCAGCGTATCGTCGGCGCCCGCGCCCCCTGCCGCGCCCGTCGCCGCCGCATCCCTCCGCCGCATACCGCACACCCACCCGCTCACCTGTCGCGAACTGCGGCGCGCAGCAGCACCAAGCGACAGGCGAGCCGGCCCACCGGCCGACCACCGGCGTGCGGACACGCGGGCGCGGTCAGGCGAGGAAGCCCCGCATGAGCGTCTCGGATGCGGCGAGGTGGTCGAGCATGGCCGCCTCGGCCGCATCCGCCCGCCCGGCGAGGATCGCCTGCACGATCCGCTCGTGCTGCGCCTCCGAGTGCTCGATGGCGCGCGGGAGCAGCGGGAACGCGTCGAGCCAGGTGTTCACGTGCGCCCGGTTCTCGGCGATGAGCGGGACGAGCGAGGGGATGCCGGCGGCCTCGGCGATCGTGAGGTGCAGCAGCGAGTCCAGGCGCCGGTACTCGGTGAGTCCCGCCTCGGCCGCGGTCGTGTGGCGGCGCCACAGGGCGTCCCGCTCCTCGGCCGTCATGGTGCGCTGCGCGGCCGCCCGCGCGGCACCGCCCTCGAGCACGCGCCGCATCCCGAGCACGTCGTCGATCTCGGCGGCGTCCACCTCGAGCGGGTCCTCGGGCCGGGGCAACGGGTCGGCGACGAACGTGCCGCCGTACCGGCCGCGCCGGGGCACGAGGAATCCGGTGTCGGCGAGCTCGCGGATCGCCTCGCGGACGGTGTCGCGGCTCACGCCGTACATCTCGGCCAGCGTCCGCTCGGGCGGGAGCGCCTCACCCGGGGCGACGATGCCGATGCGGATCGTCTGCGCGAGCCGCGAGACGGTGTCCTCGAGCGCGTTCGTGCGGCGGACCGGTCGGTAGACGGCGCGCCGCACGTCTTCCAGTCCCTCGGTCCCCATGCTCCCATTCTCCTCTGTGCGTCCCGCACCTCCCGCTACAGCGGGGTGACGTAGGCGTTCGAGATGCCGCCGTCGACGACGAAGGCGGTGGCGGTGATGAACGACGCGTCGTCCGACGCCAGGAACGCCACCGCGGCCGCCAGCTCCTCGGGCTCGGCGAACCGCCCCACCGGCACGTGCACGAGGCGGCGCTGCGCGCGCTCCGGGTCCTTCGCGAACAGCTCGCGAAGCAGCGGGGTGTTCACGGGTCCCGGGCACAGCGCGTTCACGCGGATGCCCTGCCGGGCGAACTGCACGCCGAGCTCCCGGCTGAGCGCGAGCACCCCGCCCTTGGATGCGGTGTAGGAGATCTGCGACGTGGCGGAACCGAGGAGCGCCACGAACGACGCGGTGTTGATGATCGAGCCGCGACCGGTGGGGACCATGTGACGCAGCGCCGCCCGCGAGCAGAGGTACACGCTCTTGAGGTTGACGTCCTGCACCCGCTGCCAGGCGGGAAGCTCCGTCGTCTCGATCGAGTCGTCGTCGGCGGGTGAGATGCCGGCGTTGTTGAAGGCGATGTCGAGCCGGCCGTGATCGGCCGCGACGCCGTCGAACAGGGCGTCGACGGATGCCTCGTCGGCGACGTCGACGGCACGGAACTCGCCCCCGACCTCGGCCGCCGCGCGCTCCCCCGCCCCGGGGTCGAGGTCGGCCACGACGACGCGTGCACCCTCGGCGGCGAAGCGTCGCGCGGTGGCGAGCCCGATGCCGGAGCCCGCGCCCGTGATGATCGCCACCCGGTCCTTCAGCCGCTGGGTCAGGTCCATGTGCGCTCTCCTTCTCTCGGGCCGCTCACGCGGGGTCGGTGGCGTAGAAGACGTTCTTCGTCTCGGTGAAGTGCTCGGCCGCATCCGGGCCGAGCTCGCGGCCGAGGCCCGACGCCTTCATGCCGCCGAAGGGCGTCCAGTAGCGAACGGAAGCGTGCGAGTTCACCGACAGCACGCCGCTCTTCACGGCGCGGGACACCCGCACCGCGCGGCCGAGGTTCTCGGTCCAGAGCGACCCGGCGAGCCCGTACACGGTGTCGTTGGCGAGGCGGATCGCGTCGGCCTCGTCGTCGAACGGCAGCACCGCGACCACCGGGCCGAACACCTCCTCCCGCGCGATCCGGTCACCGGGGCGCGCGAGCACGACCGCGGGCGCGAACCAGAACCCCTCCCCGTCGGGGGCGCTGCCGCGGAACGCGACGTCGGCGCCGTCGAGGAACCCGGCGACCCGCTCACGGTGCGCGGCGGAGATGAGCGGCCCCATGTCGGTGCCCTCCGCCGACGGGTCCCCGACCCGCCAGTCGCGCACGGCCGGCTCGAGCAGCTCCAGGAAGCGGTCGTACACGCGCCGCTCGACGAGCAGGCGGCTCCGGGCGCAGCAGTCCTGCCCCGCGTTGTCGAACACGGATGCGGGGACCGCCGCCGCGGCCCGCTCGAGGTCGGCGTCGGCGAAGACGATGTTCGCGCTCTTGCCGCCGAGCTCGAGGGTGACCGGTTTCAGCATCCGCGCGCAGTCGGCGGCCACCGAGACGCCGACATCGGTCGAGCCGGTGAACACGACCTTGCGCACCTCCGGGTGCGACACGAACCGCTGCCCGACGACCGATCCCGCACCGACGATCACCTGGAACAGCCCCTCGGGGAGCCCGGCCTCGAGCGCGAGCTCGCCGAGCCGGACCGCGGTCAGCGGGGTGAGCTCGGCGGGCTTGAGCACGACCGCGTTGCCGGCGGCGAGCGCCGGCGCGAACCCCCACGACGCGATCGTCATCGGGAAGTTCCACGGCACGATGACGCCGACGACGCCGTAGGGCTCGTGGTAGGTCACGTCGAGGCCACCCGGCACCGGGATCTGCGCTCCGATCAGGCGTTCCGGCGCCCCCGCGGAGTAGTTCAGCACCTGCGCGACGTGCTCCGCCTCCCACCGGGCCGACCCGATCGGGTGGCCGGAGTTGCGCACCTCCAGCCGCGCGAGCTCCTCGGCGTGCTCCCCGACCGTCCGGGCGAACGCACGCAGGGCGTCGGCGCGGGCACCGGGCGCGAGCGCGGCCCAGTCGCGCTGGGCGGCGACCGCGCGCGCGACCGCGGCATCGACGTCCGCCACGTCGGCGCGGGTGAGCGTCGTGATCGGTTGCGCGGTCGTGGGGTCGACGACGGTGAGCTCGGTCATGCCGGCACGCCCTTTCCTCGTGTGGATGCGGCCCGGTGCGCGGCCGCGGCGGCGACGAGCCCGAGGAACAGCCGCCGGTCCTCCGCGTTCTCCTCCGGGTGCCACTGGACGGCGACGAGGTAGTCGTCGCCGGGGAGCTCCAACGCCTGCACGAGGCCGTCGTCGCTGCGCGCGGTCACCGTGAGCCCGTCCGCCACCCGGTCGACGCCCTGGTGGTGGTAGCTGTGCACCGTCACCTCCCCGGCCCCGACGAGCCCCGCGAGCCGGGTGCCGTCATCGACCTTCACGGTGTTGCGGGCGAACACCCCGCGCCCCGGCTTGTACCGGTCGGAGCCGACGAGGTCCGGCAGGTGCTGGTGGAGCGTGCCGCCGTAAGCGACGTTGATGAGCTGCATCCCCCGGCAGATCCCGAACACGGGGATGCCGCGCTCGCGGGCACCACGCAGGAGTGCGAGCTCCCACGCGTCGCGGTCGGGTCTGGGTGCGTCCGTCGCCGGATCCGGGGCGGCACCGTACAGCTCCGGCTGCACGTCGACGCCGCCGGTGAGGATGAGCCCGTCGAGCCCGTCGAGCACCGCCTCGGCGGAGCGTTCGGGCGAAGCCTGCGGCGGCAGGAGCACCGCCGCGGCACCGGAGGCGGTCACGGATGCGACGTACTGTTCGGGCAGGAAGGAGGCGCGGACGTCCCACACGCCCTGCCTCGCACGTTCGAGGTAGGTCGTCAGCCCGACGACCGGGAGCTCAGAGTCGTTCGAAGCCACGGACCCGCTCCCACTCGGTCACGGCCGCCTCGTAGGCCTCGACCTCGATGCGTGCCTGGTTCAGATAGTGGGCGACGACCTCCTCGCCGAACGCGGCCCGCGCGATCCCGGACGCGGCGAACAGCTCGGCCGCATCCCGGAGGTTCGTGGGGAGCGTCTCGACGCCGGCGTCGTAGGCGTTTCCGGTGAGCGGATCGGGCAGGGCGAGTTCGTGCTCGATCCCGTGCAGTCCGCCCGCGATGATCGCCGAGATCGCGAGGTACGGGTTGACGTCGCCGCCGGGCACGCGGTTCTCCACCCGGAGCCCCGCACCGTGCCCCACGACCCGGAGTGCGCAGGTGCGGTTGTCCATCCCCCACGCGATGCCGGTGGGCGCGAAGGAGCCCTTCGCGAACCGTTTGTACGAGTTGATCGTCGGGGCGTAGAGGAGGGTGAACTCCCGCAGCGTCGCGAGCACACCGGCGATCCAGTGCTCCATGAGCGGACTGAACCCGTGGGGGCCATCGCCCGCCATGACCGCCTCGCCGTCGGCCGAGCGCACCGACAGGTGGATGTGGCAGCTGTTGCCCTCGCGCTCGTTGAACTTGGCCATGAAGGTGAGCGACTTGCCGTGCGCGTCGGCGATCTCCTTCGCGCCGTTCTTGAAGATCGTGTGCTGGTCGGCGGTCTCGCGCGCTTCGGCGTACCGGAACCCGATCTCCTGCTGCCCGAGGTTGCACTCCCCCTTCACGCCCTCGCAGTACAGCCCCGCGCCCTCCATACCGCGCCGGATGTCCCGGAGGAGCGGTTCGACCCGGGTGGTGGCGAGGAGGTTGTAGTCGACGTTGTAATCGGTCGACGGGGTGAGGTCGCGGTAGCCCTTCGCCCACGCGTCACGGAACGTGTCGTCGAACACGATGAATTCGAGCTCGGTCGCCGCGTACGCGACCAGGCCGCGGTCGGCGAGGCGGGCCCGCTGCCGGTCGAGCACGCTCCGCGGCGCCTGCGGCACCGCATCCCCGCTCTCCCACCGCAGGTCGCTCATGACCAGCGCGGTGGCGGGCTGCCACGGGATGCGGCGGAGCGTCGCGGTGTCGGGGACGAGCACCATGTCGCCGTACCCGGTCTCCCAGCCGGCCATCGCGTACCCGTCGACGGTGTTCATGTCGACGTCGACGGAGAGGAGGTAGTTGCAGGCCTCGGCGCCGTCGGCGGCGACGACGTCCTGCCACATGCGGCCGGAGACGCGCTTGCCGGCGAGCCTGCCCTGCGCGTCGGTGAAGGCGACGACGACCGTGTCGATCTCGCCCGAATCGATCGCCGCCGACAGTTCGGCGACCGTGAGATTGCCCGGCATGCGTCGTCCCTTCTCGTCCGGCGGATGCGGACGGACCTACCTTTCGCTCACCCTTGCGGCCGCGCTGGTGCCCCACTGTAACGAGAAAGTCATCCGTAAAGGTAGACGCGGCCTGCCATTAGCCGCCACAATCATCCGCAATGACGAGCGCGACGGCGCGCCCGCCCTGTTCGCACCACCGACGTTCAACGGAGGACGGATGTCTGACAGCAGTGCCTCGCGCAAGGTTTCCGGGGCGACGTACACGAGGGCCGGCAGCGACTACTTCCAGAAGCGCACCCTGAAGCGGTCCGCCGGCGTCTGGGGGCTGTGGGGCCTGGCGGTCGCCGCCGTCATCTCCGGCGACTTCTCCGGCTGGAACTTCGGCATCGACTTCGCCGGCTTCGGCGGCATGACGATCGCCTTCATCATCCTCGTGGCGATGTACTACGGGATGATCTTCTCGATCGGGGAGATGGCCGCCGCGATGCCCCACACCGGAGGTGCGTACTCGTTCGCCCGCACCGCGATGGGCCCGTGGGGCGGCCTCATCACCGGCGCCGCGGAGACGATCGAGTACGTCGCGACGACCGCGGTGATCGTCTACTTCTCGTCCGCCTACGCCGATGCGATCACCTCGGAGCTCCTCGGCTTCTCGATGCCGGCGTGGATCTGGTGGGTCATCCTCTACGCCGTGTTCATCGCCCTGAACGCCGCGGGTGCGAACATCTCGTTCCGGTTCGCGATTGTCGTGTCGGTCATCTCGATCGGCATCATCCTGGTGTTCTCCGCGATGGCGATCTTCTCCGGCGCGTTCAGCTGGGCGAACCTGTGGGACATCGCCCCCGACCCGGGCCAGACCGAGTTCCTGCCGCACGGCGTGCTGCCGATCCTGTTCGCCCTCCCGTTCGCGATGTGGTTCTTCCTCGGCATCGAGGAACTGCCGCTCGCGGCGGAGGAGTCGCACGACCCGGTGCGCGACATCCCGCGGGCCGGCTTCTGGGCCCGCGGGACGCTCATCGTCACCGGCATCCTCGTGCTCGTGCTGAACACCGGCGTGATCGGCGCCGAGGCCACCGGTGTCGCCGGCGAGCCGCTGCTCGACGGCTTCCGCGCGATCGTCGGCGACGGGCTGGCGGCGGTGCTCGCCCTGTTCGCGCTCGTCGGCCTTCTCGCCTCGTTGCAGGGGATCATGTTCGCGTACGGCCGCAACATGTACTCGCTCTCCCGCGCCGGGTACTACCCGCGGTGGCTGTCGTTGACCGGGAAACGCCAGACCCCGTGGGTGGCGCTCGTCGTCGGGGCGGTCATCGGCTTCATCGCGCTCGTGGTGCTCGACGGGCTCGCCGCCGTGAACGAGGACGTCGGCGCGGTCGCCGGCGCGATCGTCCTGAACATCGCGGTGTGGGGCGCGGTGCTCGCGTACTTCCTGCAGCTCGTGTCGTTCCTCATCCTGCGCCGGAAGTACCCGGACGTGCACCGGCCGTACCGGAGCCCGTGGGGCGTGCCGGGCGCCGTGATCGCGGCCGTCATCGCGGCGCTCATCTTCGTCGGGTTCCTCCTGAACCCCACGTATCTGCCCGCGATCATCGCGATCGTCGTGGTGTACGCGGTGATCCTCATCGGGTTCGCGGTCTTCTTCCGCCACCGGCTCGTGCTGTCCCCCGAGGAGGAGTACGCGCTCTCCGGCGGCGTCCACGGCGACCCGCAGGCCGAGGGCTACGACGCGATGGAGAAGGAGGTCTTCGACGAGAGGCCCCGGCCTCCCGCGGCTCAGTAGAGGAGGAACTGCGCCGTGCCGGCTGAGGTGATCCCGCCGATCGCGACCGCCAGGTGGTACGAGGCGCCGTCGGCGGGCGCCGCCTGCCGCGGGCCGTCGCACGAGTCGACCGAGGAGCGGGTCCGGTCCCAGACGACCGGGGAGGCGCTGGTCACGGTCTGGCCGGCGCCGATCGTGACGATCATGTCGCTCGGCTCGGTCTGACAATCGGTGGAGCGCCAGTAGCTCTCGCTGCCGCTGGTCACGATGAACGACTGCGTGCTGGTGCCGACGTTCATCCGGCAGTCGCCGCCGGAGTTGGTGAGGCGGATGAAGAACTCGGGGTACTCACCGGCGCCGTACGTCGCCTGATCGGTGACCGCCTCGACCGTGACGGTGCCCGGCGTGCACTCCGGCAGCGCGTCACCCGTCGCGGCAGGCGTGGTCTCGCTCGGCGACGTGCTGGGCGTCGGGAACGCGGTCGCCGTCGGCGTCGCGGTCGTCTCCGACGGGGTCGGCGCGGCCGTGTCGTCGCCGCGCCAGGGCTGCGCGACGAACAGCCAGATCAGGCCGACGACCAGGAGAAGAAGGATCAGCACGGCGAGGCGCCGCCGCCGGTACACGGCGGGGCTCGGCCGGCGTCGGGGGGCGGTGGAGCTCACCCTTCAAGGCTACGTTCTGCGCGCACCGGATCCGGACGCGACGGCGGCCGGATGCGGGGTCAGCGGCCGTCCCGGATGAGGCGACCGACGTGCTCGCCGAGGAACACCGCGGTGGCGAACGGACCGCGCGAGGGCACGTCGGGGAGCATCGACGTGTCGGCGACCCGGAGCCCGCGCACCCCGTGGACCCGGCCCGCCCCGTCGACGACCGGCCCCATGGGCGCGGTGCCGGACATGTGGATCGCGGTGCCGAGGTGCGACCGCATCCAGTCGTCCAGGCGGTCGTCGTCGCCGAGGGTGTCGTCGTCGAGCTCGGTGAGCCGGTCGAAGACGCCGTCGAAGGGGTCCGCCCGCAGCAGCGCGACGGCGGTGCGGATGCCGAAGCGCGCCCGCCGCCGGTCGTCGGACTCCTCCAGGTACCGGTAGTCGATCCGCGGCGCGACCAGCGGATCGGTCGACTGCAGGGTGATCGCGCCGCGGCCTTCGGGCCGCTGCAGCGCGACGATGAGCTGCAGGTCCTCGGCCTGCGCGAAGTGCTCGTTCGCCGCGACCGACGAGCCGGTCAGCAGGTGGCCCAGCGACTTCACCGACAGCAGCACCTCCAGGTCGCCCTGCGGGTGCCGGTCCGAGGAGGAGAGCTGCAGCGCCGTGGGGAACGCGAACCGTTCGGCCGGGTCGTCCAGCGACCGCGTCGGCCGCCAGCCGACGTTGAGGTCGGGGTGGTCGGAGAAGGCCTGGCCGACCGGGGAATCGACCACGACCGGCACCCCGACGGCCTCGAGGTGCGCTGCCGGGCCGACGCCCGAGGCGAGCAGCAGGTGCGCGGTGCCGATCGCGCCCGCGCACAGCACGACCTCGTCGGCGTCCAGCACACCCGCGGTCGTCTCGACCCCGACCGCCCGCGTCCCCCGGAAGCGCACCCGCAGCACACGCGTCTCGGGCAGGACGCGCAGGTTCGGCCGGGCGGCCAGGTCGGCCCGGTACGCCCGAGCCGTGCTGATCCGCTCCCCGTCGACGACGTTGCTCGGCACCGCCCCGACACCGGGGGCGCCGGCGGCGTTCTTGTCCGGCTCGGCCGGGAACCCCAGCATCCGTGCGGCCGCGGTGAACGCCCCGGCCAGCACGCCGTCCTGCGGCGGCCGGCCGATCGGCATCGGGCCCGACGAGCCGTGGCCCGGCCGGTCGCCGACGTCGCGGTCGTGCTCGAGCGCCGCCCACACCGGCCCGACCGCCTCCGGCGACCAGTCGGCGCCGCCGGCGCGCGCCCACCGGGCGAAGTCCTCCGGCCGGGAGCGGACGAAGTAGCCGCCGTTGATCGCGCTCGACCCGCCGAGCACCCGGCCGCGGGCCACCGTGTACGGCCGGTCGGGCGTGAGATGGCCGAGGTACGACCACGAGAACGGATGCCCGGGCATCGCCCCCTGCACGGACGTGCCGTCGCGGAGGTCGGCGGGATACTCCTCGGGGGCCGGCCCTGCCTCGACGAGGACGACCTCGCGGTCCGGGTCCTCACTGAGCCGCACCGCCAGCGGGATCCCGGCGGCCCCGCCGCCGACGACGATCGTCCGTGTCATCCGTGCTCCGTCCGGTAGGCGAGGGCGAGCTGCCGGAACGACTCGTCCAGGAGCGCGACGAGGTCGGCGTCCTCACGGGAGAGCCATTGCTCGTACGCGGCGAGGCAGAGCCCGAGGCACGACCAGGCCACGGCCTGCGGCACCAGTCCGTCCGCATCCTGCCCGATCCGCTCGGCGACGTACTCCGCGACGACCTGCCGCCACGCGGCGTAGCGGAGCGCCGAGTGCGCCACCAGGGTCGGCACCCGCAGCAGCAGCCGCATCCGCTCGCGGTGCAGACGCAACTCGGCCGCCGGGAAACGGTTGAACTCGACGATCGCGTGCCGCAGCGCGTCCATGAGCGGCAGGGTCGGGTCGAGCGAGGCGAGGTGCCCGCGCATGCGCTCGAGCATCTGGTCGAAGTCACCCCAGGGCAGGTCGTTCTTCGAGGCGTAGTAGCGGAAGAACGTGCGGCGCCCGATCCCTGCGGCGCGGACGATGTCGTCGACGGTCGTCTCCTCGAACCCCCGGTCGAGGAACAATTCCAGTGCGAGGTTGCTGAGCTCGCCGTGGGTCGTCGCAGGTGCGCGGCCGAGCCGCGGGCGCGCCTCGGTGACCGGTTCGGCGGCGTCGTCGCGAGTGGCCATCACCGCCTCCTCGCGGGTCCGGATGCCGGGGCTTTCCGTCAGACGGAAGGGCCTCCCCTGCGGCACTGGGTGTCATTAGTATCTGCGGAAAGCCGCGATCACGGAAGATCGCCCCGTTCCAACGAAGGAGCACACTATGGAACCGCAGCAGACCGCCGCAACCACCGATGTCGTCGAGGCCGACGCGCTCGTCGAGGAAGTGTCCATCGACGGCATGTGCGGCGTCTACTGACCCGGACACCCCCACTCGCATGAACCCCGACTCCGCCTGGCGGCTCCACCCGCAGGTCTCGGTGAGACCGGAGCCCTTCGGCGCCCTGCTGTACCACTTCGGCACCCGCAAGCTGTCGTTCCTCAAGGACCGCACGCTGCTCGCGATCGTCGAAGGCCTCGCCACCGCGCCGGACGTCGGCGCCGCATGCCAGGCGGCGGGCGTCCCCGCCGAGCGTCGCGCCCCGTACCTGCGCGCCCTCGGCACCCTCGCGGAGTCCCACATGATCACGGAACGGCCCAGCGCATGACCATCGCACTCGACGCCCCGGCGGCTGCGCCGTCCCGGCCCACCGCCACCCGACTCGTCGACCACTTCGAGCTCGGCCTCGACGCACCCATCTGCCTGACCTGGGAGCTCACGTACGCCTGCAACCTGTCGTGCGTGCACTGCCTGTCGAGCTCGGGCCGCCGCGATCCGCGCGAGCTGTCGACCGAGGAGTGCAAGGCCGTCATCGACGAGCTCGAGCGGATGCAGGTGTTCTACGTGAACATCGGCGGCGGCGAGCCGACGGTGCGCTCGGACTTCTGGGAGCTCCTCGAGTACGCCACCGCGCACCACGTCGGGGTGAAGTTCTCCACGAACGGGGTGAAGATCACCCCCGAGGTGGCCCGGGCCCTCGCCGCGAACGACTACGTCGACGTGCAGATTTCGCTCGACGGCGCCACCGCCGAAGTGAACGATGCGATCCGCGGCGGCCGGTCGTACGACATGGCGATCCGGGCGATGCAGAACCTCTCCGACGCCGGCATGAAGAACTTCAAGCTCTCGGTGGTCTGCACCCGCACGAACATCCCGCAGCTCGACGAGTTCAAGGCCATCGCCGACCGGTACGGCGCACAGCTCCGTCTCACCCGACTGCGCCCCTCCGGTCGCGGCGCGGACGTCTGGGACGAGCTGCACCCGACGCGGGAGCAGCAGCGCGAGCTCTACGACTGGCTCGTCGCGAACGGCGAGAACGTCCTCACCGGCGACTCCTTCTTCCACCTCTCCGCCTACGGTGAGGCGCTGCCCGGGCTGAACCTCTGCGGCGCGGGGCGCGTCGTCTGCCTCATCGACCCGGTCGGCGACGTGTACGCCTGCCCGTTCGCGATCCACGACGAGTTCCTCGCCGGCAACATCCGCCAGCCCGGCGGCTTCACCGAGGTGTGGCGGCGGTCCGACCTGTTCCAGCGACTGCGGCAGCCGCAGTCCGGCGGCGCCTGCTCGTCGTGCCAGTTCTTCGACACCTGCAAGGGCGGGTGCATGGCGGCGAAGTTCTTCACCGGCCTGCCCCTCGACGGCCCCGACCCGGAGTGCGTCCGCGGCTTCGGCGAGGAGGCCCTCGCGCGGCAGAAGGAGCAGGGGGGCATGATGATCCCCCAGCCCTCCGGCGACCACTCCCACCGGACGACGCCGCCGCGCCCGCGCGACGGCATGGGCCCGGTGCGCGTCACGCTCTCCCGCCGGGACGACCTGTCGCGGCCGCCGGTGAGCGCCTGCGAGGAGAGCCCGCTGGCCGGATTCGCCCCGACCGCCGGAGGAGGCGGATGCGGCGGCGGCTGCGCGTGCGGTTCCGCTGGCGGCGGGCACTGCTGACATCCGCCACCTCTCGCCGGGCGGAAACCGGCCTGAGATTCGGCACTCGGTGTCATTACGCTGACCCACGACGAGGAGGTCACCATGGGGAACGGCTGGTTCGAGACCGTCGCAGAGGCGCAGCGGCGCGCGAAGAAGCGTCTGCCGGGTTCGGTCTACAGCGCACTGCTGGCAGGTTCGGAGCGCGGCGTCACGTACGAGGACAACCTCCGCGCGTTCGCGGAGATCGGCGTCGCGCCGCACGTGGCGGGGCTCTCGGGCGAACGCTCGCTGTCGACGACGGTGATGGGGATCGACATCTCGTTCCCGGTGCTCATCTCGCCGACCGGCGTGCAGGCCGTGCACCCGGAGGGCGAGGTCGCGGTCGCCCGCGCCGCCGCCAACCGCGGCACGATCATGGGGCTGAGCTCCTTCGCGAGCAAACCCATCGAGGAGGTCGTCGCGGCGAACCCGAACACCTTCTACCAGATGTACTGGATGGGTACCCGGGACACGATGCTCGAGCGCATGGAGCGCGCCCGCGCCGCCGGCGCGAAGGGCATCATCGCGACGCTCGACTGGTCGTTCTCCAACGGTCGCGACTGGGGCAGCCCCTGGATCCCGGAGAAGCTGACCATGAAGGCGGCGATGCGCTTCGCGCCGCAGGCGATCGCGAAGCCGTCGTGGCTGCTCGGGTTCGCGAAGACCGGCCGGGTGCCCGACCTCACGGCGCCGAACCTCACCCCTCCCGGGCAGGAGTCGCCCACATTCTTCGGGGCGTACTACGAGTGGATGCAGACCCCGCCGCCCACGTGGGAGGACGTCGCCTGGCTGCGCGAGCAGTGGGGCGGCCCCTTCATGCTCAAGGGCGTCTCGCGACTCGACGACGCCCGCCGCGCCGTCGACGCCGGCGTCACCGCCATCTCGGTCTCGAACCACGGCGGCAACAACCTCGACTCCACCCCTGCCGCGATCCGGATGCTGCCGGGCATCGCGGAGGCGGTCGGCGACCAGGTGGAGGTGCTCCTGGACGGCGGTGTGCGCCGCGGCGGCGACGTCGCGAAGGCGCTCGCCCTCGGCGCGAAGGCCGTCATGATCGGCCGCGCGTACCTCTGGGGCCTGGCCGCGAACGGGCAGGCGGGCGTCGAGAACGTGCTCGACCTGCTGCGCGGCGGTCTCGACTCGGCGGTGCTCGGTCTCGGCCGCTCCTCGGTGCAGGAGCTCTGCCGCGACGACCTGTGGCTGCCCGAGGGCTTCACCCGCGACCTGGGCGTGCCGGCCGCGCCGCCTGCGGCGCGCAGCTCGCGCCCTGCGGTGCGGGACGACGCGTCGAAGCCCGTGGAGATGGTCGCCGGCGGCGCCGCCTGATCAGGACCGCATGCACGACGCGCACGATCCGTCCGCCGACCTCCTCGCCGCCCGCACGTGGCAGGAGGTCGGCGACGACGTGCTGCTCGTGCCGGTCGGCTCGACCGAGCAGCACGGCCCGCACCTGCCGCTGTCGACCGATGCGGACGTGGCGACCGCGGTGGCGCGCGAACTCGCCCGCCGGCACCGCGCGCACGGTCTCGGCACGGCGCACGTCGCCCCGACGCTCGCCTACGGCGCGAGCGGCGAACATCAGGGCTTCCCCGGCACGCTGTCGATCGGCACGGAGGCGCTCGCGTTCACGCTGTTGGAGCTCGGGCGCTCCGCATCCGCGTGGGCCCGCCGCATCCTGTTCGTGAACGGGCACGGCGGCAACGTCGAGGCGCTCCGCCGCGCGGTGCCCACGCTGCGGAGCGAGGACCGCGACGCAGCCTGGCTGCCGTGCGCGACGCCCGTGCCCGGCGACGCCCACGCCGGCCGCACCGAGACCTCGCTCCTGCTGCATCTCGCCCCCGCCGCGGTCCGTGCAGACCGGGTGGCGCCGGGGAACACCGCCCCGCTGTCCGAGCTCCTGCCCCGGATGCGGGAGGTTGGGGTCCGCGGTGTCTCGCCCGACGGCGTGCTCGGCGATCCCACGGGAGCGGCGGCCGACGAGGGCGACGCCTGGTTCCGCGGCATGTGCGACCTCGCCTGGACCCGCCTCGCCGGATGGACCCCCGACCCGCACGGGATGCTTGCCCGCCCCGTCGAGGAGGACGCATGACCACCCTGCCCGACTCGTTCACCGTCCGCCTCGGCCGCTACACCCGCGTCGTCGACGGCGGACAGGTGCTCATGGGCGGCTCCCCCACCCGCATCGCCCGGCTGAAGCCGCAGGTGGCCGGCAGCATCCGCGGGCGCGAACTCGTCGTCCGCGACGCACGCACGAAGGCGCTCGCGGCGCACCTCATGACCACCGGCCTCGGGGAGCCTGTCGCCCGGACCCTGCCGCCGATCCCGTTGACGGCGCTCACCGTCGTCATCCCGGTGCACGACCGGCCGGGGCAGCTCGACCGGCTGCTCGGAAGCCTGCCGACGGGCCTCGCCGGGGTCATCGTGGTGGACGACGCGTCCACGCGGTTGGACGAGATCGCCGCCGTCGTCGCACGCCACGAGGCCATGCTCGTCGCGCTCGAACGGAACGTCGGCGCCGCAGCCGCCCGGAACGCCGGCCTCGCGCAGGTCGCCACCCCCTTCGTGGCGTTCATCGACTCCGACGTCGTCGTCGAGCGGGACTGCCTCGAACTCCTGCTGCGCCACTTCGCCGACCCCGACCTGGCGATGGCGGCGCCGCGCGTGCTCGGCCTCGACGTCGGCGAGCCGAACTGGATCAACCGGTACGAGAACGCGCGCTCCTCGCTCGACCTCGGGGCGGATGCGGCGAGCGTGCGGCCCCGGAGTCCGGTCACCTGGGTGTCGAGCACCTGCCTCGTCGCCCGCGTCGCACACCTCGGCGACGGATTCGACGCGTCGATGCGGGTCGGCGAGGACGTCGACCTCGTGTGGCGGCTCGTCGAGGAGGGGTACCGCGTGCGGTTCGAGCCCGCCGCGGTGGTCCTGCACGAGCACCGCACCCGCCTGCGCACCTGGCTCGGCCGCAAGTTCTTCTACGGCACCGGCGCGCACCTGCTCTCGCTCCGGCATCCCGACGACGTCGCACCCGTCGTGCTCCCACGGTGGGGGGCGCTGACGCTCCTGCTGCTCCTCGCACAACGGGTGTGGTCGCTGCCCGCGGTCGCCCTCACCGGGGTCGTGGTGAGCGGACGGATCGTGCAGAAGCTCGGTCATGTCCGTCGACCCTGGCCGGTGGCGGCACGGCTCACCCTCACGGGCATGGTCGCGGCGCTCGGCCAGGGGTTCGCGCTGCTCCTGCGGCACTGGTGGCCGCTCACCGCCGTCCTCGTGATCGGGTCGCGCACCGTGCGGCGCGCGGCGCTCATCGCCGCGATCGCCGACGTCGCGTGGGAGTACCTCCGGGTGCGGCCCAGGCTCGACCCGATCCGGTTCGGGATCGCCCGCCGCCTCGACGACCTCGCCTACGGCGCCGGCGTGTGGTGGGGCGCGTTCCGCGGCCGGTCGGTCAAGGCGCTCCTCCCGTCGATCACCCGCGGCGGGTCGGGCGGGACGCGCCGGAAGGGCTGACCGTCGCGGTCAGAGGTGCTTCAGCATCCTGGTGTTGCCGAGCGTGTTCGGCTTCACGTGCGCGAGGTCGAGGAACTCCGCGACGCCCTGGTCGGGGCTGCGCACGAGCTGCGCGTACACGTCGGGGTCGACCACGTGCTCGCCGATGGGCTCGAACCCGCGGCGGGTGAAGAAGTCCACCTCGAACGTCAGGCAGAACAGGTGCCGCAGGCCGAGGGACCGGGCGTCCGCCTCGAGCGCCTCGACGATCGCGCGACCGACCCCGCGGTGCAGCCACTCGTCGGCGACGATGAGGGTGCGCACCTCGCCGAGGTCCTCCCACATGACGTGGAGCGCACCGCATCCGATGACGCGGCCGTCGGCGTCCTCCGCCACGACGAACTGCTGCACCGCCTCGTAGAGCACGACGATGTCCTTGCCGAGGAGGATGCGTCGCTGCACGTACGGCTCCAGCATCTCGTGGATGCTGCGCACGTCGGCGGTGCGGGCGTGCCGGACGGTGAACTCACTCACGCCCTCAGCCTACGCCCGGCGCCTCGACCGCCCCTGGGAACGCCGAAGGGGCGGCATCCGCGGGCATCAGCCCGGGACGCCGCCCCTCGCGGTCGTGGTCGATCAGTCGCCGGATGCGGCGATGTCGGGGGTCGCGGCGATCTCACCGGCCGCGCCGACACCCACCGCGACGCGCTCACCGCGCGGCGTGTTGGTGAAGGAGAACCTGCCGTCCTTGACGTCGACGACGATGTGGTCGCCCGACTCGAGGCGGCCGTGGAGGATCTCCTCGGACAGCTGGTCCTCGACCTCGCGCTGCATGGCGCGGCGCAGGGGCCGGGCACCGAGCGCCGGGTCGAACCCGATCTCGATGAGCTTGTCCTTCGCCTCGAGCGTCAGCTCGATGGTGAGGTCACGGTCGAGCAGACGCTCGCCCAGCCGCTTCGTGAACAGGTCGACGATCTGGCGCAGTTCGTCGCGGTTCAGCTGCGGGAAGACGATGATGTCGTCGACGCGGTTGAGGAACTCGGGCTTGAAGTGGCGCTTCAGCTCCTCGTCGACCTTGCCCTTCATCCGCTCGTAGGTGGTCTGCGTGTTGCCCTCCACCTGGAAGCCGACCGGGCCACCGGCGATCGCCGACGAACCGAGGTTCGTGGTCATGATGATCACGGTGTTCTTGAAGTCGACGACGCGGCCCTGACCGTCGGTCAGGCGACCCTCCTCGAGGATCTGCAGCAGCGAATTGAAGATGTCCGGGTGGGCCTTCTCGATCTCGTCGAACAACACGACCGAGAACGGCTTGCGGCGCACCTTCTCGGTGAGCTGGCCGCCCTCCTCGAACCCGACGAACCCGGGAGGGGCACCGAACAGGCGCGAGACCGTGTGCTTCTCACCGAACTCGCTCATGTCGAGCGAGATCAGCGCGGTCTCGTCGTCGAAGAGGAACTCGGCGAGCGCCTTGGCGAGCTCGGTCTTCCCGACGCCGGTGGGGCCGGCGAAGATGAACGAGCCGTTGGGACGCTTCGGGTCCTTCAGGCCTGCACGCTGGCGACGGATCGTGCGCGAGAGCGCCGCGATCGCCTCCTCCTGGCCGATGACGCGCTGGTGCAGCGCCTTCTCCATGAAGACCAGGCGGCTGGACTCCTCCTCGGTGAGCTTGAACACCGGGATGCCGGTGGCCTGTGCGAGCACCTCGGCGATCAGGCCCTCGTCCACCACCGCGGTGGTGGCGACGTCGCCCGAACGCCACTGCTTCTCCAGACGTAGCCGCTCGGCGAGCAGCGACTTCTCCTCGTCGCGCAGGGCGGCGGCCTTCTCGAAGTCCTGCTCCTCGGAGGCGGCCTCCTTCTGCTCGCGCACCTTGGCGATCTTGTCGTCGAACTCGCGAAGCTCCGGCGGGCTCGACAGGATGCTGAGGCGCAGGCGCGCCCCGGCCTCGTCGATCAGGTCGATGGCCTTATCCGGCAGGAAGCGGTCGGAGATGTACCGGTCGGCGAGATTCGCCGCGGCAACGATGGCGCCGTCGGTGATCTGCACCTTGTGGTGCGCCTCGTAGCGGTCGCGCAGCCCCTTCAGGATGTTGATCGCGTGGGGCAGGCTGGGCTCGGCCACCTGGATCGGCTGGAACCGGCGCTCGAGCGCAGCATCCTTCTCGAAGTGCTTGCGGTACTCGTCGAGGGTCGTGGCACCGATGGTCTGGAGCTCGCCGCGGGCCAGCAGCGGCTTCAGGATGCTGGCGGCGTCGATCGCGCCCTCGGCGGCGCCCGCACCGACGAGGGTGTGGATCTCGTCGATGAAGACGATGATGTCGCCGCGGGTGCGGATCTCCTTGGTGACCTTCTTCAGGCGCTCCTCGAAGTCGCCGCGGTAGCGGGAGCCCGCGATGAGCGAGCCGAGGTCGAGCGAGTAGACCTGCTTGTCCTTCAGCGTCTCGGGTACCTCGCCCTTGACGATGGCCTGCGCGAGTCCCTCGACGACGGCGGTCTTGCCGACGCCGGGCTCCCCGATGAGGACCGGGTTGTTCTTGGAGCGGCGCGAGAGGATCTGCATGACCCGCTCGATCTCCTTCTCGCGGCCGATCACCGGGTCGAGCTTGTTGTCGCGCGCGGCCTGCGTGAGGTTGCGGCCGAACTGGTCGAGCACGGCCGACCCGCCCTGGGTGGCCTGCGACGACTGCTCGCCGGCACCGGCGGCGACGCCCGCGGTCTCCTTGCCCTGGTAGCCCGAGAGCAGCTGGATGACCTGCTGGCGCACCTTGTTGAGGTCTGCGCCGAGCTTGACGAGCACCTGCGCCGCGACACCCTCGCCCTCGCGGATGAGGCCGAGCAGGATGTGCTCGGTGCCGATGTAGTTGTGACCGAGCTGCAGCGCCTCGCGCAGCGACAGCTCGAGCACCTTCTTGGCGCGCGGCGTGAACGGGATGTGGCCGGTCGGCTGCTGCTGACCCTGGCCGATGATGTCCTGGACCTGCTCGCGCACCGCGTCGAGCGAGATGCCGAGCGACTCCAGTGCCTTCGCCGCAACGCCCTCACCCTCATGGATGAGACCCAGCAGGATGTGCTCCGTGCCGATGTAGTTGTGGTTGAGCATCTTCGCCTCTTCCTGGGCGAGGACGACCACGCGACGGGCTCGGTCCGTGAATCTCTCGAACATGTCGACTCCTCCGGGCGCACTGGTGGCGCCGTACATCGAGGCTAACCAGCATCCGTCGCACCGGAGGTCGTGTTCGCCGTAGGCGGATGCGCCCCCTCCCCCCTTGACGCCCGCCCCGCGCGCGCGTCGCGCCGTGCGCGCCCGTGCGCCCGTGCGCCCGTGCGCCCCGGTTCACCCGTCGCGAATGTGGGGTGTTGTGGCGCTCGACCCTGCATTTGCGACGGGCGAACACGCTCAGCGGGCGGCGAGCGCGCGACGAACCCGCGCGATGAGGTCGCCGGGATGCTGGAAGAGCGCGTCCTTCGACACCCTGACGACATGCCACCCGGCGGCGGCCAGCCGCTCGTACCGTCGGAGATCGTATGCCCACTGGGCGGGGTCGAGCAGATGGTGCTCCCCCTCGTATTCGAGCGCCACCCGCTCGGCCGGGTAGCCCGCGTCGACCCGCGCGAGCCAGCGGCCGGCGGCGTCGAAGACGTCGTGGTTCAGCAGCGGCTCCGGCAGGCGGGCGTCGACGACCGTGAGCCGCATCCAGGTCTCGGGCCGGGACGCGGCGCGATCCCGGATGCGGGGCAGCGCCGCCCGCAGCGCGTTCACCCCGACGCGGCGACCGGCGTCGACGGCCGCGCCCAGGTCGTCGAGGGTCGCGAGCGCCGTCGGGTCCGCGGAGACGAAGGGCACCCGCACGATGGCGTCGCCGACCGCGACCAGATCGTACGGATGCCGCAGCACCGGGGCGAGCATCGCCCACGTCGTCGCGGGATCGGTGACCTGGAACCCCGTCCTCGGTTCCGTGACGACCACGGCCAGCCGCGGGTCGACCTCACGCCCGCGGACGCCTCGGCCCCGCGGGGCGCGGCGTGGGGAGCGGACCGCGACATGGACTCGCGGATCGTCGAGCACGCGGAGCGGCAACGGCAACCCCCACAGCACCGCGGCGGTGACACCGCAGAAGAACTCGTGCGCCGTCATGCGGTGCGCGTATGCGGCGGCGGCGGACCGCATCCGCTCCTTCGGGTCAGCCGACGCCGGCGCCCCGTCGCGGAGGCGACGGACACCGTGAAACGGGGCGTCCAGGTCGGCGGCACCGAGCCGCGAGGCCGGCACGCCCAGACCGCGGGCCGCCCGCGACGCGAACAGGTGGCCGAGCTCGGGTGGGAGGTCTGCGCGCCGCATCCGTCCACGCTCGCGCGGCACGGCTCAGCCCACGCCCTCCCCGGCGCACCGGTGGACTCTGCCCCGTGGCTCCCTGGCTGGGGAGGAGCCATCCCTCCGCTTCATCCGTCGCAAATGTGCCATCTTGCCGGCACGGACCCTGCATTTGCGACGGATGAACCGGCCCGCGCGGGCGTCAGGCGCCGAGGATGCGGACGGGCACCGCGTCGAAGCCGTCGCCGGTCAGCACGAGCTCGGCGCCGGGGGTCGGCGCGAGCTCCGGCGCCTCGACGAGACCGGCGCGGGGGGCCATGTCCATCGTGCACATGCGGTCGGGGTCGGGCTCCTGGAAGGCGACCGTCACCTGCGCCTCGCCGGTGAGCTGCACGTCCTGGACGAGCGGCACGCAGGTCGATGACCCCCACGTGAGGTAGACGATCATGCCGGGGGTCGAGGTCCAGCCGGCGCTCGGGGCGTAGTCGGTCGGGGTGCCGGGGGCGGCGGCGTCGGCGAGACCGGGCAGCTCGGTCGTGCCGCTCCCGGCGCCGAGCGTCACGGACACCGGATGCGGCTGGGAGGCGTCGACGCCCTCGGGAACGCCCACGACGGTCACCCGCGCGCGGTAGTCCTCGGTGCAGGGGCGCTCGGGCTCGAGCTCCGCCGGGTCGGCGAGCACGACCTCGATCGTGCCGTCGTCGGCGAGCGTCGCCCCGCCGTCGCCGGGGACGCAGGTCGACGAGCCCCAGGTCACGACGCCGATGAACCGCCCCGCGTCGAGCCAGGCGGCGTCGACCTCCATCTCGACCGGCTCGGCGGGTGCGGTGACGGTCCCCTCTGGGATGGAGCCGGACGCGCAGCCGGCGAGCGCGAGGCCGAACGCAGAGATCGCACCGACGGCGGCGAGGAGCGGGAGTGCACGGGTCATGCCCCCATCATCCCGACCCGTCCTGGGGGTTCGCCAGAGGGTGCGATGACGAGCGGGTCACGGATGCGGTGAGCGGCCGCATCCGGTCACTGCAGCGCCGAGGTGAGTCGGGCGAGGTTGTCGAGCACGGTGGAGCGCAGCGGCTGCTTCTGCCACTCCTCGAGGGTGAGCTCCCGCGAGAGGCTGCGGTACTTCTCCTCGACCCCACGCATCTCCTCGACGAACTCGGTGCCGCGCACGAGGAGCGAGATCTCCATGTTCAGACCGAACGAACGCATGTCCATGTTGCTGGAACCGATCACGGCGACGTCGTCGTCGATCGTGAACGCCTTCGTGTGGAGGATGTAGGGCTTGCGGTACATCCAGATCTTCACGCCGGCGCGCAGCAGCGCCTCGTAGTAGCTGCGCTGCGCGTGGTAGACCATCGCCTGGTCGCCCTCCTCGGAGACGAACAGCTCCACCTCGACCCCGCGGTGGGTGGCGGTGGTGATGGCGAGGAGCATCGCCTCGTCGGGCACGAAGTACGGGCTGATGAGCACGATCCTCCGCTGGGCGGCGTAGAGCAGGCCCAGGAACAGGCGGAGGTTGTTCTCGAACTCGAACCCGGGACCCGAGGGCACCACCTGGCAGTCGAGCGAGCCCGTCGCATCCGCGATGTCGAACGCGTCGACCTCGCCGGAGAGGATCTCGTCGGTCTCGCTGTACCAGTCCGAGAGGAAGACGGCGTTGACGCTCGCGACGACCGGGCCTTCGAGCCGCACCATCAGGTCGACCCAGTGCAGGCCCCGCTTGATGTTCTTCTTCAGGTTGTACGTCGAGTCGGTGACGTTCTGCGACCCCATGTACGCCAGGTCGCCGTCGATGACGAGGAGCTTGCGGTGGTTGCGCAGGTCGGGCCGCTGGTACTTGCCCTTCAGCGGCTGCACCGGGAGCATCAGGTGCCACTGCGCGCCCATGGCGTCGAGCCGCGCCAGCGTGCGCTTGTAGTACGGCTTGCCCCGGTTCGCCCAGTGGTCGAGCAGCACCCGCACGGTCACGCCGCGGGCCGACACCTCCTCGAGGGCACGGAAGAAGCCGTCCGTCGACGCATCGGACTGGAGGATGTAGAACTCGACGTGCACGTACCGCTTCGCGGTGCGGATGGCGTCGGCCATCTCGTCGAGGCTGGTCTGGTAGTCCGAGACGAGGTGCGCCGCGTTGTCGCCGGAGAGCGGCATGGCGCCGAGATTGCGGTTGAGCCGTACGAGGGAGTCGAACCACGGCTGGGCGCCGGGCTGCGTGGTGCCGAAGTCGAGCCCGGCGCTGGTGTCCTCGATGTAGTCGTTGATGGCCTGCTGCTTGCGGCGGCGCTTGCGCGGCAGCCGCGGTGTGCCGATGAGCAGGAACAGCAGCACCCCGACGACGGGGATGAAGTAGATGGCGAGCAGCCACGCCATCGCCGCGGTGGGGCGGCGGTTCCGGGGCACGATGATCACCGCGGCCACGCGGACGACGATGTCGAACACGAAGACGAAGACGATCCACCACGTCGCGTGGAACTCGATCTGGATCACGCACACTCCCCGGGTCGGATCCAGCGTAGTGGGCGCACCGGACGTCCCCGGGTCACGGGGAGCCGGGGACGCCCGGGGTCAGCGCTCGGCGGGGTCGCCGCCGGCGGGGGCGAGGCCGCGCTTGCGACGCTCCTCCGCCTCGACCTTGGCGTACGCGCGGCGCTCGTTGCGGTCCATGTGGACGATCGCGCGGAAGATGTAGAAGAACACGACGACACCGGCGATCGTCGGGAGGATCGACCACAGTGCGGCGACCCAGAAGCTGTCCATACCTCCATCGTACGCCGCCCGGCTGAGCGGGTGCCGATCACCTCTCCTCCCCAGCGTCGTAGGCGCGCTCGCCCGTCGACGGATGCGGCGGGCACCGGTCGCGGCGTCGCCGCGCCGCGCACGCTCGAGGCATGACGAGCATCGTGAAGGCCACCGATCCGGCCCACTTCCTGTCCCTCGTGCCGCGCATGTTCGGGTTCACCCCCGTCCGCAGCGTGGTCGTCGTGCCGTTCATCCGGGGCCGCAGCGCCGGCGGGATGCGGGTGGACCTGCCGCCGGGCGAGCACGCCGACGCGGTCGCCGCGACCGTCGTCGGCATGGCGTGCCGGGTGGAGGGCGCGGACGCCCTCATGATCGTCGTCTACGAGGACGCCGATCCGGACGACACCGGTTCGCCCGGGCACCGGATCACGGCGGCGCTCCGCACCCGCGCGGACGCCTGCGGGCTCGGGGTGGTGGACGCGCTGCTGGTGGGTCCGACCCGTTGGGCGTCGGTCCTGGACTCCCGCACCGGCGGCGAGGTGGCCGGGCTCACCGCCACGGACGCCCCCGGCGAGCCGCCTGCGGGCGACCAGCGCTCCGGCGCCGACCTCGACCCCGCCGACCCGGCGGCGTGCGCCGACACGGCGACCGCGCTGCGCGAGCTCGAGCACGCCCTGCACCTGCTGGCCGGCGTCCCGACGGATGCGGACGACGTCGCGGCAGGCTGCCGGGTCGATCCGGCGGCGCTGACCGCGTCGACCCTGCTCGACGACGTGCCGCTGTTCTTCGAGGGCTGCATCGCCGATCTGTCCGAACACCCCGACGCGCGGCATCCGGACGTGCCCGAGCCGTACCTGCACGCCGCGCTCATCTGGTGCCTCACACGTCCGTCGCTCCGCGACATCGGCCTGATGACCTGGCTCGGCGGGCTGGACACGGGCGACGCCGCCGTCGAGGGGCAGCTCGGCTGGGAGGACGGCGCGGACTACCCCGCCGACATCGCCTCCCGCATGTGGGGCGAGGGGCCGCGGCCGGATGCGGAACGCCTGCTCGCCGCGCTGGAGCGCTGCCGCGAGGCGGCCGCACTGGCGGCGCCCGAGCATCGCGCCGGTCCCCTCGCCGCGTGCGCGTGGCTCTCGTGGGCGCTCGGACGGCTCACGCACGCCGAGCAGTACGCCCGGCGTGCGTGCGAGGACGAGGAGCGGCACGGGCTCGCGACGATCGTGCTGACGTTCGTCGCGGCCGGGCACCTGCCGGACTGGGCGTTCCGCCGCTGACGGCGCCCCGGCCGGTGTCCGCTACTTGACGAGTGGGAAGAGGATCGTCTCGCGGATGCCGAGGCCGGTGATGGCCATGAGCAGCCGGTCGATGCCCATGCCCATGCCGCCGGTCGGGGGCATGCCGTGCTCCATCGCGCGCAGGAACTCCTCGTCGATGCGCATGGCCTCGTCGTCGCCGCGGGCGGCGAGCTTGGCCTGCTCGACGAAGCGCTCGCGCTGGACGACCGGGTCGATGAGCTCGGAGTATCCGGTGGCCAGCTCGAAGCCGCGCACGTACAGGTCCCACTTCTCCACGACGCCCGGGATGCTGCGGTGCTCGCGCACGAGCGGGCTGGTGTCGACCGGGAAGTCCATGACGAAGGTCGGCCGCTCCAGGCCGCCCTTCACGAAGTGCTCCCACAGCTCCTCGATGTACTTGCCGTGCGTGGCGTGCGGCGGCTCGTCGACTCCGTTCGCGGCGGCGAACGCGGCGAGCTCCTCCACGGGGGTCTGCGGGGTGAACCGCGGCGAACCCTCGAGTCCGGCGATCGCCTCGTTCAGCGAGTCGTACATCGAGATGCGGTCCCACTCGCCGCCGAGGTCGTACTCGGTGCCGTCGGCCCAGGTCACGGTGGTGGAGCCGGCGACCGCGACCGCCGCGTTCTGGATGAGCTCCTGCGTGAGGTCGGCGATGCCGTTGTAGTCGCTGTACGCCTGGTACGCCTCGAGCATCGCGAACTCGGGGCTGTGGGTCGAGTCGGCGCCCTCGTTGCGGAAGTTGCGGTTGATCTCGAAGACCCGGTCGAGCCCGCCGACCACGGCGCGCTTGAGGAAGAGCTCCGGTGCGATGCGCAGGTACAGCTCCGTGTCGAACGCGTTCGAGTGGGTGACGAACGGCCGGGCCGAGGCGCCGCCGTGCTGCACCTGCAGCATCGGCGTCTCCACCTCGATGAACTCGTGGTCGGCGAAGGTGCGCCGCAGCGACGCGTTGACGGTCGCGCGGGCGCGGACGGTGTCACGGGCGGTGTCGCGCACGATGAGGTCGAGGAAGCGCGAGCGGACGCGGCTCTCCTCGCTGAGCTCGGTGTAGAGGTTCGGCAGCGGGAGCAGCGCCTTGGCCGCGATCGCCCAGTCGGTCACCATGATCGACAGCTCACCGCGGCGGCTGGAGATGACCTGACCCGACACGAAGACGTGGTCGCCGAGGTCGACGAGCTCCTTCCAGCGCTGCAGCGAGTCCTCGCCCACCTCGGCGAGGGAGACCATGGCCTGGATGCGGCTGCCGTCCCCGGCCTGGAGCGAGGCGAAGCAGAGCTTGCCGGTGTTGCGGCTGAACACCACCCGGCCGGCGACGCCCGCGGTGACGCCGGTCTCGGCGCCGGCCTCGAGGTCCGCGTAGCGGGCGCGGAGGGCGGGGATCGTGTCGGTGACGGGCACGGCCACCGGGTACGCGCCGCCGGCGGCGTCCTCCCGCTCGGCGATCAGCCGCTCGCGCTTGGCCAGTCGCACCGCCTTCTGCTCGAAGACGTCGTCCTCGGTGGGTTCGGCGGGCGCAGCGGGGTCGGGCTGAGAGGTCATGGGTGGGGATGCTCCGGTCGCTGAGCGGGTCTGGGGTCCCTTCCAGTCTACCGAGGGCGTGACGGGCGCCGCGGGGTCCAGCCGGCGGGGATGGGGGCGTCCATCGCGGCGCGTTCCCGGTCGACCGCGGCGGACCATCCCTGGGCGGCGTCACGCCCGTCGAAGGCGCCGCGGGCGACCCGGAAGCCGATGTCGTCCTGGCGCAGCGTGGGCGCACCGCCGCGACGGACGCCGGCGCGGACGCTCCACGCGTCGTCCGCGAACCCGCCCCCGCGGAAGACGCGGTACTCGTCGTACCTGGCGGGGTCGAGGAGGTCCCAGCACCACTCCCACACGTTGCCGAGCATGTCGAAGAGCCCGTTGAGGTTCGGCATCCGGGCGCCGACCTCCTGCGGGGTTCGCACGCCGTCGGCCGCGGTCCACGCGATCTCGGGGAGCGGGCCGTACTGGGCCGCGGCGGAGCCGGCACGGCACGCGAACTCCCATTCGGCCTCGGTCGGCAGCCGGAAGCCGTCGGAGGTGACGTCCCAGGTCACCTCGTCGCCGTCGACCCGGTACGCCGGCTCCAGCCCCTCCCATTCGGATGCGGCGTTGCAGAACCGCACCGCGCGCTGCCAGCTCACCTCGACGGCGGGGCGGCGCGGATGCCGCGCAGTGACGCCGAGGATCTCCGCGAGCTGCTCCTCGGTCACCGGGAACACCCCGATCTCGAACGGTTCCAGCGTGACGGTGCGGCGGGTCTTCGTGCGGGCGTCGGCGAGCACGACGGCGCCGCCGGCGATGCGGGCGAGCTCGAGATCGCTCACAGGCCCGGTGCGTCCTCGTCGGGGGCGGCGCCGTCGGCGAGCGCCTGGTCGACGGTGGAGCGGACGAGCGCGGACAGGTAGGCGCCCGGGTTCTCGACCCCGATGTCGGCGAGCAGACCGGTCGACTGCCGCACGATCGAGCGGCTGAATTCGGTCGCGGTGGCGATCGCCTCGGCGTACGCGGCACGGTCCGCCTCGGCGACGACGACCGGCTCGCACCCCATCTCGACGGCGAGCGCCTGCGCGATCGGCAGGACGGCGGGCGGCGCGGTGACGGCCGCATAGGAGGCGGCGAGCTGACGCAGGTCGATGCTCGTGCCGGTGAACGAGATGGCGGGGTGCACGGCGAGCGGGATGGCACCGGCCGCCGCCGCGGGGGCGAGCACGCCGATCCCGTACGCCGGGTCGGTGTGCAGCACGAGCTGACCGAGCTGCCAGGCGCCGACCTCGGCGAGCCCCGCGACGAGCCCCGGGAGTTCGTCGTGCGGGACGGCGAGCACCACGAGTTCGCTGCGGCGCACCACTTCGGGGGCGTCCAGCACCGGGAGGCCCGGCAGCATGGCGTCGACCCGGTCGTCGTCCGATCCGCTCGTGATCCCGACCAGTGCGTGGCCGGCACCGGCGAGCGCCGCCCCGATCACGGGGCCGACGCGGCCGGCGCCGATGACGCCGACGCCGAGGCGTCCGTCGCGGTTCATGGCTCCTCCTCCGTAGTCGTGTCGTCAGCGGGTTCGGTATCCGCCCACCGGTGCGTCCGGTCCGCGGATGCGGCGGCCACGGCCGCAGCCGCCACACCGTCCCAGAGCCAGACCGCGTCGTCGCGGTCGAGCGCACCGATCGAGGCGACGACGGGGCCCTTCACGGTGTGTGCGTCGATGCTCGCCGCACCGAACGCCCGCGTCAGCGGCCCCTGCCGCACGGCGACGCTCTGCAGCCGTGCGAGCGGCACCAGCACGAGCGTCCGCCAGACGAGCCCCTTGCGGACGGCGAGCACGCCGTCCGCAAGGAGGGCCCCGTTGCGCCGCCACGTGATCGGGCGGAGCAGCCGCGCACGGCGGGGCGTCGTGGCGAAGGGGTCGTCGTCCACCGACGGCGCGAGCCCCGTCTCCAGCAGGCGGCGGCGGACGTCCTCGGCCATCCCGGGCAGCAGGAGGTCGAGCACCCGGTCGACCTCGTCGAGGGTGCCGACCAGGAGCACGGTCGTGAGCTGGTCCGCGCCGGTGTCGCTCGCCTCGCGGCCGCTGAGGCGGTTGATCTTCACCGTCCACCAGCCGGCGGGTCGCCACAGCAGCGGCTGCACGAGCTGCACCGCGTGGACCCGGCCGGGTGGCAGGATCTCGGTGACCGAGGTGAGCAGCCCGAACGCGACGCGGACGCCGTCCGGGGTGGGGGCGATGCTGTAGCGCAGGAACCGCAGCACCTGGCGGACCTGGTAGCCGAGCAGTGCGAGCGCCGCGGGGACCGCGAGGAACAGCACCCACGGCGGGCCGAAGACCGCGACGACCCCGCCCGCCACGAGCAGGCACACCGCACCCACCGTGGCGGTGTCGAGCAGCTGCGCGAGGATGAGCCGGCCGGCGGGCAAGTCGACGACCGACGCGGACTCGACCCGCGCCTCGTCGCCGTCGACGAGGCCGGTGATGCCGCGGGCGACGTTCTCGCGCAGGCCGGGCGCGGCCGCATCCGTCCCGGGCGAGAGCGTGAGCCCGGAGGCGAGGCGGAGGATGTCGGCACGAACGGTCTCGGCGTCGTGGAGCCTCAGGTATTCGAGCTTGACGTTGCCGGAGGTGCCCGCGCCGAGCACCTCGAGCTTGGCCAACCCGAGGAAGCGTGCGACGAACGGGCGGGTGAGGTTGACGCCCTGCACCCGGTCGAGCGGGGCGCGCCGGTGGCTGCGGAAGAGCACCCCGGAACGCACCTCGACGTCGTCGCCGGTGATGCGGAACGTGTGGAACCGCCACGCGAGCGTGAAGCCGAGCACGAGGAGCGCGATGACGGCGAGCACCGCGGAGGCCGCGACCACGGACAGGTCGTTCGCGAGCACCCAGTCCACCGGGTCGCGCGGCTGCTCCCAGTCGACGTCGTCCGGCCGGAACCACGGCAGCACCATCGCGACGAGCCGTTCCCGGAGGTTCGCGACGACGACGCCGGCGACCACGAGCAAAGCCAGCCCGCCGCGCAGGAGCGGCGTGAGCGGATGCGGCCGGTGCCACGCGCCGTCGCTCAGCGGCGAACGGACGAGGGCAGGGGCGGGTGCGGGTGCGGTCACAGTCCCGTGCGGCGGTGCTCGGCGACCTCGACGAGGTGATCGCGCAGCGCGTCGGCCGCGTCCTGGTCGAGCCCAGGGATGCTGACGGCGCTCGTGGCCGCCGCGGTCACGAGCTTCAGCTGGGCGATGCGGAACCTGCGGTCGAGGGGCCCGTGGGTGATGTCGACGAGCTGCATGCGCCCGTAGGGCACGGCGACGACACGCTGCCACAGGATGCCGCGACGCACCACGAGGTCGTCGGCTCGGAGCCGGTAGCCGATCGCACGGGCCTGCCGCGGGACGAGGGCGAGCATGATCGCGAGGAGCAGGACGGCGAGCCCGCCCGGGATGAGCGGCCACGACTGCCCCAGCACGAGGGTGCCGACGGTGACGCCCGCGGCGACGAGCACGAGCAGCAGGCCGTGGCCGAGCAGCTGCACGTCGCGGTAGCGGCGCGACACCTGGTGCCATCCGTGGCCGAGGTCGATCCGGCGCGGGGAGCGGGGTTGGACGAGTCCGTCGAACGTGTCGACGTCGAGGACCGCCGGCCACTCAGTGGTGGGAGGGGGTGACGCCTGGTCCGGGGTCGTCGGGTCCGGGTTCGTGATCGTCGTCGTCCTTCCGGATCGTGCACAGGTGTTCGGCGATGAGCGCCGCCACGACCAACCAGACCGCGGCGACGATGGTCGCGATGATGGTCGACATCGATGCTACCGACGGCACGACGGGCCGGGTCGTGAGGAAGAGCACGAACCCGACGGCGACGCCCCCGACGACCGATCCGAGGATGCTGCCGGCCTTCGCGAGCACGACCACCCGCATGGCCCGGAACGGGTCGATCCGGGCGGTGGACCGCCCCTGCGTGACGCGCCGGATCGGGATCGCGAAGGCGAGCACGACGACGCCGACGAGCGCGAGCACGACCGGCAGCGCCACCCCCGGCGTGAACGTCGACCCGCCCGCCGACGTCAGCAGCTGGTCGATGAGGAACCCGACACCGGCGCCGAGGACGGCGCAGATGACGAGGACGCCCGGGTTCGTCCGTCTCACGACGCGTCCTCCAGGCGCGCGAGGAGCTCCGACACGCGGCCGGAGCCCGGGAGCTTCGCCTCCGGGTCGATGCTGAGCCAGGGCCGCAGCACGAAGTCACGCTCGGCCGCGCGCGGGTGCGGCACCTGCAGGGCGGGGTCGTCGCTGACGACGTCGCCGTAGGCGATGAGGTCGAGGTCGAGGGTGCGGTCGCCCCAGCGTTCCACCCGGACCCGGCCGTGCCGGGCCTCGATGTCGTGGAGGAGCCGGAGGAGTGTCGACGGTGCGAGCCGGGTGCGCACGAGGGCGACCGTGTTCAGGTAGGCGGGAGCGTCCGTATCCGGTCCGTCGAGCTTCACGGCGACGGAGTCGACCGGCTCGGCGAGGAGGAGGGAGTCGACGAGCGGGTGGGCGCGGAGCTCCTCGGCCGCCTGCACGATCGTGGCCTCCCGGTCGCCGAGGTTCGCACCGAACGCGACGACGGCGGTCTGCGGGCGGATCCCCTGCGCGAGCCGACGGCTCACGGCCGGCTCCGCTCGATCGAGACGGTCACGTCGGTGAACGGCACCGTGATGGGGGCGCCGGGCTTGTGCACCGTCACGCGCACCGCGTCGACGCGGCGGTCGGCGAGCACGGCGTCGGCGATGCGTGCCGCGAGGGTCTCGATGAGGTCGACCGGCTCCCCCTCGATGACCGCGACGACGGCTTCGGCGAGTTCGCCGTAGTGCACGGTGTCGGCGACGTCGTCGCTCGCCGCGGCGGGTCGCAGGTCGAGGCTGAGCTCGACGTCGACGACGAAGTCCTGTCCCTCGCGCTTCTCGTGCTCGTAGACGCCGTGGTATCCGAAGCCGCGGAGGCCGGTGAGGATTATGCGGTCGGTCATGCGCCCACCCGCCAGGCGGCCTCGACGCGGATCGCGTCGCGGGACGCGGCGACGTCGTGCACGCGCACCGCCCAGGCGCCGTCGCGGGCGGCGAGGGCGCTCGTCACGGCGGTGGCGAGGTCGCGACGGTCCAGGTCGGCGTCCTCCCCGAGGACGTCGCCGAGGAAGCGCTTGCGGCTCGTCCCGACGAGCACGCGGGGACCGAGCCCGGTCAGGTGCGGCAGGGCGCGGAGCGTGTCCCAGTTCTGGGCGCCGCGCTTGCCGAACCCGATGTTCGGGTCGATGATCACCCGCGACGGGGCGATCCCCGCGGCGGCGGCCGCGTCGATCCGGCCGAGCAGTTCGGCGGTCACCTCGCGGACCACGTCGGTGTAGACCGCGTCGCGGTACATCTCGCGGGAGTGCCCGCGCCAGTGCCCGAGCACGATCTCCGCGTCGGTCTCGGCGACCGCGGCGAGCAGGTCGGGGTCGGCGAGTCCACCCGAGACGTCGTTGACGATCCGGGCGCCCGCGGCGACCGCGGCGACCGCGGTGGCGGCGTTCATGGTGTCGATGCTCACGACCGCGCCCCGCGCGGCGAGGGCGGCGACGACCGGGAGGACACGGGCCTGCTCCTCCTCGACGCCGACCCGCTCCGCACCCGGACGCGTCGACTCGCCCCCGACGTCCAGGATGTCGGCGCCGTCGGAGCTCAGGCGCAGCCCGTGCGCGATCGCGGTGTGGTGGTCGAGGTACCGGCCGCCGTCGCTGAACGAGTCGGGGGTGACGTTGACGACCCCCATGATGAGACAGCTCATGCGGTCCCCGTCCGGATGAGCGCGATGAGTTCCGCGCGGGCGGCGGGCTCGGCGAGATCCCCGCGCGCGGCGACCGTGACGGTCGTCGCCTCGGGCTGGCGGCCGCCGCGCATCGTGACGCACTCGTGCGAGGCGTCGAGCACGACCAGCACGCCGCGGGCGTCGAGCGCCTCGGCGATGGCGTCGGCGATCTGCTCTCCCAGCCGTTCCTGCACCTGCGGGCGGGCGGCGAGGAGGTCGACCGTCCGCGGGATCGCGCCGAGGCCGACGACCTGCTCGCCCGGCAGGTACGCGATGTGCGCACGGCCGCGGAACGGCAGCAGGTGGTGCTCGCACATCGACCGGAACAGCACGTCCCGCAGCACGACCGCACCGGACGGCAGCGTGTCGGGCGCGGGGCCCCGCGACACCGAGATGGTGTGGCGCAGCGGCTCGCCCGCATCCGTCCCCACCCCGGCGAAGAACTCGGCGTACGCGTCGGCGACGCGCGTCGGCGTCTGGGTCAGGCCGGGACGATCGGGATCCTCACCGATCGCCTCGAGCAACTCCCGTACCGCCGCGACGACGCGGTCCTTGTCGACAGCCACGCGACGAGCCTACGCGGTCGCGGGTCGGGCCTGCCCCGTGCTGGGACGCCGGCGTGCGGGGGCGGCGTCGGCCGCCTCGGCCTCGGCCTGCGCGACGACGTCCACGTCCGCGCGACGCGGCACCTCGACCGGCGGCAGCGGCGACACGGGGCGCTCGGAGCTCGACAGCCACTGCGGCCGCGGGGGCAGACGCTTGACGTCCTTGAAGATGTCCTCGAGCTCGATGTGGTCGAGGGTCTCCTTCTCGAGGAGCGCCAGCGCGAGCTTGTCGAGGATGTCGCGGTTGTCGTTGAGCACCTGGTAGGCCTCGTTGTGCGCCTGCTCGATGAGCGCGCGCACCTGCTCGTCGACCCGCTCCGCGAGCTCGTCGGAGTAGTCGCGGCCGTGGCCCATGTCGCGGCCGAGGAACATCTCGCCGGACGAACCGCCGAGCTTGACCGGGCCGATGTCGGTGGTCATGCCGTACTCGGTGACCATCTTGCGGGCGATGTTCGTCGCCTTCTCGATGTCGTTGGAGGCACCGGTGGTGGGGTCGTGGAAGACGATCTCCTCGGCGACGCGGCCGCCCATCGCGTAGGTGAGCTGGTCCTGCAGCTCGTTGCGGGTGACGGAGTACTTGTCGTCGAGCGGGAGCACCATGGTGTACCCGAGGGCCTTGCCGCGCGGCAGGATCGTGATCTTCGTGACCGGGTCGGTGTGGTTCATCGCCGCCGCGGCGAGGGCGTGACCGCCCTCGTGGTACGCGGTGATGAGCTTCTCCTTGTCCTTCATCACACGGGTGCGACGCTGCGGGCCGGCGATGACGCGGTCGATGGCCTCGTCGAGCGCGCGGTTGTCGATGAGCTGCGCGTGCGAGCGGGCGGTGAGCAGCGCCGCCTCGTTGAGGACGTTCGCGAGGTCGGCACCGGTGAACCCGGGGGTCTTGCGGGCGACGACCTCGAGGTCGACCGAGTCGGCGAGCGGCTTGCCGCGGCCGTGCACCTCGAGGATCTGCAGTCGGCCCTTCAGGTCGGGCGCGTCCACGCCGATCTGGCGGTCGAAGCGGCCCGGGCGCAGCAGCGCCGGGTCGAGGATGTCGGGACGGTTGGTCGCCGCGATGACGATGACGTTCGCCTTGGGGTCGAAGCCGTCCATCTCGACGAGCATCTGGTTCAGGGTCTGCTCGCGCTCGTCGTGACCGCCGCCCATGCCGGCGCCGCGGTGGCGGCCGACGGCGTCGATCTCGTCGATGAAGATGATGGCGGGCGCCGACTCCTTGGCCTGGTTGAACAGGTCGCGCACGCGGCTCGCGCCGACGCCGACGAACATCTCGACGAAGTCCGACCCGGAGATCGAGTAGAACGGCACCCCGGCCTCGCCGGCGACGGCACGTGCGAGGAGGGTCTTACCGGTGCCGGGAGGGCCGTACAGCAGCACGCCCTTGGGGATGCGGGCGCCGAGCGCCTGGAAGCGCGTCGGGTCCTTCAGGAAGTCCTTGATCTCCTGCATCTCCTCGATCGCCTCGTCGGCGCCGGCGACGTCGGCGAACGTGACGGTCGGGGTCTCCTTGGTGACGAGCTTCGCCCGGGACTTGCCGAACTGCATGACCTTGCCCCCGCCGCCCTGGGCGCTGGAGAGGAGGAACCAGAAGATGAGGCCGAGCAGGAGCACCGGGATCATGAGCGACAGCAGGCCGTCGAGCCAGGTCGCCTGCGGCACCACGTCGTTGAAGCCGTCCTTCAGGTCGGCGGCGTTGATCGCCTCGACGACCTCGTCGGCACGCGCCTCGACGTAGTAGAACTGCACGTTCGTCGAGCCCTCGTACTCCTCGGAGAGGGTCAGGTCGACGCGCTGATCACCGTCGGTGTTGGTCACCTCGGTGACGGTGCTGCCCTGCAGCAGTTCCAGACCCTGCTGGGTCGTGATCTGCTTGGCCGCGCCGAGACTCGAGATGAGGGAGAAGCCCACGATGAGCAGCAGGCCGATCAACAGCACGTAGATGATCGGATTGCGACTGATCTTCTTGAAGTTCATTGTGCGGGGCGAACCCCGGCCCTTTCGTCGACGAAACCCGCGCCCGGCGAGTCGTTTCAGGGTAGCGCGCGCCCTCCGGGGCGGACTGTGCATTCGCCCACGGCGTACAGCCCGGGTGCGCGGTTCAGGAGTAGACGTGCGGTGCGAGCACGGCGACGTCGCGCAGGTTGCGGTACTTCTCCGCGTAGTCCAGCCCGTATCCGACGACGAACTCGTTCGGGATGTCGAAGCCGACGTACTTGCAGTCGACCTGCACCTTGGCGGCCTCCGGCTTGCGGAACAGCGCGAACACCTCGACGGATGCGGCGCCGCGGGCCTCGAAGTTCTCGAGCAGCCAGCTGAGGGTCAGCCCGGAGTCGATGATGTCCTCGACGATGAGCACGTGCTTGTCGTGGATGTCGGTGTCGAGGTCCTTGCGGATCTGCACCACACCGCTGGACTTCGTGCCGGTGCCGTAGGAGGAGACGGCCATCCAGTCCATCGGGGCGAGCATCGGCAGCGCGCGGCTGAAGTCGGCCATGACCATGATCGCGCCCTTGAGCACACCCACGAGCACGAGGTCCTTGCCCTCGTAGTCGGACGCCACCTGCGCGGCGATCTCCTCCAGTTTCGCGAGGATCTCCTCCTCGGTGGCCAGGACGTCGGTCAGGTCATCGGCGAGGTCGGCGGCGCGCATGCCACCACCGTAGCGCCCGGCATCCCGGTCACGCTGGGAAACCGCTCGGCCCGGGGAGGCCGGAAGGACCATCAGGATGCGGCGGTGATCTCGACGCGGCCGGCGGCGCGGCGTGCGCGGCACCCGGGGAGGTCGATGGGGCCCTGCCCGCTCCAGTCGGTGACGAGTCGGGCGACCTCGACCGTCTGCGCCCGGGTGAGCGCGACGTGGAACTCGCTGGCCACGACGTGCCGGATGATGCGGTGCCGGAGCGCCGGCGGGTTCGCGGCGAGCGCGGCCACCGAGATCGCGATACCGGCCTCGGCCGGCTCCACGATGTCCTCGATGGTCTCCTCGATCATCTCCTCGAACGCGGCGGCGTCCTCCCGGAGCTGCACCGCGGTTCGGGCGAGGGCCTCCGCGATCCCGGGGCCCAGCTCCGCCTCCAGCACGGGCAGCACGCGCGTGCGCACCCGGACGCGCGCATAGGCCGGGTCGTCGTTGTGCGGGTCGTGCCACGGCTCGAGCCCCTCCGCCTCGCAGGCGGCGTGCGTCGTCGCTCGGTGCACGCCGAGGAGCGGGCGGATCCAGCGCATGTCGTCGTCCGGACGGTCGGGCGCCATGCCGGCGAGACTCGTCGCGCCGGCGCCGCGGGCGAGTCCGAGGAGCACGGTCTCGGCCTGGTCGTCGAGGGTGTGTGCGAGCAGGACCGCCGCAGCCCCCGCCTCGGTCGCGGCGTCGCGGAGCGCGGCGTACCGGGCCTCGCGCGCCGCGGCCTCGGGTCCGCCTGCGGTGCCCACCTCGACGCGGATCACGCGGGCGTCGGCGCCGCGGTCGCGGGCGGCGGATGCGGCGGCCTCCGCAACCTGGGCGGAACCGTCCTGCAGGCCGTGGTCGACGGTGACGGCGAGCACCCGCATCCCGCGCTTGGGCGCCTCGAAGGCGGTGGCGGCCATGAGCGCCAGCGAGTCGGCGCCGCCGGAGAGCGCGACCACGACGAGGTCGCCGTCCAGACGGTCGAGCGATTCACGCACGTGTCGGCGGACCTCGGCGACGGCGGGGTGCAGGGGCGGTCGCATGGGTTTCACGGTACCGGCCGGACTAGGCTTGTCCGCGGCATTCCCATCTTTCAGAAGGAGCACACGCATGGGCGCTTACGAGGCCGTCATCGAGATCCCGCGCGGCAGCCGCGTGAAGTACGAGGTCGACCACGGCACCGGGCGGGTCTTCCTCGACCGCATCCTGTACACGGTCTTCGGCTACCCCACCAACTACGGGTTCTTTGAGAACACGCTCGGCGAGGACGGCGACCCGCTCGACGTGCTCGTGCTGCTCGACCGCGAACTGCACCCCGGCATCATCGCCAAGGTGCGCCCCGTCGCCGTGCTGAAGATGAGCGACGAGGCCGGCGGCGACGACAAGGTCGTCGCGGTCATCAGCAAGGACCCGCGCTGGGACCACATCCAGGACGTCGACGACATCGACGAGTGGACGAAGAAGGAGATCTCGCACTTCTTCGAGCACTACAAGGACCTCGAGCCGAACAAGTGGGTCAAGGTCGACGAGTGGGCCGGCGCCGCCGAGGCGGAGCGCCTGGTGTCCGAGGCGTTCACCCGCTTCGAGGAGCACGAGGCGCAGACCCGCACCCAGGGTGAGGGCGAAGCGCCCCGCACCGTCTGACGACACGTACCGGACCGGCGGGTCCGCACGGCCGGCACCTTCGGGTGCCCCGAGCGGATGCCGCCGGTTCGTCGTTTCCGGTGCGCGCCGGTGCTGCTGCTGGGGGCGTCAGACGGAGATGCCGCGCGCGGCCATGAACGGCACCGGGTCCACGGTGGAGCCGTTCACGTAGACCTCGAAGTGGAGGTGGCAGCCGAACGAGTTGCCGGTGTTGCCGACGGCCGCGATGACCTGGCCGGCGTTGACCCACTGACCGGACCGCACGTAGATGCCGCCGTTGACGATGTGGGCGTAGCCGGTGCCGATGCCGCCGCCGTGGTTGATCTTGACGTAGTTGCCGTAGCCGCCGTTGTACCCGGCGTACTGCACGGTGCCGCTGTAGGCCGCGTAGATGTTGCTCCAGCATCCGGGGGCGAGATCGACACCCGCGTGGAGGCTCGAGGAGCAGTAGCTCGGCGTGCACTGCGTGGTGCGCCAGCCGTAGCCCGAGCTTCGGGAGCCGGCCGACGGGCGGACCCATCCGCTGCCGGCAGGGGCACTGCCACCGCCGCCTCCGCCGCCACCGCCGCCGCCCTGTTGGTTCTTGGCGGCCTCGGCGGCTGCCGCTGCGGCCGCCGCCGCTGCGGCAGCGCGGGCGGCTTCGGCGGCCTTGCGGGCCTCCTCCTCGCGGCGGCGCTGCTCGGCGACACCGGCCTGGTAGTCGGCGACCGTCTTGGCGGTCGTGTCCTTCAGCGCGGCGAGCTGCGCCTGCAGGGTGTCGAGGTTGTTGTTCTGCTCCTCGAGCGCGGCCTGCGCGGCGTCCGCCGCGGCCTGCGACTCCTGCATGGCCTTGTCGGCCTCCTGCTGGAGCCGGTCCCGCTCGTCGCGGGCCACCTTGGCCTGGTCGGTGAGCGACTGCGCCGCGTTCCGGGCTGCGACCGCATCCGCGTAGACGGCCTGGTTGCGCTCGAGCAGCTTGTCCATCGTGCCGAGTCGGGCGAGGAGGTCGTCGGCGCCCGCGGCCGACCCGGCGAGGAAGAGCTGGAGCGACGTGTTGTCGCCGCCGCTGCGGTACAGCTGGCCGGCAACGCGGCCGGCCTTGTTCGCCGCCTCGAGGGCCTTCGCCGACTGCTCGTCGGCCTGAGCCTGCAGCTGATCGGCGTTGAAGGCCGCCTCGAAGAACTTCTGCTGCGCCTCGTAGAACTCCTGGGCCTTCTGCTCGGCGATCGCCTGCTTGTTGGCGACGTCGGCCTGCAGCTCGGCGATGAGCCGCTCGATCCTGCTGATCTCGCCAGCCTTGGCGGACTCGTTCGCCTTCGCACGCTGCACGTCGTCCCAGGACGGGTAGCCCTCGATGGCCAGCGCACCGGAGGCGGAGAAGGTGGCGCCTGCGACGCCCGCGAGTGAGAGCGCGCCGATGGCACCGACCCCGAGCGCGCCGCGCCGGTTCATCTCCGGCCAGAGCAGGCGGCGCTCACGGGCGGTGGGTGCGCAGTCGCACTCTTCGGCCTCGTCGACCCGCTTCCACATGGAAGTCACCTTCCGTCCACAACTCGGACCACAGTAGCAACAGGGGTCACATCAGTAACAGGGCTGTGCATGAGAAACACACACGTCGGCCCCATCCTCCCTGATGAGCAGCGGTTTCCACGGAGGACGCGCGGACGGTTCGGGACTCGATTTCGCAGAACGGGCAATCGTCACGTATAGTCGATTGTCGGTAAGCGTGAGCCCACCGGGTTCGCTCGGCCCCATCGTTTAGCGGCCTAGGACGCCGCCCTTTCACGGCGGTAGCACGGGTTCGAATCCCGTTGGGGTCACTGATTCCGAAACCTATAATTGAACAAGCATGGCCCTGTAGCGCAGTTGGTTAGCGTGCCGCCCTGTCACGGCGGAGGTCGCGGGTTCAAGTCCCGTCAGGGTCGCTCCGAGCGACGGGCCCTTTTCTTGAAGAGGGCCTTTCGTCTAGGACGTGGCACCACGTCGTTCGCGATACGAGTGCCGCGCGGCTCTGTAGCTCAGTTGGTAGAGCGTTCGACTGAAAATCGAAAGGTCACCGGATCGATGCCGGTCGGAGCCACTAGAACCCCTGCGTAGCTTCTACATCGCAGGGGTTCTTTTTGCGCTTTAGCTGGCGTTCTGGGGAGCGCGAGCGCCGAGAGCGCGGGACCCGACGAAGAACTTTCAGTCGAAGGCCCCGCACTTACTCCGCATTTTCAAATCAGTCCCGCAAGCGCATCATCGAGGATGGCAGCAGCGGCTGTGGACCCCTTCAAGGTGTTCATGTACACGTCCTGCGTCATGCTGGGGTTCTCGTGGCCCAAATAGTCCGCTATCTCGGTGGCCGAGAGCCCTGCCCGATCGAGAATCGTCGCGGCTGTCTTTCTGAAGGCATGCGTTGACAGTTCCGGATAGCCGAGTAGATCTCTTCGCTCCCGCAACTCGCGCTGCGTGTTCGATGGATCCCGAGTGCTAGCTCCACGGCGTTCGGGTCCGTCAACTCTCGAAGCCCCATGGAAGAAACGTAGTTCAGTTCCGGAAGGTCCTGTGGCTACCGAAGGCGCTGAAGTCGCGCCGCACGCTGCGCCGATAGATCAGATAAGGGGGAATGAAGTGGGTATCTGTCCGACCCCTTGAAGTGAGATGGGGCTGAGTCGTTGAGCGGGGTCGATAGCCTCGATGCACCGAACGAGAGCGTGGGCATGACGACCGAGGACACCGACCGGGAGACCGTGCTCGCGCTCCAGCTGACGATGAGCATCGAGACTCCGGACGACATCCTCGAGACGTGGGAGGCGCGTGTGCTGCGCGTCGACGCGGAAGACGGCCAAGAGATCGGCTCTGTCGCGCGCGCGACCATCTACCGGGCCCACCTCGAGCGAGGCTGGTTCGACCTGATGGACTCGATCGACAGCGATGTGGCCGGCGTAGCGGAAGCGTTCCTCGACAACGACGCCGTCGGCGAGGCCGACGAGGACTCAGTGTTCGCCGTTGCGCTGAGCATCATCGACTACGTCGAGGTCGACGAGGAGGCACGCGGCGAGAAGATCAGCCACGAGCTGGTCCGGCTCTACGCCAGCGTCTTCAGGACGGACGCCATCGCACTGCGGCCGGCCAACCTGTCGACGGGGTCTGACGGCGAGTACGTGGTCGACGAGCTGAAGCACCGCGCGCTCACGCGCCACTGGAAGGAGATGGGATTCGTCCCGATCCCCACCTACGACGTGATGCTGCTACCGCTGGGCGCGCGGTAGATCAGCTGGCGCCAGCGGTCAGATCAGCTCGGCGACGACGCCGGCGAGGCGGTACCGCGCCGACCCGTCGCCTCACCGGTCAGGGCGATCTGCTCGTCCATGAGCGCGCGACCGGCAGGTGAGCTGAACGGGTCGGCGCTACGCACCACGGTCTCTGCGATACCGAGCGCACCCAGTACCGCCATGACGGAGTCAGTCGCGGCGAGCCGGTGCCGTTGCTGACCGCCTTGACGACTGCCGCACTATCCCGCATTTATCCCGCAGATTCCGTAGCAACGGGTGCAACTTGCCGCGACGCGACAAAGAGTGAGGACGCGGGAGCCGCCACCACTCCCTCCCACGAACCGTTACCGCTGCGTTACCACTGAATCCGCCGACGCACGAGAAAACCCCCGCGATCCCAGTGTTTCAAGGGATCTGCGGGGGTTTCACATGGCGGTGACGGTGGGATTTGAACCCTTATCCCCGACGGCTATTGGCGAAGACCTACCCGGTTTCGCGTGGATTTGCCGCGTTCGCGTACGTTCAGGACTCCGTTCGCGGACGCCGGAAGTCGTTCGGATCTTCTCAATTTGTCCTCACGAATTCGGCGAGCGTGGTGGGTGAATACGAGAGGAAACGGGGCGTAGCGTCAAGCCTCCAGCTGGCTTCGCTTGGTGAAGACGAGGGTAAGCGCGGCTGCGGCGGCGAACGAGGAGGTGATGAAAGCTGCGATCGCCTCGTTCAGGATCGATGCGGGTCCACCCGGTAGGGCCACGAACAGGGCCGACAGGATCCCGATGCCGACGGCGGTCCCGGCTCGCTGGGCGACGGTGACGAGTGCGCTGGCAACGCCGGCGTCCCGTCCTTCGGTCTGCACGAACGATGCGTTGGTGTTGGGGCCGACGAAAAGTCCCACCCCCAGGCCTGTGATCAGCAGGGGAAGCAGCATCACGAGGAACGTCAGCGCGTCGGCGGGGAGCGAGAGCACCAGGACGCCCACCGCGGCGAGTCCAACCGTAATCATCGTGAGTCCCGCAATGATCACGCGGGTCCCGTACCGTGCGGTGAGCGCGCGGGTCGATAGTGCGCTGGCTACGCTGCCCAGCGCGAACGGAGTGACAAGCAGCCCCGCCGCGAGAGCATCGTGGCCGAGTGCCTCTTCCCAGAGAAGCGCGAGGACGAGGAAAGATGCGGTGAATCCAGCGAAGCCAAGGAACGTGCTCACGATCCCGATAGGAAGCGCGCGCTGCCGGAACAGCCGCGGCGACACCACCGCGAACCGGTCCTTCCGTTCGCGGGCTTTGATCCACAGTGCGAAGAGCACGAGCAGCGCGGCTCCGGCGGCGAGCATGATTGCAGACGGGGGCGTGAAACCTTCACCCAGCGAGAACGGCAGAATCGCAAGGCCGACCCCGGCCGTGAACAGCAGCATTCCGATGGGATCGGTGCCCCGTACGCCGAGCGGTGCGGTCGCGGGGATCACGGCGACGCCCAGGATGACGGCCAGCAGCCCGAAGGGCACATTCACGAGGAAGGTCAGGCGCCACCCGAGGTCGCCGCCGAAGTGGATGAGCAAGCCGCCCAGCAGTGGGCCCGCGGCGCTCGAAGCACCGAAGACCGCCCCCATGATGCCGAACGGGCGTGCACGCTCCGGCCCCTTGTAGAGCAGCTGGATCAGAGCAGTCACCGGCGTCATCGCGAGCCCACCGCCGATGCCCGCGAGCGCGCGCCCGAGAACCAGCTGCGTCGCATCCGGCGCGAAGCCGCACCACACGTTCGCGATCGTGAAGATCGCGACGCCGGCGATGAAGACCTTCTTGTGGCCGAACTGGTCGCCCAGACGCCCCGCGGGGAGCAGAACGAGTGCGAATACAAGCGCGTACGCGGTGAGCACGAGTGTCTGCTGCGTCGTGTCGGCTCCCACCCCCTCACGGATGGCGGGAAGCGCGACGTTCACGCTCGTCACACTCAGCAGCGTGAGCGCTGCAGGGATCAGCAGAACAGTGAGGGCGAGCCAGCGGCCGCGGCCGCCTGCAGCGTGCAAGTGTGCCGAACGCGTCGAGTGCGTATCGCTCATGGGGTTCCTCCGTCGGGAGGCTCTCGCGGCCGGGATCCCGGGGTGCGACAGCCTGCCCGGTCATGGATCGGTTGCAAAGGCTGCCGCGGCGTAGGTAGTTCCCGTGCCATGTAGTGGGTGGCGGTACCCGAACCTGTCCAAGCGAACCAGCAGGACAACCTCATGGCTTTTCGGCACCGCCATTCTACGCGCGGGAAACTGTGGGCGAGCCGGGTGCCGCTCCGCGCGCATGCATAACACGTGGCCGCCCGTGGAGATGTGCGCCCCGAGTATCTCCCGGCGATAAACGCCGAGCGCTGTCATCGACCCGCAACGACACCCGAACGCCGTCGTGCCCGCGGAAGTCCCCGACAGCATTCAGACGTTCAACTCGTCAGTGGTGGACGCGGCACCGCAACCGAACCCGCAGCACTGAGCCGATGCGACTGCGAGCCGTCAGCCCACGCATCCCCTGGGGCGCGTGGGGTCCGGACCTACGGTGGGTCAGTTACCCACCGCAGGGAGCACGCCCCACCTATCGAGGGCGGGGCAGCACCGCAGATTTCCGCGTGTCGAGCTGACCAGATTCGGGTTTCGAGCGGGCACAAACACGTGGCCGCCACCGCTGTGATCGGGGCTCTCATGACCGACGGGCATCTCGGATTCATCCTCTGCACGGGCGTCGGCGCCATCGTGCTCGTCATCTTCGGTGTCGCGCGCTCAGCACTCAAGCTCGCCCCGTACCCGTCCTACTGGTGGTAGCCAGCGCTTGAAGTGGTAGCCCTCAGAGGCGACCGCCTCGGTCTCGGATCGACTCGGCGACGACGCTGGCGAGACGGTACCGCGCCCATCCGTCACCGTTCGGGGCATCCCACTGGAGGCTCCGTTCTGCACGGTTCAGCAGGGCGTGCTCTTCGGGAGTGACCCAGCACTTGACAAGCATCCGGTCGAAGATCTCGAGCAGGTGCTCGCGAACGTCACGGTGTGCGCTGCGTCGAGCGGGGTGAGCATGGTGCGAAGCCTGGTCGGGTAGCCCTGCGAGCCCTTGGTCCAGAGCCGTGCGCCGGCGGCGACCGCGGGGCGGACTTCCCGCTCGATGAGGTCGTACGCCTCGGTCGCGATCCGAAGGCGGCGGTCTGTCGGGGCGGCGGTGCTCACGGGCTCGATACTGGCACGGCGGCGTGGATCCGACGACCGCAGGCGCGACGCGCCGTCAGTCGACGTACGCGAACGACGTCGCCGCGGCGAACACCTCACGGGTGGCCGTGACCGGCTCGTCCTCCCGCAGCACCTTCGCCGGCGCCCGGTCGCCGAGGGTGGGGTTCATGCCCAGGAACCACGTCGACACCGTTGTGCCCCCGAAGCGATCGACGATGACGACCGCCGCGCGGTATGCGTCACGGAGACGCTGCTGAATCTGCTCGTCCGGGACTGCTGCGCCCTCCACCCAGGCCATCACGATGCTGGTCCGCGTGACACCGCCGATGTAGGCCGTGAGGCGGGCGCCGAGGTTCTCGCGGAGCCACGAGACGACCTCACGGAATGGCAGCGCGGTCTCGGTGGTCTCGCTCATGGCGCCAGCATAGGAGGCCGCGCGGCACGCCCACGACCGAGGGCTGTCCGCGGCGCCCGGTAGCCTGCCGGGATGACACAGCCGCCCCTCGGGTCCTCTGTCCGTCTCGTCGCCAGCATCACCGGTGTGCTCGCGCTCGCGGCCGTCACTGTCGGGTGTAGCGCCTCGAGCACCGAAGCAGCGTCGACGCCGGCGCCGACCGTGACGGTCACCGTCACCGAGCCGAACCCCGAGGTCACGGATGCGGAGTCATGCGAGCAGTTCGCCGACGTGGTCACGGTGGTGTCCAACGTCCGGGTGGACGCGATGGACGGCCGGATGTCGGAGCAGGAGGCGAGGGGCTGGAACAGCCTGGCGACGCGCATGCTCGACCGGATCCCCACCCGCGGTGAAGGCGCAGTCAGCGACGAGATCGCGGCGCTGAAAGAGCTGAGCCCCGCGGTCCCCTCCGGGGCGAAGGGGGACACGATCATCGGCACCGACGAGTGGTTCGGGTCGGGCGACCTCGCAAACGCCTGCGAGGAAGCGGGCGCCCCCTACAGCATCCTCATGTTCACCGGCGGGTGAGATGGCCGAGCACGGTCGTGTCGGTCAGCGGCAGCGTGCACACCGGTGATCATCGCCTCGTAGGTCTGCCGGTCTTCTGCCGTCATGACGTCTCTGCCGTGCTCGGTGAAGAACGCTGCGGCCGCGGCAGCGTGGGCCTGCCAGCCCTTGTGCTCGGCGCGCTCTGTCACGGTCCGGCTCAGCTCCAGATCGCGCGAGCGGCCTTCTCCGCGGCGCCGAGCGCGAGGCCCGCGACCTCTGCGCCACCCTCCGCTTCGGCGAGGATGCTGCGCATCGAGGACATCGCGGCGGTCCATCGCGCCTGCGCGTCGTCGTACGCCGCACGCGCTGCGCCGTCCCAGCCTGAGCGGAGGCGGCCTGCATCGGACTCGAGGCGATCGAGCACGTCACCGATGGCTGTGGTTGCCTCGGTGAGCGATCCGATCAGCGCCTCGTGGCGGCCGCTGTCGAAGCTGATGGTCACGCCAGGTCCGCCTCGGTGAGGTCGTGCGGACGGAGCTCGTACTGGGACGGCACCGTGCCGGTGTCGTAGTAGGCCAGGAATATCTCGGTGGCCTCCTCTAACGCGAAGACCTCGTCGGGGTATACCTCGGTCTCGTGCGCACCGCCGTCGAAGGCGATTGCGACGTCGGGTTGTCCAGCCCGGTCGCCGCCGCGGCCGAGCGTGTACAGGCGGAACTCACCGTCGTCGTCGCGCTTGCGGATCTCGATCGTCATCGCCTCGGTGGTCCCGGCGCACTGCAGGAATGCGTCGTTGCCCCCGGCATGCACGTACTCCACGAAGTCCGCGCCTTCGGGGAGCTCTGACAGCACGAAGGTGGAGTGGTGCTCGGGGGTGAGCATCCCGAGGAGGCGAACGAGCTGCTGCCTGGGCGAACGGGTCGGCGCCCACAGGCGCATCATGCTGCCGTCGGTCGCGTAGTAGAACTCACGTGTCATGGGACCACCTTGATCTCGACTCTGACGATAGTGACCCGCTCGCCGTTGACGACGGCTGTTGCGGGATTGCTCTAGCAATCATTCGACGTCGACGCATCCGGATCGGGAGGCGCTGCAGGGAAAGCAGCCAGCAGCGCTGTACACAGCGGCCGCGTGTACTCGCTTTCGTAGAACCCGACCCATCTCCCAACGGCGCGTGCAAGCAATTCAGGTGGGCTACCCCCGCGATCCTGTAGCTCGGCAATGACCGGTCGCGTGTCGGTGGCGAACCTGCTTCGGGAACAGACCGCCGAGAGTTCGATATCGAGGAGGGTGTCAGCGTTCACACGCTGACGCTACTTGTGCCCTCCGACCATGCTTGGATCGCGCCGGCGGGCGCCCGGCCCGTCGCGAGCGGTTCTCGACCGGACGTCATCGATTGTTCCCACCCTCCTGGGGGGGCGCAGCGTCGCCAACTGATCCCACCCCCGAACGGCACAACGTCACCAACTGATCCCACCTGGGGTCGCAAGAGCACCACCATCCCGCACTCTTCTGTCACTAATTGATCCCACGTTCACGCCGCGTTCACCCCGCTGAGGAGTGCGCCGCCTGGATCGAGATCCCGCATCAACCCCGCACATTCCACAGTAAGGGATGGAAATCGCCAGCAATCCAAATCAATTCTGACCTGGGATAAACGAAGCTGGCGGGAGTCAGCAGAAACCCCCGATACCGCATCACTCTTAATCGAAAGGTCACCGGATCGATGCCGGTCGGAGCCACAAGGCTGATCGTTACAATCGGCCCAGAAACCCTCGCGTAGCTTCTACATCGCGGGGGTTTTGCCTTTCCCGCGGCACGGGCACCGCCGGTGACCGCTTCCGTTCGTCGCGCAGCGCGAGTACGGTCGTCGGAACCGTGAGGGGGCTGCCATGACGCGGTACGCGATCGACGCGGCGACCGCGCTGCGGATCATCCGGGACGACCCGCAGCTCGGCGAACGCCACGCCCTCGTCGGACCAGGCGTGCTCCGCAGCGACGTGCTGGCCGACCTCTACCGGCAGGTGCGTGCGGGCCGACTCGACGAACGCACCGCCAAGACCGAACTCGATGCCCTCGCGACCCTGCGCATCCGCCTGCTCGGCGACCGGGTGTCGCGGATGACGGCCTTCCGCCTCGCCCGACGTTTCGACGAACCCGAGATCGGTTCGCTCGAATACCTGGCCGTCGCGACCCTGCAGGCCGACGCACTCGTCTGCGAGGACACCGTCCTCGCCGCACGCGCCGAGGGGCTCGTGCCGGTCGTCCCCTACGACGTCCTCCGCTGACGCCGATCGGCACTCTCGGACTCGGCCGTCAACCCCGCGACGGCCCCGGCCCTTCGGACGGATGCTGGGCGGACCCCGCATCCGGGGACCACAGACGAAGGAGCGCGACATGACCGACACCGGACTGCCCGGCGACAACACCAAGGACGCCGAGAACGACCCCAAGGACGCCCGCGAGTCCGACAACGTGCTGGAGAAGGTGGGCGACGCGGTCGGTTCGGTCATCGGCGGCGCGCCGAAGGACGACGAGGAGCGCGACGCCGACACCGACGAACAGCGCTGACGCCCGCATCCTGCGTCATCGCGTCGCACGCCGTCGCGGAGTCGGGGAGAATCGACGGAAGCCGGCACGGTGACCCCCGTGCACTGCGCCGACGACGGAAGACCCATGAGCTCCACGCACGACCACCCCGCGCCCCGCCCCGCCCCGCCGATCTCGGCCGCCCGCCGACGGACGATGATCCTGTTCGCGGCCACGGCCGCGGTCGTCACGATCTCGGCCATCGGTGCGCCGGTGATCGCCCACCAGGTGGCGTACGTGAAGGCGCTCGGTTCCTACCGGCAGTCCGTCGACGCCGTCACCGACGCGTACGCGCGGCTGGTTCGGGCGCACGCCGCGTTCGACGTCGCCACCGGCCGTGCCGAGGCCGCTGCCGCGGAGGCGACCGAGCTCCTGACGGACGCGGTGGAGGCCGCGGACCCGGTGGATCTCGATGCGCTGCGCACGGAGACCCGCCACCTCGCCCGCCGCGCCGGCCTCGTCCTCACGCCTCCCGGCGCGGACACGCGGTCGGTGACCGTCAGGCAGCACGACCCCGTCCCTCGCCTGGAACTCGGCGAGACCCCGCAGGGGATGCATCCGCTGCGGGAGGCGACCGATGAGAACGACCGCCGCGCCGCGAGCCTCGCACACGACGCCGCGGGCTACGAACTCGCAGTCGATGCCGTCGAGGACCAGCTCGAGGTCGTCATCGACCTCACGACCGGCATCCGCGACACGGTGCACGGGTTCGGCGCCGGCGGGCGCGTCATGTTCGATCCGGATGCTGCGGACGACCCCGTCCTCGCGGCCGCCGAACCGGATGCCGAGGCGTCGACGCCGGCGGCGTGACACGCCCCAGCGGCCGCCGTCGCGGCGCGCAGCGGCCCCGTTCGTGCCCTCCGTCCGCGCCGTTCGTGCCCTCCGTCCGCGCGGGGGGGGCGTGCACAACTGCGGAGATTGCACCCGACACGCCGCGCCCCCGGCATCCGATCCCGGCGTGTCGGCCGTCGACTCCGCAGTTGTGCACGCGGTGATCAGACGGGAGTGCACGCGGCGCGACCGGATTCGGGCGCACGCGGCGCGACCGGACTCGGGGTGCACCCGGCGTGGGCCGGATGCGGCGGCTACCCGTTCGGGTTGGTGGCGACGCCGTCGAGCCACAGCTCGTCGGTCGGATCCGCGTGCGTGCCGCCGCTGCCCACGTGCTTCCCGCTGATCTTCGGCCCCTTCGTGATGACGTGGACCATCGCCATCGCGTGACCGCGGCCGAGCCCGTAGTCCTCGGCCAGCCACGCCACGATCGGCGCGGCCTTGGTGTGCTCGTCGAACCCCTTCGCCCGGGCGAGGTCGATGAGCTCGCGCGGGGTGAGGCCCGTCTTCTTCTCGACGGCGTCGAGGTACGCCTGGAACGACATGATGACTCCTTCGTGTGTCCGGTTCAGTCGGTGACGGCGGGGATGTCGAGGCGACCGCGGTCGTCCCACCACTCCTGGATGATCAGCGGGGAGGCGTGCATGCAGACGATCCGCAGCCGGCCCGCGCCGACATTGACGAACCGGTGCCACGTTCACACCGGCGCCGTCGCGGTGTCACCCGCTTCGGCGCGCAGCACCCGGTCGCCGATGGTGAGCTCCGCCGAACCTTCCAGCACGAGCCACGTCTCGGTGTACGGATGCCGGTGGAGCCCCGGGCCCTGACCAGGTTCGTTGTCCACGAAGAAGTACGACACGTCTGCGCCGTGCTCCCGGCCGACGAACCTGCGCGTCCGGCCCGTCCCGATGCGCAACGATCCCGCTGCGACGATGTCTGCGATCTGCTCGTCCACGATGACCTCCGATCGATTCCCTTCGAGCGTGGCGCGGGTGGACCTGGCGTCCTAGCCTTTCGATGTGGATCGAAAGGTCGTCGACTTCGTGCTCGCACCCGACGACGTGCGTGCGATCCGATTCGGCGTCTCACCGGGGCACGAGCTCTGTCACGCGGTCCGTGTGGTGCAACGGCCCGACCTCGCCCCGCTGCAGTGGGGATGGCTGCGCGCCACCCGTGCCGGGTTGCCGCGGGACGCGTTGGAACTGCTCGTCCTCCTCATCCGCGACGAGGGGTACTTCCCCGACTTCCTCACCAGCGCGCCGACCTGGGATCTCACGCCCGAGGACGAGGCGGAACGGTTGCGGCACGTCGACGACGACCGCTTCGCCGTCGACATGCGCAAGGTGCTCGACCGCTCCACGGGTGCCCGACGCGACGCCGTACAGCGGCTGCTCGACCACCCGGACCGGGCGCGCGCGATGATCGCGGAGGCGTGGCTCGAGCTGTGGCGGGCCGCGCTCGAGCCGGTCTGGCCGCACATCGAACGCCTGGTGCGCGCAGACATCGCGGTGCGATCGCGGCGGATCGCCGAGCAGGGCCTGGGCGCCATGATCGAGACGCTGCACGACCGGATCTCCTGGCACGAGGGCGCCGTCCGCGTCCGGATGCGGATCTGGAGCGAGGTCGTCGACTGCCGGGGCAGCGGCCTCGTGCTGGTGCCGTCGGTCATGAGCTCCACCGGATGCAGCGTCATCACCGAACCGCCTTCGACGCCCACGCTGTTCTACGCCGCACAAGGAGTGACCGCCGACTGGGCTCGGCGCGCCGAAGGCTCCGGGGCGCCCCTCGCCGCACTGCTGGGACCCGCCCGCGCGCGGATCCTGCTCGACGCGCACGAGGCGCGCACGACCGGTCAGGTGGCGGCGGACACCGGAATCACGGCGTCGACCGCCTCGCATCATCTCACCGTGTTGCGTGAGGCCGGGCTCCTGCTCAGCGAGCGGAGCGGCCCGCGGATGCTGCACCGACGCTCGCCGCTCGGCGAGGCGCTCGTCGCCGGCGCGGTCACGGGCTGAGCGGACGCGGCACGCCCTGCCCGGCGCGACCGGTCAGCGGATGACGGCGGCGACGGCGGCCAGTTCGATGAGTGCGCCCGGCACCGCGAGGCCCGCCACCCGCGCCGACGTGACGAGCGGCGGGCGGTCGGCCGCAAGTTCCGCCGCGATCGCGCGGTAGCCGGCGGCGACGTCGACGCCGTCGACGAAGAGGACGGTCCACTGCACCACGTCGGCGAGCGTCGCGCCTGCCGCGGCGAGCGCGACCTTCGCGTTCGCGAGCGCCTGCACGGACTGCGCGGCGACGTCGCCCGCGCCGACGAGCGACCCGTCCTCGGCGATCGCGTTCTGTCCGCCGACGTAGATCGTCGTCGCCCCGGGCGGCACCACCGCGACGTGGCTGAACGCAGGACTGGACACGAGCCCTTTCGGCTTCAGGCGTTCGATGCGGTTCATACGGACACGATGGCACGCACCGGGGACACCGCGCTCAGGGCCGCGGACGCTCCGCGCCGAGGATGCGGAGCAGGTCGACCAGCTGCGCACGCTGCGGCTCGGTCAGGGCGTCCAGCATCCGCACCTCCGCCGCGACGAGCTCGCGCATCGCCCGCTCCGCGACCGCACGCCCCTCGGGGGTGATGCGGACGATGCGGCTGCGCGTGTCGTCGGGGTTCCACTTGCGGGCGACGAACCCGCGCTGCTCCAGCCGGTCGGTGCGGTTCGCCATGGTCGCGGACGGCGTGTGCGTCGCCGCCGCGAGTTCCGAGGGCGTCGACATGCCGTGCGGCGCGACGCACAGACTCGAGAGGATCTCGAACTCCCCGGTCTCGAGGCCGGCGCGTTCGAAGGCCGCGGCACGCTCGACCTGCAGCGCCTGACCCAGCCGCCGCATCCGCGAGAACACCTCGAGCGGTGAGAAGTCGAGGTCGGGGAGCTCGTGCTTCCACCCGGCGATCACGAGGTCGACGTCGCCGGTGACCGCGTCGGGAACCTGTCGCCGCCGCATCCGCCCCGCCTTCCCGTACGCGCTCGAACGGACCGGATGCGGCCCGCGGTCTCAGTATCGCGTACCCCGGTGCCGGCGGGACCGCGGCCGTATGATCCAAGGGCGGTCGTGGGGACCGCGAGGAGCACCGGGGACAGCCCGGTCTGACGGCGCCGGGACGCCGAGGGGGATGCGCATGGCCTCGACGCGACGGAGCCGCCGGCAGATTCGACGACTGCGCGCGGTGCTGCTGAGCATCGCCGGCGTCATCGTGGTGGCGGCGGTGGCGGGCGTCGTGTGGCTGGTGTCGGCCACCCGTACCGAGTCCGCGCCTGCCGCCGAGACCACACCCACCCCCGCGGCGACGAGCACGGCTCCCGACGCCCCGACCGACCCGGTCGACGCGCTCCTCGCCGGCACCGACGATCCGAACGCGTGTGCGGTCTCGTTCCACGGCGACGGCATCGACGTCGCCCCGCAGCTGCAGACCCAGGGCCTGCGGTACACGGGCCTCCCGATCCCGTCCCGCGACGGCTCCGTGTTCGGCGGCTGGTACGCCACGGATGCGGCGGCCGCCGCCCTCGACCCGGCCGCGCGGATCAACGGCGGCCGCGTGGTCTCGTGCACCGACCGGCGCATCGAGCTGCACGGCGCGTGGACGACCCCGGGCGAGCTGGCCGCCGCCGACGTGGGCGTGCCGATCCTGATGTACCACCAGTTCACGACGAACCCGGCCGGCGAGGACAACTCGCTCAAGCTCAACTACATCTACACCGCCGACTTCGACGCGCAGATGGCGTACCTGGCCGACACCGGCTTCTACTTCCCCACCTGGGACGAGCTCAGCGCCTTCATCGACGGACGGCTGTGGCTGCCCGAGCGGTCCGTGATCGTCACCGACGACGACGCCGACCGCACCTGGCTGGAGCTCGGCGTGCCGATCGTCGAGGCCCACGGCGTGCCTACCACGTCGTTCGTCATCACGAAGTGGCGCACCGAGCCGACCCCGTCGGTGTTCGTCGACCAGCGCTCGCACACGCACGACATGCACGACCCGGGTGCGAACGGCCAGGGCCGGATGGTCAACTGGCCGGCGGCCGAGATCGCCGCGGACCTCGAGACCTCGGCGCAGATCCTCGGCGCCAAGGAGGTCGTCGCCTACCCGTTCGGCCATTACAACGACACCGCCAAGGAGGGCGTGCGCCAGGCCGGGTTCGAGCTGGCGCGCACGATCGAGCAGGGGTATGTGCACGTGGGCACCGACAAGCTCGCGCTGCCCTGCATCCGGGTCAACTACGGCACCACACTGCAGCAGTTCATCGCCGCCGTCGGCTGACCTGTCGTTCTTGGCGCCGCGGGGCGAGCACAACTGCGGAGATCGTCCGCGACACGCCGTGCGTGCCGCATCCGTCACCGGCGTGTCGATCACGGACTCCGCAGTTGTGCACGGGATGCGGGCGGATGCGGCGCCCCGCCGCACACGCATGCCGCCTCGAGGCGATCCGAGGCACTGGGCGACTCCTCAGCATCCGACGGGCGTCGGGGCGTGCGCGCGCCGTAGCCTGGAGGCATGACCTCCGAGAACGCGACCATCACCATGTTCGGCGCCGACTGGTGCCGTGACTGCCGCCGCACGAAGGCGCAGCTCGACGAGCTGGGCGTCGCCTACGAGTACGTCGACCTCGAGCAGGACCCGGCCGCCGCCGACGTCGCCAAGGAGATCTCGGGCCGCACGAACATCCCGGTGGTCGTGTACCCCGACGCCACGCACCACGTCGAGCCGAGCAACGCCGACGTCGAGGCGAAGCTGCGCGAACTCGCGATCATCTGATCGCGTGAGCGCTCCGGGTCCGGCCCGCGCCGGGTCCGCGCCCCGCCGCGACATCCAGGGGCTGCGCGCGGTCGCGGTCGTCGCGGTGGTGCTCTGCCACGCCCTCGGCCTTCCCGCGGGCGGGTTCGCCGGTGTCGACGTCTTCTTCGTCGTCTCCGGCTTCGTCATCACGGCGTCGCTGCTGCGCGACGTCGCCCAGCACGGCAGGGTGCGTCTCGGGTCGTTCTACGGCGCCCGTGTGCGCCGCATCCTGCCGGTCGCGGTCCTCGCGATCGCCGTCGTGACCGCGGTCGGGTTCGCGGTGTTCAACGGTCCGCGCGCCTGGCAGACGCTGCAGGATGCGGGCTGGGCCGCCGTCTTCGCGATGAACTGGCATCTCGCGCTCGAGGGCACGGACTACTTCGCCGCGTCGGGCGCCGAGTCGCCCCTGCAGCATCTGTGGACGCTGTCGGTCGAGGAGCAGTTCTACCTCGTCTGGCCGCTGCTGGTCGTCCTCCTCGTCGCGGCGCTGCCGGCCGCCGCCCGCAGCGGACGCCGGGCCCGCGTCGTCGTCGGGGCGGGTGCGCTGGCCGTCGCCGCCGCATCCTTCGCATGGGGTGCGGTGCAGACCGCGGCCGCGCCGGAGGTCGCCTACTTCTCCACGGCGACACGCGCCTGGGAGCTCGCGCTCGGTGCGGTCCTCGCCGCCGCCGCGCCGGTGCTCGCGCGCATCCCGCGCCCGATCGGCGGCGCCCTCGGATGGGTCGGCACCGCCGGCGTGGTCGCCGCCTTCCTCATGCTCGACCCGGCGAGCCCCATGCCGGTACCGGCCGCCGTGCTGCCGACCGCGGCCGCCGCGCTCGTGCTGGCCGGCGGCGTCGCGGGCGATCCCCGGCACCGGCACCTGTTCGTCCTCACGAACCCGGTGAGCACCTTCATCGGCGACATGTCGTACTCGCTGTACGTCTGGCACTTCCCGGTGCTCGTGTTCGCCGCCGTGCTTCTGCCGCCGGGGACGGCGACGACGCTGCTCGTGCTGGCGGTCGTCGCGGTCGTCTCGCTGGTGTCGTACTTCGCCGTCGAGCAGCCGCTGCACCGGTCCCCGTGGCTGCGTCCGGTCGACGAGTCACCCGCGCCCCGCGACGTCGTCGAACCGGCGATCGCAGCGGCGCCGGCGCCGGAACGGATGCTGCCGAGCACCCGCCCCGCGGGCTGGCAGCCGGGTCGCCGGTACTTCCCGGGCGCACCCGCATCCACCGTCCCGGGTCTCTCGCCGCAGCCGGCCGCGCTCGAGGCCGCCGCACCCGAGCCGGCCGCGCCCGAAACCGCCGCGCCCCGGCCGCAGGCACCCGCGGTGGAAGCGCCCGAGCCGGTCGACGCGCCTGCCCGCCGCGACGCGTGGGCGGCGTGGCGAGCCCGCTACGCGCCGCGGGCGGGCGGCGCGCTGCTCGGGCTCGTCGCCGCGGCGGGCGCGGTCGTGCTCGTCCTGCAGAGCGTCCTCGGGGTGCCGGTGCTCCCACGCATCGACCCCCTCGCGGCGCCGCCGGCAGCGGACACCGATGCGATGGCGACGCTGCAGGCCGAGTTGGCGGATGCGGCGACGGCGACGGCCTGGCCGGACCTCACGCCGTCGATGGAGTCGGTGCTCGACACCGGATCGGGCGACAACCCGGCCCACGACTGCTTCTCCCCCGAGGTCGAACCGGAGCTCGCCGCATGCACCTGGGGCGCGGCCGACGCCCCACGGCACCTGTACCTCGTCGGGGACTCGACCGCCATGGCGTACGCACCGGCGTTCCGCGCGATCGCCGACGCGAGCGGCGGTGCGCTGCGGATCACCACCGTCGGACTGTACGGCTGCCGGTTCACCGACGTGCTCGTGGAGAACGGCGGCGCGGGCGTCATGGCCGCCTGCCAGGCCCGCAAGGATCTCGTCGCCGCGGCGATCCAGGCCGACGCCCCCGACGCGGTCGTCGTCTCGAACGCGTTCACCCTCGGCCACACGGTCGCGGGTCAGGACCTCGCGGCAGCCGATCTGGCCGCCGCGGCGCGGAACGAGGCGGCACGGTACGGGCTGCCCGGCCGCATCGTCTTCCTCACCCCGCCGCCGGAGAGCGTCTCGCCGCAGGTCTGCTTCTCGCCCGCCACCGGTCCCGCATCCTGCCTGTCCGGCATCGACGAGACCTGGCGCGCCATGGCCGCCGCCACCGCCGAGGACGCGGGAGCCGTCGGGGAACGGTACGTGGATGCGGTCGGCCTGGTGTGCTGGGAAGGGGTCTGCCCCGGCTTCGCGGGCGGCATCCCGGTCCGTTACGACCAGACGCACCTCACGGTGGCGTACGCCGAACACGTCGCGCCGGCGCTCCGCGAGGCGCTGACCGCCGCCGGCGTCCTCTGAGCCGCGTCGCAGTACCCGCCCCCGACTGCGCCTGTCAAGCACCGCGCGCGCACCGTTCGACGGCGACATGATGCCGGAAGACGACGCCACCCATCCCCCCGACGGCGTCGCCGACAGGAGCATCGTGACGCTGAGTGAGGTGATCCCCGCGCGCCTCGACGAGGACGCGCCCGCGGACGGAACCGCGACCCCGATCCGGGTGGCGTCGGTCCCCGCGAGTCATGTGTACGTGGAGCATCTGCAGCCCGAGCGGCACCGGACGGCGCCGCCCGTGCTCCGACTCCCCGACCCCGACCCCGACGACCCGGGCCGATCCGCGGTGTCGCGGTGGTGGCCCCCGGTGATGCTGGAGCCCGAGTGGGTGCGCGCCAATCGGGGTTTCGACCTGCTGCACCTGCAGTTCGGGTTCGACGCCCGCACGCCCGCGCAGCTCGCCGGGCTCGTGGCGGCGCTGCGGGAGACCGGCCGCCCGCTCGTCTACACCGTGCACGACCTGCGGAACCCCCACCACGACACCCGGGAGCTGCACGACGAGCAACTCGACGTGCTCATCCCCGCGGCCGACGCGCTCGTCACCCTGACCCGGGGCGCCGCCGACGAGATCGCGCGTCGCTGGCATCGCGAGGCGCTCGTGCTGCCGCATCCCCACGTCGTCCCGATCGAGCGGATGCGGGCGGTCGCCCCGCCGCGGCGGGACGGCGTCTTCCGGGTCGGTGTGCACGTGAAGAGCCTGCGCGCGAGCATGAACCCCCTCGCGGTGCTGCGCGTGCTCGTCGACGTCGTGCGCAGCATCCCCGGTGGGGTGCTGCAGGTCAACGGGCACCGTGACGTGCTGGAGCCGGACGGTGCCCGCTTCGACCCGGAGCTCGCGGGGTTCCTCCGCACGATGTCGGCGGGCGGCGCGCTCGAGCTGCACGTGCACGACTTCCTCCCGGACGACGAGCTCTGGGACTACCTCGAGTCCCTCGACGTGTCGGTGCTGCCGTACCGCTTCGGCACGCACTCGGGATGGCTCGAGGCCTGTCGCGACCTGGGCACCGCGGTCGTCGCGCCGACCTGCGGGTATTACGCCGACCAGGGTCCGGTGTACTCGTACGCGAACGACGAGCACGGTCTCGACGAGACCTCGCTCGCCGCCGCCGTGCTCGCCGCCTTCGAGGACGGGGCTCCCGAGCCGCTGTCGCCGGAGGCCCGGGCGGCGCAGCGCGACTGGGTCGCCGCCGAGCACGCCGCGCTCTACGAACGGCTGTGCCGATGACAGGCCTGCGCATCTGTCTCATCGCGTCGAGCCGGTTCCCCATCGCGGAGCCGTTCGCCGGTGGGCTCGAGGCGCACACGCACGCCCTCGCATCGGCGATGCGCGCCCGCGGGCACCGGGTCACGCTGTTCGCGGCGCCCGGCTCCGACCCGGACCTGCTGGCCGAGACGCTCGAGGTCGACGCGTTCGAACCGTCCGAGCGCGCCCGCCGCGACGTCGGCGCCGCCCCGGACGCGTTCATGCGCGAGCACCACGCCTACCTCGCCCTCATGCTGGACCTCCAGCGCCACGGCCGCCGCCGCTTCGACGTCGTGCACAACAACTGCCTGCACCACCTGCCGGTCGCCATGTCGGCGGCGCTCGACGTCCCGCTCGTCACCACGCTGCACACCCCGCCCACCCCGTGGCTGGAATCGGCGATGCGCCTCGCGGGCGGGCGTACGACGGCCGTGGCGGTGAGCGCGGCGACCGCCCGGCAGTGGGCGGGAACGGTCGACGCCGGGGTGATCCGCAACGGGGTGGACGTCGGCCGGTGGCGACCGGGGCCGGGTGGCGCGGACGCGGTCTGGTTCGGCCGGCTCGTCCCCGAGAAGGGGCCCCACCTCGCCATCGACGCGGCCAAGGCGGCCGGGATGCGGTTGGTGCTCGCGGGGCCCGCGCACGACCGCGCGTACTTCGACGACGAGATCGCGCCTCGGCTGAGCGCCGACGTCCGGTACGCCGGGCATCTCGCCGGAAGCGCCCTCCGCCGGCTCGTGGCGTCGTCGCGCGTCGCACTGGTGACGCCGTGCTGGGACGAACCGTACGGACTCGTCGCCGCGGAGGCGATCGCCTGCGGCACCCCCGTCGCCGCCTTCGCACGCGGCGGGCTCACCGAGATCGTCGGCCCCGACGCGGGACGCCTGGCCGCCCCGGACGACGTCGCGGGCCTCGCCGCCGCGATCGTGGCGGCCGCGGACCTTCCGCGCGCCGGAGTGCGCCGCCACGCCGAGACGCGGCTGTCGCTCGACCGGATGGTGACCGAGTACGAGGAGCTGTACCTCTCCCTGAGCCGGATGCGCACGGCGGCGTGATCGGCTACTACATCCACCACCACGGCCGGGGCCACCTCGACCGGGCGCTCGCGATCGCCGCGGCGAGCGCGACACCGGTCACCGGGCTGTCGTCGCTGCCTCGACCGGACGACTGGGCGGGCCCGTGGATCGACCTGCCGATGGACGACGGCGACGCGGCGGCGGATGCGGACGCCCACGGCCTGCTCCACTGGGTCCCCGTCGGCAGTGTCGGGCTCGCGGCCCGGATGGCGGCGGTGACCGCGTGGATCGTCTCGGCCCGCCCCACCGCGATGGTCGTCGACGTCTCGGTGGAGATCGCCGTCCAGGCACGCCTCCTCGGCGTTCCGGTCGTCACGATGGCACTGCCCGGTACCCGCACCGACCCCGCCCACGCCCTCGGCTACGGCCTGTCCGCCGCGATCATCGCCGCGTGGCCCCCGGGCGCCGCGGGCTGCCTCCACGGGATGCCGGACGCAGCGGCGGCACGCCTGCATCCGGTGGGCGCGATCTCGCGCTTCCCGCCCTTCGCCGCCACCGCCCCCGAGCCCCGGCACGTGCTCGTGTTCGCCGGCTCCGGCGGCGACGGCCTCACCCCCGGGGTCGTCGACGCGGCGCGGTCCGCGACCCCGCACTGGACCTGGCTGCACATCGGGGGCGGATCGGGCGCCTGGCTCGACGACCCGCGGGAGGCGCTCGCGGCGGCGTCGGTGGTCGTCACGACCGCCGGCCAGGGGGCGCTCGCGGAGGTCGCGGCGGCCCGCCGACCCGCCGTCGTACTGCCCCAGGAGCGTCCCTTCGGCGAACAGGCGGCGAGCGCGCGGGTGCTCGCCGACGGTCCGTGGCCGGTCGTCGTCCGCGATCGGCTGCCGGCGCCCGGCGGCTGGGAACCCCTCCTGGACGAGGCCGCCGCGCTCGACGGTCGACGGTGGGACGGCTGGAACGACGGCGACGGCGCCGCGCGCGCCGCCGAGATCATCCACCGGGTCGCGACAGGAGGACTCCGCTGATGCGCACCGCCGCCATCACCATCGCCCACGGCAGACACACGCACTGGGCGGCCCAGTGCGCCGCGATGGCCCGGGCCCGCCCCGGCCCGGACCGGCGCATCCTCGTCGCCATCGACGATCCGTACCTGGCCTCCTGGGCCGAACACGCCCGTACGGGCGTGGACGTGCTCGAAGTGGAGGCCGACACCGCGGGGCTTCCGCTCGCCCGGGCGCGGAACGCCGGGGCCGCGCGCGCGATCGCGGACGGCGCGGAACTCCTCGTCTTCCTCGACGTGGACTGCCTCCCCTGCCCCGAGCTGTTCGACGCATACGTCGCCGCCGCGACCGCCGAGGGCGGCCGTCTCCACTGCGGGCCGGTCACCTACCTGCCTCCGGCGCCGCACGGCGGCTACGACTTGACCAGGCTCGCCGACCTCGACGATCCGCATCCGGCCCGGCCCGCCCCCGCGCCGGGCGAACTGCTCCACGACGACCGCCACGAGCTGTTCTGGTCGCTGTCGTTCGCGGTCACGGCCGACACCTGGACCCGCATCGGCGGGTTCCATGAGGAGTACGTCGGCTACGGCGGCGAGGACACCGACTTCGGGCAGGCCGCGGCGGCGGCCGGCGTCGGCATGTGCTGGGTCGGCGGCGCCCGCGCCTACCACCAGCACCACGAGGTCGAGTCGCCCCCGGTGCGGCACCTCGACGCGATCATCCGCAACGGCCGGGTGTTCCGTGACCGCTGGGGCTGGTGGCCCATGGGCGGATGGCTCGACGAGTTCGAGGAACTCGGGCTCGTCGCGCGCGAAGCGGACGGCGACTACGCGATCAGGCACAGGCCGCGTCACTAGGCTGGTCTCCCCGCACGAAGGAGAGCGCCGTGACCCCAGCCGCGAACCCCGCGCACGCACTGCCCGATGCCGAGATCGCCGCGCTCGAGGGAGACATCGACGCCCTCCGCACCGGCGCCCGGCTGTGGTCGCAGCTGACCCTCGGCCAGCGCATCACGCTCCTCGAACGCATCCGCGAGGGCGTCGGCGCCGTCGCGGCCGAGTGGGCCGACGTCGCCGCCACCTCGAAGGGACTCGGCCCGGGCCACCCGGCCCGTGGCGAGGAGTGGATGTCCGGGCCGTACGCCGTGCTCGGCGCGCTCGACGGGTACCTCCGCACGCTCCGCCGGCTCGCCCGCGGCGGCAGTCCGCTCGACGGCGTCCGCATCGACGCGGCACCGGGTGACCGCATCCGCGCCCACGTCTTCCCCGCGACCGGCACGGACCGACTGCTGCAGTCCGGGTTCACCGGCGAGATCTGGCTGCGCCCCGGCGCGACGGCCGCGGACGCGGTGCGACGGGCGGGCCTCGGACAGCTGCGTCCCGGTGCCGAGGCCGGCGTCGGGCTCGTGCTCGGCGCGGGCAACATCACCTCGATCCCGGTGCTCGACGTGCTCTACGAGCTCCTCGCCGACAACCGGGTGTCGCTGTTGAAGGTGAACCCGACGCAGGATGCGCTCGTGCCGGTGTTCGAGCGCGCGCTTGCACCGCTCATCGGTCCCGGGATGCTGCGCATCGTCCGCGGCGGCGGCGACGTCGGGGCCTACCTGACCGCGCACCGGGCGTTCGAGCACGTGCACATCACCGGGTCCGCGGTGACGTTCGACGCGATCGTGTGGGGTACCGGCGGCACCGCGACGAGGCGCCGCCGCGAGGACCGGCCGAAGCTGAAGTCCCCGATCACGGCCGAGCTCGGTGGGGTGTCGCCCATCATCGTGGTGCCCGGCCGCTGGACCGACGCCGACCTGCGGTTCCAGGCCGAGCACGTGGTGACCATGCGCCTGCACAACAGCGGGCACAACTGCATCGCCGGGCAGGTGGTGCTGCTGTCGAAGGACTGGCCGCAGAAGGACGCCTTCCTCCGCGCCCTCCGCGACGCCTACGACGCCGCCCCCGAGCGCCCGGTCTGGTACCCGCGCAGCGACGACAAGCTCGCCGCCGCCGACGCGGACTACCCGGACGCGGCGCGCTGCGGCGACGGCACGAGGCGCCTGGTCGACGTCACCGAAGCGGATGCGGCGGCCATCGAGTCCACGGAGTACTTCGCGCCGGTGCTCGGCGTTGTCGAGCTCTCCGGCCTCGGGCAGGCGTTCCTCGACGCGGCCGTCGACCATGCGAACGAGAAGCTCACCGGCACCCTGGGCGCCAACATCCTCATCGACCCCGAGACCGAGGCCGCACTCGGTGACGGGTTCGACCGGGCGGTCGCGGCGCTCCGCTACGGCGGCATCGCGATCAACACCTGGACCGGCGTCGTCTTCGCGACCCCGGTGCTCTCGTGGGGCGGCTTCCCCGGCAGCACCCTCGCCGACGTCGGCAGCGGCCTCGGCATCGTGCACAACACGAGCCTGCTCGCCGACGTCGAACGGTCCGTGCTGCGAGGCCCGTTCCGGCCCTTCCCGCGGGCACTGACCGGCGGCCGGTTCACGGTGCTGCCGAAGCCGCCGTGGTTCGTCACCTCCCGCACCGCGACCGCGGTCGGCGAAGGACTCACCCGCTACCTCGTCGACCGCGACCCGCTCGGGCTCGCGGTGACCCTGACGAAGGCGATGGGCGCGTGAGCCGGTCCGCGCTCACCGCGGACTACATCGTCGTCGGGGCGGGCTCCGCCGGTGCCGCACTGGCGGCGCGGCTCAGCGAGGACCCCGCGACGTCGGTCGTCCTGCTCGAGGCGGGCGGGCCCGACAAGGCACTCGAACTGCACGTGCCGGCCGCGTTCTCGCGCCTCTTCCGCGGGCCCTACGACTGGGACTACGACACGGTCCCGCAGCCGCAGCTCGACGGCCGCACGGTGTACTGGCCCCGCGGCAAGACGCTCGGCGGGTCGTCCTCGCTCAACGCGATGATGTGGATCCGCGGCTTCGCCGCCGACTACGACGAGTGGGCGGAGACCGCCGGCGAACGGTGGAGCTGGGACGCGCTCGTGCCGTACTTCCGCCGCGTGGAACGCACGAGCGACGCCGCCGACCCGAGCCAGGGCGTCGACGGCCCGCAGTGGGTCGAGCACCAGCGCGACCCGCGCCCGCACACCGCCGCGTTCCTCGAGGCGGCCCGGCAGGCGGGGCACCGCGTCACCCCCGCCAACCTCCCCTCCGACCAGGGATTCTCGCAGACGATGGTCACCCAGCACCGCGGCGCGCGGGCATCCACCGCCGACACGTACCTGCGGCCCGCCCGGCGCCGCCGCAACCTGCGGGTGCTGACGGGCGCGCACGTCCGGCGCGTGACGTTCGCGGGCACCCGCGCCACCGGTGTGTCCGCCGACATCGCCGGCGTCACCCGGCAGCTCACCGCACGCCGGGAGGTGGTGCTCGCCGGCGGCGCGATCAACACCCCGCAGCTGCTGATGCTCTCGGGCATCGGGCCGGCGGACCACCTCGACGACCACGGCATCCCGGTCCGGGTCGACAACCCCGGCGTCGGCGCGAACCTGCAGGACCACCTCGTCGCGGGGCTCGCCCCGGGTGCGCGCGGCGGCACCCTCTTCGGCGCCGAACGGCGTGCGGAGCTGCTCCGCTACCTCAGCGGTCGGCGCGGGATGCTGAGCTCCAACGTCGCCGAGGGCTACGGCTTCGTCCGCACCGACGTCGCCGACGCGCTGGGCGCACCCGCCGGCCTTCCCGACATCGAGATCATCTTCGCCGCGGCGCCGTACGTCGGCGAGGGGCTCGTGCCGCTCCCCGCCGAGGGGCTCACCGTGGGCGCGATCCTGCTGCGGCCACGGTCGCGCGGCAGCATCCGGCTCGCATCCGCGGATCCGCTCGCCCACGCGCTCATCGACCCGGCCTACCTGTCCGACCCCGACGGGGCCGACTGGGAGACCATGCGCGCCGGACTCCGCGCCTGCCTCACCCTGCTCCGCACGCCCGCGCTGCAGGCGCTGACGGACGGCTGGGTGCAGCCTGCCGACGCCGACCGGATGAGCGACGAGGAGCTCATCGACACCTCGATCCGCCGCTACGCGCACACGCTGTACCACCCGGTCGGCACCGCCCGGATGGGCGAGGACGCCGCATCCGTCGTCGATCCGGAGCTGCGGGTGCGCGGCGTGGAGGGCCTGCGGGTCGCCGACGCGTCGGTGATCCCATCCCTCATCCGCGGGCACACGAACGCCCCGGCGATCGTCATCGGCGAGGTCGCCGCCGACCTCCTCCGCGCCGCCCGCTGAGCCGCCTGCCCACGGCGCGCGCGGCCGCCGAACCGGTCGCGTACGGTCGCCCGCAGCGTGCACAACTGCGGAGACGACGCGCGACACGCCGGGCCACCGGCATCCGGGCCCGGCGTGTCGGCCGCGAACTCCGCAGTTGTGTCCGCGCGCGATGCGGCCGAGCGCCGTGCCCGGGCGCCGAGTCAGCCGGCGAAGCGGTCGGTGGCGGCGCGGAGCGCGGCGGCGATCCCCGGCTCGCTCGCGGCGTGGCCCGCATCCGGGACGACCGTGAACTCGGCCTCCGGCCAGGCGCGGTGCAGGTCCCACGCGGTCATGATCGGGGTGCACACGTCGTAGCGACCCTGCACGATGACGCCCGGGATGTGCCGGATGCGGTCGACCTGCGCGATGAGCTGGTTCTCGCCGAACCAGCCGCCGTGGGTGAAGTAGTGGTTCTCGATGCGGGCGAACGCCGTCGCGACCGCCGCGTCCTGCATGTCGGCGATCTTGTCCTCGTCGGCCTGGAGCGACACGGTCGCCGCCTCCCACGTCGACCACGCCACCGCGGCCGGGCGGTGCACCGCCGGGTCCGGGTCGAACAGGCGCCGGTGGTACGCCTCGATGAGGTGCGCACGCTCCAGCACCGGGATCGGCGCGAGATAGTCCTCCCACCGGTCGGGGAAGAGTGCGGCCGCCCCGCCCTCGTAGAACCACTCCAGCTCGTGCGGGCGGAGCGTGAAGATGCCGCGCAGCACCAGCTCGGTCACATGGTGCGGATGCGCCTCGGCGTAGGCGAGCGCGAGCGCGCTGCCCCATGACCCGCCGAAGACCTGCCACGCGTCGATGCCGAGGTTCTTCCGGAGCAGGTCGATGTCGGCGACGAGGTGCCAGGTGGTGTTGTGGGTGAGGTCCGCGTCGGGCTCGCCGGCGTGCGGCGTGCTGCGACCGCATCCGCGCTGGTCGAACAGCACGATCCGGTACCGCTCGGGGTCGAAGAACCGCCGATGCCACGGGCTCGTGCCGCCGCCGGGACCGCCGTGGAGGAAGACGACCGGCTTGCCGTCGGGGTTGCCCGACTGCTCCCAGTACAGTCGATGCCCGTCGCCCACGAGCAGCATCCCGGTCTCGTAGGGCTCGACGGGTGGGTACAGGATCCCGTCGAGTTCGCTCACCGTCATAGGCTCACGGTACTGCGCCGTGCCCGCGCCACCGGGGATCTCAGGCGACACGGTGGCGGACGGCCCGCGCCCGGGAGGAAGGGAACCGCGATGGAGAGTCTCATCGTCGTCGTGCTGGGGGTGGTGCTCATCGTCGCGGTGACGGCGGTGGGCCGCCGGGTGAACATCGCGGCGCCCCTCGTGCTCGTCGCCGTCGGGCTGCTGCTGGCGGCGGTGCCGTTCGTGCCGGACCTGCCGCCGATCGACCCGGAGTGGATCCTCATGGGGGTGCTGCCGCCGCTGCTCTACTCCGCCGCGGTCAACGTGCCGGCGATCGAGTTCCGGCGCGACTTCACCCCCATCGCGGGGCTCTCCGTGCTCCTGGTGGTGGTCAGCGCGCTGGTGCTGGGGCTCTTCTTCACCTGGGCCGTCCCGGGACTGCCGTTCCCGGTCGGGGTCGCCCTCGGGGCCATCCTCAGCCCGACGGATGCGGTCGCCACCGGCATCGTGAAGCGCATGGGCATCGCGCCGCGGGTCGTGACGATGCTCGAGGGCGAGAGCCTGCTGAACGACGCGACGGCGCTGGTGCTCCTGCGCACGGCGATCGTCGCGATCGCGGGCGGGTTCTCCTTCGGACTCACGATCGGCACGTTCGCCTGGGGCGTGCTGCTGGCCCTCGTCATCGGCGCCGTGGTCGGCTGGCTGAACCTCCGCGTGCGGCGCTGGGTCGGAAACCCGGCCGCGAACACCGCGTTGAGCTTCGCCGTGCCGTTCATCGCCTACCTGCCCACGGAGGAGCTCGGCGGTTCCGGACTCGTCGCGGCCGTCGTCGCCGGCATCGTGACCGGCCAGGGCGCCGCCCGCTGGTTCACCCCCGAGCAGCGCCTCTCGGAACGGCTGAACTGGCGCACGGTCGAACTCCTGCTCGAGGGCGGGGTGTTCCTGGTCATGGGGTTGGAGCTCTCCGACGTCGTCGACCGCAACTTCGCCGAGCACGACGGGCTCTGGCACGGAACCTGGCTCGCGTTCAGCGCGCTGGGCATCGTCCTGGCGGTGCGGGCGCTGTACGTCACGCTCATCATCTGGGGCCAGGGCCGGCGCGCGAAACGCTTCAGTCATGCCGACCTCGACCGCATCGGGGCGCGCGTCGACGCCGCCGAACGCGCCGGCACCCGCCCGTGGGGCCATCCAGCCCGGCAGGAGCGCCGGTTCGAGGCGGTCCGCCGGCGCCTGCGCCGCCTCTCGGCGGACCTCGACTACTACCGGGAGTCACCGCTCGGGTGGAAGCACGGCGCACTCATCGTGTGGGCCGGCATGCGCGGTGTCGTGACGCTGGCGGCGGCGCAGACCCTCCCCACCGACACCCACAGTCGACCGCTGCTCGTGTTCGTCGCGTTCCTCGTCGCGGTGATCAGCCTGCTCCTGCAGGGGCTGACCCTGCCCGCCGTCGTCCGCGCACTCCGTTTCACGCGCGCCGAGGAGGACCGTGAGGAGGAGGACGAGGACGCCCCGGAGGAGGACGAGCGCCTCCGGGACGAACTCCGCGAGGCGGCCGCCGCGCAACTTCGCGATCCGGGCCTGCGCAGACGCGACGGCGCACCGTTCGACGCCGACACCGTCCGGCATGCGCGGGAGCGCCTCGCGCAGCTGCCGGAGCACGCGCCCCGGCTCGACACCGACGAGCTGCTGGAGCTTCGGGTCGTCATGATCGAGGTCATGCGCCGCCGGCTCGTCGAACTCACCGCCACCGGGCGCTACAGCACCCCCGTGCTGCGGCACAGCCTCGCGGAACTCGACGCCGACCAGCTGAGCCTGCAGCTGAAGCTCGACGACGAGGACGGCGAGTAGGCACGGGCCCACGCTCGGTGGACAATGGAGGGAAGGACGAGGAGGCGATGTGACCGAGCACACGCACGCGGCACCCGAGGGCGACGCCGCGACGACGAGTCCGATCCACCTGCCACACGACGCGTCCACCTGCGTCCGCTGCTTCCACGAGCTGGAGGAGGACCGCGACTGGTGGCGCGCCCGCCCCGCCGGGTCGCGGCTGGTCGGCATCGTCGTGAACCGCGACGACATGCCGTCGGTGGTCGAGCAGCGCAACGAGCTCGCCCGGTTCGGCGTGCCGATCCACGGCTTCCGGCACCCCTCGCCCGACCCGCTCGAGTCGTGGGAGCAGCGGCTCAGCCGGCTGTTCGGGCGGCTGACGAAGGGCGACGTGGTCGTCGTGACGAGCGTGCATGCGCTCGGCCGCGACCTCGAGGAGGAGACCCGCACGGTCGCGGAGCTGCAGCGCCGCGGCGTCGTGGTGAAGGTGCTCGGGCACGGCGCCCGCCACCTGTTCGACGCCGGACGCTGAGCCCGGACGCCTGCGGCCCGCGATCAGTTCGCGCGCCAGCATCCTTCGACGTGGTCGTCGACCATGCCGGCCGACTGCATCAGCGCGTACATCGTCGTCGGCCCGACGAACCGGAACCCCCGGGCGCGCAGGGTCTTGCTCATCGCCGCCGACTCCGGCGTGACCGCGGGCACATCGGCGAAGGCGCGGGGCCGCGGCCGGGCCGGCGGGGCGAACGACCACAGCAGCGCGTCGAGCTCGCCCGGCGCCATCGCCGCGACGAGCGCCGCGTTCCCGATGACGGCGAGGATCTTCGCACGGTTGCGGATGATGCCCGCATCCGCCATGAGCCGCTCGACGTCGTCGGCGCCGAACCCGGCGACGACCCCGGGCTCGAAGTCCGCGAACACCTCGCGGAACCGGGGACGCTTGCGCAGGATGGTGATCCAGCTAAGCCCGGCCTGGAACCCCTCGAGGCTCATCTTCTCGAACAGCGCACGGTCACCGTGGAGCGGCCGCCCCCACTCCTGGTCGTGGTAGCGCTGATACTCCGGATCGGCGCCCGCCCAGGCGCAGCGGTCACGCCCGTCGGGGCCGGTCAGCAGGTCGGTCACCCGCCCACCATACGACCCGCCCCCGACGGCTGCCGGGGGCGGGTGACGGTCACTTCTTCGACTTCTTGTGCAGCGTCTTCTCGGAGACCGGCGCCGTGCCGGACGCCTTGAGCTCGGCGTAGTAGGCGGCCGCCTCGTCCTGGCGCTGCTGCTCGGCACCCGACGCGATGGGCGCACGGACGTGCTCGGGTTCGAAGCCCCACGCGTCGACGAGGTCCTGCGCGTGCGGGCGCAGCCGCAGGCAGAGCCGGTCGATGTAGCGGGAGACGGTGCCGGCACGCTGCGCGGACAGCCGGCCGTTGATGAGGTACCAGGCCAGGTGCTTCTCGATGAGCGAGAGCCCGAACAGGTCGCGCACCCAGGTGAGCACCTGCAGCGTGCCGTCGTCGCTCACCTTGTGGAGCGCGTCGGTGAACGCCTCCCACTGCAGCAGCTCACCGTGGGCGCGGGCGGCCTCGATGAGCTCGGCCTGGTTCTCGTTGAACAGGGCGGCGGCGGCCTCCGGGCTCAGCTTGGATGCGGGACGAAGGCGGCCGGCGATGTCCGAGACCATCTGCTGCACGCGGTCGGCGAGCAGCTGGTGCTGCTGGTCCTCGCGCAGCCCGAACTCGACCGACCGGGCGCTGGAACCGAAATCGGCGACCGTCTGCCCGAGGCGGCGCAGGCCCGCGCCGTGGAACACCTTGCCCGCGGTCTGGCCGACGGCGTAGCGGGCGAGCTTCGCCGCATCCGCACCCTTGAACTGCTTCGCGAAGTCGCCGAGCAGGCGCTTGCCGACCAGCTGCAGCAGGACGTTGTTGTCGCCCTCGAAGGTGGCGTAGACGTCGAGGTCGGCGTGCAGGCCGACCAGGCGGTTCTCGGCGAGGAAGCCGGAGCCGCCGCACGCCTCGCGGCATTCCTGGATCGTGTCGAGCGCGTTCCACGTGCTGAGGGGCTTCAGCGCCGCGGCGAGCGTCTCGAGATCCTCACGCTCGGTCGGGGTGTCGGTGCGGCCGCTGAAGACGCCCTCGAACTTCTTCAGGAACTCGTCGTGCGCGAACGCCTGCGCGTACACGGTCGCGATCCGCGGGATGAGGCGGCGCTGATGCTTGCCGTAGTCGAGCAGCACGATCTCGGGGGTGCCGGCGCCGGAGTCGAACTGGCGACGCTGGTTCGCGTAGGTGGTGGCGATGTACAGCGCCAGCGCGGTGCCGGTGGTGGCGGCGCCGTCGAGCGAGATGCGACCCTGCACGAGCGCGCCGAGCATCGTGAAGAAGCGGCGGCCGGGGCTCGGGATCTCGCTGGAGTACGAGCCGTCGGCGGCGACGTCGCCGTACCGGTTGAGGAGGTTCTCGCGCGGCACACGGACCTGGTCGAAGTGCAGTCGGCCGTTGTCGATGCCGTTCAGGCCGCCCTTGACCCCGTCGTCCTCGCCGCCGACGCCGGGGAGGAAGTTGCCCTCCTCGTCGCGGATCGGCACGAAGAAGCAGTGCACGCCGTAGTTCACGCCGCCGGTGATGAGCTGCGCGAACACGGTCGCCGCGCGGCCGTGCACGGCCGCGTTGCCGAGGTAGTCCTTCCACGCCGCCCGGAACGGCGTGTGGATGACGAACTCCTCGGTCTCGGGGTCGTACGTGGCGGTGGTGCCGATCGCGGCGACGTCGGAGCCGTGCCCCGTCTCGGTCATCGCGAACGCACCCGGCAGCTTCAGCTGCGCGACGTCGGCGAGCCACTTGTCGTGGTGCTTCTTCGTGCCGAGCTGCTGGATCGCGGCGCCGAACAGGCCCCACTGCACGCCGGCCTTGATCTGCAGGCTCGGGTCGGCGAGCACGAGCTCCTCGAAGCCGGCGATGTTGGCGCCGTTGTCGTCCATCCCGCCGTACTCCTTCGGGTACGCGCGGGCGGAGGCGCCGTTCTCGACGAGCAGGTGCAGCTGGCTGAGCACGCGCTCGCGGTGGTCGGCGACGCTCAGGCCGTCGACGCGCCAGAACGCGGGGTCCTTGATCATCGCGCGCGCCTGACGGCGGGTGTCGGCCCAGGTGCCGAGCAGCATGTCGTTGACGGCCGCCAGGTCGATGCGCGGCTCGGCTGCCTCGGCCGCCGAGTGCGCGGCGGTCGGCGCACCACCGGCGGGGGTGCGCTTGTTCGTGGCGGGCTTGCGGGAACGGATGACGGCGTCGGCCATGACCTCACCCTTCGGTGTGACGGACAGTGGATGTCATCCTCGACGGTAGGACTCCCACAAGGGCACCCCAACTCGGTTGGACACCCTCGACAATCGCCCCGGACGCCGTCGCCCCGGCGGATTGTGCCCTCCCCACAGCGGTGCGGGCCGCATCCGGTGTCCGTCCGGGCGGTGGGGGCCGCATCCGGTGTCCGCCTGGGCGGTGCGGCCGCATCCGGTGTCCGTGGAGCGGTGGGGCCGTTCGGAACCGGTGTCCGTCGGGGCGGTGCGTGGACGTCCGTGTGCGGTGCGTGCTTCGTCGTGCTGTGTGCCGCGCGTGCACAACTGCGGAGATGGTCGCCGACACGCCGCGACCACCGCGCCGCGGGGCGGCGTGTCGCACACGGACTCCGCAGTTGTGCTCGCCCAGACCGACGCCCACCTGTCGCGAACTGCTGCCGGCGGCGACCACGAGCGACAGGCGACCGGATGCGGCGGGCACCGGATGGCGGCGGGCACCAGATGCAGGGCGCGAGCGTGGCGGTGATGCGCAAAACTCCGGACATTCCGACGGCTGCCACCGGGTCACGCGGATCGCGGGGGCCCTCCCCGCATCCGTCCTGAGTTCTGCACGGCGGCGACGCCGCGGCCGACGGGCCACCCACGGCGGCGAGCGCGGGCACGGGCCGGGCGGCGGGTCAGTGGCGGGAGACGACCTCGAGCACGGCCTCGCCGAACGCCTCGCGCTTCTTCGCACCGATGCCGCTGATGCCGTCGAGGTCGCCCATCGACTGCGGCCGGGTCGCGGCGAGCGCGCGGAGCGTCGCGTCGCCGAACACGATGTACGCGGGCACGCCCTGCTCCCGCGCGGTCGCCGCACGCCAGGCCCGCAGCGCCTCGAAGAGCTCACGGTCGCCCTCGGGCACGTCCGACGGCGCGGCGGACTTGCGCGTGCGCGGGACGCTCACCCGGCCCATCACGTCGTGCCGCAGCGGCACCGGGGTCTCGCCGCGCAGCACGCCGCCCGCCTCCTCCCCGAGGCCGAGGGTGCCGTACTCGCCCTGCGCGACGAGGATGCCGCGGGCGAGCAGCTGCCGCACGACGCTGCGCCAGTCCTGGTCGCTGAGGTCGGCGCCGAGCCCGTACGTGCTCAGCGCGTCGTGACGCTGCTGGCGGATGCGGTCGGTGTCGGCGCCGCGGAGGATGTCGATGAGGTGCCCCGCACCGAACGCCTGACCGCGCTCCCGCTGCAGCCGCACGATGGTCGAGAGCAGCTTCTGCGCCGGCACGAGTCCGTCGAACGTCTCGGGCGGGGTGAGGCAGGTGTCGCAGTTGCCGCACGGCTGGGAGTCCTGGCCGAAGTAGCCGAGGAGGTTCTGCCGGCGGCATCCGACCGTCTCGCACAGCGCGAGCATGGCGTCGAGGTGCTGCCCGAGGCGCATCTTGAACGTGCGGTCGCCGGGGCTCTGGTCGATCATGCGGCGCTGCTGCACCACGTCGCCGAGGCCGTAGACCATCCACGCCACGGAGGGCTCGCCGTCGCGGCCGGCTCGACCGGTCTCCTGGTAGTACCCCTCCACGGACTTCGGCAGGTCGATGTGCGCGACGAAGCGCACGTCGGGCTTGTCGATGCCCATGCCGAACGCGATCGTCGCGACCATGACGACGCCGTCCTCGCGGAGGAAGCGCGACTGGTTCGCGGCCCGCACCTCGGCCGGGAGGCCGGCGTGGTACGGCAGGGCGTCGACGCCCTGCGCCGCGAGGTACGCGGCGGTCTGCTCGACGCTCTTGCGACTGAGCGCGTAGACGATGCCGGCTGCACCCTCGGGCTGCGAGCGGATGAACGCCACGAGCTGCCGGCGCGGGTCGACCTTCGGCTCGATCCGGTACTGGATGTTCGGGCGGTCGAAGCTCGCGACGAAGTGGCGGGCGTCGGGCAGCCGCAGCCGCTCCGCGATCTCCCGGTGGGTCTCGCGGGTGGCGGTGGCGGTGAGCGCCATCCGGGGCACACCGGGGAAGTCGTCGGCGAGTTCGCCGAGCTGCAGGTAGTCGGGGCGGAAGTCGTGGCCCCACTGCGACACGCAGTGCGCCTCGTCGATCGCGATGACGCTCAGGCGCCCGCGCCGCAGGAGCGACTTCGTGGCGACGAGGTTCAACCGCTCCGGCGCGACGTAGAGCAGGTCGAGCTCGCCGGACAGGTACGCCTGCTCGGTCGCCTGCCGCTCGGCCATGGACTGCGTGGAGTTCAGGTACGCGGCGTTGACGCCGTTCGCGCGCAGCGCGTCGACCTGGTCGTGCATGAGCGCGATGAGCGGGCTCACCACGAGCCCGGTGCCCTCACGGACGAGCGCGGGCACCTGGTAGGTGACGCTCTTGCCACCACCGGTCGGCATGAGCACGACGGCGTCGCCGCCGCCGACCACGTGCGCGACGATCTCGGCCTGGTCGCCGCGGAACGCGTCGTAGCCGTAGACCTCGGACAGGACGGCGAGCGGGTCGGCGCCGGTGTGGACGCGACGGGGCGCGGGGCGCACCTCGGGGGCGGATGCGGCGGCCCCGCCCGACCACGGATCGTCGGGCGGCGGGGCGAACTCGTCGTCGGGGGCCCAGTCGTCGGGCGGCACCCAGCCGTCGGGGAGCTCGTCGAAGCCCGCCGTGTCGTACCGGGGGACGGGGGGCTGCGAAGTCACCGTCCCAGCGTAACGACCGCCGCTGACAGTCGGCCGGTCAGCACCAGCGCTCGGCGAGCGCAGTCACGACCGAGAGGTTGCGGTTCGTCGCGACCCCCAGCATCCGTGCCGCCCCGAGCGGATCGACCTGCCCGGGCGTGTACCCCGCCCGCAGGAGGGCGTGGACGGCCCGGCCGCGCACGACCATCTCGCCGCGCTCGTCCGAACGCGCCTCGACGGCCGCCGCGGCCTTCGCGTCGAGTTCCTCCTTCAGCAGGTACACGTAATGGCGGTCGAGGCCGGTGCGCGTCGCGGACAGCTCGGCGGCGTCGCGGGCGAGCTCCGCGAACTCGTCGGCGCGGAACGCGATCACCGGCACCTCGAACCCGCGGTCGGCGAGGTACGCCCGCTCGAGCGCGGCTTCGACGCGCGCCCGCGACCGCATCGCGGTGCCGAGGCGGACGTTCCCGGTGTTCAGGTGGGTGGCGACGTCGTCGAAGCCGGCGGCGGCGGTGGCCGCGACGATCGCGTCCTTCGGGAACACGCGGGTCGCGCCGAGGTTGATCGCGCGCAGGAACGCGAGCCAGGTGGTCATCTCACTCCCCTCCCGGGAACGACGACTTCAGTGCGAGCACCCGGCGGGCGGCCGCATCCACCGACTCGGCGAACGCCGGATCGGCCTGCGCCCGGGCGAGCACGGCGTCGTACATCTCGGCGAACACGGCCGGGTCGGCCGAGACCAGCACGACATCGGCGCCGGCGCCGATCGTCAGGAGCGCCCGGTCGGCGGGCGACCACCGGGCGACCTGCGCCGGCGCGGAGAGGTCGTCGGTCATCACGACGCCGTCGAACCCGAGGCGGCCGCGCAGCAGATCGGTCACGACCGCCGGCGAGAACGCCGCGGGGGCGCCGGGGTCGATCTGCTCGTACACGGCGGTGGAGAGCATCACGATCGCCGTGCCCTGGGCCAGCAGCATCCGGTACACGTCGACGTCGGGCGCGTCGGCCGTCACCTCGGTGTCGACCACGTCGGTCGCGTAATCGGTGTTCGCGGCCGCCCGCCCGAGTCCCGGGAAGTGCTTGAAGGTCGGCAGCACGCCGGCCACCCGCATCCCCTGCGCGAACGCGCCCGCGCACGCGGCGACGGTCGGCTGGTCGTAGCCGTAGTGGCGGCCTAGCCGGCCGATCGGCGGGTTCTGCCGTGCGGTCTCGGGACTCGTGACGATGTCGAGCACGGGCGCCAGGTTCACGTTGACGCCGGCGGCGGCGAGCTGTCCGCCCCACCGGAGGGATGCGGTGCGCAGGGCCCCGCATCCCTGCTGCGCCTGCGTGAGCGCCGTGGGCATGTCGTCGAACCCCGGGCCGGAGAGCACCTGCACGTCGCCGCCCTCCTGGTCGGTCGCGACCCACAGCGGGGGCGAGCCCGCGGGGACGAGCGAGGTGAACTGCGACACGAGCCCGGCGATCGCCTCGGTGCCCGCGTCGGATCGGCCGTGGAGGAACACCCCGCCCGCGTGGCGTTCGGCCACCGCGGCGAGCGTCGCCGGGTCGGCACCCTCGACCGGGGTGCCGACCATGAACAGCTGCCCGACGCGCTGCTCGAGCGTCAGCGCGTCGAGCGGATCGGCGGTGGCCGTGGGCGTCGGGGTCGGGGACGCCGTCGTCCGCGTCGGAGACGGATCGGCGGCGGGCTCGGGGGCGCACGCGGCACCGAGGAGGACGAGCGCGCCGAGCGCGATCGCCGCCGTGAGCCGCCGCATCCGCATCGTTCCAGTCTCCCCCGTGCGGCACGCCCCGGGCAGGATGCTGTGGAACGCGCCCGGGAGGGCTACAGCCGGACGACCTCGGACACGTGCACGACCGCGGCACCCTGCTCGGCGGATGCCTCCAGGTCGACGTCCGCGCGGATGCGCCAGTCGTGGTGGCCGGCCGGGTCGTCGAGGATCTGCTCGACCCGCCAGCGACCCTCCGCCGCCGACGACTCGTCGATGACGCACAGTGCGGGGGAGCGCGCCGGGCCACCCGTGAGGAGCTCATCGTGCTCCTCGTAGTAGGCGTCGAGCACGGCCGGCCAGTCGACGTCGGGGTCGAGCGCGACGAGCTCGTCGTCGCGCTGCCGCGCCGCGAGCTGCACCCGTCGGAAGAGCTCGTTGCGCACGAGCACGGTGAATGCGCGACGGTTCACGACGACCGACGGCGGAGCCGGCGGCACGACGACCTCGCCCTCCGCGGCCGGGTTCACGAGCGACTCCCACTCGTCGACGAGGCTCGAGTCGACCTGTCGCACCAGCTCGCCGAGCCACGCGATGAGGTCCTGCAGCGGCGGCGTCTGCGCCTCGGCGGGGACCGTCTGCCGGATCGCCCGGTACGCGTCGCTGAGGTAGCGGAGCACGAGGCCCTCGCTGCGGCCGAGCTGGTACCAGTTCACGAACTCCGCGAACGAGAACGCCTGCTCGAACATGTCGCGCACCACGGACTTCGGCCGCAGTTCGAAGTCGCGCACCCACGGCTGCGACTGGGCGAACGTCTCGAACGCCTGCGCGAGCAGTCCCTCGAGCGGTTTCGGGTAGGTGACCTCCTCGAGCGCGTCCATCCGCTCGTCGTAGTCGAGCCCCTCGCGCTTCATCGCCGCGACGGCCTCGCCGCGCGCCTTGAACTCCTGCTGGGAGAGGATCGCCCGCGGGTCGTCGAGGGTCGCCTCGATGACGCTCACGACGTCGAGCGCGTAGTGGCCCGAACCCGCGCCGCCCGGCTTCTCCTCCGGGTCGAGCAGGTCGATCGCGGCGAGCGCGAACGGCGACAGCGGTTGGTTGAGCGCGAAGTCGCGCTGCAGGTCCACCGTGAGCCGGATCGTCCCGTCGACGACCTCGACCACGCCGGCGGTGCGGAGGGTGCGGAAGATCGCGAGCGCGCGGCGGGCGAGCTCGTACCGGCGGGCCTGCGGCTCGTGGTTGTCGAAGACGAGCGAGCGGACGTCGCCGAACACGTCGCCGCCGCGCGCGATCACGTTGATGAGCATGGCCGAGGTGAGCTGCAGCTGCGGCACGAGCGGTTCCGGCACGCCGTCGCGGAGGCGCTCGAACGAGCCCTCGCCCCAGTTCACGACGCCGGTGGGCGCCTTCTTCCGCACGATCTTCTTGCGCTTGGCGGGGTCGTCGCCGGCCTTCGCGAGCGCCACGGCGTTCTCGATCTCCCACTCCGGCGCCATCACCACGACGTTGCCGTGGGGGTCGAACCCGGCGCGGCCGGCGCGGCCCGCGACCTGGTGGAACTCGCGGGCGGTGAGCTGCCGCATCCGGGTGCCGTCGTACTTCGACAACGCGGTGATGACGACCGAACGGATGGGCACGTTGATGCCGACGCCGAGGGTGTCGGTGCCGCAGATCACCCGGAGCAGCCCGCGCTGCGCGAGCGTCTCGACGAGGCGGCGGTAGCGCGGGAGCATCCCGGCGTGGTGCACCCCGATGCCGGCGCGCACGAGCCGCGAGAGGGTCTTGCCGAATCCGGTGGTGAACCGGAATCCGCCGATGGCGGCGGCGATCTCGTCGCGCTGCGCCCGCGACGCGATCTGCACGCTGCCGAGCGCCTGCGCCCGCTCGAGCGCCTGGGCCTGCGAGAAGTGCACGATGTAGATCGGCTGCTCCTTCTCGTCCAGGAGCGAGGCGACGACCTCGTGCACCGGGCGACGCTCGTACGAGAAGTGGAGCGGCACCGGGCGCTCGGCGCCGGTCACCTCGACCGTCGGGCGTCCGGTGCGGCGGGCGAGGTCGTCCCGGATGCGGGTGGTGTCGCCGAGCGTGGCCGACATGAGCAGGAACTGCGCCCGCGGCAGGAGCAGCAGCGGCACCTGCCACGCCCACCCGCGGTCGGGCTCGCCGTAGAAGTGGAACTCGTCCATCACGACCTGCGCGACGTCGGCGTCCGCGCCCTCGCGGAGGGCGAGGTTCGCGAGGATCTCGGCGGTGCAGCAGATGATCGGCGCATCCGGGTTCACCGACGAGTCACCGGTGATCATGCCGACCTGCTCCGGGCCGAAGATGTCGACGAGCGCGAAGAACTTCTCGCTGACCAGGGCCTTGATGGGCGCTGTGTAGTAGGTCCGGCCGCCGGCGGCGAGGGATGCGGCGTGCGCGGCGATCGCGACGAGCGACTTGCCGGTGCCGGTCGGCGTCGACAGGATCACGTTCGCACCGGAGACGAGTTCGATGACCGCCTCGTCCTGCGCCGGGTACAGCGTGAGCCCGCGCGACGCCGTCCACTCCAGGAACGCGTCGTAGACCGCATCCGGATCGGAGCCGGCGGCACGGGCGAGGTCGAGCAGGGAGGTCACCGGTCGAGTCTGCCCCATGCCGCGTGCACGACCGCTGTACGGGCGGTGCGGGCTTGAGCGGCGCCGGACGCCGCCGTAGCCTGCGAGCATGATCGACCCATCCCAGCCGGACGAGGACGTGCGCGTCGTCCGCGACGACGAGCACGACCGCTACCGCGTCGAGGTCGACGGGCAGACCGCCGGGTTCACCGCGTTCCGCCGGGACGGCGAGCGCCTGCGGTTCGTGCACACCGAGGTCGACGAGGCCTACAGCGGCCGCGGGCTCGCGAAGACGCTGGTCGCCCAGGCGATGGCCGACGTCGCCGACCGCGGCGAGACGGTCGTGCCGCTGTGCCCCTACGTGGCGTCGTTCCTGCGTCGCACCGAGGTGCCGGGCCTGAAGGTGCACTGGCCCGCCGGGTCCGAGGGATGACCAGGCTCGACGCCGAGCCCGACGCGGGCCCGGAACGCGCGGCGGACTGCGACGGCCCGCGCGCCGTGCTGCTGGACTCCCGCGAGGTGCCGCTCGGCGGCGTACGTGCGATGTCGGTGCACCGGGCGCTCCCCCAGCGCGACCTGCCGCTCGTGGGGGCGTGGTGCTTCCTCGACCGGTTCGGGCCGCAGGAGGTGCGGATGCGGGTGGAGCCGCATCCGCACATCGGCCTGCAGACGGTGACCTGGCCGCTGACCGGTGAGATCCGCCACCGCGACACGATCGGCAGCGACGTGCGGATCCGCCCCGGCCAGCTGAACCTCATGACGAGCGGCGCCGGCATCGCCCACAGCGAGTACTCGCTCGGCGAGACGCCCGTGCCGCTGGACGCGCTGCAGCTGTGGGTGGCACTGCCGGAGTCGCGCCGGCACGGCGAGCCCGCGTTCGAGCAGCACACCGACCTGCCGGAGGTGGTGCTCGACGGTGGGGGCACGGCGACCGTCGTGATGGGGGAACTCGCCGGGGTCGTGTCGCCGGCGACCGTGCACACGCCGATCGTGGGCGCCGAGGTGCGGGTTCCGGCGGGCGCGCGGGTGCGGCTGCCGCTGCATCCGGAGTGGGAGTACGCGGCGGTCGGCGTCGGGGGCGACCTCGTCGTCCACGCGGGCCCCGACACCGCGGTCGGCACGCTGCAGCTGTGCTATCTCGGACTCGGCCGGGATGCGGTGGAGGTCTCGTCCGCGACCGGTGCGACCCTGTTCCTCCTCGGCGGGGAGCCGTTCGAGGACGACATCGTCATGTGGTGGAACTTCGTCGGCCGCAGCCACGAGGAGATCGTCGAGGCGCGCGAGGCGTGGGAGGCCGCATCCGACCGCTTCGGCCATGTCGTCGGGCACGGCCCCGAGCGGGTGCCCGCGCCGCCGCTCCCCGCCGTGCGCCTGACCCGTCGTCGTCGCCGCCTCTGAAACCGCCGAGACCACACCCACCGCGCGAGACCACATGCGATCGGATGTGGTCTCGGCGGATGGATGTGGTCTCGCGGGTGGTCGGGGTTACTTCCGGCCGGTGACCTGGCGGGCGACGATGTCGCGCATGATCTCGTTCGTGCCGCCGTAGATGCGGTGCACGCGGGCGTCGAGGAACGCGCGGGCGATCGGGTACTCGGTGATGTAGCCGTAGCCGCCGTGCAGCTGCACGCCCAGGTCGAGCAGCTCCCACTCGCGTTCGGTCGCCCAGTACTTGACCTTCGCCGCCTCCTCGGCGGTGAGCTTGGCGTCCTTGTAGAGCATCATCGCGCGGTCGATGTACGCCCACAGCACGTCGACCGTGGTCGCCATGTCGGCCAGCTTGAACCGGGTGTTCTGGAAGTCGGCGATCGGCTGCCCGAACGCCTCACGGCTCAGCGTGTAGTCACGCGTCCAGACGAGCGCGGCCTCGGCTGCGGCGGCGGCCGCGACACCGATCGAGAGGCGCTCGAGCGGCAGGTTCATCATCAGCTGGATGAACCCGCGGCCCTCGACGCCGCCGATGAGGTTCTCCTCCGGCACGAACACGTCCGAGAACGACAGCTCGGCGGTGTCCCAGCCGTGGAAGCCCATCTTCTCGAGCTTCTTGCCGTGGTCGAAGCCCTCCATGCCGTTCTCGAGGATGAGGAGCGAGAACGCGTCGGGGCGGTTGCCCTCACCGGTCTTCACGAACGTGACGACGATGTCCGCGGTCTTGCCCGACGAGATGAACGTCTTCGCACCGTTGACGAGGTAGCCGCCGTCGACCTTCTTCGCGGTCGTCTTGATACCACGAAGGTCGGAGCCGGTGCCGGGCTCGGTCATCGCGAGCGCGCCGAGCACCTCGCCGGTGGCCATGCGGGGCAGCCACTTCTCCTTCTGCGCCTGCGTGCCCATGTGCGCGATGTACGGCACGGCGAGGTCGTCCTGGATGCCGAGTGCACCGGCGAGCGAGCCGTGACCGGCGCCGATGACCTCCTCGTTGACGATCGCGCGGAAGCGGTAATCCTGCAGCATCCCGGCGCCGCCGAACTCCTCCGGCACGGACAGGCCGATGATGCCGGCCTCACCCGCCGCGAGCATCGTGGCACGGTCGACCTCACCGTCGGCCTCCCACTGCTTGCGCTTCTCCTCCGTCGCGTAGCGCTTGATGAACTCCTTCACGACGTCGCGGAACGCCGCGTGGTCCTCGTCGTAGATGTCGCGCTCCATGCGTGCGCCGTCCTTCCTCCGCGATGCGGGATCTCGAGGCGACGCGGGGCCGTTCGGGCGGCGTCGCCGCACCGAGTCTATGGGCGCGGCACTCGGATGCGGCAGTGCGATGTGGGATCGCATCGCACCGGACGCGATACCCGGTGTCATGGTTTGTGGGATGCCTCCAGACGGCACCGACACCCGCCCGTGCCGCGCGGCGGCACCCCTCACTCGACGTAGTCGGGGGCGGCGGGCAGCCCGAAGAACTCCTCCAGCGAACGCCAGCCCCCGTCGCGGTACGCCTTCGCGAGCTCCGGCCCGATGTAGCGCACGTGCCACGGCTCGGCCTTGTACCCGGTGATCTCCGTAGCCCCCTCGAGGTACCGCACGACGAAGCCGTACTCCCAGGCGTGCTCGGCGACCCACGCGCCCTGCGGGGAGCCGCCGAAGTCGTCGAGGCCGCCGCATCCGCCCTCGCCGCACGCGACGAGGTCGACCGTGATGCCGGTCTGGTGCTCGCTGTGCCCGGGCCGCGCGCTCTCGAGGTCGGCGACCTGCCGGCCGTCGGCGTCGACGTGCTGGGCATACGTGCGCTGCTGGGTGGTGTAGGACCGGTACGCGCTGAGGGCTGCGAGCTCACCCGCCCCTGCGGCCTGCGCGCCCGCCCGCATCGCGGCCAGGGCGGCTGCAGCATCCGGGCGCAGGCTCACGACGTCGAGCGTGCGCACCCCGGCGGGCGCGGCGAGTTCGGCAGGTGCCGCATCGGCCGGCACGAGGGGGCGCTGCTTGTTCACCACCACCCATTGCCGCGAGACGTCCGACAGCGAGACGCAGGGCGCCGCGCCGACCGCGACGGCGGCACGGAACGCCTCACCACCACCCGCGGCCGCCACCACCGCCTCGTCGTCACCGGCCACCAGTGCAGCCTGCACGGCGGGGTCCTCGCACATGCCCGGCACGGCCTCCACCTGCGGCACCGGGAGCGCGTCGACCATGGGCGGCAGGTCCTCGGGCCCGTCCCGGAGGGCGTCGGCGGGCGGACCGTCGACCATCCCCGGCAGCACCAGCGCACCGGCCACGGCGGCCGCCGCGGCCACCGGCACGAGCGCCGCGAGCATCCGGCGCCGGCGCGCACGCGCCTTCCGCACCGCGGCGACCTCGCGCGCGGCACGGCGCGTCCGAGAGTGCGGCGTGCTCACCCCTCCATTGTGGGCGCCCGGTGCCGAGAGACGGCCGGTTCGCACATCCTTCCGTGCATGGCTTGACGTAGTCTCGAATCTTTGTTCCACTGGGGACATGCGATGGCAGGGACAGCGGGTGGGCGAGACGGATGCGGCTGCGCTCCCCGGTCTCGACCGGATGGACGGGCTCGTCCGCAGCGTGACGACGCCGGAGTTCGCGGGCATGACGTTCCACGAGGTCGTCGCCCGCTCCGCGCTGAACCACGTGCCGGGCGCATCCGCGATGCCGTTCGACTGGACGGTGAACCCCTATCGGGGCTGCTCGCATGCGTGCACCTATTGCCTGGCACCCGAGACGTCGATCCTCATGGCGGACGGAAGACAGAAGCCGCTCTCGGACATCCGCGTCGGCGACCGGGTGATCGGCACGGAACGGGTCGGTGAGTACCGCCGTTTCGTCGAGACCGAGGTCCGTGCCCGCTGGAACACGCGCAAAGCAGCGCATCGGATCACGCTCGCGGACGGCACCGTCCTGACGGCCAGCGGTGATCACCGCTTCCTCACGGAGCGGGGATGGAGATACGTCACGGGCGCCATGAGCGGATCCGCCCGTCGCCCGTTCCTCACGACGAGCAACCGGATGCAGGGATTCGGTGCGTCCGGTCCCGCAATGGGCACTGAGGATGCCGAGTACCGCCGCCCTGCCATCACCAGAACGCCGGCCGTCGTCGGTCGGGCGGTGAAGACGGTCGCAGATCTGCGCGTCCGGTCGATCGAGGCCTTGGGAGTCGAGATCGACATGGTCGACATCACGACCGGCACCGGGGATTTCATCGCGAATGGGGTCGTCAGCCACAACTGCTTCGCCCGCGGCACCCACACGTATCTCGACCTCGACGCGGGTCGCGACTTCGACTCGCAGGTGGTCGTGAAGGTCAACGTCGCGGAGGTGCTCTCGCACGAGGTGCGACGCGGGTCGTGGGGGCGCGAGCACGTCGCACTGGGCACGAACACCGACCCGTACCAGCGCGCGGAGGGGCGCTACCGGCTCATGCCCGGGATCATCGACGCGCTCGCGTCGTCGGGCACACCGATGTCGATCCTCACGAAGGGGACGCTGCTGCGGCGCGACCTGCCGCTGCTCACCGAGGCGAAGCGGGAGGTCTCCGTGTCGCTCGCGATGTCGATCGCCGTCTTCGACGACGCCCTGCAGCACGCCGTGGAACCCGGGACGCCGACCGCGCAGGCGCGGCTGGACACCGTGCGCGCGGCGACCGAGGCGGGGTTCCGCGTGACGGTCTTCCTCATGCCGGTGCTGCCGCACCTGACCGACTCGGTCGCGGCGCTCGACGACGCCCTCCGGCGGATCAAGGATGCGGGCGCGGTGCGTGTCGTCTACGGCGCGCTGCACCTGCGGCCCGGGGTGAAGCCGTGGTTCATGCAGTGGCTCTCCCGCGAACGCCCCGACCTGCTGTCGTCCTACCGCGCGCTCTACCCGGGGGCCGCGGTGCAGGCGCCGAAACCGTATCGGCAGTGGCTGGCCCGCCGCATCCGGCCGCTCATGCGCGCGCACGGGCTCGACGGCCGCTCCGAGGAGGAACCGGTGCGCGCCCGACCGGTGACCCGGGACGCATCCGCCGCCTCGCGCGCCGCGGCGACCTCCGTCCGTACGACGGGTCCGCAGCCGCGCCTGTTCTGACGGCCGGCGCCGGCAGGTGCCCTGGGGGGTCCCAGCAGGCCCTGGAACACCCCGCGCACGCGCTCTAGGTTCGGGTCGAGGAACCCACCGACGGCCCTCGCGGCCCCGACCAGCAAGGAGCGCGACCATGACCACCCGACAGCGCAGCCTCGAACCCGCCGCGCGCGAGTTCGCATCGGCGACCGCCGACCCGCCGTACCTGTTCGACCTCGGACCGGTGGAGGGCCGGAAGACCGTGGAACAGGTGCAGTCCGGCGACGGCGTCGACAAACCCGCGATCGACGAGGAATGGGTGACCGTCTCCGGCGGGCCCACCGGTTCGGTGCGGGCGCGGATCGTCACGCCTGCCGGATCGTCCGGACCCCTGCCCGTCCTCCTCTACATCCACGGCGCGGGCTGGGTCTTCGGCAGTGCGTCCACGCACGACCGGCTCGTTCGCGAACTGGCGGTCGGCGCCGGTGTGGCTGTCGTGTTCCCCGAGTACGGGCTCTCCCCGGAACACCGGTACCCGGTCGCGATCGAGCAGAACTGGACCGTGGCCCGCTGGATCGTCGAGCACGGCGCCCGGCACGGGCTCGACGCATCCCGGATCGCCGTCGCGGGCGACTCGGTCGGCGGCAACATGACCGCCGCGCTCACCCTCATGGCGAAGGAGCGCGGGGGCGTCGGGTTCGCGCACCAGATCCTCTTCTACCCGGTGACCGACGCCTCCTTCGACACCGAGTCGTACCGCGAGTTCGCCGAGGGGTACTTCCTCCGTCGCGACGCGATGCAGTGGTTCTGGGACCAGTACACGACCGACCCCGCCCAGCGCGCCGAGATCACCGCATCCCCGCTGCGTGCCACGACGGAGCAGCTCGCCGGGCTCCCGCCCGCGCTCGTGATCACGGCCGAGGCCGACGTCCTGCGCGATGAGGGCGAGGCCTACGCCGCCAAGCTCCGCGACGCGGGCGTGGCCGTGACGCAGGTGCGACTGGGCGGCGTCATCCACGACTTCGTCATGCTCGACGCCCTCCGCGACACCCACGCCGCCCGGACCGCGATGCTCCTAGCGACCGCGACCCTGCGCGCCGCCCTCGCCTGAACGCGGACCGCGAGACTGCATCCGGTCGCCGAGACTGCGGGGTAACCCCGCTGTCTCGGAGCGCAGATGCAGTCTCGCGGTCCGGTCGTTCGTGGGGTCAGGCGGTGACGTCGGCGAGCTGGCGGCCGCTCAGCTCCTCGAGCAGGTCGTCGCCGGGACGCGCCTCCTGGAACGGCGCGGAGATCTCCGCGCGGTCCAGCAGCTCGTTCATGCGGCGGCGACGCTGACGGGTGATGAGCGTCACGACGGTGCCCTCGCGGCCGGCGCGGCCGGTGCGGCCCGACCGGTGCAGGTACGTCTTGTACTCGTCCGGCGCATCGGCCTGCACGACCAGGTCGATGTCGTCGACGTGGATGCCGCGGGCGGCGACGTCGGTCGCCACGAGCACGCGCACCTTGCCGTTCGTCAGCCGCTGCAGGTTGCGGGTGCGCTTGGCCTGGTTCAGGTCGCCGTGCAGGGCGACGGCGGGGATGCCGGCATCCTCGAACTGCTCGCTGAGCATCTCGGCGTAGGCGCGGGTCCGCGTGAACACGAGGGTCTTCCCGTCGCGGTCGACGAGCGAGTTGAGCAGCTCCGCCTTGTCACGGTGGTCGATGACGAGCACGCGGTGGTCGATCGTGCCGGAGTCCTGGTCCTCACCGGCCACCTCGTAGACGGCCGGGTCGACGAGGAACTCGTCGACGAGCGCGGAGACCTCGCGGTCGAGCGTCGCCGAGAAGAGGAGCTTCTGCGCCTTCGAAGGGATGAGGCGGAGCAGGCGCTGCATCGGCTCGAGGAAGCCGAGCTCGGACATGTGGTCGGCCTCGTCGAGCACCACGATGCGGATCTCCGAGAGGTCGAGCTTGCCCTGCGCCTGGAGGTCCTCGATGCGGCCGGGGGTGCCGATGACGATGTCCACGCCCTTCTTCAACGCACCCACCTGACGGGCCTGCGGCACACCGCCGTAGACCTGGGTGGTGAACAGGCCGACGCTGCGGGCGATCGGCTGCACGGTGCCGTCGATCTGCAGCGCGAGCTCACGCGTCGGGGCGAGGATGAGCGCCTTCGGGGCGCGGCCGAACTGCCGCTTCACGCCTGCCTGCGACCGGAGGATCGACTCGACGAGCGGGGCGCCGAAGGCGATCGTCTTGCCCGAGCCCGTGCGCCCACGGGCCAGCACGTCACGGCCGGCGAGGATCGGCGAGATGGTCGCCGCCTGGATCGGGAACGGGCTGTCCGCCCCGAGCTCCGCGAGGGCACGGACGATGTTCTCGCCGAGCCCCAGCTCGCCGAACGACGCCTCGGCGACGGTCGCGGCATCCACGGCCTGCGCCTGCAGGCGCTCGTGCACGACGTCGAGCTGCTGCTCGTGCGCCGTCTCACGGGGCTTGGCGTTCCAGTCCGAACGGTTCGGGCGCTGCTCGCCGCGACGGTCGTCGCGTCGGGGCTCGAAACGCCGGTCGTCGTGTCGGGCGGCAGGACGCTCCTCGAAGCGACGGGGCGCCTCGCGGCGGTCGTCGGTCCGGCGCTGCGGACGGTCGTCATACGAGCGGGGCGAACGCTGGGCGCGGTCGTCATACGAACGGGGCGAACGCTGCGGGCGGTCGTCATACGAACGGGCGGGCCGGTCGTCGCTCCGACGCTGCGGACGGTCGTCGTACGAACGGGCCGGGCGTTCGTCGTACGAACGGGCCGGGCGTTCGTCGTACGAACGGGCCGGGCGCTGGGCGCCGGAACGGTCGTTCCACGTGCGCGCGCCGCGCTCGTCGCGGCCGCCACGGGAGCCGCCCTCGGCGCGCGCACCACGGTGGCCGCCGTCGGGGCGCGAACCGGCGCGCTCCTCGAAGCGGGCGGGACGCTCCCCGCCGGCGCGGCTGCGGATGCTGCGGGCCTCGTCCCGGCCGGCGCGCTCCTGCGCGCTCCAGCGCTGCTTGGGCGCGGCGCCCTCGTCCGCGCGGTAGCCGCGGTGCTTCGGGCTCTTCGAACCGGTGGTGCCGGCCGAGGCCTCGCCGGGGCGGCGCTTGCGGTCCTGGAACGAGGTCTTCGCGCCGTAGCGCGGGTCGAAGTTCTTGGCCGGGCGTCCGCCGGCGGGCTTCTTGTTCTTGGGCATGGGTCGTCCTTCTGGTTCTCTGCGCACGAGAACAGCACCCGCTCACAGCGGGATACCCGGACGTTTCGTCGGCCGGGGCCATTTTCGATGATGGTCATGCACGCCGATCGGCGCCCATCATCGGCCCCAAGGACCACAGAACCACCCGCGCGATGCGCGGCGTCCAGAGCCGACCCGTCAATGGTAGCGAGCCGCCCTGGGAGCACGCCCTACGCTGAGGGCATGACCGCCGACCCCACCGGCCACCGCCACGTCCTGCGGAGCGCGCACGCCACCGCCGAGATCACCGAGGTGGGCGCGTCCCTGCGTGCGCTGCGGGTCGACGGCGTCGACCTCGTCGTCCGCTATCCCGACGGGATCCCGGCCCCGGCCGCGTCCGGCGTCGTGCTGCTGCCCTGGCCCAACCGCATCCGCGACGGCCGCTGGCGCCACGACGGCACCGAATACCTGCTCGCGATCACCGAGCCCAAGCTGGGCAACGCGTCCCACGGACTGCTCCGGTTCGCGTCGTACCGGCTGGAGGAGGCGACGGCGGATGCGGTGACCCTCGCGGCCGACGTCGTCCCGCAGACCGGCTATCCCTTCCACCTGGCGACCCGCGTGACCTACGCGCTCACCCCCGACGGGATCGAGGTGACGCACACCGTCACCAACGTCGGTGCCGACGAGGCGCCCGTCGCGCTCGGCGCGCACCCGTACCTCGGCATCTCCGACGTGGCCACCGAGGAGCTCACGGTGCAGGTCGTGGCGGACGAGTGGTACCCGGTCGACGAACGCAACCTGCCCGTCGGCGCCGCGGTCCCCGTCGACGATGCGCACGACCTGCGCACGCCCCGACTGCTGGCGGGCCTCGGTCTCGACACCGCGTACACGGCGATCCGTCGCGACGCGGACGGCCGCGTGCGGGGCGTGCTCCGGGCGCCCGACGGGCGCTCGGTCGAACTGTGGGGCGACGAATCGGTCACGACGCTCCAGGTGTTCACGACCGACCGCTACCCGGGGCACGACCTCGCCGTGGCGATCGAGCCCATGACCGCGCCCGCCGACGCCTTCAACTCCGGTCGCGACCTGCGCCGGCTCGCGCCCGGCGAGACCTGGGAGGTCCGGTGGGGGATCGTCTACCGCCGCTGACGGCACGAGCGGTTCGTATACACGATGTCAGGTTCGCGTCAAGGTAACACACGCCGCTGCTGCCTGTAACGGGCCACCACTAGACTGACGCGCAGCGGCAGGGCCGCCGCGCCGGTTTCAGGGTTCCGGCGCTCGCCATCCGGTGCGTGACGGGGAACCTCTTTCACGACTCCACCGGGGGATCAGGTGTCCGTCTGGGTGGAGGGTACCCGCATATGCGCATCGACCGTTCGTCGTTCTCCGAGCTCCGAGCGATGGCAGCAGTGCCCAGGCCGCCACGCCCCCGGGGGGTCCGACGGGCGGCCACCGCGCTCCTGGGCGCCTCCCCGGTGCACCTGGCGGTGCTGGCACTGCTCGTGCTCCTGGTCGGCATCGGCCTGTCGATCATCTCGACGACCGACCCGCAGTGGTGGCGCCTGCACTTCAGCCGCCTCGGCACCTTCCGCAACAGCTCCGGCGCCGCCTTCAACGTGACGCTCATCATCGGCGGGACGCTGGTGGCGATGTTCGCACACGCGGTCGGCCGCGAACTGCGGGCGCTGGAGCGGCACCGCGTCCGACGCGGCACCGCGCTCCTCGCCCGCATCCTGCTCACCGCCGTCGGTGTGAACCTCGCGCTCGTCGGCTGCGTGCCGCTGAACGTCAACCGATTCGTGCACGACAACGTCGCCGCCGGCATGGTGGTGAGCTTCGCCGTGCTGCTCCTGCTCAGCCCGCTGCTCATGCACCGGATGCCCAAGCGCCTGCTGGCGACCACCCTCGCCGTGTTCGGCTACCTCTTCGGCGGCGGCTGGCTCTTCGTGACCGCCACCATCAACCTCGCCCTGTTCGAGGTCATCGGCTTCAGCGCGATGTTCGCCTGGTCGGGCGTCTTCGTCGTCTGCCTCACCCGGGCGGGCGCGCTCCACGCCGCACAGGCGGCCCCAGCCGTGCTCGCCGCACAGCCGGTCCCGGCCCTGGTCGCAACGGATGCCGTCACGCCCGTTCGCGCACCGTTCGGCGCCGCAGCGCCCGCGGCATCCACCTCGCCGGCGGCACCGGTCGGCCCCCTCGGGCTCGAGCCGACGGCCGCGGAGCCGGTCAGTGCGATTCGCGGCGACGCAGCTCCCGCCTGCTCGGGACGTGCGCCTCGTCGGCGGCAGCAGGCGGCACCGGCCCGTCGTGCCCGTCGGACGAGCGCGCGCCCCGCTTCGCGGCGCGACGCTCGCGTGCTCCCTCGACGAGGTTGTAGAGGGTCGGCAGCACCAGCAACGTCAGCACGGTAGAGGACACAAGCCCGCCGATCACGACGATCGCGAGCGGCTGTGAGATGAATCCGCCTTGTCCGGTGATGCCGAGCGCCATCGGGGTGAGGGCGAAGATCGTCGCAAGCGCGGTCATGAGGATCGGGCGCAGGCGCCTCGCACCACCCGCGACGGTGGCCTCGAAGGTGCTGAGGCCCTTCTCGCGGTACTGGTTGACGAGGTCGACGAGCACGATCGCGTTCGTCACCACGATGCCGATGAGCATGAGCACGCCGATGAGCGAGGCCACGCCGAGCGGCACCCCGGTGGCGATCTGCAGCAGGATCGCGCCGGTCGCCGCGAACGGCACCGAGACGAGCAGCAGGAGCGGCTGCCGCAGCGACTTGAAGGTCGCGACCATGACGATGTAGACGATGAGGATCGCGGCGAGCATGGCGAGTCCGAGCTGCGCGAACGCCTCGGTCTGCTGCGTGACGACCCCGCCGAGGGAGGCGTCCGCGCCCGCCGGCAGATCGAGGTCGGCGAGGGCCAGGGTGACCGCGCTCGTCGCGCCGCTGAGGTCGTCCCCGGCGGGCGTCACGGTGACGGTCGCGGTGCGCTGGCCGCGCTCGGACGTGATGGAGGTCGGCCCCTGCGCCTGCTCGACCGTCGCGACCTCGTCGAGGCGGATCGCACCGGTCGCGCTCGGGACGGTGAGCGCCCGCAGCTCCTCGATCGTCGCCGGGGTCTGGGAGGCGGCGAGGTAGACGCGCAGGCTCGTGCCGTCGACCTCGACCGAACCGATGGCGCGGGGCTGCATGGCATTGGAGACGAGTGCGCCGACCGCGACCTCGGAGAGGCCGAGGGATGCGGCCTTGTCCCGGTCGACGACCACCGCGATGTACGGGAGGGATGCGGCGAGGTTGCTCGAGACCTGGCTGACGCCGTCGACGTCCGTGAGCGCGTCGACGACCGCATCCGTCGCCTCGGTCAGCGACTCCTGGTCGGGTGCCGTGACGTCGATCTCAATGTCGGAGGATCCGAACCCGCCGCCCGATGCCGCGACCGTGACGGTGCCGACGTCGTCCAGGTCTGCCAGGGCGTCCTGGACGCGTGCGCGCAGCTCGACCTGGTCGGCGTCGGCGTCCGTCGTGATCGAGTACGTGATGCCGCCGGCGCCACCGCTGAACGCGTCGCGGATCGCCGAACCGCTGGAACCGATGGAGACCTGCACGGTCTCGACGCCGTCGACCTCCTGGAGCGCCTCCTCGACGCGTCCGGCGGCCTCGTCCTCGGACTCGAGGCTCGCGGCGGGACCGAGGGTCTGGGTGACCGTGAGGGTGTTCTGCCCCGAGTCGCCGAGGAAGTTCGTCTTCATGAGCGGTGCGAGCGCGACCGTGCCGGCGAGCACGACGACGGCGAGCACGAGCGTGACGGCGGAGTGCTTGAGCGTCCAGGTGAGCACGGGCAGGTACGCGCGCTGCAGCCGGGACGGCGGTGCGGCCGGGTCCTCCGGATCGATCCGCTCGCCGGCGGCGTCGAGGACGGGCTTGCCGGGACGGAGGAACCAGTAGGCGAGGACGGGCACGATGGTGAGCGCGACGAACAGCGACGCGAGCATCGCGATCGTCACGGTCATCGCGAACGGCCGGAACAGCTCCCCGGTGAGGTCGCCGACGAACGCGATCGGCAGGAACACGGCCACCGTCGTGACGGTGGAGGCGGTGATCGCCGCAGCGACCTCGCGCACGCCGAGGAGCACCGAGGCGAGCTTGTCTGCGCCCTGCACGTAGTGCCGCTTGATGTTCTCGATGACCACGATCGAGTCGTCGACGACACGGCCGATCGCGATCGTGAGGCCGCCCAGCGTGAGGATGTTCAGCGAGTAGCCGAACGCCTGGATGCCGATGAAGGTGATGAGCACGCTCGTCGGGATCGAGATCGCGGTGACGAGCGTGGAGCGCACCGACAGCAGGAAGACGAGGATGACGAAGACGGCGAAGACGAGCCCGAGCAGCCCCTCCTCGGCGAGCGCCTCGATCGACTGCTCGATGTAGGGCGCCTGGTCGAAGACGATCGTGAACTCGCCGCCCTCGAGGTCGTCGGCGAGGCCCGGGAGCGCGTCGTTCACGGCGCGCGAGACGTCGACGGTGTTCGCCGACGGGAGCTTGGTGACCGCGATCGACAGCGCCGGCTCGCCGTTCACGCGCGAGATGGAGGTGACCGGGGCGGCGTCGAGTTCGACCGTCGCGACGTCGCCCACGGTGACCGGCCCGGCGCCGAACTGGGCGGGGTCGGTCGGCACGAGCGGGAGCGCGGCGACCTCCTCGACCGAGGTGAGCTTGGCGCCGGTCTGCACCGTGAGGGTCTCGTCGCCCTCGGTGATGTCGCCGCCGGGGAAGAGCACGCCGTTCTGCTCCAGGGCGTCGGTGATCGCCTGCTGGCTGAACCCGGCCCCGGCGAGCGCGGCCTGGTCGGGGGTGATGGTGACGCGCGGCGAGACCCCGCCGACGATCGCCGCGGCGTTCACGCCGGGGATGTCCTCGAGTTCCGGGACGACCGTGTTCTCCAGCCGGGTCTGGATCGCCTCCTCGTCGTCGAAGCCGGTGACGGCCAGCTGGATGACGGGGAGATCGTCGGTGGAGATCGAGAGCACCGTCGGTTCGACGCCCTCGGGCAGTTGGCCCTTGATGCGGTTGATCGCGGTGGTGATCTTCTGCTCTGCCGTCGCAAGGTCGGTGCCGTAGGTGAACGACGCCTGCACGATCGACGCGTTCGTCGTGCTCGTCGCCGACGTGGACTCGAGCCCCGGCACGCCCTGGATCGCGTTCTCGATCGGCGTGGAGACGTCGTTCGCGACGACGTCGGGCGAGGCGCCGGGGTAGGTGCTCAGCACCGACAGGGCGGGGAACTCGATCGAGGGGATGAGCTCCTGCTTGAGGTTCGTCAGTGCGAGGCCGCCGAACACCGCCGCCACGATCGTGATGAGCGCGATGAGGGCACGGTTGCGGAGGCTGAGGACGGCGAGTCTGGACACGGATTGCCTTCGTGAGCGCGTCGGGCCAGAGCCGGCCGACAGTTGTGGGAGATGCTTCTCCGGGTCAGTATTCCACGGGGGTGAGGGCGCGGGGCCGCCCCCAGCTGCGGCTCACAGCGCGCTGCCAGCCCACACGCCGACGCCCGCCGCGACGACCGTCGCCACGAGCGTGCCGAGGGTGTTCAGCGCCGCCGCCCTGGTGCGTCCCTCGTCGAGGGCGACCGCGCTCGTGGCGGCCACCGCGCTGAAGGTGGTGTAGCCCCCGAGGAGGCCGCTTCCCACGACGGCGAGCACGGCCGCATCCGACACCGCGCCGGCGGCGAACCCGAGGGCGAGCGAGCCGGTGACGTTCACCAGGAGCGTGCCCCACGGGAACCGGGCGCCGACGATGCGGGTCACCCCCAGGTCGACGAGGTGGCGCAGCGCCGCGCCGGTGCCGCCCGCGAGCGCCACGATCGGCAGCAACGCCCAGGTCATGCCCGGCCTCCTCGTCGCGGTGCGGCGGGGCGCACGAGCACGAGGCCGAACCATGCGGCGCCGACGCCGAGCACGGCGGTGCCGAGGGTCAGCCACACCGGTGTGCCGGTCACCGCGTCGAGCGCGAAGGCGCTGTACGTGGTGAAGCCGCCGAGCAGGCCCGTCCCGAGGAACTGCCGCATCGCCCTGGTCCGTGGGCCGTCGCCGCGCCGGACGACGGCACCGGTGACCACCCCGAGTCCGAACGCACCGATGAGGTTGACGATGGCGACGACGAGCCCCGGGATCGCCGGCGTCTCGATAAGGGTGACCGCGGCGCGCAGCGCAGTGCCGATCGCTCCCCCGGCCGCGACGAGCCCGAGGTGCGTCCAGGAGAATGCGGGAGGGCCGGCCACCGTTCCACGCTACCGGCGGATCAGGCGGCGAGCAGGGCGCGCAGCGCGGACTCCGGGCTGACGGACAGGTCGATGAGACGACCGCGCGCATAGGCGCGCCAGACCCGGGGGTCGATGTAGCTCGCCCGCGAGACCGCCGGCGTGTTCCCGAGCACCGCCGCGCAGGCGCGCACGGCCCGGCGCTCGGCGCGCTTGCGCTCCGCCTTGCCGCGGAGCCGTCCCTCCTCGGCGAGCGCGGTGGCGGCGGCGATCGTGCCGCGCAGCGTGCGGAAGTCCTTCGCCGTGAACGACCCCCCGGTGAGCGCTCGCACGTAGGCGTTCACGTCGGCGGCGCTGAGCGCCATCCGACCGCGTCCGCGCGGGTAGCTGAGGAGTGCTGATCGCGGCCGCCCCTGCAGCATCGGTGCGAGCACGCGGGCGAGGTCCTCGTCGTCGATCTCGACGTGCGCGCGCACCCCGCTCTTGGCCGGGAAGTCGAGCGTGACGACGGTGCCCTCGATCGTGGCGTCCTGCCGCTGCAGCGTCGTGAGGCCGCGGCCGCCGCCGCGGGCGGCGTACCGGCGGGAGCCGACCCGCAGGGCGCCGGCGTCCAGCAGCCGGAACGCTGCGGCGAGGGTACGCTCCCGGGAGTCCTCCTCACGACGCAAAGACGTCGTCACCCGCGCCCGGGCCTTCGGGAGTGCCGCTGCGAGGGCGAGCGCCCGCTGGTACTTGCCGCGGTCCCGCGGCGCGCTCCAGTCCGGGTGGTACAGGTACTGCCGGCGGCCCGCCGCATCCGTGCCGACGGCCTGGATGTGGCCGCGCCCGTCGGCGCAGATCCACACGTCCTCCCAGGCAGGTGGGATGACGAGCGCGCGGATGCGGTCGATGTCCGTCGTACGGACGGGTCCGCCCGAGGTGGTGCGGTATCGGAAGCCGTCGCCGGCGCGGACGCGGGTGATCCCCGGGTCCTCGCCGGGCGAGACCCGTCGCAGACGCGCCATCCTCAGTGGTTGCGCAGTCGGTCGATGAGTTGTGCCTTGCGCAGCTTGGAGTAGCCGGTGAGGCCCAGCTCCTTCGCGCGCTCGCGGAGGTCCGCGACCGTCCAGTCCTCGTAGTCCCCGCTCTTGCCGCCCCGGCGCCCGACCTTGGAGCGCCCCTCGCGGGCGGCGGCGTTGGAGACGCGCGCCGCCTTCTCCTTCGACGCCCCGTCGTCGCGGAGCTTCTCGTACAGCTCCGGGTCCTTCAGGCTGTTCCCGCCGCGTCCTGCAGGCATGATCCGACCCCTTCCACGGTGCCTCGACCGTCACCTGGACAGTAGGCGCGGCACCGTCCCCCGCCGATCGCCCTTGACAGTCGCGCGGACCGTCGGTAGCGCACGCCCCCCTTCCGCGGCTACCACCGCGCGCAGAACCGCGTCAACCCCCGGGACCGCTCCCGACGCGGAATGCCAACCTGAGGATGTGCCGTGAAGCGTCCGGGCACCGCCGAGAAAGCTGCGGCGTGACCGGCATACAGAAGGGGAGTCCCCATGAACATCGCACTGCTCATCATCATCGTCATCGCCATCGTGCTGGCCATCGTCGGCGGGCTGAACACCGCGCTGAACTGGCTGCTGTGGGTGGCGCTGATCGTCGGCGTGATCGCGCTCATCGCGTTCCTGTTCCGAGTCATCTCCGGCAACCGCCGGGCCTGACGACAAGACGTCACGGCGGATGCCGGATGCCTTCGGGCTCCGGCATCCGCCGTTTTCGCACCGGCAGGTCTTCCGCAACGCGATATATCGTGTTACTGTCCACGAACGCGATATAACGCGTTCACCGTGGAGGAAGACATGACACCGGAGAAGTGGCTGATCCAGCCCGGGCAGACCCGGGTGATCGACCTGGAGGACATCACGTCGCTGAAGGTCGGGCTGGTCGGCGGCCAGATCGACATCGTCGGCCGCGACGAACCGGGCGTGCGCATCGAGGTGCACGCCGTGACCGGCAAGGACCTGCGCGTCGAGGCGGCGGACGGCCGCGTCGAGATCGACCACCCGCAGCTGCGCTGGGACAACTTCCTCGAGGTGTTCCGGCACTTCGGGAGCGGCGGGCCCAAGGCGGAGATCAGCGTGGCCGTGCCGCGCGAGACCGCCCTGACGCTCGGCGTCGTGAGCGCGAGCGCGCTCGTGTCCGACCTCGTGGCGGACGCCAAGCTCAACACCGTCTCGGGCGATCTCATCGTCGACGGCCTGCGAGGCGACCTCACCCTGAACTCCGTCTCGGGCGACGTGCAGGCGCGCGGCCTCGACGGTTCCATCTCGGCCAACAGCGTCTCGGGCGACATCGCCGCGACCGGCGAGCTCGACGCCGTCACCGTCGACACCGTCTCGGGGGCGATCCTCATCGACGCCCACGGCACGGTGCACCGGATCGGCCTGAACACGGTCTCCGGCGAGACGACCGTGCGACTCGACGACGGCTACGCCGCGAACTTCGTCGTCCGCAGCGTGAGCGGCCGGGTGCAGGTCGACGGCGTCACCCACTCCGGACGCGGCGGCATCGCCACCACGGTGCAGCACACGATCGGGGAGACGAGCGGCGCGTTCGTCGACGTGCGCGCGAACTCCGTCTCCGGCGCGATCACCGTCGTCCGCCGCGCCGGCGAGGCGGTGCGCTGATGGCCCCCGTCTTCTCCCACGGCGACCTGCGCCTGTACCTGCTGAACCTCCTCGACGAGGAGCCGCGGCACGGCTACGACCTCATCACCGCACTCTCCGAGCGCACCGGTGGCACGTACACGCCGTCCGCCGGCACGATCTACCCCCGCCTCGCGAAGCTCGAGGAGGAGGGGCTCGTGACCAAGCGGGTCGAGGGTCGCAAGACCGTGTACGAGATCACCGAGGCGGGTCGCGCGGAGGTCGCGGCACGGGCCGGCGACTTCGCGGGCATTGAGGCCGACCTTGCCGACTCCGTCCGGCTCATCGCCGAACAGGTGCGCGGCAACGTCCGTGAGGCGATGAAGAGCCTGAAGGCCGACCTGGCCGCCGCCGCGGCGGCGGAGCGGGAGTCCGCGCCGGACCCGCAGCCGGCATCGGACGCACGGGCACGGACCCGGGAGCAGATCCACCGCGCCGACGTGGCCGTCTCCGAGTTCCGGGCGCGGGTGCGCACCGACCTGCGTTCGCACGCGGCCCGGGGCGGCGAGGTCGCCGACTCGGTGGTCGATGCCCTGGCCGACGCACTGGATGCGGCGGCGTCCGCGCTGCGGCGGTCACTCGACGGTCGCTGAGTCGTCAGTCGAGCCAGGGCGTCTCGGGTTCGACCTCGTCGTGCAGCGGCACGACGAGCACCGGGCGCTGCTGCCGGTGCGTGAGCCGGGCCGCGACCGAGCCGGTGAAGAACTCGCGGATCGACTCACCGATCCCGCGGCGTCGCGTGCCGACCACGATGAGGGGTGCGTCCACGTCCTCGGCCAGGCGCGCGAGCGCCGTGGCCGGGTCGCCGACGAGCGAGCGCACCGCCCAGCGGACGTCCGCGCCGTCGAGCTGGGCGGCAGCCGCCTCACGCACCGCTTCCGCACCCGCCTCACCGGTCGAGATGTTCATGTCGATCGGGGCGGAGTGCGGGGTGCCGTCGGGGTCCTCGTAGGTGACGAAGCGGGTGACGTCGACGTACGCCACGAGCAGGGGTGCGTCGAAGAGCGCCGCGTAGCGGGTCGCCTCCTCGAGGACGCACTTCGGCAGACCCGGCACGAGTCCGACGACGACGGCCCCGGTCCACTCGGTCTGCGCGTTCATGGTTCCTCCTCGCGGGGACTGGCCACTCGGCCACCGTGATATCCTGAACTCTACTCTTCCCGGTCGGACGGACCGGTTTGTGAATTCGTCGGGCCCATGCGATGCCCGCGACATCAGATCATGAGGGGGTCTCGCATGGGGCGTGGCCGTCAGAAGGCGAAGCACACGAAGATCGCCCGCGAACTCAAGTCGTTCAGCCCGGCGGTGAACTACGCGGCGCTGGAGCGTGAGCTCTCGCACCCGAGTTCCGACGACGAGTACGTCGACAAGTGGGCTGACGAGTACGCCGACGAAGACGAGGACGAAGACGAACTCGAGCGGGCCTGACCTGCACGAGCGGATGCTGCGAGCGCCTCGGCGCCGCAGCATCCTTTCATGTGGTCAGGAGACCTGACTGCCCTCGACCCAGGCGAGGTACTCGTCGGTGACCGTGCCGGTGACGTACCGGCCGTCGAAGCAGCTCATGTCGAGGTCCTCGACGTCGGAGCCCTCGAGGATGGCGGCCTTGAGGTCCTCGACCTCCTGGTAGACCATGTAGTCCGCGCCGAGCTCGGTGGCGATCTCCGGGATCGTCCGGCCGTGGGCGACCAGTTCGTGGCGCGACGGCATGTTGATGCCGTAGACGTGCGGGTACCGCACGGGCGGCGCGGCCGATGCGAAGGTGACCGTCTTGGCGCCCGCGTCGCGCGCCATCTGGATGATCTCCTTGCTCGTCGTGCCGCGCACGACCGAGTCGTCGATGAGCAGCACGTTCTTGCCCTTGAACTCGCTCGACATCGCGTTGAGCTTCTGGCGCACGCTCTTCTTGCGCACCGCCTGGCCGGGCATGATGAAGGTCCGCCCGACGTAGCGGTTCTTGTAGAAGCCCTCGCGGTATTCGATGCCGAGCTTGCGGGCCACCTGCATCGCTGCCGGCCGCGCGGAGTCCGGGATCGGCATGACGACGTCGATCGCCTCGCGCGGTGTGTGCTTGGCGATCGTGTCGGCGAGCCGCTCGCCCATGCGCAGCCGGGCCTCGTAGACCGAGATGCCGTTCATGATCGAGTCGGGGCGGGCGAGGTACACGTACTCGAACGAGCACGGGATGAGCTTCGGGTCAGCCGCGCACTGCCGGGTGTGAAGGGCGCCGTCCAGGGTGACGAACACGGCCTCGCCCGGCGCGACCTCGCGCACGACGTCGAAGCCGGAGTTCTCCAGTACGAGCGACTCGGATGCCACGATCCACTCGTCGCGTCCGCCCTCCGCATCCCGGCGCCCGAGGATGAGGGGACGGATGCCGAAGGGGTCGCGGAACGCGAGGAGCCCGTACCCGGCGATCAGGGCGATCGTGGCGTACGACCCCTCGACGCGCTCGTGCACGCGGGTGACCGCCTGGAACACCTGCTCGGGGTCGAGCTCGAGTCCGGAGATCGACGACTGCAGCTCGTTCGCGAGCACGTTCACCAGCAGCTCGGTGTCGGAGCTGGTGTTGAGGTGCCGGCGGTCCTTGTGGAAGAGCTCCTCGGTGAGCTCGCGCGTGTTCGTCAGGTTGCCGTTGTGCACCAGCACGATGCCGTAGGGGGCGTTGACGTAGAACGGCTGCGCCTCCTCCTCGCTGGATGCGGTGCCCTTCGTGGCGTAGCGGACGTGACCGAGCCCGATCGTGCCGAGCAGGGAGCGCATGTCGCGGGTGCGGAACGCCTCGCGCACCTGGCCGCGGGCCTTGTGCATGTGCACCACGCCGTTCGGTTCGGCGGTGGAGATGCCGGTCGAGTCCTGTCCGCGGTGCTGCAGGAGCAGCAGCGAGTCGTAGATGTCCTGGTTGACCGGGCCCTGCCCGACCATGCCGACGATGCCGCACATGTGGTGTTACTTCGCTCCATCTCGTGGGGTGTCGGCGTAGGCGCCGACCAGGCGCACACTGCCGCCGTCGACGCCCTTGGCGCCCTGCTCGAACTCGCCCGCGGGGGTCGCGCCGTCACCGACGGTGCCGACGCGCCAAGCGGCGATGCCCTCCTGCTCCATCGCGCGCAGCGTCGCGTCGGCATCCGCTTCGGCGACGACGGCGAGGAACCCGATCCCGAGGTTCCAGGTGCCCTCGGTGGCGGTCAGGTCGAGTCCGCCGAGATCGGCGAGCACCTGGAAGACGGCGGGCGGCGCCCAGGTCGACCGGTCGACCTCGACCCAGGTGCCGCGGGGCAGCACACGGGCGAGGTTCGCGGCGATGCCGCCGCCGGTGACGTGGGTGAGCGCGTGGAGGCCGGCGCCGAGGGCGTCGGCGAGACGGAGGAGCGGCGACGTGTACAGGCGCGTGGGCTCGAGCAGCGCCTCGCCCCACGTGGTGCCGAAGTCGTCGGCGTGGTCGCCGTACTGGATGCCGGCGCCGGCGACGATGTGCCGCACGAGCGAGTAGCCGTTGGAGTGCAGCCCGCTCGAGGCGAGCGCGATCACCGCGTCACCCGGACGGACGCGGTCGGCGCCGAGGATGCGGTCGGCCTCGACGACGCCGGTGGCGGCGCCCGCCACGTCGTAGTCGTGCACGCCCAACAGGCCCGGGTGCTCGGCGGTCTCGCCGCCGACCAGCGCGGTGCCGGTGACGGAGCATCCGGCGGCGATGCCGGAGACGATGTCGGCGATGCGTTCCGGGAACACCTTGCCGCAGGCGATGTAATCCGTCATGAACAGGGGCTTCGCACCCACCACGACGATGTCGTCGACGACCATGCCGACCAGGTCGAGCCCGATCGTGTCGTGCTTGTCGATCGCCTGCGCGATCGCCACCTTCGTGCCCACGCCGTCGGTGCTCGTGGCGAGCAGCGGGCGCGTGTAGCCGGTGAGCGCCGAGGCGTCGAAGAGCCCGGCGAAACCGCCCACGCCCCCGAGCACCTCGGGCCCGTGCGTGCGACGCACGGCCGACTTCATGAGTTCTACGGCGAGGTCGCCGGCGGCAGTGTCAACGCCGGCGTCGGAATAGGGATTGTGGGATGCGGCCACGCGCTAAGCCTACCTGCGCCGCAAGCCCCTCGGATCTCCCCGGTGGATCCTTACAATGGCCGCATGCACAGCGCCGGCCGTCCGGAGTGGCTGATCCGCGAGGACGCGAGTCAGCCGGTGCTGCTCGCCCTGTACCTGCGACAGATGCTCGGCATCCGGGCCCCGGAGGAGCTGCCGTCGCTGCGCGGCATCCCGGTGCCACGGCCGGAGCGGCCGGAGGCGGAACAGGCACTTCTGGAGCGCCAGTGGCGGTCCTACTGGGCGATGACGGTCGAGCCGCAGGCGCATCCGTCCGAGGTGCCTCTCGAGCTCGTGCCCGGGTTCGCGACGATGCTGGCGCTGCCGGCCACCGGGGCGGCGGAACTGCGTGGGGCGGCGGAGCCGTTCGGGCCGGATGCGGTGTCGTTCGCGCGGGATGCGCACGCCATGTACGTGGCGCGGGAGTCCGGCCACCACACGGGGGCGGCGTCGTACCGCGCGTACGCGAGCGTCATCGCCGAGCACGAGCGTCAGGTGGGGCGCCGTGCGCACTCGTTCGAGCTGAACGTGCAGGTGCTGCCGCTGGCGCAGCGCGGACTGTGGTGGATCGGCGCGCTGACGATCGCGGTGACCGACGGGCTCCGGCGGGATGTCGCGGCGTTCGACGCCGCGATCCATCCGATCATCGCCGAGCTGGCCTAGTCCTCTTCGACCTGCACGTGCTCGCGGTCGACGCGCACCTCGCGGGTCTTTCGCCCGACGGTGCGCTCGAGGACCAGCGCGACGAGCCCGCCGACGAGCAGTCCCAGCGCGGCGCAGATGAGGGCGAGGAACCCGAACACCTGCCCGGGGGTGTACTCGACACCGGTCGCGCTCGGCTCGGCCGTGCCCTGGAACGCGAACGTCAGGATGCCGGCCACGATGACGCCGAGGAGGGCGCCCAGCACGAGGAAGACCCAGATCTTAGGCGCGCGGCGGACGGTCACGGTCTCGATGTGCTCTTCGACGGTGACGCGGGGGGCGGGGTTCGGCTCGGCAGCCATGGCTCCATTGTCTCATCCCGGCGAACGACGGCGCCCCACGGTGCATGACCGTGGGGCGCCGTCGATCGGTGCGGGGATCAGTCCTCGTCGGTACCGGCGTTCCGGCGGCGGACGACCAGGACCGTCACGAGGATCGCGATGGCGATGAGCACCAGGATGCCGACGATCCAGACCCAGATCGGCAGGCCGGCGTCCGCGGTCTCCTCGTCCGCGGCGGTCGTGACGACGGTCTCGGCCTCCTCGTCCGCCTCGACCACGGCGACCGCGCAGTCGTCGGCGACGGGGAGCGTGACCGTGATCGGGTCGAGCGCCTCGCCCGCGGCATAGGTGCCGAAGGCTGCGGAACCGGCCTCGGTCAGCGTCGAGGCGTCCGCCTCGATCGTGATGACGCCGTCGACGGGGTTCGGCGCACCCAGGTCGAACTCTGCGAGTCGGACGTCCTTCTGGTCGACCGACTCACCCCCCTGGGTGGTACCGGTGATGTCGAACACGAGGTAGCCGGTGTCTCCGGCGAGCTCGAGGCGCGCGTTGGAGAACGTCGTGTTCAGCGCACCGTCGTGCCCGTGGAAGGCGAGCGTCCCGCCGAAGGTGACCAGCCCGGTCGCGGACTCGACGTCGATGGATCCGGCGCCGTTCGACCACACGTAGTCCGGGTACTCGTAGACGATGTCCGTGAGCTCCCAGCCGCCGTGTGCGATGCCCTCGATGTAGCTGCGGAAGGACTCCTTGTAGCCCCACTTCAGCTCCGCCCCTTCGACCGTGCACTGTCCGGCCGACGCGAGCGCGGCCTCACGGGCGAGGGTGAACTGGATGCCGCGGCTCACCGAGCCCTGGAAGGTCAGCGTGTGTACGCCGTCTTCGAGGGTGGCCGGCAGCACGCCCGTCCAGGTCGCGATGCCCCGGGCATCGGCATCCACCGTGCCGAGCAGCACCGGCGTCGAGTACACGACGATGGCGATGTCCTGCTCGAAGGGCTGGAAACCGCCCACCGAGATCGTCACCTGTCGGCCGGCCTGCAGATCCTCGAGCACCGGTTCGTCGACCTGGATGCCGGTGGTGGCCGGCGGAGTTGCCGGGAACGTCCGAGCCGGCGTCGGGGCGGCCGCGGTCGCGACCGTTCCGGTGGAACCGCTCGGCGCCGCGGAGGCCGCACCGATCGTGAAGGTGAGCGGATCGAGGGTGGTGTAGAAGTTGCGGAACATCGCACGCCCCTCGGCGGTGAGCGTCACCCCGGCATTGCGGTACGTGACGGCACCGTTCGCCGCGGTCTTGGCGGCGCCCGCGAGGTCGACGACACCGATGTGGACACCGCTCGCCCACAGCTGGGCGGTCGTGGCGGAGGTCACCCGGATCTGCGGGTTGCTGACCGCGAAGTCGAGTTCACCCGCGTGACCCCAGAACCGCACGGACCCGTTGTAGCCGACCGAGCCGAGCCCGGTCGCCGCGTCGTACGTCGAGCCGACGGCCTGCCCGAACTGGAACACTCCGTTCGCGTAGGTGGCACCGCCGGAGAGGCTCAGCGAGCCCTTGGCGATCTGTCCGGTGATGTAGGTGATGAACTGCGACTTGATGCCCCAGACCAGCGAGCCCGCGGCGACCGTCTGACCGGCGCCACCCGTGCTCGGCGTCTGTCCGCCGCCGTCGATCACCGGCACGACGGGCCAGTCGAAGGCGAGGGTGAGCGGGGACGGCGGCTTCTGCAGGTTCGCGGCACTCGTGCCCGACTGGTAGAAGTACGCCTGCAGCGCCGACGGCACCTCCAGCACGAACGCGTTCGGCCACGCGTTGCCGTACCCGGCATTCCACGTCCCCAGCGCAGTCGCACCCTCGTACGCCAGCTCGATCTCGGTGTCCACCGAGGAACCCGCACCGGCCACATCCGCGCCCGAGAAGGTCGCGAACACCAGACGCTTCGCCGTCGCGTTCGCCGACGTGGTCACATCAGCCGACCACACACCCGAACCATCAGCGGTCACCGACAGCACCGGATCCGTGAACGTGATCCAGTGACCCGCGTGCGGCTCCAACGTGAACCACCCGTCGAACGACACCGTGGCGCAGTTCGCGTCGGCACGGACCGTGCCGTTCGTGAACACGTAGTCGGACCCGTCGACCGTGATGTCCTCACCATCGGCCGTCTTCGCCCACTTCATGTACCCCGCGTACGAATACTGCGAGAACGCCCACGACGCCGACGCACCCGACGAGGTCTGCGCATTCGGGCTCAACGTGCACGCCGCAGGCACCGACACGTCCACCACACCGTAGTTCGCGGTGGTCGCCGCCTCGGAGGAGGCGTACCCGTTGTTCGAGGTGTACACGGCCTTGAACGTGTACCCACCGGCCGCGAGGGTGCGGTCGACGCGGACCGCGACGCCGTCGAGGAGTTCGGCGGTGCCGAGCGAGGCCCAGGCGTCCGTCCCCGCCGCCTTCGCGAAGAACTCCACCGAACCGGTCGGTGCGATCGCCCCGCCGGTGGTGACGGTGGCGGTGATCGTGAGCTCGTCGCCCTTGACCACTCGCGTCGAGGGGCTGACCGACACGGCGGTCTCGGTCGCCGTGATCACGGGCCAGTCGAAGGCGAGGGTGAGCGGGGACGGCGGCTTCTGCAGGTTCGCGGCACTCGTGCCCGACTGGTAGAAGTACGCCTGCAGCGCCGACGGCACCTCCAGCACGAACGCGTTCGGCCACGCGTTGCCGTACCCGGCATTCCACGTCCCCAGCGCAGTCGCACCCTCGTACGCCAGCTCGATCTCGGTGTCCACCGAGGAACCCGCACCGGCCACATCCGCGCCCGAGAAGGTCGCGAACACCAGACGCTTCGCCGTCGCGTTCGCCGACGTGGTCACATCAGCCGACCACACACCCGAACCATCAGCGGTCACCGACAGCACCGGATCCGTGAACGTGATCCAGTGACCCGCGTGCGGCTCCAACGTGAACCACCCGTCGAACGACACCGTCGCCCCACCGGAATCCGCACGCACCACACCGTTCGAGAACACATAGTCGTTGCCGACCACGGTGATGTCCTCACCGTCGGCCGTCTTCGCCCACTTCATGTACCCCGCGTACGAATACTGCGAGAACGCCCACGACGCCGACGCACCAGACGACTCCACCGCAGCCGCACCCGGCACATACGCAACCGGCACCGACACGTCCACCACACCGTAGTTCGCGGTCTTCGCGCTCTCCGACGCCTCGAACGCGCCGGACGCCGGGGTGAACCGAGCCTGGAAGGCATACCCTCCGGCGGCGAGGTCGGTCGTCTCGATGGCCGCGACGCCGGTCTGCACCGGTGCGACGCCGAGGGACACCGCGTCCGTGCTACCGGCCTTGGTCGCGAAGAACTCGACCGTCCCGTTCGCGACTGCCGGCTCGACCGTCGCGCTGAGCTCGACCGTACCGCCCTGGATCGCACGGGTCGCAGGACTCACGGCGAGGGTCGTCGAGGTCTCGACGGCGGGCTCGACCGGAGCCGCGGCGACCTCGTACGTGACGACCGAGGAGGTCGATCCCGCCACGCCTGAGTCGTCGGAGACGAAGGCGGCACTGAGCGAGTGCATCCCCTCGCCGAGCGTCGTGACGGTCACCGAGGCGGCACCGTCGACGACGGGTGCGGTGCCGAGCGACACGGCGCCGTCGAAGAACTCCACCGATCCACCGGATGCGGGGGTGACCGTCGCCGTCAGCACGACCGGGTCGCCCACGCGGGCACCGGTCTGCGGCGAAACCGCGAGTGCCGTCGTCGTCGCGGCGGGTGCGGCCTGGACCGTCGCCGAGAAGGTCACCGGGTCGACCGGGTCGCCGGCGTCGTACTCGCCCGTGTTGTAAGCCTTGAACGCCTCGGCGCCGGCGGCCGTGAGGGTGGCCGGGACGTTCGCCCACGTGGCCGTCGTCCCGCTCACGGCGGGCGTCCCGGCCCCGAGGGTCGCGAACGCCACGCGCTGCGTGCCAGCGGCGGTGGTCACCGAGACGTACAGCGTGCGCTCGGCGTCCGAGAGCACCACCTGCGGGTTGGCCAAGGTGATGTCGAGTTCGCCGTGGTGCTTGAGGAACGTGATCCCGCCCGTCCAGCTCACATTCGCGGTACCGGCGTCGACGTCGACGTCACCGGTTCCGGCAGCCCACTCGAACGGGTTCGCCCCACCGCCCGGCTGGGATGCGTTCCCGGTGGCCGTGATGGCGCCGTCGCCGCCGATGTTGGTGTTGGACACGTAGTTGCGGAAGCTCTGCTTGAAGCCCCATTGCAGGGTGCCGGCGGAGGCGGTCGCGGCGTCGGCGGGGATCGCGGTGAGCGAACCGGCCGCGACGAGCAGCAGGGTCAGGATGACGGCGAGGGCGGCACGGCCGCGACTCAACGATTGGGCTATCACGCTGTGTCTTTCGTGGAAGGGCATGGCACACGCCAGGGAGCGCGACCATGGTGCTCGGGTTTCGGAAGGTAAGGCTTGGCTAACTTTCCAGTTATGCTTGACGGTAGGCGACACGTGTCGTCGATGTCAACTTCTTAGGATTGCCTCACCTATGCGTCGTTTGCCCGTCGTTTCCGGCCTCGCCGCCTTCGCGCTGCTCCTCGGCGGATGTTCCGCCGCCGGCTCCTCGGCAGCGACCGCCGACGACTGCGTGTCCGCCCACCAGCCGATCGCCGAACTCGCCCTCACCGAGGATGTCCGCTCCGCGACCGGCGGCTCGACCGCGTGCCTCTCATCCGACTCGATCGAGGCGGTGTCCGACGACACCGCACCGAAGCTCCCGGCCACCGTCGTGGACTCCGAGGGCACCGAGGTCACCGTCGGCGACGTCAGCCGGATCCTGCCCCTGGACATCTCGGGGACGATCGCGGCGACCGTGTTCGGACTCGGTCTCGGTGACAACGTCGTGGGGCGGGACATCTCGACGGACTTCCACGGCACCGAGGAGCTGCCGGTCGTCACGAAGAGCAGCCACACGCTCAACGCGGAGGCGATCCTCGAACTCGCACCCACCGTCGTCGTCACCGACACCACGATCGGCCCGAAGGAGGTCCGGCAGCAGTTGCGCGACGCCGGCATCCCCGTCGTCGTCGTCAGCTCCGACCACGACGCCGACACGGTGGGCGACCTGGTCGCCGAGGTCGCGGCCGCACTCGGGGTCCCGAGCCGCGGTGACGCGCTCACCGAACGCATCGAGGCGGACATCGAGGACGCACTGGCCGAGATCGCGGCGGTCGTCCCCGCCGACGTCGAGGACCGCGCCCGCATCCTCTTCCTGTACGTGCGCGGCAGCGCGAACGTCTACTACATCTTCGGTCACGACTCCGGCGCGGACTCCCTGATCGACGCCATCGGGGGCGTCGACGTGGCGACCGAGATCGGGTGGGAGGGCGAGAAGCCGATGACCGCGGAAGCGCTCGTCGCCGCCCAGCCCGACGTCATCCTGATGATGACCGACGGCCTCGCATCCGTCGGCGGCATCGACGGCCTCCTCGAGCGCATCCCCGCCCTGCAGCAAACGCAGGCCGGCCAGAACCGCCGCGTGATCGACATGGCCGACGGGCAGATCCTCGGATTCGGGCCGCGCACCGCCGAGGTCATCATGGCCCTGGCGAAGGCGCTGTACGCACCGGCCGACACGGCCGCGCCGACCGCCGGACCCTCCGACTCATGACCGGCGAGGTCGTGGTCCCGACGCCGTCACGGCATCGCGGGTCCCGGTTCGCGATCGCGGTGGTCGTCCTCGCGATCGCCCTCGTCGTCGTCTCGATCGTCTCACTGGGGCTCGGCCAGTACGCCCTGTCGCCCGCCGAGGTCGTCGGCATCCTGCTGCGCTCCGTCGGCATCCCGAACGACTGGGCGCCGACCGCGCCCGCGGCATTCGGGGTGCTCCTCGACATCCGGATGCCGCGCATCGTGCTGGGACTGCTGGTCGGGGCGGCACTGTCGGTCTCCGGTGTACTCATGCAGGCGATCTTCGGCAACCCGCTGGCCGATGCCGCCGTCGTCGGGGTGTCGTCGGGCGCAGCCCTGGGCGCGGCGCTCAGCCTCACGTTCTCACTCACGGTCCTCGGCATGTGGACGACCCCGGCGTTCGCGTTCCTGGGCGGCCTCGTCGCCGTGTTCGCGGTCTACCTCATCAGCCGGTCGGGCGGACGCACCGAGGTCGTGACCCTGCTGCTGACCGGTATCGCGATCAACGCGATCGGCGGTGCGGGCCTCGCGTTCCTCACGTTCCTCGGCACGAGCTCCACGCGGGAACAGATCGTGTTCTGGCAGCTCGGCAGCCTCAACGGCGCGATCTGGACGAACGTGGGCGTCATCGCGCCGCTCATCACCGTCGGCATCGTCGCGTCGCTCTTCTACGCACGGAAGCTCGACCTCTTCGCACTGGGTGAACGCACCGCGCGCCACCTCGGCGTCCGCGTCGAACTCCTGCGGATCGTGGTGATCGTCACCGTCGCACTGCTCGTCTGCGCCGCGGTCGCGTTCGCCGGGATCATCGGCTTCGTGGGACTGGTCATCCCCCATCTCATGCGGATGCTGATCGGTCCGGCCCACCTGCCGCTCATGATCACGAGCGCCCTCGGCGGCGCTCTCCTCATCGCCCTCGCCGATCTCGTCGCGCGCACCGCGATCCCGCTGGCCGACATGCCGATCGGCATGATCACCTCGCTGGTCGGTGGCCCGTTCTTCCTGTGGTTGCTGGTGCGGACCCGGCGCCGGGCGGGAGGCTGGGGATGAGCATCCGACTCGTCGCGGAAGCGGTCACGGTCGTCCCCGACGGCGCCGACCGCGCGATCCTGCAGGACGCATCGATCACCCTCCGGGCGGGCGAACTGCACGCGCTCGTCGGCCCGAACGGCGCCGGCAAGTCCACGCTCTTCGGGGTGCTCGCGGGTGACGTGACCCCGACCGCCGGCAGTGTCACGCTCGACGGCACCCCCGTCGCGAGCATCCCGCCCAAGGAACTCGCCCGCAAACGCGCCGTGCTGCTGCAGTCGAACACGGTGACCTTCCCGTTCAGCACGGAGGAGGTCGTGCGCATGGGCCGCGCCCCGTGGGCTCGCACCCCGGCGGAGGACGACGACGATCGCATCGTCGCCGCGGCGATGGCCGAGGCCGACGTCACCCGTCTGGCGCACCGTCCGATCTCCGCACTCTCCGGCGGCGAGCGCGCCCGCGTCGCCCTCGCCCGCGTGCTGGCGCAGGACACCGGCATCCTGCTCCTCGACGAGCCGACCGCCGCACTCGACCTGAAGCACCAGGAGGACGTGCTGCGGATCGCCCGGTCCCGGGCAGCCGCCGGCGCGTGCGTCGCGATCGTGCTGCACGACCTGAACATCGCACTCGCGTTCGCCGACCGGGTCACCCTCCTCTCGCAGGGACGCGTCACCGCGACCGGCGCCCCCGCGGAGGTGCTCACCGCCGAGCGGATCGAGGAGGTCTACGGCCAGCCCGTGGACGTGTTCGACCACCCCGTCACGGGCGTGCCGTTGGTGGTCCCGCGCCGCTGACCGGTCCCGGTCAGGGCCGAAGCGGCAGCAGCGGCGACAGGTCGGCCCGCGTGCCGGAGGCGATGATGCGGCCGGCGGACACCGCATCCGTCCAGTGCTCGGCCCCGGTGGCGAGTGCGATCCAGGTGTCGGGGTCGGTCTCGACGACGTTCGGCGGGGTCCCGCGGGTGTGCCGCGGCCCCTCGACGACCTGCACCGCACCGAACGGCGGCACCCGCACCTCGACCGTGTGCCCCGGCGCCTTCTCGGCGAGCAGCTGCAGCAGGTAGCGCACGGCGGTGGCCCGGTCGGTGCGCGAAGGCGCGTCGGACACCGCGACCGCCTGCAGTGCCGCCCGTCCGTCCTCCGTGCTGATCCCGCGCCGTGCCATGCCCCCACGCTATCCCCGGCATGTCCCACTTCCGACAGCACGTGGGACATGGACGCGGGGACGGAGCTGGATAGGCTGGCGGGGTGAGAATCCTCGTCCTCGGCTCCGGCGCGCGTGAGCACGCCATCGTCCTCGCGCTCGCCTCCGAGGCGGAGCCGCACGAGCTGTTCGCCGCCCCCGGCAACGCGGGCATCGCACAGGATGCGACCATCGTCGCGGTCGATGCGAACGACCCGGTCTCCGTGACCGACTACGCGAACACGAACGCGATCGACCTCGTCGTCATCGGCCCCGAGGCGCCGCTGGTCGCCGGTGTCGGCGATGCGCTGCGCGAGCGGGGCATCCCGGTGTTCGGCCCGGGCAAGGCCGCCGCCCGGCTCGAGGGCTCCAAGACCTATGCCAAGCGCATCATGGATGCTGCCGGCGTGCCCACCGGCCGGGCGGTCCGCGCCCGCGACCTCGACGAGGTCGCCGCGGCGCTGGACGAGCTCGGCGCACCCCACGTGGTGAAGGCCGACGGGCTCGCCGCGGGCAAGGGCGTCATCGTCACGACCGACCGGGAGCTCGCCCTCGAGCACGCCGCCGCCTACCTTCCCACCGGCCCGGTGCTGGTCGAGGAGTTCCTCAGCGGCCCCGAGGTCTCGCTCTTCTTCCTCAGCGACGGCGACACCGTGCGCCCGCTCAGCCCCGCCCAGGACTACAAGCGCCTGCGCGACGAGGACGACGGCCCCAACACCGGCGGCATGGGCGCCTACTCGCCGCTGCCGTGGCTCGCCGACCGCTTCGGCGGCGAGGACGCGTTCGTCGACCTCGTCACCCGCGAGATCGCGGAGCCGGTGGTGCGGCAGATGGATGCCGAAGGCAACCCGTTCATCGGTCTGCTGTACGCGGGGCTCATCCTCACCGAGCAGGGCGTGAAGGTCATCGAGTTCAACGCGCGTTTCGGCGACCCGGAGACCCAGGTCGTGCTCCCGCGCCTGGCCGAGCCGCTGTCCGCCCTGCTGCTCGCGACCGCGACCGGCACGCTCGAGGGCGTCGCCCGTCCGGCGTTCGACGACACCGTCGCCGTCACCGTCGTGCTCGCCAGCGAGGGCTACCCGGAGAAGCCGGTGACCGGCCGAGCGCTCACCGGGCTCGACGTCGCGGCACGGACCGAGGGCGTGCACCTCGCCCACGCCGCCACGGCGGTCGAGGGTGACGGCCTCGTCGCGACCGGCGGACGGGTGCTGAACGTCGTCGCCGTCGGCACCGACTTCCGGCAGGCCCGCTCCCGCGCGTACGACGCGATCGGGCACATCGACCTCAAGGGCGGCCGGTTCCGCTCCGACATCGCGGCGCGGGTCGCGAAGGACTGACGCTCACCAGCGCCTCGCGCGCCAGAGCCCGCAGGGACGGGTGGTCGCCGCGCGGATGCCCAGGCAGCTCGGGAGCGGAGCGTCCTCGGGCATGTCGACCGCGGGACGGACGGCGTTCCACAGCACCTCGCAGTCGCAGTACGCGCCTGCCCCGCGCAGCCGCGACTCGAGCGCCGTGGCCCGCGGCATCCGTTCGTCGCGGAACGCGCCCGTGAACCGGTGCGTGTGGTCGCATCCGAACTGCCCGAGCACACGGTGCAGGTAGCAGATCAGGCATTCACCGGGACCCGACCGCGTCAGATCGGCCGCAAGGGCCCGCACCAGCTGCTCGGCTTCCGTCACGATGCCCGCGTCCATGCCGAGACGATGCCACGCACCACCGACATCCCCCGCGACCGATGCCCGGCATCCGGGCAGACTGTGCTTGGCTCGATCCGAGCAGAGGCTTCAGGGAAGGACGTCGCATGACGGATGCAGTGGACACGGCGGCGGAGTTGTTCCGGCGGGAGGGCGGTCGCAACCGCTTCACGGCCCGGACGGCGACGGTCACCGCGATCGCCGAGGTCGGGGAGTTCATCCGGGTGACGCTCACCGGACCCGAGTTCGTCGACTTCGTCTCGGGCGGGCCGGCGGACCACGTGCGGGTGTTCTTCCCGGACCCCGAGACCGGGGAGCTGGTGGCGCCCGCGCCGGCCGGCCCCGGCGAGGACGGCATCGTCCGTCCGGACCGCCCCATGTTCTCGCGCGACTTCACGCCGCTGCACATCCGTGAGATCGAGGGGTCGCGCTCGATCGACCTCGACATCCTGCGCCACGAGGCGCCCGGCCCCGCCGCCCGCTGGGCCGCGGCCGCCTCGGTCGGCGACACGCTCGTCATCGTGGGCCCGCGCGGCTCCCGCGGCGCGACGCTCCACGCCCCGCGCGTGCTGCTCGTCGTCGACGGCACGGCGCTGCCCTCCGCGGGGCGCTGGATCGCCGACCTGCCCGACACCTGCGACGTCGAGGTGGTCGCGGACGTCACCGGCGATCTGGAGTGGGTCCGGACCTACCTGCGCGGCGAAGGCGGGCGCGACGTCCCCGTCCTGGCCGCGGGCGACGACCTCGCCGAGACGGTGCGTACGCGCAGGATCGACGCGGGCACGTTCGTCTTCGCCGCGGCCGAGGCGTCGCGGCTCGTGCCGGTGCGCCGGTACCTGCGGCACGAACTCGGCCTCCCGCGTGCACAGTACGCGGTCAGCGGGTACTGGAAGCGCGGTACCGCCGGCTTCGACCACCACGCCCCGATCGACCCCGAGGACCCCGAGGACTGACGGGTGCCCGCCCGGGGTGACGTGAAGCGGCGCGGACACGAGCTGTTCGCGCCGATCGAGGACGACCTCCTCACCCGGGACGGCGTCGAGGTGGGGCCCATGTTCGGCTCGGACGGTCTCCGCATCCGGGGCAAGGTGTTCGCGTTCATCGGCTGGGACGGCGGCCTCATCGTGAAGCTCCCCGCCGCCCGGGTGGCGTCGTGGCCGGCCGACAGCGCGGCGATGCCCATGGTGATGCGCGGGCGCACGATGCGCGAATGGCTCGTGGTGCCGCAGTCCGAGGCAGACACGTGGCCGGGGATCGTGCACGAGGCGTTCACGTACGTCGACGCCATCACGCCCTGACCGTCGCGGACGACCCGCGACGGCGGTCCGGCGCTGGGCGGGATAATGGGCGGGTGAGCAACGAGAACCTTCCCGGCTGGCGGCACGTCTACTCCGGCAAGGTGCGCGACCTGTACGTGCCGGCCGAGACCCCCGAGGGCGGTTCCGCCGAGCGCATGCTCGTCGTCGCCAGCGACCGGGTGAGCGCGTTCGACCACGTGCTCGATCCCGGCATCGAGGGCAAGGGCGCCATCCTCACGACCCTCAGCCTGTGGTGGTTCGATCGGCTCGCCGGCGCCGACGGCGGTCGCCGCATCCCGAACCATCTCGTCGCCGACCACGTGCTCGGCGACGACGAGGCCGTCTCCCTCGTGCCGGATGCGGTCACCGGGCGCGCCATGGTCGTGAAGGCGCTCGACATGCTGCCGATCGAGTGCGTCGTCCGGGGGTACCTCACTGGTTCCGGTTGGGCGGAGTACCGGGCCGCAGGCACCGTGTGCGGCATCCCGCTCCCCGACGGACTGCAGGACGGGGACCGGCTGCCCGAGCCGCTGTTCACCCCGGCGTACAAGGCGCCCCTCGGCGAGCACGACGAGAACATCTCGTTCGAGCAGACGGTCGAGCTCGTGGGGGCCGAGCACGCCGCGGCCCTCCGCGACCTGTCGCTCGAGATCTACCGCCGCGCCGCGGCCACCGCCGAAGAGCGCGGTCTCATCCTGGCCGACACGAAGTTCGAGTTCGGCCTTGACGCGGACGGGGTGCTCACCCTCGCGGACGAGGTGCTGACGCCCGACTCGTCGCGGTACTGGGATGCCGAGTCCTGGCGCACCGGCACCACCCCGGCCGAGCGCATGGCGAGCTTCGACAAGCAGATCGTCCGCGACTGGCTCGCGGCGAACTGGGACAAGCTGGGCGAACCGCCCGTGCTGCCCGCCGACGTCGTCGAGCGCACCGTCGCCCGCTACCGCGAGCTGCTCGACCGCCTCGCGCACTGACCTGCGCGCCGCGCGCGCACGGATCCGCCGATCCGCGAGACTCCCCCTGGGAACCGCGAGACTGCATCTGCGCGCCGAGACTGCGGGGTAACCCCGCTGTCTCGGCGGTGGGATGCTGTCTCGCGGCCCGACCCGCATGAACCACTGAGGAGAACCACCATGGCCATCTGGAAGCTGCACGGCGACGGGCGCACCGTCGAACCCGGACAGGTCGTCGCGCCCGACGAACGCCTGAACTGGCCCGCGACCATCGCCATCGGCATCCAGCACGTCGTCGCCATGTTCGGCGCGACCTTCCTCGTGCCCGTGCTCACCGGGTTCCCGGTGCCCACCACGCTCCTGTTCTCGGGTGTCGGCACGCTGCTGTTCCTCATCGTCACGAAGAACAAGCTCCCGAGCTACCTCGGTTCCTCGTTCGCGTTCATCGCGCCGATCACCGCCGCCACCGCGACCGCCGGGATGGGCACCGCCCTCGCCGGCATCGTCGCGGTCGGCCTGCTCGTCATCCTCGTGGGCGTCATCGCCCAGTTCGCGGGCACCGGCTGGATCGACAAGCTCATGCCGCCGGTCGTCGCGGGCGCCATCGTCGCACTCATCGGCTTCAACCTCGCCCCCACGGCGTGGATGAACTTCCAGGCGCAGCCGCTCGTGGCATCCATCACCCTGGTCGCCGTCATCCTGTTCAGCGTGCTGTTCCGCGGCTTCCTCGGCCGGGTCTCGATCTTCCTCGGCGTGATCGTCGGCTACATCGCCGCCGCGATCGGCGGCGTGCTCGACTTCAGCGCCGTCGAGGAGGCCGCCTGGGTGGGCCTGCCCGAGTTCCACCTCGCCGACGTCACGCAGCCGGGCACCTGGGCCGCGATCGCGATGTTCCTCCCGGTCGTGCTCGTGCTCCTCGCCGAGAACATCGGCCACGTGCGCGGTGTCGCCACCATGACCACCCCCGCGGTGAACAAGCAGACCGGCCGCGCGCTCATCGCCGACGGCGTCTCGACCACGATCGCCGGCCTCTTCGGCGGGTCGGGCACCACCACCTACGGCGAGAACATCGGCGTCATGGCCGCGACCCGCGTCTACTCCACGGCCGCGTACTGGGTGGCCGGTGCCGCCGCGATCGTGCTGAGCCTGTCGCCGAAGGTCGGCGCCGTGTTCAACAGCATCCCGGCCGGCGTCCTCGGCGGTGCGACCACCGCGCTGTACGGCCTCATCGGCATCATCGGCATCAAGATCTGGGTCGACAACCGCGTCGACTTCTCGCGCCCGGTGAACCAGTACACCGCCGCGGTCTCGCTCGTCGTCGCGATCGCCGGCTTCACCATGCAGTGGGGCGACTTCCAGCTCGGCGCGATCGTCATCGGCTCGCTCGCCGCGCTCGTGATCTACCACCTGGGCAACTTCATCGCGCGCGTCCGCAAGACCGGCGCGGACGACGGCGGCCCCATCCCCGCGGTCGGCCCGCTCGGCGGCGACCCGGAGTGAGCGCGGTTCATCCGTCTCGGATGCAGGGTGCGCACCGTCCGCACCGCGAATCTGCGACGGGTGAACGGGCCTGAACAACGAACCGCCGCATCCCGGAGCAGGGATGCGGCGGTTCGGCGTTCGGAGGTCAGGCGGATTCGCGGACGATGAGCTCCGTGGGGAGGATCGTGGCGTGATCCGGTTCGCCGCCGGCGAGGAGTTCCAGCAGCACCCGCGCCATCGTCTGGCCCTGCGCGAAGGACGGCTGCCGCATCGTGGTGAGCGTGGGCGTCACGTTCGTGGCGAGCTGGGAGTCGTCGAACCCCATCACGGCGATCTCCTCAGGCACCCGCACCCGGGCGGCCTGCAGCACGCTCATCGCCCCGCGGGCCATGAGGTCGCTGGCGACGAACACGGCGTCCGGAAGACCCGGACCCTCGAGGATGCGGCGCATCGCCGCCGCACCGCCCTCCGCGGTGAAGTCGCCGTCCTCGACCGCGACCTCGGGGAGCCCCGCGGCCTTCATCGCGGCCCGGTAGCCGGCCAGCCGGTCGACGCCGGCCGCCATGCTCCCGGGGCCGGTGATGGTCGCGATGCGGCGGCGCCCCTGACCGATGAGGTACTCGACCGCATCCCGCGCACCGGCGGTGTTGTCGACGTCGACGTAGTAGTCGTTCGGTCGGACCGAGAGGGGACGACCGGCGTAGACGACCGGCATGGTCGAGGCGATGGCCGAGACGAACGTGTCGCTGGTGTGGTGCGAGACGACGATCGCGCCGTCGATGGAGCCGCTGCGCGCGTAGCCGACCATCTTGTCACCGGGGTCGTTGCTGGCGATGTACAGCGTCAGCACGTACGGCGACGAGGCGATCGTCGCGTTGATCCCGGAGACGATCGCGGCGAAGAACGGGTCGCCGAAGAACCGGTGGGTGTCCTCCGGGATGATGACGCCGACCGCCATGGTGCGGTTGCTCGCCAGCGATCGCGCTGCGCGGTTGGGCACGTAGTTCAGGCTCGCGATCGCCGCCCGGACGGAGGCGACGGCCTCGGGGCTGACCGATTCGGAGCCGTTCACGACCCGCGACACGGTAGACCGGGAGACGCCCGCGAGACGGGCGACCTCCTCGATCGTGGCCGTGGTCCGTAACTGCACCGTCATGACCAGATCCTTCCGGCTTACTCCGCGACGGCTCGTGCGGCGATGATGCGACTGTACCTGTGGGCGCTCTCCTTCGGGGTGCGCTCCTGGGTGTCGTAGTCGACCCGCACGATGCCGAAGCGCTTCTCGTAGCCCCAGGCCCACTCGAAGTTGTCCAGCAGCGACCAGTAGAAGTAGCCGCCGACGTCGACGCCGGACTCGATGGTGTCGAGGATCGCCTGCAGGTGCCCGGCGAGGAAGTCGGCACGCTCGATGTCGTGCACGGCGGTGACGCCGTCCTCGACCACGGGGACGTCGTCGTACGCGGCACCGTTCTCGGTGACGAACAGCCGGGTGCCGGCCGCATCCGAGTACTCGGTCGCGACCCGGGTGAGCAGGCGCTTCAGCGTGGCGGGGTCGACCTCCCAGTGCATGGCGGTGCGCGGCAGGCCGCGGTCGTGCCAGTGGATGTCCTGGCCGACCGGCCAGGGCGAGCCGGCGAAGCGGTCGGTGGGCGCGTCGCCCGCGGCCGGCGGGTTCGCGGACGCCTCGGCGCCGACGAACTCGCCGTGGTAGTAGTTCACGCCGAGGGCGTCGATGGGCGCGGAGATGACCTCGAGGTCACCGGGGCGCAGCACCGCTTCGAGGGATGCGGCGGCCTCCGGCGTGCGCTGCCGCATGTCCTCGACGATGTCCTCCGGGTACGAGCCGCGGAAGACCGGGTCGAGGAACCACCGGTTGAACTGCCCGTCGATGCGGCGGGCGGCGTCGACGTCGGCGGGGTCGGCCGGGTCGGCCGGGTCGGCAACCGTGAGGTTGAGCGTGATGCCGAGGTTCAGCGACGCGTCGCGTTCACGGAGTGCGCGGATCGTCTGCCCGTGGCCGAGGAGCAGGTGGTGTGCGGCGGCGACGCCCTCGGCGGCGGAGTAGTGACCCGGGGCGTGGATGCCGGCGGTGTAGCTGAGGAACGAGGAGCACCAGGGCTCGTTGAGGGTCGTCCACACCGACACCCGGTCGCCGAGCGCGTCGTGCATGTCGAGCGCGTACTCGGTGAACCGCTCGGCGGTGTCACGGTTCGTCCAGCCCCCCTGCTCCTGCAGCGCCTGCGGCAGGTCCCAGTGGTACAGCGTGAGCCACGGCAGGATGTCGGCCTCGAGCAGCTCGTCGACGAGACGCTGGTAGAAGTCGATGCCGGCGGGGTTCACCGGGCCGCCGTCGGGGCGCACGCGCGACCACGACGTGGAGAAGCGGTAGGTCTGCAGGCCAAGGCGCTTCATCAGGGCCACGTCGTCGCGGTAGCGGTGGTAGTGGTCGGTGGCGACCTCGCCGTCGTCGCCGTTGATGACGGCGCCCGGCACACGGCAGAACGCGTCCCAGATCGAATCGCGGCGGCCGTCCTCGTGCGCGGCGCCCTCGATCTGAAACGCGGCGGTGGCCGCCCCGAAGAGGAAGTCCTCGGGGAAGGTTCGGGCAGTGGTGCTCATCGCGGGGGTTTCCTCACTGGTCACTGTCGCGGACCGCGCGCGGCGGCCGCAGGGGGTCATGGAACGGTGGTGGCCTCGACCGCCAGGACCCAGCGGTCCCAGGCGTCGGCGGCGGTCACGGCCCCGGCGGTCACGCGGGTGAGCGCGAACGCCATGAGCCGGTCGATCTCCGGGGTCTCGGGGCCGCGGAACCGGAGCCCGGGGATGGCCGCGGCGCGCTCGCGCAGGAGCGCGGCGATCGGGCCCGCGAACGGGTCGTCGTCCTCATCCGGGTCGGTCGTGGCCCCGTCGTCCGGCGCGGCTTCGTCCTCGGGATCCGGCTCACCGGTCGCGTCGGGTCCCGGGGTCTCGCCCTCGGGCGTCGCGGATGCGGTGGGCTCGGCCGCATCCGTCTCCTCGTCGGCGAACGAGAGGCTGGGGAACGCGCCGACCGCGGCGAACATCGCGAGCTGCTGCTCGGGCGCGGTGAGCCAGTCCGCGACCTCGCGGGCGCGGTCGACGTGGGCACCCGCGGCCGGGACGGCGAACGCGCTGAGGACGCTGGTCGCACCACCGCCGGGGAACGCGTCGGCGACCTCCCAGCCGGCGTCGAGGAGCGTCGCGAGCGTGCCGCTGCCGGGGGTCACGGTCTCGGGGTCGGCCGGCGGTGCGGATTCGTCCGCTGGTTCGTCCGCGATCTCGGTCTCGGTGACGGCCTCGGGGTCGGTCGCGCCGATCGTGCCGGCCGCGCACAGGCTCGCCGCGAACCCGCCGGTCGCGGCGGCGGCCAGCCACTCGTCGGTGCCGGGTTCGAGCCCGGCGAAGACCGCGGGATCGGCGGTCACCCGTTCGTAGGCGGTGCGCACGGTCGGGTTGGTGGTCGCGATCACCTCGCCCGTCGCGCGCTTCTCGTACGGCGCGGCGAGCTGGTCCATGGCGACCGAGAAGACGTCGGCGGCGGAGTCCAGGAAGGGGCGGCCGGTCGCCGCGGTGTACCCCGCCGCGGTCTGCAGGAGCCCGGCCCAGTCCTCGGCGAGCGCCCCGAAGCCTGCGGGATCGGCCGGGAGGCCGGCTGCCGCCACCAGCTCGGGGTCGTAGCAGAGCGCGCGCGGCGCGATCGCGGCGGGGTAGGCGTAGACGCGGCCGGCGGTGTCGGTGACCGTGCGCACGGCCCACTCCGGCCAGCGCCCCTCGTCATCCTGCAGTTCGGTGCGCGGGATCGCGGCCAGGAGGTCGGAGTAGAGCATGAGCTCGGGCAGCCAGGTCGAGTCGATCGTGACGACGTCGGCGAGGCCGCTGCGCCCGAGGTCGGCGAAGAGCAGCTCCCGCGCCTCGTCGGCCGGGAGTTCGCGCACGACGATGCGGACGTCGCGGTTCGCCCGGTCGTACTCGCCGAGCAGCGCGCGGTAGGCGGCCCCGGTGGCGTCGCCGGTCACCTGCACCGTCAGCACGGTGGGGCTGGACCGCGCCGTGGCGCCGCTGCATCCGCTGGTGACGGCCACCACCGCGACCCCCAGCGCGAGCGCCCGCGTGCGTCGATGCACCGCGCCCCTCCTCGTCCTTCGCCGATCGTCCTGCAATGATGTCACGATCTGCGAGGGAGCGCTCCCACGAGGCCGGATGCGGGGTGTCGGCCTAGACTGGTGGGGCACATCCGCCGCGCACCCCGGGAGCCTTCGAATGCCCACCATCGTCGTCGACGTCATGCCCAAGGCCGAACTGCTGGACCCGCAGGGCAAGGCCGTCGCCGGAGCCCTCTCCCGGATGGGCGTCGAGTCCTTCTCCGATGTGCGCATCGGCAAGCGTTTCGAGCTGACCGTGGACGGCGAGGTCGACGAGGCCGTGCTCGAGACCGTCCGCACCCTGGCCGACGAGGTGCTCTCCAACGCCGTGATCGAGGACGTCGTCGGCATCGAGGTCGTCGAATGAGCGTCCGCGTCGGGGTCATCACCTTCCCCGGGTCGCTCGACGACCGCGACGCGCAGCGCGCGGTGCGCCTCGCCGGCGCGGAGCCGGTCGCCCTGTGGCACGGCTCGCACGACCTCGAGGGCGTCGACGCGCTCGTCCTGCCGGGCGGCTTCAGCTACGGCGACTACCTGCGTGCCGGCGCCATCGCCGCCCTCGCGCCGATCATGAGCGAGGTCAAGGATGCGGCCGCGGCCGGCATGCCCGTCCTCGGCATCTGCAACGGTTTCCAGATGCTCGTCGAGGCGCACCTGCTGCCGGGCGGGCTCATCCGCAACGCGCATCAGCAGTTCATCCGCCGCGACCAGCGCCTGCGCGTCGAGAACGCGTCCACCGCGTGGACGAGCGACTTCGAGCAGGGGCAGGAGATCACGATCCCGCTGAAGAACGCGGACGGCGGGTACATCTGCTCCGCCGAGACGCTCGAGCGCATCGAGGGCGAGGGCCTCGTGGCGTTCCGCTACGTCGGCGTGAACCCGAACGGGTCGCTCGACGACATCGCGGGCCTCACGAACGAGCGCGGCAACGTGGTGGGGCTCATGCCGCATCCCGAGCACGCCGTCGAGCCGGGCTTCGGCCCCGACACGACCGCCGCGATGCGGTCGGGCACCGACGGTCTGTCGTTCTTCACCTCGGCCGTCGCCGCCGTCGTCTCCGCCGCGGCCTGACGCCGTCCGCGGCACCCCGCGCCGGCGCTACCCCCTCCGCATGCGACACCCGCCTCCGCATCGAGTTGCCTCAGATGTACGCGTGGGAGCGGTTCCCTCGTACATCTGAGGCAACTCGATCAGGGGTGCGGGCGGCGGTCGATGTCGGCGCCGGACCACAGGTCGGCGCACTCGACACCGACGGCGCCGTGCGCGCGGAGGTACGGACCGGCACCGCGGTCGCCCTCCAGGTCTGCGGCGAGCGGCCCCCAGTGGTCGCGGCCGACCAGCACCGGATGCCCGGGGCGACCGTCGTAGACGGCCTGGGCGAGCGCGTCGGGAGCGGCGAGCGACCGGATGCGGTGCACCGCAGCATCCGGCAGGTCCGGGGTGTCGACGGTGACGATGAGGAGCGCCCCGGCATCCGTGGCGGCGGCCGCGGCGAGCCCTGCCCGGACGGTCGCCGCGAGCCCGTCGGCCCAGTCCGCGACCGGCACGGTCTGCACCCCGGGCAGGACCAGCGCACCGACCTCGTCGGCCTCCGCACCGACGGCGACGAGCACCGGTCCGCATCCGCCGCCCCGGAGCGCGTCGACCGCGAGCCCGACCCAGGGGCGGCCGTCCGGCGTCCGCGCGAGCCCCTTGGGACCGCCGAACCGGGTGCCGGCGCCTGCGGCGAGCACGAGGCCGGCGGTCGGTCGATCCATGATCGGTCAGCGTAGCGCGCCGGTAACACGCGGGGACTACCGTGGCGACATGCTCGAACTGGCCGCAGACCTCCTCCCGCTCCTGCGGGCTGGCGAACGCGTCGCCGTGGTCACGGTCGCGCGGGTCGCCCGCAGCGCCCCCCGGGGAGCGGGCGCCGCCATGGCGGTGACCGCCGACGCGCGCGTCATCGGCTCGATCTCGGGCGGGTGCGTGGAGTCGGATGCGGTCTCGCTCGCCCTCGCCGCGCTCGCCCGCGACCGCGGCACGTCGGGGCGCCTCGGGTTCTCCGACGAGCAGGCGTTCGCCGCCGGGCTCGCATGCGGCGGCTCGATCGACGCGGTCATCAGCGTGCTGCATCCGGACGACCACGTCGTGATCGACGCGTTGGAGACGGCGCAGGCCGGCGGGCGCGCGGCCGTCGCCGTCGTGGCGACCGGTCCGCGCATCGGCGAGGTGATCGACCCGGTCGTCGTGGACGGGGTCACGGCCGGCAGCGAGACCCGCATGCTCGAGGCGGCGTACGAGGGCGCCGACGTGCTCCTGGTCCGCACCGCACCGCCGCCGAAGCTCATCCTCCTCGGCGCGGGCGAGCACGCTGCGGCGCTGTGCCGGCTCGGCACCGCGGCGGGCTTCGCCGTCACGGTGTGCGACGTGTGGGACCTCCTCACGACCCGCGAGCGGTTCCCCGACGCGGCGGAACTCGTCACGGCGATCCCGGCCGAGCACCTCGCTTCGCTCGGCCCGGACGAGATCGACGAGCGCACCGCGGTGTGCGTGCTCACGCACGACGTACGGCTCGACATCCCCGCCCTGCGCACCGCGCTCCGGATGCCCGTCGGGTTCGTCGGCGCGATGGGCGCGCGCTCCACGGTCGCCCGCCGGGCGGAGCTGCTCCGGGCCGAGGGCGTCACGGACACCGAACTCGCGCGGCTGCATTCGCCGCTCGGGCTCGACCTCGGCGGCACCAGCCCCGAGCACACCGCGATCGCGGTGCTGGCGGAGATCGTGGCGGTCCGTCACGGCCGCGACGCACAGCCGCTCCGTGACGGCGTCGGCCCCCTGCACGCCCGCGTCGCTCCCGATGCCGGCGCGACGGTCGCCGCGAGCGCCTGCAGCGTGGCCTGAGCGCCCTCTCCCCCTCGCCGAGACCACACCCATTCGCCGAGGCCACATCCAGTTGGGTGTGGTCTCGCTGGATGGATGTGGTCTCGCGCGTTCACAACGGCGTCACACGCGGCGGGTATCCTCGCCGATGCGTGTCCTATCACCATGGAGCCACCCAGGGCGGGGACTGCGACGACACATCGTCCCAGCACCCACCGAGGAGGTACCCCCATGTCCGCAGCCGTCGACAAGTCCCAGGTCGGCCGTGACGCCCGCCAGTTCCACATCGGCATCGCGCCCGGCGAGGTCTCGACCGTCGCCCTGCTCCCGGGCGACCCGTTCCGGGTCCCCTTCGTCGCCGAGTTCCTCACCGAGGTGAAGGAAGTGGCGCACAACCGCGAGCACCGCACCATGACCGGCTGGTACAAGGGCCGACTCATCACCGCCACCTCGACCGGCATGGGCTGCCCGTCCACCGCGATCGCCGTCGAGGAGCTCCACCGGGTCGGGGTCACCTCCGTCATCCGGGTCGGCAGCTCCGGCGCCCTGCAGCCGGGCATCGCCCCCGGCGACCTGATCGTGAGCGAGGGCAGCTTCCGCAACGACGGCACGACCGACGCGTACCTGCCGAAGGGGTTCCCCGCCGTGCCCGACCTCGAGCTCACCGCATCCCTCGACCGCAACTCCCGGCGCATCGCGGAGGCCGTCGGCACGAAGTCCGTGCGCGGCATCACGGTCAGCGACGACGCCTTCTACGCCGAGACGCCGGAATGGATCGCCCAGCTCAACGCCATGGGCATCGTCGGGGTCGAGATGGAGGCGTCGGCGATGTACATCGTCGCGCGCCTGCGCGGCATGCGCGCCGGCATGGTGTGCGCCGCATCCAGCAACCTCGTCGACGGCACCTCGCTGTACGACGACGCGCACCACGGCATCAAGGACGGCTGGATGCGGTCGATCGAGGCCGCGCTGGAGACCGCCGTCGAGCTCGAGCTCTGACCCACCCCGCCGAGACCACATCCTTCCCGCGAGACCACATCCGGTTGGGTGTCGGCGAACGGATGTGGTCTCGCGCTGCCGGGAGGGTGTCCGGCCAGCGGGATCCATGGGGATACTGCCGGTGTCATCACCGGTAACAGCCGTGAAACGTCGCTCTGCTTGACTCACGGTGTTCGTGCCATCAACATTCGGGAGGTCTCGTGGACATCACCACCGTCACGGGCTACCGTGTCGCCCGCTCCCGCGACGACCTGGCGCTCGCGCCGGGCGAGGTCGTGCTCGCCGGGGGCACGTGGCTCATGAGCGAGCCGCAGCCCGACACCACCGGGTTCGTCGACCTCACCGGACTCGGTTGGGACGAGATCGACGCGACCGACGAGGGCCTGCGCATCGGCGCCACCTGCACGATCGCGAACCTGCTCGCGTGGGCCGAGGGGCGTGCCGCGACGACTCCCCCGGCGGACTGGACCGCGGTGTCGATGATCCCGGATGCGGTCAACGCCCTGCTCGCATCGTTCAAGATCTGGAACACCGCCACCGTCGGCGGCAACATCTGCCGCTCGTTCGCGGCCGGCGCCATGGTCTCCCTCACCGCGGGACTCGACGGCGTCGCCGAGATCTGGACCCCCGCCGGGGGAACGCGCCACCAGGCGGTCGCCGAGTTCGTCACCGGCAACGGCACGAACACGCTCGCACCGGGCGAGGTGCTGCGATCCGTGTTCGTCCCCGCATCCGCCCTCCGGTCGCGCGCGCTGCTGCGCAAGATCGCGCTGGCCGAGCTCGGCCGCTCCGGCGCGGTCGTCACCGGGCGCCGCGACGAGGACGGCGCGTGCGTGTTCGTCGTCACCGCCGCCACGCTCACCCCGACCGTGCTGCGATACGCGGGCGTGCCCGCCGCGGCGGAATTGGCGGATGCGGTCGCAGCCGCATCCGGGTACTACACCGACCCGCTCGGCTCGGCGGACTGGCGCCGCGGGGTCAGCGGCGTGCTGGCGGAACGGATCCGCGTGGAGTTGGAGGCCGCATGAGGTTCGAGGTCAACGGCGCGGCGATCGACGCGGAGCCCGCCGCGGGACAGTGCCTGCGGACGCTCCTGCGCGAGCACGGCCACACCGAGGTGAAGAAGGGCTGCGACGCCGGCGACTGCGGCGCCTGCAGCGTCCTCGTCGACGGCCAGCCGGTGCACTCGTGCATCATCCCCGCCGTCCGCATGGAGGGCCGGGCCGTCACGACGGCCGCGGGGCTCGCGCCCGGCGACGAGCTGCACCCGGTGCAGGAGGCGCTCGTCGAGAAGTTCGGCTTCCAGTGCGGGTTCTGCACGCCCGGCATGAGCCTCACCGCATCCACCCTCTGCGCCTCCGACCTCGACGACCTCGACCGGCGCATGAAGGGCAACCTCTGCCGCTGCACCGGGTACCGCCCGATCAAGGAGGCGATCCGCGAGTCCGTGCTCGGTCCGGTGCGCGAGACCGGGCCGGCGCCGGCGCCGCAGGGCGTCGGGCAGTCGGTGCGCCCGGAGGCCGGCCGCCGCGTCGTCCAGGGCAAGGAACCGTACACGTTCGACATCGTCGGTGCGCCCGACCAGCCGTGGGAGGGCACCGCGCTCACCCTGCGCGTCGTGGCCAGCCCGCACGCGCACGCCCGCATCCGGTCGATCGACACGAGCGAGGCGCTCGCGGTGCCCGGCGTCGTCGCCGTGCTCACCCACGAGGACGCGCCCCTCACCCGCTTCTCCACCGGTCGTCACGAGCACCGCACCGACGACTCGGACGACACCCGCGTGCTCGACGACACGGTCCGGTTCATCGGACAGCGCGTCGCCGCCGTCGTCGCCGAGACCGCGGCGGCGGCGGATGCGGCCTGCCGCCTCGTCCGCGTCGACTACGAGGTGCTGCCGGCGGTGTTCGACCCCGAGGAGGCCCGAAGCGGCCGCGCCCCGGTGATCCACCCCGGCCGCACCCCCGAGGACCGCGTGCAGGACGCCGAGCGGAACACCGTGCTCTCCTTCCAGGAGGTGCACGGCGACGACGTCGAGGAGGTGCTCGCCCGCAGCGCCGTCACGGTCGAGGGCACCTGGCGCACCTCCCGGGTCACGCACGCGCAACTCGAGACGCACGGCGCGATCGGGTGGCTCGACGACGAGGGCCGCATCGTCATCCGCTCCTCGACCCAGGTGCCGTTCCTCACGCGCGACGAACTGTGCCGCGTCTTCGGCCTCGAGCGCGACCGGATGCGCGTGTACGCCGCCCGGGTCGGCGGCGGGTTCGGCGGCAAGCAGGAGATCTTCACCGAGGACCTCGTGACCCTCGCGGTGCTGCGCACCGGGCGCCCGGTGGCGTACGAGTTCGCACGCACCGACCAGTTCCAGCGCGCCGCGCTGCGGCATCCGATGCGGGTGTCGGTGCGGCTCGGCGCCGACCCCGACGGGCGCCTCACCGCGATGGCGGTCGACGTGCTCAGCGACGCCGGCGCCTACGGCAACCACTCCCGCGGCGTGCTCTTCCACGCCGTGTCGGAGTCGACGCACATCTACCACGCGCCCAGCCGGCGGATCGACGCCGCCGCGGTCTACACGAACAACGTGCCCTCCGGCGCGTTCCGCGGCTACGGGCTCGGGCAGGTCATGCTCGGTGTGGAGTCCGCCATGGACATGCTGTCGGAGCAACTGGGCATCGACCCGTTCGAGCTCCGCCGGATCAACGCGGCGCGACCCGAGCACGGCGAGCTCGGCAACGGCCTCACCTGGGGCAGCCACGGCCTGGACCAGTGCCTCGCCGACGCGCGTGCAGCGCTCGCCCGCGGCAACGGCGTCACCGCCCCCGACGGATGGCTCGTCGGGGAGGGCATGGCCGCGGCGATGATCGCGACGATCGCGCCGTTCGGCCACGTGTCGCGCACGCACGCGACGCTCCGCCCCGACGGCACCTACCTGCTGCAGGCCGGCACCGCCGAGTTCGGCAACGGCACCTCGACCGTGCTCCGGCAGATCGCCGCCACCGTCTTCGACGTCGGCTTCGACCGACTCACCCTCTGGCACGCCGACACCGACGCCGTCGCCCACGACACCGGGGCGTTCGCCTCGACGGGCATCACGGTCGCGGGCAAGGCGCTGTATGCCGCGTGCGGCATGCTCGAGCGGCGGATGCGGCGGATCGCCGCCGGGCTGACCGGCACGGCGCCCGAGGACGCCCGCGTGACGGCCGACGGCGTGGTCACGGCGGCGCGGACGGTCGGGTTCGACGAGATCGTTGTCGCGGCTCCCGACGACGAGCGGAACGCCGAGGGGCTCACCGCCGACGGCAGCGAGCTCGGCGACATCCGCTCGCTCGCGTTCAACGTGCACGCGGTGCGGGTCGCGGTGGAGCCGGAGACGGGCACGGTCCGCATCCTGCAGTCCGTGCACGCCGCCGACGCGGGCACGGTCATGAACCCGGCCCAGGCGCGCGGCCAGGTCGAGGGCGGTGTCGCGCAGGGCATCGGCAGCGCCCTGTACGAGGAGGTCATGACCGACGGCGCGGGCCGGGTCATCACGCCGGTGTTCCGCACGTACCGCGTGCCGCAGTTCGCGGACGTGCCCGAGACCGAGGTGTTCTTCGCCGACACCGAGGACGCCGTGGGCCCCTTCGGTGCGAAGCCGATGAGTGAGAGCCCGTACAACCCGGTGGCCCCGGCGATCGGCAACGCGATCGCGCGCGCCCTCGGCGTGCGGCCGTTCGAGCAGCCGTTCAGCCGCGACCGCGTCTGGCGCCTCGCCCAGGAGCGCTGAACCCCGCCTCATCCGTCGCGAATGTCGCATCCGCACCCCGCGGATGCGACATCTGCGACGGGTGAAACCCTCCTCGCCTGTCGCGAAGTGCGGCCGCGAGCGACACGTCGCGACAGGTGAGCGGGGCGGCGCGAAGCCGGGACGCGGGCGGCGGGCCGTGCACAACTGCGGAGATCGCGGGCGACACGCCGCATCCGGATGCCGGTGGCACGGCGTGTCGGGGACGAACTCCGCAGTTGTGCTCGCGAAGACGAGCACGCACGCGCGGGCGGGTCAGGCGGGGGCGAGGAGCGCGTCGAGGGCGAGGAACTGCGCCTGGAAGTCCGCGCGGAGGCGGGCCTTCCGGGCCTCGTCGCAGAACGCGCCGTCGATGCCGTTGAGGGCGATCTGCTTCGCGGTGGCGGCGTCGACGCCCATCGCGGCGAGCCCCTCGCGGTACTCGCGGCCGAGGTCGGTGCGGAAGAACATGGCGTCGTCGGTGGAGACCGCGACCCGCAGGCCCGCGTCGATCATGGCGCGGATGCGGTGGTGCTCGTCCAGCGTCCAGCCCGAGCAGATCGTGGTCGAGACCGGCGTCACGGTGAACACGACGTCGCGCTCACGGGCGGAGGCGACGAGCTCCGGATCGTCCACGATGCGGTAGCCGTGGTCGAGGCGGTCGCAGTCGAGCACCTCGAGCGCCTCACGCACGGCGGCCGGCTGCGCGTATGGCGTCTCCGCCACGTGCGCGGTGCGCAGCAGCCCGTGGCGCTTCGCGAGCGCGTACGCCTCGGCGAACCGCGCCGGGTCCTCGGTGTCCTCGGGGGTCAGGTCGTCCTGGCCGATCCCGACGACCTCGGGCAGGTCGTGGTCGATCACCTGCTGCACCATGTCGACGGCGGATGCGGCGGACTCGCGGCGGTTGATCGCCGCGACGATGCCGAACCCCACCCCGAAGTCCTGCTCGGCGGCGCGGAGCCCCGCGATGATCGGGTCCATCACCTGCCGGTACGTGAGCCCGCGGGAGAAGAAGTACTGCGGGTTGACGTAATACTCGCGGTAGCGGAGGTTCGCCTCGGCGACAGCGGCCCGCACGCCCTCGTACGCGACGCGTTCGAAGTCCTCCGGATCGCGCAGCACGTCGTGCGCGTACCGGAACGCGACGAGGAAGTCACGGAGGTCCTCGAAGTCGAACAGGGTCGCCGGGTCGGACGAGGGCAGGCTGACGCCGTGCTTCGCCGCGAGTTCGAGGAACAGCGGCGCACTCATGGTGGAGGCGAAGTGGCAGTGCAGCTCGGTCTTGGGCAGCAGCTGCAGGTAGTCAGGGTACGAGATCACGGGAGCTCCTGGGTGGGGGCGGGCGACCGCAGCCGCGGGCCCTCCTTCACGACGATGAGGCGGTACGGCTCGCCGTCCGCCGACCACCAGCGGTGGCGGACGCCGCCGCCGTAGTAGAGGGAGTCGCCCGGGCCGAGGCGGTACTGCTCGCCGGCGAGTTCGACGACGACCGAGCCGTCGGCGACGTAGAGGAACTCGTCCTCCGCGTGGCTGAACGCCTCACCCGGCTCCACCGCGTCGGAGAGCACCTCCATCGGGTGGAACGGCGACGCGCCGGGCGCCAGCATCCGCGCCGTGCCGATGGCGAAGCCGTCGGGCACCGCACCGGATCCGGCGCGCCGGAGTTCGACGCCGCCGGTCTCCGCCGACGGCTCCTCGGATGCGGCGATGAGCTCGATCGGGCTGGTCTGCAGCGCGAGCGCGATCCGGCGCAGCGACCCCAGGCTCGGCTGGGCGAGGCCGCGCTCGAGCTGGCTGAGGAACGGGTGCGACAGTTCGGTGGCCGCCGCGAGCTGCACGAGGGTGAGCTCGCGAGCTTTGCGCAGCTCCCGGATCCGCGCCCCGAGGCGGAGCACCGCGGCGGTGTCGTCCTCCTGGGCCGGATCCGCGGATCCCGGGATGCTGCTGATCACGGTCGTGGGATCACTCGGTCGGCGCCGCTGCTGCATGCGCGGCAGCGTACTCCTCGACCTTCGCGAGGAACGCCGCGCGGCGGGCCGGGGTGAGCCAGGACGCCTCGAAGGAGTTCTTCGCGAGCTGCACGAGCTCCTCGCGGGTGAGTCCCGCGTGCTCGGCGAGCGCGACGTAGTTGTCGCCGACGTAACCGCCGAAGTAGGCCGGGTCGTCGGAGTTGACGGTGACCTTCACGCCCTGCCGCATGAGCGAGACGATCTCGTCCGACTTCATCTGCTCGGTCACGAACGAGTTCGAGACGGGGCAGCAGGTGAAGCCGAGGCCCCGCTCGGCGGCGAGGGCGACGAGCGCGGGGTCCTCGACGATGTTCGTGCCGTGGTCGATGCGGTCGACCTGGATGTCGTGCAGCACCTGGCCGATGTGCTCGATCGACCCGGGCTGGTCGATGTCGCAGTGCATCGTGAGCAGGAACCCCTCCTGGCGGGCACGGGCGAACACCTCGGCGAACTTCGCCGGCGGGTTGCCGCGCTCGTCGGAGTCGAGACCGACGCCCACGATCCACTGCTTGTAGGGCAGCGCCTCCATGAGGGTGGACATGGCGTGCTCGGCGGTGAAGTCGCGCAGGAAGCACATGATGAGCTCGGCCGAGACGCCGAGCTCGCGCTCGGCGCGCACGACCGCGCGGCGGTAGCCGCCGATCACGTGCTCGAACGGCACGCCGCGGCTGGTGTGCGCCTGCGGGTCGAAGAACATCTCGGCGTGCACGACGCCCTGCGACGCCGCCTTCTGCAGGTACGCCCAGGCCAGGTCGTGGAAGTCGTCCGCGGTCTGCAGCACCCGCATCGCCGGGTAGTACACCTGCAAGAAGCTGGTGAGGTCGGTGAAGTCGTACGTCGCGCGGACGTCCTCGACGGTCTTCTCCGCCAGCTCGATGCCGTTGCGGGCGGCGAGTTCGAACTTGAGCTCGGGCTCGAGGGTGCCCTCGAGGTGCAGGTGCAGCTCGGCCTTCGGCAGGCCATAGGCGAACGCGGTCAGCGCGGTGTCGGTCATGAGGGTCTTCCTGGGTGGTTCTTCGGGTGGGACGGATGCGGACGCGGCGCGGCTCAGATGCCCTTCTGCGCCCGCATCCCCATCCTGGCGAGGACGACGTCCTCGACGATCTGGATGACGTTGTAAAGCACGAGCGACACCACGGTGACGAGCACGACCGCGGTCCACAGCGCGCTGAACTGCGCCTGCGGGATGTAGCCGGCGATCGAACCGCCGATGCCGCCGCCGACCGCGAGCCACTCGGCGAGCAGGGCGCCGGTGATGGCGCCCGGGACCGAGATGCGCACCGCGGCGAAGAACGCCGGGAGCGAGGAGGGCATCGCGACCTTGCGGAGCTTCGTCCAGGAGCCGCCGCCGTAGACCTCGACGAGGTCGTTCATCTGCGGCGAGGCGGACTTGAGACCGAACGAGATGTTCACGAGGGCGGGGAAGAGCACCACGATGCCGCCGATGACCGCGACCGTGGTGATCTCGCGACCGAAGATCATGATGATGACCGGCGCCATGGCGACCAGCGGCACGGAACGCAGCAGCATCGCGACCGGCATGAGCGCGTTCTCGATGCCCTTGGACAGCTGGAACAGCGAGGCGACGATGAGCGCGACGACGAGGCCGGCGATGAAGCCGATCGCCGCGTCGGCGAGGCTCTGGCCGAGCTGCGTGAACATCGTCTCCCGGTTCACGGCGGCGTTGGGCACCGTGAACAGGTAGTTCCAGACGTCGATCGGCCCCTTGGCGATCATCGGCGAGATGTTGAGGAGCGAGATCGCACCCACCCACAGCACGAGGACCGCGGCGATGGTGCCGAAGAACGTGAGCAGCCCCCAGAGGAGCGCCTTGAGGGCGCCGGATGCGGCCTGCTTGCGCATCTTGCCGGCGAGTTCCGGCGCGGGGGTGGTGACGACGGCGGCGGGCGCCTGGGCGGTGGTGGTCACTTGGTTCCTCCCTTCGACCACGGCGCGATGGCGCGCGCGATCAGCCCGACCACACCGAAGCCGGCGAGGGCGACGGCGCCGCTGGCGAGCGCGAGGGCCCAGACGACAGGCGCGTTGGACGCCTGCTGGGCGAGGATCATGGCGAGTCCCACGCCGGCCTCGATCTTGCCGAAGAACTCACCGAGCACGGCGCCGAGGAAGGCGGCGGGCACGGCGATCTGCAGCGCGTTCAGGATGGCGGGGAGGGCGGCGATGAGCCGCACCTTGGTGAGCTGGGTGAGCTTCGAGCCGCCGTAGACGGTGATGACGTCGAGGCTGGCCTTGTCGGCCGACTTCAGCCCGAGGAGGGCGCCGACGACGGTCGTGAAGAAGCAGGAGAGCGCGGCGAGGAAGACGGCGGTGCCGCTGGGGGCGCCCACAGGCGGGGCACCGAACAGGACGACCGCCAGCATCCCGATCGCGACGATCGGCACGCAGTAGGTGAGGATCGCGATCTGCATCGCGACGCCTTCCAGTCGCGGCACCAGCAGCACGAGGAACGCGAGCAGGAGGGCCAGGCCGTTGCCCCACAGGTAGCCGATGCCGGCCTCGGTGAGGGTGACGGAGAAGTTGCGCCAGTAGTAGGCCCAGCCGCTCTCGACGTAGCTGAGGATGACCTCGGGCGGGCTCGGGATGATCTGCTTGCCGGACGGGTTGAGGAACACCGCGGAGAGGATCCACCACAGCGCGACGAGCCCGATCCCGCCGATCGTCCCGGTCACCCAGCCGGGAAGACGGACGTCCTCCCACTGGATGGCGCGGCCCTTCGGCGCTGTCTCAGTGGTCATCGGCGGCGGCGCCTCCCGCGCCGAAGAGGAGTTCGGAGGCCTCGTCCACATAGGCGTGGAACTCGGGCGTGCGCATCATCTCCGGGGTGCGCGGACGCGGCAGGTCGATGTCCATGACCGCCTTGACGCGACCCGGGCGCGGGCTCATGACCGCGACCTTGTCGGAGAGGAAGATGGCCTCGGAGATGCCGTGCGTGACCAGCAGGGTGGTCGCCGGCTTCTCGCTCCAGATGCGCAGGAGCTCCAGGTTGAGCTTCTGGCGCGTCATGTCGTCGAGCGCACCGAAGGGCTCGTCGAACAGGAGCACCTCGGGACGCATGATGAGCGAGCGCGCGATGGACACGCGCTGGCGCATGCCGCCGGAGAGCTGGGCGGGCTTGGCCTTCTCGAAGCCACGGAGCCCCACCAGGGCGATCATCTCGTCGACGTAGGCCTTGTCCACCGGCTTGCCCGCGATCTCGAAGGGCAGCTTGATGTTGCTGTACACGCTCCGCCAGGGCATCAGCGCGGAGTCCTGGAAGGCGATGCCGAGCTTGTTCTCCTTGCGCATCTCCCGGGGGCTCTTGCCGTCCACGCGGGTGGTGCCGCTGGTGGGCTGGTCCAGTCCCGCGAGGATGCGCAGGATCGTGGACTTGCCGCATCCGGACGGCCCCAGCAGCGAGAGGAACGTGCCCTGCTCGGTGTGGAGGTTCGCGTCCTGGAGGGCGACCACGCTCTTGCGGCCGGTGGTGAAGACCTTGTTCAGGCCGGTGATCTGAAGGCCGGTGCCCAGGGTGGTCCCCTGGGCACCGGTCTCGACGACGGTGTTCGTCACGATGGTGCTCCGTGTCGGATTTCTTCGAGGATCGCTTACTTCGCGTAGGCGATCAGGTCGGGGTTCTCGGCGTAGACCTCTTCGAGGAGCGACGTGTCGAACAGCTGCTCGGCGGTCACGTTGATGCCGGCGTTCGCCAGGCTCTTGATCGTGTCGGCCTGCAGTTCGTCGGAGATCGTGAAGAGGCCGTTCTCGACGGTCTCCTCGGAGACGACGAGCTGCTCGAGCTGTGCGATGGCACCCTCGGTCGAGTTGACCGGGTCGAGGTCGAGGTCGGCACCGAAGTCCTCGTAGGCGAGACGGGCGCACTCCTCCGGGTCGTTGACCGCGGCGGCCCAGCCCTGGATCTCGGCCTTGAGGAACGCCTTCACGAGCTCGGGGTTGTTCTCGATCATCTCCTCGGTGGCGACGATGGTCTCGGCCGGGTAGGCGAGGCCGTTGGTCGCAACCGGCAGGTTGACCGTGTCGTAGCCCTCGTTCGCGACGATGATCGACTCGTTGGTGAGGTAGGAGACGAAGCCGTCGACCTCGCCGTTGGTGAGCGGCGCCGGGTCGTACTGCACCGGGACGATCGTCACATCGGAGGTGGTCATGCCGTTGGCGGCGAGGAAGGCGTTGATCAGCGAGGTGTTGGAGTCCTGCACACCGATCTTCTTGCCCTTCAGGTCCTCGACGGTGGCGATGTTGCCGCCGTCCTTGAGGGACAGGATCGTGAAGGGGTTCTTCTGGAAGGTGGTGGCGATGATCTTCAGCGGCGCACCCTCGTTCGCCACGACCGTGCCGACGGCGACGGCGTCGGAGAGCCCGAAGTCCGCGGTGCCGGAGAGCAGCTCGGTGGTGGAGGTGGACGGGCCGGGGACCAGGTTCACGGTGAGACCCTCGGCCTCGTAGAAGCCCTCGGTCTCGGCGAAGTACTCGCCGCAGAACTCCTCGTTCTTGATCCAGGAGAGCTGGACGGTGACGTCGTTGCCGGCGCTGTCGGCGTCGGCGGACGCGCTCGAGGAGGCGTCGGACGCGCCGGAGCAGGCGGACAGGGCGAGCGCCGACAGCGAGACGGCTGCGACGGACAGGGCGACGCGCTTGCGTCGAGGGGTGAAGAAGGACATGGGCTGTGTCTCCAGATGCCGGGTGGTGCACTCGGGTGGGTGAGTGTGCGGTCCTGTGGAACTCGGCCCCGCAACGCATCCGAAGCTATGGGATGTAGATTTCACCAACACTGGCCGAACTGTTTCCGCCCCGTTACGCATTCGGCACTTTTGTTTCGGGGCGACGAGCGGGCGTGTCGGCGACGGGCTGTGACGGCCGGCGGATGCGGGGTGCCTCGCGGCTGTGTCGGTCAGCGGATGCGGCGGGTCGGGCGCAGCAGGAACAGCCGCACCGTGCGACCGGACTCGCGCTCGTACGCGCGGTAGCCGGGCCACTGGCGCTCGATGCGTGCCCACGCCGCGTCGCGTTCCGCATCCGGGATGCGGGTCGCGTGCACCGTGTACTCGCGGCCGCGGACGAGGATGCGGGCGTCGGGGTGCGCCATGAGGTTGTAGGTCCAGCCGGGGTGGCGTTCGCGGGCGAAACTCGTGCCGGCGACGATCGCCCGGCCGTGCCCGTCCGGGGTGTACATGAGGTACGACTCCCGCTCCGCCCCGCTCCTCGCGCCGCGGGTGACGAGGACGAGCGAGGGCACCAGCAGCCCGCTCAGCTGCACCCTCCGGCCGCTGAGGCGCGTCAGCATCCGCTCGATCGGCGGCATCGCCCGCGGTGCGATCCGGCGGAACGCGCGGGTGCGCGTCACCGGTGCGATGCAGCGGCGCACCACGTCGCGGACGTCCATGGCGTCAGCCTAGGCGCGCGGTGCGTGGCGTGCGCGCTTCGCGTCCCGCCGCCCGTGCGCCGTGCACAACTGCGGAGTCGACGGCCGACACGCCGCGTCCGGATGCGGGGGGCACGGCGTGTCGGCGACCATCTCCGCAGTTGTGCTCGCGGCGGGGGCCGCTCAGCGCGGGTGACCGTGCTGCGCGGCGCGAGCCGGCAGGTCGGTGTGCACCCGGGCCGACGCCTCCTCGGCGAGCGGGTTCGTCGAGCGACCCTCCTCGCTCGTGAGGACGCCGCCGACGTAGACCTGCTTGAGGTTCCGCAGGCTCATCGACAGCACGTAGGAGCGCACCGGATGCCACAGCGGACCGACGTCGGGGGTGCGCGGGTCGACGACGACGAAGTCGGCGAACTTGCCCACCTCGAGGCTGCCGACCCGGTCGGCGACGCCGAGGATCTCCGCCCCGCCGAGGGTGTGCAGGCGCAGCACGCGCTCCGGGGTCATCGACAGCGGGTCCTTGGTGCGGGCGCGCTGCATGAAGATGCCCGCGCGCATGTTGCCCCACGGGTCGGCGATGTCGGTGCACGCCTGGTCGTCGAGGCCCATGCCGACGCCCATGCCGAGCTCGAGCATCTCCGGCACGAGGGCGACACCCGAGGCGAGGCGGCCGTTGGAGGCGGGCTGCCACGACATCGACGAGCCGTGCTCGGCGGTGGTGCGGATGATCTCCTCGGTGGTCTGGATGAAGTGGCCGAACATCATGTCGGGGCCGAGGGCACCCGCATCCCGGTACATCGCGAACTTCGCCTGCTGCACCGCGACCGCCTCGGGCGACTCGAGGAAGTGCGCCTGGTTCGTGACGCCGAACCGGCGCATCGCCTCGACCTCGAGTTCGGCGGCCTCGGGACGCGGCGACCACTGCACCTGGCCCATGATCGAGACGCCGAGGGCGAGGTCGGGGTCGAGCGACCGGGTGTGCGCGACCTCGGCGGCGAACCGCTCGAAGATCTCGTCGTCGCTGCCGGTGGACACGTCCATGCCGATCGCGTCGACGAAGCGCAGGCCGGCGTCGAGGCAGCCGTCGGCCTGCCGCGTGTGGTAGGCCAGCTCGCGCAGCGGCGCGTCGCCGCCGAGCCGCTTGCCGTCGACCATCGACTCCCACGCCTGCAGCGGATCGGTGAAGTTGTAGGCGGTGGTGACGCCGTTCGCGAGGAAGTCGAGCGACCCGTGCAGGGTCGACCAGTACATGTCCTCGGGGCTCAGGTGGGCCGTGAACCCGAGCATGGAGTCGCACCAGCCGTACAGGGTCTCGTTCGCGCCGAGCCCGCGCAGGCCGCTCGTGAACAGGTGCGAGTGGCTCGACACGAACCCGGGCGCCACGAACGCGCGCTCGACGTCGAGCACCTCGTCCGCCGCCGTGCGCGTCTCGACGGGGGCGTCGCCCTCGCCGATCGCGGCGATGCGGCCGTGTTCCACCAGCATCCAGCCGTGGTCGATGTACCCCGGATCGTCGGTGCCTGCGGGCACGGTGATGAGGCGGGCGTTCACGACGAGGAGCGTGGTCATGGGCGGTTCCTTCTTGGATCGTCGGGGTGTGCGCCACGCTACCCGTGCCGTGTTTCGGCGCTGCTACGGGGCGTCGGGCGGCGTTCGCCCGTCGCGAATGCAGGGTCCTTGGCGGTGCGACCCCACATGTGCGACGGGCGAACCTCAGGCGGCGGTGCGGTCGGAGGCGAGCTGCAGCACGGACTCGGCGAGGGCGCGGATGCCGAGGGCGACGTCCGACCCGGAGACCGCCTCGGCGGGGTGGTGGCTCACGCCGTCGGGGTTGCGCAGGAACAGCATCCCGACGTCGGTGACGGCGCCGATCGCCATGCCGTCGTGTCCGGCCGGGCTGAACAGGGTCGGCGGCTCGTCGCCCGGGAGCGTGGACAGGATGCCCTCGCGGACGACGTCCTGCAGCAGCGGCGCGCACATCACGGCCGGCGCGTTGTGCACCTCGCGGGCGCTCCAGCGCAGGTGCCGGCGGCCCATGATGGCGTCGAGCTCGCGGGAGATCTCGTCCCACACGCGGTCGCGGTCGCCGTCGAACTCGCCGCGCAGGTCGAGCGAGAAGCGGGTCTCGCCCGGCACGACGTTCACCGCGCCGGGGAACGCCTCGAGCTGGCCGACGGTGCCGATGATGTGGTGCTCGGCGCTGCAGATGCGCTCGACGGCCAGCGCCGCCTCGCTCGCACCGAGCAGCGCGTCACGGCGCATGTCGTACGGGGTGCCGCCCGCGTGTCGGGCCTCGCCCTCGACGACGAGCTGGAACCGGCGTGCCGCGGCGATCGACGACACGACGGCGAGCGACTCGCCCCGGCGGTCGAGCTCGGGGCCCTGCTCGATGTGCGCCTCGAGGTAGCCGACGAGCTCCTCCGGGCGCCGGGCCGCCTCACCGACGCGGGCGGGGTCGAGACCGAACTCGAGGAACGCCTCGCGCAGGGTCGTGCCGTCGGCGTCGGCGAGCGCCCACCACTCGTCGCGCCACTGGCCGGACACCGCCGACGACCCGAGCAGCGCCTTGCCGAAGCGGGTGCCCTCCTCGTCGGAGAACGCGATCACCTCGAGCGCGAAGGGCAGTGCGACGCCGAAGCGGTCGTCGGATGCGGGGGCCCGCAGCAGGCGCGCGACCTCCAGCGCCATGAGCACGCCGACGATCCCGTCGTACCGGCCCGCGTCGATGACGGTGTCCAGGTGCGAACCGAGCACGAGCGCCGGCCGCTCCGGGTCGAGCCGCCCGTCCCGCACGGGTTCCAGCCGGCCGACCTGGTTGCCGGCCGCATCCTGCCGGGTGCGCATGCCGATCTCGCGCATCCACTCGGCGGCGAGCCGGTTCACGCGTGCGTGCTCGGGCGAGAGGTAGACGCGCTCGATGCGACCGCTCGTCGCGGAGACCCGGGCGAGCTCATCGCAACGTGCCATGACGCGCCGTGCGGCCGCCGCCACGCGATCGGGGCTGACCCCGGTGAGCAGGGGCATCAGGCGCGTCCCGCGTAGACGTCCGCCCCCGCTTCGACACCGCCGCCGGCCGGCACCTTCGCGCCGAACCGGCGCAGCGTCGCCTCGAGGGCGGCGAGGGTCGTGAGCACGGCGCCCTTGCGCGCGTTGTAACCCATCGTGCCGATGCGCCACACCTTGCCGTGCAGCGGACCGAACGAGGTGCCGATCTCGATGCCGAAGTCCTCGAGCATCGCGCCGCGGGCGGCATCCCCGGGGACGCCCTCGGGGATCTCGACCGCGACGACGTTGTTCATCTTGTGCGCGACGTCGCCGAAGACCGTCATGCCGAGCCCCTGGACGCCGGCGAGCATGGCGTCGCCGGCCAGCTTGTGGCGGGCGATCACCTCGTCGCGTCCCTCGAGGAGGAGCACGCGGGCGCACTCGCGGGCGGCGTAGAGCATGCTCGTCGCCTCGGTGTGGTGGTTGAGGCGGCGCGGCCCCCAGTAGTCGAGGATCATGCCGAGGTCGAAGTAGTTCGAGCGGACGAAGTCGGATGCCGACTCGTCGCCCGCCTCGCGGATGCCCGCCTCGATGCGGCCGCGGCTGCGGATGACCTCGACCGCCTTGTCGCTGAGGGTGATCGGCGCGGAACCCGAGGGACCGCCGAGGCACTTCTGCAGGCCGGCGGTCGCCGCATCCAGCCCCCAGGCGTCGGCCTCGAAGTCGTTGCCGCCGAGGGACGCGGTCGCATCGGAGTAGAACAGCACGCCGTGCCGGTCGCAGATCGCGCCGATCTCGTCGAGCGGCTGGTTCATCGTGGTCGACGTGTCACCCTGCACGAGTGCGAGCAGCGTCGGCCGGACCCGCACGATGGCCTCCTCGATGACGCTCGGCGCGAACACCTGGCCCCACGCGGTCTCGATCGTGTGGACCTCGGCCATCGCGCGTTCGGCGATCTCGGCGAGGAGGTGCCCGAAGCGGCCGAACACGGGCACGAGCACGCGGTCGCCGGGGCGCACGAGCGAGGTGATGGCCGCCTCGATGCCGGCGCGGGAGGTGCCGTCGACGAGCATGGTGCCCTCGTTGCGGGTGCCCCACACCTGGCGGTACAGCTCCTGCGTCTCGTTCATCGCCGCGGTCATGAAGGGGTCGTACTGGCCGACGAGCGGGGCGGACATGGCCCGCAGCACCGAGGGGTACGCCGAGATGGGCCCCGGTCCCATGAGCAGGCGGGCGGGCGGGTCGATGGGGCCGGGGATCGTCACGGTGGTACTCCTTGTGGTTCTGCTGGTGCGGTCGCTCAGCGGGCGACCGCGGCGAGGCGCCGCGCGAGGCGGACCAGCGCGATGTCGGTGCCGGCACGCGAGACCAGGCACACGCCGACGGGGGCGGGGCCGAGCTGCGAGCGGACGGTCATGAGGGGGGCGGACAGGGCGGGGAGCCCGCCGATGGCCGCGGGGGCGGTCATGCGGAGGGTGGCCTGGCGGACCGCATCGATGCGGGCGCCGTCGGCGGTGCGCATCGGTGCCGGACCGGGGACGGTGGGCAGGATCAGCACCGCGTCGCGCACGACCTCGTGGATGCGCTCGCGCAGCGTCTCGAGGCGGCCGCGCGCATCCTGCTCCTGTGCGGGGGTGACCTCGCTCGCGATGCGGAAGCGCTCCGCGACGGCGGGGCCGACCGCCCCGGGGTGGTCGCGCAGCCAGCGCTCGTTGTTGCGCCACGCCTCGGCGCCCTGCACGACGCGGAACGGGTCGTAGTAGTCGTCGAGCGACCCGATCTCGACCCGGCGCATGACGGGGGCGTCGTCGGATGCGGCGAGTCTGGCGAGGAAGGCGTCGAACGCGGTCCGGGTGTCGGGCTCGACCGCCTCCATGACCTCGTGCGGGACGACGAAGCGCCAGGGCAGGTCGTCGCCGGACTCGCCGTAGACGCTCTCGGTCGACTCGGAGCCGTCGTAGCTCAGCACCCAGTCGGCGACCCGCTGCAACGTCTCGCCGTCGCGGGTGAGCCACCCGACGGTGTCGAACGACTGCGCGAGCGGCAGCATCCCCATGCGCGGGACGAGCCCGTGCGTCGTGCGCAGGCCCCACAGTCCCTGGTAGGAGGCGGGCACGCGGATCGAGCCGGCGGTGTCGGTGGCGAGACCCACCTCGGCCTGCCCGGTGGCGACCGCGGCGGCAGGCCCGGAGGAGGAGCCGCCGGGGAGGGCACCGGGAAGACCGCCGTTCGGCGGGGTGCCGTAGTGCGGGTTGTCGCCGGCGATCGAGTAGGCGAACTCGTCGGTGCGGGCGATGCCGCGCAGCGACGCGCCGCCGCGGAGCAGGTCGGTGACGGCGGGCGCGCTCGTCGGCTCCGGCTTGGCGGATTCGAGGAATGCGGGGTTGCCGGCGCCGATGCGGTAGCCGGAGATCGCGAAGAGGTCCTTCACCGCGACGTGCAGACCCTCCAGCGGGCCCTCCCAGGCGCCCTGGAGCAGCGGGTCGCCGACCGAGCGCCACACGGAGCGGTCGAGCGCCTGCGGGCGGGGCGACACGTGCGCCGCGGTGATGAGCCAGCGTCCGTCGAGCTTCTGCCAGACCTGGGTCTGCAGGCCGGTGCCGCCGCCGCGGTACCGGGAGATGGAGACGAGGAGCGCCACGTCCGGGCCGAGCGGACGGTACTCGATGCGCTCGATCTCGCGCGGCGGGACCCCGCCGCGCACGCCGCGGAACGCGCTGATCGCGTCGTGGCCGACGAGGAGCCCCGCCGCGTCGCCGCGCATGGTGCCGGGGCCGGGCGCGAACATCTCGTCGAGCACGTCGAGGTCGTTGTCGAGGATCGCCCGCTCGTACCGGTCGAATGCGGTGAACAGGTCGTCCGGGACGTCCTCGCCGATGGCGCTCACGCGTCGGCTCCGTTCGCGGTCACGGCGGCGAAGTCCGCCTCGCGGATGCGGGCGTGCACACCGCAGACGATGTCGACGACCTGCGAGATGTCGAAGTCGGTGGCGGCGGACAGGTATGCGTAGGCGAGGTGCTCGTCCATCCCGTACCGGGCCTGCAGCAGGCGGAGGGCATTGCGCACGCAGCGGCGCATCGCCTCGCCGAGGTCGGGGTCCATGCCGGTGGGCACGAGGTAGTCGCCCGTGCGCACGAGCGGGCCGGTGAGCTCGCCGAAGGCGGCGAGCGCCTCCTCGCGGGGCACGACGTCGAAGCGGAGCGTCGCCCGCAGCGACGCCTCCAGCGCGGTGAGCGCCACCTCGCCGTCGCCCTGCGCGAAGTGCGGGTCGCCGACGTAGGCGAGGGCACCCTCGACCTGCACGGGCAGGTAGAGCACGGCGCCCTCGACGAGCAGGTTGATGTCGATGTTGCCGCCGTGGTCGCCCGGGGGCACGGAGTGCGGTCGCTCGTCACCGGCGACCGCGACGCCCATGGTGCCGAGGAACGGTGCGAGCGGGAAGGCGACGGATGCGGGACCGCCGTCGGTGAGCGGCAGCATCCCGACGGCGCCGTCCTCGCGCTCCTCGACGGCTGCGAAGACGCTCACGTTGTGCTGCCCGCGCGGCAGCTCGCCGACGAGTGCGCCCTTGCCGTGCCGGTTGGAGATGACGCCGTACGGCACGCGCGGGTCGAGCGTGACCACCGTGATCTTCAGCAGGTCGCCCGGCTTCGCGCCGGAGACGCGGATCGGGCCGGTGACGACGTGCGGGCCGTCAGCCATGACGTCGCGCGACAGCGAGCGGGCGATCTCGATCGCGTCGGTGAGCACCTGGTCGGCGGGCACGCCCTTGCCGGTGAAGTAGCCGAGCGGGTCCTTGCCCTGGTCCTCGAGGATCCCCTCGTGACTGACCGTGTCGATCGTGACGAGGTCACCGGGCTCGACCGTCAGCACGGGGGCGTCGACGGCGCAGGGCAGACGCCCCCACAGCACGGTCTCGGGGGTCGCGGGCAGGTAGTGGTCGCCGGGGATGGGACCGGTGCCCGGCTGCAGGATCTGTGACGTCACGCTCGCTCCTTCGCGCGGATGAGTTCACGGCCGTGTCGCACCGACACCGCCTCGCCGTGACGGTACACGGCTTCGCCACGCAGGTAGGTCGCGCGGACCCGCCCGGTGAGGGTCGCGCCGTCCCACGGCGTGACCGGGTTGCGGTACTCGAGCTCGTCGGCCCGCACGGCGAACGCGTCGTCCGGGCCGAACACGACCAGGTGGGCGGGCGCGCCCGGTTCGATGCGACCGAGGCCCTCCAGTCCGCCGATGCGTGCGGGGCCGGTGGTCATGAGCGGCAGCACGGTCTCCAGCGGGATGCCGCGTGCCACGGCCGCGGTGTGGACGGCCGCGAGACCGGTCTGGAGCCCCGCGATGCCGCCCCAGGCGAGCCCGAAGTCGGGCTCCCCCTTCAGCTCCACCGTCGCGGGCGAGTGGTCGCTGACGATGGCGTCGATCGTGCCGTCGACGACGCCCGCCCACAGCAGGTCCTGATTCGCGGTGTCGCGGATCGGCGGGCAGCACTTGAACGCACCGGCGCCGTCGGGCACCGTGGCGGCGTCGAGCGTGAGGTAGTGGGGGCAGGTCTCGACCGTGAGCCGGACGCCGTCCGCCTTCGCGGCGCGGACGTCGTCGAGCGCCGCCCCGTCGGAGACGTGCACGATGTGGGCACGGGCGCCGGTGCGCCGGGCGGCCTCGATCACGCTGCGGATCGCGGCGCGCTCCCCCATCGGCGGGCGCGAGGCGAGGTAGTCGGCGTAGTGGACGCCGAGCGAGCCCTCGCCGTGGACGTGCGCCGCATCCTCCGCATGCACGATGAGGAGGCCGTCGAACGCCGCCAGTTCGGTCAGCGCGGCCTCGAGCTGGGCCGCATCCAGGTGCCCGAACTCGTCGATGCCGCTGGGCAGCAGGAAGCACTTGAAGCCGACCACGCCCGCGTCGGCGAGTTCGCGCAGGTGCCCGAGGTTCTCCGGGACGGCGCCGCCCCAGTAGCCCACGTCGACCGCGAGCTTGCCGGTCGCGGCCGCGCGCTTGGCGGCGAGCGCCTCGGGGGTGGTCGTGACCGGCACCGAGTTCAGCGGCATGTCCAGGAGCGTGGTGACGCCCCCGGCGGCCGCGGCGGCGGTGCCCGTGGCGAAGCCCTCCCACTCGGTGCGGCCCGGTTCGTCGAGGTGCACGTGCGAGTCGACGAGGCCGGGGAGCAGCATCGCGTCGTCGGGCAGCACGGTGTCGGCGTCCGGATCGAACGCCTCCACCGCCGCGATCCGGCCGTCGAGGATGCGCACCGTTGCCGGTGTGAACGCACCGTCGACGAACACCCGACGCGCGGCGATCCGCGAGGGCAGGGAATCGGTCATGTCGTTCACGCTAGGCCCCGCGCGTTTCGCGAATGTAACCCAGACCAACATTGCACGTGTCGCGCCGGCGTCCGGGCTCGCGTCGGCGGCGGGTCTCTCGTCGCCGACCCACCCCCTTCTCTGCGAGCCACCCCTCTTTCTGTCGCAGAAACAGGGGTGGTTCGCAGAAAGGGGGGTGGCTCGGCGGGAGGGGATGGCGGATGCGGCGGAAACGGACGCGTCACATCGGCTGGATAGGGTGTCCGCCATGCACCTCAGCGAGTTCAACTCCCTCGACCCCGACGCGGCGGCGCAGACCGTCGCGGTGTGGGCCGCGATCCCCGGCTGGGTGGACGCGGTCGTGGCGGGCCGCCCGTACGCATCCGTCGACGCGCTGGCCGCCTATGCGGGCGAGCTGGCCGACGTGTGGTCGCGCGCCGACCTCGATCAGGCCCTCGCCCACCACCCGAGGATCGGCGAGAAGCCGAAGGGGTCCGGCGCGGAGGCCGCCGCATCCCGGTCCGAGCAGGCGTCCATGCAGACGGCCGCGGACGAGGTCGCCGCGGCGATCGCGGCCGGGAACGCCGCCTACGAGCAGCGGTTCGGCCGGGTGTTCCTCATCCGTGCGGCCGGACGCACGCCGCAGGAGATGCTCGCCGAACTGCACCGCCGCCTCGGGAACGACGACACGACCGAGGCGCGTGAGGCGACGCAGCAGCTCGCGGAGATCGCGCTGCTGCGCCTGCGCACCGCGATCCACGACGACCGCACCGACCCGGAGGACGCGAAATGACCCCCCACCTGACCACGCACATCCTCGACGCCACCGCCGGCACGCCCGCGACCGGGGTCGCCGTCGCACTCCACCGGCAGGCCGACGACGGCTCGCTCGAGCACGTCGCCGCCGGGTCCACCGACGCCGACGGCCGCCTGGGCCTCGGGCCGGAGACGCTCGAGCCGGGGGTGTACGCCATCACGTTCGAGACCGGGGCGTACTTCGTGACCCGCGGCGTGGAGCACTTCCACCCGCGGGTCACGGTGCACTTCACGGTCGCCGACGCCCGGCACTACCACGTGCCGCTGCTGCTCAGCCCCTTCGCGTACTCCACGTACCGGGGCAGCTGACCGCCCTCACGGGTGGGCGGCGGCATCCGCTCTGCGCCGGGGCGCGGGGCGCGCGGCGGGGACTCAGGCGCGGAACACCGCGTGCAGGCCGTCCTCACCGAGCACCGCACGGCCGCCGAGGGCCTCGAGCTCCATAAGCACCGTGATGCCGGCGACCCGGCCACCGACGCGCTGGACGAGTTCACGGCCCGCGGCGAGCGTGCCGCCGGTGGCGAGCACGTCGTCGATGAGCAGGACCCGCGAGCCCTCGGGGATGTCGTCGTGCATCTCGATCGTGGCGGTGCCGTACTCGAGCGCGTAGTCGACGGCCGCGGCCGGACGCGGCAGCTTGCCCGCCTTGCGGATGGGGACGAGCCCCACGTCGTACGCCATGGCTGCGGCGCCGGCGAGCAGGAACCCGCGCGCCTCGATGCCGGCGACCACGTCGAACTCCCCCTCGAACGGGGCGACGAGCGCGTCGATCACGGCGCGGAGGGCGGGGCCGTCCGCCAGCAGCGGGGCGATGTCACGGAAGAGGACACCGGGCTGCGGGTAGTCGGGGATGAGGGCGATCAGGTCTTCGGCGCGCGAGAGGGCGTGCGGATCGGGATGCGGCACCCGTCAACTGTAGTCGTGAGCCGCTGAACGCCCGCCCGACGCCGTATCGAATCGATACGATTTTCCGGGTACCCTGGGTGCATGACCCAGCTGCACGACGCCGCGCCCACCCCCGGCTCCGAGTGGTGGCGCACCGCCGTCATCTACCAGATCTACCCGCGGTCCTTCGCGGACGCGAACGGTGACGGCATCGGCGACCTGCCCGGCATCACCGGCCGCCTCGGCGCCCTCGCCGAGCTCGGCGTCGACGCCATCTGGCTCAGCCCGTTCATGGTGTCGCCGCAGAAGGACGCCGGCTACGACGTCGCCGACTACTGCGACGTCGACCCGCTGTTCGGCTCCCTCGAGGACTTCGACCGGATGCTGGAGACCGCGCACGGCCTCGGCATCCGCGTGATCGTCGACCTCGTCCCGAACCACTCCTCCGACCGGCACGAGTGGTTCCAGGCCGCGCTGAAGTCGGCGCCCGGCAGCCCGGAGCGCGCCCGCTACATCTTCCGCGACGGCCGTGGCGAGCACGGCGAGCTCCCCCCGAACAACTGGGAGTCGGTGTTCGGCGGCCCGATGTGGGACCGCGTGATCGAGCCCGACGGCACCCCCGGCCAGTGGTACCTGCACATCTTCGACTCCTCGCAGCCCGACTTCGACTGGACGAACCCCGAGGTCCGCGCCGAGTTCCGCCGCATCCTGCGCTTCTGGCTCGACCGCGGCGTGGACGGCTTCCGCGTCGACGTCGCCCACGGGCTCATCAAGAAGGACGGGCTCCCGGACTACACCCCGGCCGACGACGCCGACTCGATGGGCGGCGAGGAGGACGACGTCCCCTACTGGGGCCAGCCGGGCGTCCACGACGTATACCGCGATTGGCATGAGGTGCTCGCGGAGTACCCGGGTCACCGCGCCCTGTGCGCCGAGGCGTGGCTGCCGACGCCCGAGAAGACCGCGCTGTGGGTGCGTCCGGACGAGATGCACCAGGCGTTCAACTTCCCGTACGCCATGACCGACTGGGACGGCCCGGCGCTGCGCAAGGTCATCACCGACTCGCTGCGCGCGTTCCCCGCCGTGGGCGCGCCCGCCACCTGGGTGCTCTCCAACCACGACGTGATCCGCCACGCGTCGCGCCTCGCCCTCACCGGCGAGAGCCCGCAGGGCGAGGGCATCGGCCCGATGTCCGAGGCGCAGCCGATCCCGGAGCTGGGCCTGCGCCGCGCACGCGCCGCCACCACGGTCATGCTCGCGCTGCCCGGTTCCGCGTACCTGTACCAGGGCGAGGAGCTGGGCCTCCCCGAGGCCGTGGACCTGCCCGACGACTCGCGGCAGGACCCGACCTGGTTCCGCACGAACCACGAGAAGTACGGCCGCGACGGCTGCCGCGTGCCGATCCCGTGGGAGGCCGATGCGCCGGCGTTCGGGTTCAACGCGACCGGCGAGTCGTGGCTGCCGCAGCCGGCGGAGTTCGGCCGTTTCGCCCGCGACGTGGAGCAGGGCGACCCCGACTCCACGCTGTCGCTGTACCGCACGCTGCTGCGCCTGCGCCGCGAGCACGCGCTCGGCGCCACCGAGCTGACGTGGCTCGACGGCTACGGCGACGAGGTCATCGCGTTCCGCAACGGCGACGTCGTCGTGGTCGCGAACACCGGCACCGAGCCGGTCGAGCCGCCCGCGGGCGACGTGCTCGTGGCGAGCAACCCGCTCGAGGGCGGGCTCCTGCCCGCCGACACCACCGTCTGGATCGCCGCGTAAGCCGCATCCCCACCGAGTGCGCATCCGTTGCGCGAGCGCGTATCCGATCGGGTGCGCACTCGCGGAACGGGTGCGCACTCGTCGTCCGCGTGCACGGATGCGGGGGCGTGCGCGGTCCGGGAGCACGGATGCGGCGGCGCACCCGCCGCACGTAGGCTCTGGCGCATGCCGCTCGACCTCGAGGCGATCTACATCGATCTGCACCGTCACCCCGAACTGTCGTTCCAGGAGGTGCGCACGGCGGAGGTGATCGCCGGCCACCTCGCGGGCCTCGGCATCCCGGCGGAGACCGGCGTGGGCGGCACCGGGATCGTCGCGCGGATCGACAACGGCGACGGACCCGTCGTGTGGCTTCGCGCCGACATGGACGCGCTCCCGGTCGAGGAGCGGACCGGCCTCCCCTACGCGAGCACCGCCCGCGGCGTCGACCCGAACGGTATGGACGTGCCGGTGATGCACGCGTGCGGCCACGACATGCACGTCACCGCCCTCCTCGGCGCGCTCGAGCGACTCCTCGCGACCCGGGACGAGTGGGCGGGCACGGTCGTCGCGGTGTTCCAGCCCGGCGAGGAGCTCGGCGCCGGCGCGCGGGCGATGCTCGATGCGGGCATCCTCTCGCGGCACCCGACCCCCGACATCGTGCTCGGCCAGCACCTGCACCCGCTGCCGGCGGGGGTCATCGGCGTGCGGCAGGGCACGCAGATGGCCGCCGCCGACGCGCTCACGGTGACGCTGCACGGCCGCGGCGGGCACGGCTCCCGGCCGCACGGCACGGTGGACCCGATCGTGATGGCGGCGGCGACGGTGATGCGCCTGCAGACCCTCGTCGCGCGCGAGGTCGACCCGCGGGAGATGGCCGTGGTCACGGTGGGCTCGCTCAACGCCGGCCTCAAGCACAACATCATCCCGACGGAGGCCGTGCTCGGGCTCAGCATGCGGTACGCCGACGACGACGCCCGCGAACGGATGCTGGCACGCGTCGAGCGCGTCATCCGCGCCGAGGCGGCCGCATCCGGGGCCGAGCGGGAGCCCACGATCGAGCGCGAGCACTCCCTCCCGCCGACCATCAACGACCCGGGCGCCACCGCGCGCACGGTGGAGGCGTTCCGCGCCGCGTTCGGCCCGGAGCGTGTGACCGATCCGGGCATGGCCACCGGCAGCGAGGACGTGTCGTGGTTCGCGCGCGACGCGGGCGTGCCGCTCGTGTTCTGGTTCTGGGGCGGTGCCGACCCCGAGGTGCACGCCGCCGCGAAGGCGAACGGCACGATCGACCGCGACATCCCCACGAACCACTCGCCGTTGTTCGCCCCGATCCTGCACCCGACGATCGAGCAGGGTGTCGCGAACCTCGTCGTCGCGGCGCGGACCTGGCTCGAATCGGCCTAGACGGTCACGGGCGCAGGACGGCCGACGCGGCCGAGCAGGCGGTCGATCGCGACGTAGACGAAGGCGACCGCCTCCAACGCGACCGCGAGCGCGACGATCCACACGGCGACGCCGCCCACCCCGAGCCGATCGACCTCCATGAACGGGTACGGGTACGGGCTGCCCCCGCCGAAGGTGCCGCCGAGCGCACCGTAGACGAACGCGAACGCGAGGTACGCGAGCGGGATGATCGCCCACAGCGGCGGGTCGAACCAGCGGAACCGCCCCTTCGGGGTGAACAGCAGCCAATCGAGGATCGTCAGCACCGGCGTGATGATGTGGATGAGGTCGTCGGTCAGTGTGAACGGTGTGTAGCCGTTGCCCTGCGTGAAGGTCTCCGGCACGAGCAGGATCAGGTAGATCAGCATCGTGACGGTGATGGCCATCATGACCGCACCGCCGAAGCGGGCCGAGGGTGTGGACCATCCGCGCGCACCGGAGCGGGCGAGGTCGCGGCCGGTGGCGACGGCGAGCGCCACGAACCAGCCGAGGCACAGGATGTTGCTCAGCACCGTGAAGTACAGGAACTGCACCCCGCTCACGTGACCGGAGAAGAGCCCGGTGATGCGCGCGATGCCCCAGAAGGCGACGAGGGCGGACAGGATGCGGAAGGCCAGCGCCGCCCGTCGGTCGGGGATGTACACGCGTCGATCGTATGCGGCGCACACCACCGTTGCGCACCGGCCGGGCGCGGGCGTAGTGTCACCCGCCGTGATACCTGACGACCGGAGTTCCGGCGCGGATCCGACACCCGACGTCCCCTTGGCCAAACGCATCCTCCTGGGTGACCCGCTGCCCTCCGGCGACGCCGAGGACCACCTCCTCCGCAAACGCATGGCGCTGCCCATCTTCGCCTCCGACGCGCTCTCGTCGGTGGCGTACGCCCCGCAGGAACTGCTGATGATCCTGCTCATCGGCGGCACCGCATTCCTCGCCTTCAGCCCGTGGATCGCGGCGGCGGTCGTGGTGCTGCTCGTCGTGGTCGTGCTGTCGTATCGGCAGCTGATCAAGGCGTATCCGTCGGGCGGCGGCGATTACGAGGTCGCGCGGACGAACCTCGGGGAGGTCCCCGGTGTCGTGGTCGCGTCCGCGCTGCTGGTCGACTACATCCTCACCGTCGCCGTGTCGGTCGCGTCGGGGGTCGACAACATCATCTCGGCGCTGCCGATGCTCGCTCCGTGGCGGGTGGAGCTTGCCGTGGGGTTCGTGGTGCTGCTCGTCGTCGTCAACCTGCGCGGTGTGCGCGAGGCCTCGCGCGCGTTCGCACTCCCGACCTACCTGTTCATCGGGTCGGTCGCGGTCATGGTCGCGGTCGGCGTCATCCGGTGGCTGCTCGGAGATCCGCCCGTCGCGGCGAGCGCCGAGTACGCGGTACAGGCAGACGACCTGTCGCAGGCCGCCGTGATCCTGCTCATCCTGCGCTCGTTCTCCAGCGGATGCTCGGCCCTCACGGGCGTCGAGGCGGTCTCGAACGGGGTCCCGGCGTTCCGGCGGCCCAAGGTCCGCAACGCCCAGCAGACCCTCACCGGGATGGGACTCATCGCCATCCTGCTGTTCGCCGGGCTGGCCCTCCTCGCGCTCGTGTCCGGCGTGCACTACGCAGAGGACCCGTGCCGGCTCGTCGGCTTCGACTGCTCGGCCCCGCAGCCGAGTCTCATGGCCCAGGTGGCGGCGGCGACGTTCGGGATGAACTCGGTGCCGTTCTTCGTGATCCAGGCGGCGACGGCCTGCGTGCTGCTGCTGGCAGCCAACACCGCCTTCAACGGCTTCCCGCTGCTCGGCGCCGTGCTCGCGCGCGACGGCTACGCCCCGAAGTCGCTGAACACGCGGGGGGACCGGCTCGTCTTCTCCAACGGCATGATCATCCTCGGCATCGCCGCGATCGTGGTGCTCGTGGCCTCGGGCGCGAGCCTGTCGATGCTCATCCAGCTGTACATCATCGGCGTGTTCGTCTCGTTCTCGCTCGGCCAGCTCGGCATGGTGCGGCACTGGCGGCGAGCGCTCCGCCGGATGCGGGCGCCCGACGGCCGGGGCGTCACCGGGTTCAGCCGCCGCGAGGTCAGGAACGGCCTGGTGATCAATGCGCTCGGGGCGGGACTGACCGCATCCGTCTTCCTCATCGTGACGGTCACGAAGTTCACACACGGCGCGTGGCTCGTCTTCCTCGCGATCCCGCTGCTCTCACTCGCGATGATCGGGGTCAACCGGTACTACCGCGATGTGGAGCACGAGATCGCCTACGACGACGACACCCGGTTCGGGGCGAGCGGCGACGTCGCGATCGTGCTGGTGGGCAAGCTCCAGAAGCCGGTCGCGAAGGCGCTCGACTACGCCCTCGCCGCTCGGCATCACACGACGATCGCGGTGCACGTGGCCGTCGACCGGGACGCCGCCGACGCGTTGCAGCGGCAGTGGCAGGAGCATCGGATGCCGGTGCCGCTGTACATCATCGAGTCGCCGTACCGCGCCTACGGCGGTCCCGTCTCCGCCTTCATCGACCAGTACCGCGCCAAGCACGGTCCGGCAGTGGTGACGGTCTACCTGCCGCAGTACATCGTCGGGCACTGGTGGGAGGCGTTCCTGCACAACCGGCGGGCGCGGCGTCTCGCGCAACAGCTGATGCTCGTGCACGGGGTGACCATCACGCTCGTGCCGTGGCTGCTGGATTCGTCCGAGCTGATCTACGGCCGCCGGTCGAGGCCGCTGCCGGGGCAGGAGCGCGCGGGCCGTCGCATCGGCGGGTGAGCGGTGGTGCGTCGGGCCGACGGACCCGATTCCGTCGGCCCGACACGATCCGGGGACGACAGGTCCGCTCCGGGCACCCTGGCGCGCGACGCCCCCAACTTCGTTACGCGACACCTCCGGAGCGGACCGTGTCGTGCGATTCACGCTAGCCAGCGACGGCGGCGGGAACCCGTTTGGACTGCAAGTCCGGACAATCCCGGACAGTCTCAGCGCGACGTCGGGAAGGCCGTGCGGGCGCGGCCGGCCGCATGGAGGTACATGATGACCGAGATCGCGGCATAGGCCAGGACCGCTGTCATGAGCTTGTCCCCGATCGAGACGCTGAGGTTGATCGCGGTGACGGTCCGCCAGACATTGTCAGCGATCTCGTGTATGCCGAGATTGGAATGCAGGAGCTGACCGTGGTACATCAGCACGTTGATCGGCGCGCCTATCAACGTGCACAGTCCCGCGACGAGCATGCTCAGTCCGAGGAAGCGCGTGAACGAGCGATCGGCGCGCCAGAGCCGCGCCCCGTACCCCCAGGCGAGCCCCGCCGCGGCGTTCACCAGACCGAAGACGATGGTCTCCGGGAGCGCGATCAACGACGCGAACGCATTGGTGAGCAGGCCCACGGCCGCGCCACGCCACGGTCCGAGCAGCACTGCGGCCACGGCGGTGCCGATGGTGTCGAAGTAGAACGGGCTGTCGAAGCGGTTCGCGAGGGTGCCGCCCACCATGTTGATGCTGATCGCAGCCACCATCACGACCGCCGCGAACTCCGGGGTCGCCGCGAGGCGTTCGGCGACGCTCCGCTCCTCCGTCGGGGGCGGGAGACGACGGGCCGGACCGGACGCCCCACGGGAACCGCGGGCCGTCACCGGCGTCGCGGATGGTGCGGGCTTCGCGGGAGGCACCGGTGAACGCCCCGTGCCTGATCCGTCCGCGGGTGAGGTTGAGGCGTGCGCGACCGACCCCGTGTTCGTCTCCTCGCCGCGAACGGCACCGGCCTGCGCGCGCAGACACCGGGTGCGCCACACCTCCGCCTCGTGCTCGTCACCGCCGAGAGCGAGCACGATCTCCGCGACGAGGTCGGCGTTCACACGACGACGGCCGGTGCGGAACACGTCGTAGACCGAGGACCGCGCGACCTGCGCGGCGGCCGTCGGAACGCCACAGGCCTCGCGGACGGCGCTGATCCGGGCCGCGATCTGCGCGAACGAGGGAGCGCCTGCCTCGAGGCGGCGCTCCTGCAGGGCTGCGGCGAACTCGTCGAGCGTCGCCGGTGCCGTGCTGGCCCCTGTCACATCCACTCCAGATCGACGGCTTGCTGAAGACAGCAGCATAATCCCCGGGCGGGAACGTTCCCGCCCGCCGATGTCACCCAGTGACACGGAGCGGGTCCACTCCCCCGCCCGTACCCTGGAGAGGTGACCCCTTCAGGCTTCGATCCGCTGCGCGTGCGCGCGGAGTTCCCCCTGCTCGCTCAGGAGGTGAACGGGCATCCGCTCGTCTACCTCGATTCCGGCGCGACGAGCCAGAAGCCGCAGCAGGTCATCGACGCCGAGGTCGACTTCCTCACCCGTACGAACGCCGCCGTCCACCGCGGCGCGCACACGCTCGCGGCCGAGGCGACCGAACTGTTCGAGGACGCCCGGCACACCGTCGCCGCGTTCGTCGGCGCCGACGAGGAGACCCTCGTCTGGACGCACGGCGCGACCGAGGGGCTGAACCTCGTCGCGTACGGGATCGGCAACGCCACCGCCGGTCGCGGCGGCGCCGCATCCGCGCACCTGGCGCTGCGCGAGGGCGACGAGCTCGTCGTCACCGAGACCGAGCACCACGCGAACCTCATCCCCTGGCAGGAGCTCGCCGTCCGCACCGGCGCCAGGCTCCGCCACATCCCCGTGCACGACGACGGGACACTCGATCTGGATGCGGCGGCCTCGATCATCGGCGTACGCACCCGCGTGGTCGCGTTCCCCCACGTCTCCAACGTGCTCGGCATCGTCAACCCGGTCGCGGAGCTCGTCGGGCTCGCCCGCGCCGCCGACGCGCTGACCGTCATGGACGCCTGCCAGTCGGCGCCGCACGTGCCGCTCGACCTTCCCGCGCTCGGCGTCGACCTGGCCGTCTTCAGCGGCCACAAGATGCTCGGCCCCTACGGCGTCGGCGGCCTCTACGGGCGCCGCGAGGTGCTCGAGGCGCTGCCGCCGTTCCTCACCGGCGGCTCGATGATCACCACCGTCACGCTCGACGACGCCGAGTACCTCCCGCCGCCGCACCGCTTCGAGGCCGGTACCCAGCCGGTGTCGCAGGCCGTCGGACTCGCCGCCGCCGTCCGCTACCTCGACGGACTCGGGATGGCCGAGGTGCACGCGCACGAGCGGCTGCTCGAGGCGCGGATGCGCGACGGCCTGCGGGGCATCGACGGCATCCGGATGCTGGGTGACGCGGATGCCGAACGCGTCGCGCTCGTCGCGTTCGAGGTCGAGGGCGTGCATGCGCACGACGTCGGGCAGGTGCTCGACGCCCGCGGCGTCGCCGTCCGGGTCGGCCACCACTGCGCACAGCCGCTGCACCGTCGGTTCGGGCTCACCGCCACGGTGCGCGCCTCCGCATCCGTCTTCAACACGGTCGACGACGTCGACGGGTTCCTCGACGCCGTCTCGGGCGTGCGCGCGTACTTCGGGGTGCAGGCATGAGCGGGCTCGACGGGCTCTACCAGGAGCTCATCCTCGACCATTCCAAGGCTCGCGACGGCTTCGGGCTCGCCGAGGAGGAGGGCGCCTGCGCGACCTCGCACCAGAAGAACCCGATCTGCGGCGACGAGATCACGCTGCGGGTGCGCCTGGACGGCGATCGCATCCGCGACGTCACCTGGGAGGGCGCGGGCTGCTCGATCTCGCAGGCGTCCGCCTCGATGCTCACCGGGCTCGTCGACGGCGTCGAGCGCGACCGGGCGACCGCGCTCATCGACGCGTTCCGCGAGGCGCTGCGCTCGCGGGGCAAGGTCGAGCTCGACGAGGACGACTTCGGCGACGCCGCGGCCCTCGGCGGGGTCTCGAAGTTCACCGCACGGGTCAAGTGCGCGATGCTCGCATGGGTCGCGCTCGAGGACGCCCTCGCCCGAGCCTGAGCAGCCCCGGTCGAGTTGCCTCACATGTACGCGACACGCCGCCGTGCGCGGACATCTGAGGCAACTCGATCCGAAACGGAACGCTGCGGGCGCTACAGCCAGACGAACGGGATCGTCAGCGTCAGCACGGCCGTGACGATGAAGATCGCGGTACCGGTGCCGATGAGGATCCACTGCATCAGCGGGCGGCGCACGACGGCGGCGACACCGAGGAGGAACAGCGTGATGGCCATGAGCGCGGTGTAGAGCCCCAGCGTGTCGCCGCGAAGGCCACCTATCGGCGACACGTCGGCTGCCTCCCCGGTCGACTTGCCTCAGATGTACGCGACGCGCGGTCGTACGCGTACATCTGAGGCAAGTGGACCGAGAACGGGTCCGCCCCCGTCGTGCGCGACGACGGGGGCGGACCCGGGAAACGAGCGGTCAGCGCGAGGAGCTTGACCACACGGTGGTCGAACCGCCGCCGCCCGACGCGCGGCGGTTGCGGCGCTGGCCGCCGGTGCGCCCGGCGCCGGATGCTGCGGGGCGACCCGTGCCGGACGCCGCGGCGGGGCGCTGCGCGCCCGCGGCCGCCGGTCGGCCCGACACCGTCGCGCCGGAACCGGCCTGACGGCGCTGGCCGCCCTGCCCGGCGCCCTGCGAGCGGCCCGAACCGCCACGGCCGGAGCCGCCACGACCCGAACCGCCGGCGTTGCCGCCGCGTCCGCCGCTGCCGTTGCCGCCGCGACCCGAGCCGCGCCCGCCGCCCTGCGGCTGCTGCTGCGCCTGCACGGGCGCGGGCTTCACGTACGCCGCGACCTCGCCGACGAGCTCCGCGACGGCCGGGTGGGCGGCGTCGACGGACTCGAAGTCGGCGCTGATCGCCGCCTGGCGCAGCATCTGAGACACGTCGCGCTTCTGCGAGGCGAGCACGACCGTGACGACCGTGCCCTCGGCACCGGCGCGCGCGGTGCGGCCGGAGCGGTGCAGGTACGCCTTGTGCTCGGTCGGCGGGTCGACGTGCACGACCAGCTCGACGCCGTCGACGTGCACGCCGCGGGCGGCGACGTCGGTCGCGACGAGCACGCGCACGCCGCCCTCGGAGACGGGTGCGCCGAACGCGGCGAGGTTCCGCTCGCGGGCGTTCTGCGACAGGTTGCCCTGGAGGTCGACGGCGGGGATGCCGGCGGCGGTGAGGGTCTTCGCGAGCTTCTTCGCCTGGTGCTTGGTGCGGGTGAAGAGGATGCGGCGGCCCTCGCCGGACGCGAGGGTGCGCACGAGCTCGTTCTTCGCGTCGTCGGCGACGAGCAGCACGCGGTGGGTCATCGCGGCGGCGGGGACGCTCGACTCGTCGACCTCGTGGCGCACCTCGTTCTGCAGGAACTTGCGGACGAGGCCGTCGATGCCGCGGTCGAGGGTGGCGCTGAACAGCATCCGCTGGCCGCCGGTGGGCGTCGCGCCGAGGATGCGGGTCACGACGGGGAGGAAGCCGAGGTCGGCCATGTGGTCGGCCTCGTCGAGCACGGTGATCTCGACGCGGTCGAGGTGGATGAGCTGCTGCTTCATGAGGTCGTCGAGCCGGCCGGGGCAGGCCACGACGATGTCGACGCCGGCGCGCAGCGCCTGCTCCTGCGGCTTCTGGCTCACACCGCCGAAGATCGTGGTGACGCGCAGACCGGAGGTCTCGGCGAGCGGCGTGAGGGTCGCGGCGATCTGCGTCGCGAGCTCACGGGTCGGGGCGAGCACGAGCCCGCGGGGGCGACCCGGGGTGCGGCGGCCGTCCGCGAGGCGGGCGACCATCGGCAGCGAGAACGCGAGCGTCTTGCCGCTTCCGGTGCGGCCGCGGCCGAGCACGTCGCGCCCGGCGAGCGAATCGGGCAGGGTGCTCTGCTGGATGGGGAACGGTTCGGTCTTGCCGGACTCGGCGAGGACCGCGGCCAGGCGTGCGGGCACGCCGAGGTCGATGAACGAAGGCATAGGGATGCGACTTTCGGGAAGAGCGCGATCGGAGTCGATCGCGGAACGTGGGCGACGGCGCGGATTCGCGCATCGGTTCGCCGCTCGAGAAGAGGCCCAGCGGTCCGAGACCGGGGCAGCGTATCGACGACGCAGGCGCTGGGAAGCGCCGCACCGACCCTAGCACGCGGCGCTGCGCATCGGTTGTGAGGCCCTGGGAAGACGAGGGAGGCCCCGATCCGTCTGGATCGGGGCCTCCCGGAAGCGGTCAGGCGGTCAGCTGAGCGCCTTGGCCTTCAGCGCATCGAACTCCGCCTGCGTGATGCGCCCGCATCCAGCAGCGCCTTCGCCTTCGCGATCTCGTCGGCGGGGCTCACGGTGCCGTCGCCTGCGAGCGACTTGATGCACTCGGCCTGGGCATCCTGCAGCTGCTGGGCCTGCGCGCGACTGCGTGCGCCCATGCCCCGGCCGCGGGCGATCAGGTAGAGATCGGTCCCTCTCGGATGCGGGTGGAGACGCGGTCGACGGGTTCCGACGCGCGTCAGGGCGCACAGCGCACCCCCTGATCCTGCGCGTCGGACGCCGTGCCCGTGCGCGGGCGGACGAAACGTCACCGTGGCGCTCACCCGCGACCCCACCCGCCTCTCACCCGGCGAGCACGGTCTCCAGCCGGGCGTAGCTCGTCTCCATGCCCTCGGTCATGCCGGTCGCCAGCACCGTGTCGCGCGTCTGCATGTCGGGGTACTCGATGAGGAGCGTGAGGAGGGTCGCGCCGTCCTCCTCGTAGAGCTGGAGGTCGTTCGTCGTCGACGGGTAGTCGGTGTCGGTCATGTGCTCGGTCGAGACCATGCGCCGCGTCGGTTCGACGAGCAGCGTCTCGCCGTCGAACCCGAACGCCTCACCCGGCGTGTCCCCCACCGGCGCCCAGGCATACCGGTAGCGGCCGCCGGGCGTGGGGTCGAGCTCGCAGACCGTCATCTCCCAGCCGTCCGGGCCCAGCATCCACTGCCGCAGCAGCTCCGGCTCGGTGTGCGCGCGCCAGACGAGGTCCTGCGGCCCTTCGATGAGACGCGTGATCCGCACGTGCGTGTCGTCGAGCAGGTCGGTGCGGGTGCCCTTTCCGCCGGCGTATGCGCGGAGGTCCTGCAGCACGGCGTCGAGCTGTTCCATTGCCATCCGCGACCCCTCGACGGCGCCCATCGCGACGACCTGGTCGAGCGCCTCCACCGAGGTGAAGTAGGTGATGTTGCGCAGGCGCGACCCCTGTTCGGTCTCCTCGACGAGGAAGCGCATGCGCATGGCCGGCATGTCCTCGACCGGCTTGCCGTCCTCGCCGTAGAACGCGTCGAGCACCTCGAACGCGTCCGGCTCGTCGATGCTGAGGAACTCCCAACCACCGCGGGACTGCTCACCGGTCGGGCTGGTCATGGCGTACCGCGCGCCGCCGCCGACCGTGAAGTCGAAGTGGGTGAACGTCGCGGGCCAGCCGGGAGGGCCCCAGAAGCGCTCGAGCTGGCGGGGGTCGGTCAGGGCGCGCCACAGTCGCTCGCGCGGCGCGTCGAAGTCGGCCACGAGCGTCATGGTGAGCTGGTCGGGATCGGTCGTGATGTCGGTGACGGGCATGTCGGTTCCTCACGGATCGTGGATGCGGCGGCATGCCGGCCGCATCCGGTCACGGTTCTTCGGACAGCAGTGCGTCGAGTCGGTCGATGCGTGCGCGCCACAGCTGCTCGTAGTCGGCCAGCAGGCGGCGGGCGCGGGCGATGGTCTCGGGGCGCGCGCGGACGAGTCGTTCGCGCCCCTCCGCCCGCTTGATCACCAGTTCCGCCGCTTCCAGCACGGCCACGTGCTTCTGCACCGCCGCGAACGTGACCTCGTAGGCCGCGGCGAGTGTCGAGACGGACTGCTCCGCCTCGATGGTGCGCCGCAGGATGTCACGGCGCGTGGCGTCGGCGAGCGCGCGGAAGAGCCGGTCCACCGCGGCGTCGTCGAGTTCGTAATGTACAACCATTTGGTTGCACGTTAGACCTGTGCGGGCGCGTGCACAACCCCCGGATGCCTCAGCCCCCGGTCGCCGCCTGACACGCCACGCACATGGTGGCGAAGGGGCGCGCCTCGAGCCGCGCCGCCGGGATCGGCTCGCCGCAGCGCGCACACACCCCGTACGTGCCCACTGCCACGCGCGCGAGCGCGGCCTCGACCTGGGCGCGCTCGGCGAGGGTGGCGCGGCGGAGCGCCTCGACCCGCTGCCACTCGCCGGAGAGCGTCGACCCCTCCGGGTCGTGCTCGTCGTCGGCCGTCCCGTCGGCGCGGTCGACGCGGAGGCTCGCCTCGTCGTCGTCGAGCCTCGCGAGCATCGCGTCGAGAGCGTGCGCACGGGCGGCGAGCGCCGCCGCGGGGCCGGTGGCGACCGCATCCGACGCGGCCGGATCGGACTCGGACGAGGACATGTGTGGAGACTACGCCCGACCTGTGGTGGTGCGGCCCGACGCAACTAGACTGGTCGCGTCCGGCACCCGCGATCCATGGAGCTCAGCCGCGTGACCACCCCCACCGAGAACCCCACCGCCGCGCGTCCCGTCGCCGACACCGTGGAGAACGCCATCGCGACGCCTGAGAAGGAGCAGCCGTACGCGGCGCTCGGCCTCAAGGACGACGAGTACGCGAAGATCCGCGAGATCCTCGGCCGCCGCCCCACCTCGGGCGAGCTGGCCATGTACTCGGTCATGTGGAGCGAGCACTGCTCCTACAAGTCCTCGAAGATCTACCTCCGCAAGTTCGGCGAGAAGGTCTCGGACGAGATGAAGACCCGCCTCATGGTGGGCATGGGGCAGAACGCCGGCGTCGTCGACATCGGCGAGGGCTGGGCGGTCACCTTCAAGGTCGAGTCGCACAACCACCCGAGCTACATCGAGCCGTTCCAGGGCGCCGCGACCGGCGTCGGCGGCATCGTCCGCGACATCATCTCCATGGGCGCGCGCCCCGTCGCCGTCATGGACCAGCTGCGCTTCGGCGCCATCGACCACCCCGACACCGCCCGCGTCGTGCACGGCGTCACCAGCGGCATCTCGTTCTACGGCAACTGCCTGGGCCTGCCGAACATCGGCGGCGAGACCGTGTTCGACGCGGTCTACCAGGGCAACCCGCTCGTGAACGCGCTCGCGGTCGGCGTCATGCGCCACGAGGACATCAAGCTCGCGAACGCCACCGGCGCCGGCAACAAGGTCGTGCTGTTCGGTGCGCGCACCGGCGGCGACGGCATCGGCGGCGCGTCGATCCTCGCCTCCGACACGTTCGCCGACGGCGGCCCGACCAAGCGCCCCGCCGTGCAGGTCGGCGACCCGTTCGCCGAGAAGGTGCTCATCGAGTGCTGCCTCGAGCTCTACCGCGACGAGCTCGTCGAGGCCATCCAGGACCTCGGCGCCGCCGGCATCTCCTGCGCGACCAGCGAGCTGGCCGCCAACGGCGGCTCCGGGATGCGGGTCGACCTCGAGAACGTGCTGCTGCGCGACCCGTCGCTCACGCCGGAGGAGATCCTCATGAGCGAGAGCCAGGAGCGCATGATGGCGATCGTCGCGCCGGAGAAGCTCGACGCGTTCCTCGCGGTCGTCGGCAAGTGGGACGTCGAGACGAGCGTGCTCGGCGAGGTGACCGGCGACGGGCGCCTGCAGATCTTCTGGCACGGCGAGCAGATCGTCGACGTCGACCCCTCCACCGTCGCGGTCGACGGCCCGGTGTACGAGCGCCCGGTCGCGTACCCGACGTGGATCGACGCGCTGCAGCAGGACTCCGCGGCGGCCCTGGCCCGCCCGACCGACGCGGAGACGCTGCGCACGCAGTTCCTCGACCTGCTCGGCAGCCCAAACCTCGCCGACACGTCGTGGGTCACGAACCAGTACGACTACTACGTGCTGGGCAACACCGCGCTGAGCTTCCCCGACGACGCCGGCATGATCCGCGTCGACGAGCAGTCCGGCCTCGGCTTCGCGATCGCCACCGACTGCAACGGGCGCTTCTGCCAGCTCGACCCGTACCAGGGCGCCAAGCTCGCCCTCGCCGAGGCCTACCGGAACGTCGCCGTCACCGGCGCCACCCCGACCGCGGTCACCGACTGCCTGAACTTCGGCAGCCCCGAGAACCCCGAGGTCATGTGGCAGTTCTCGCAGGCCGTCGAGGGCCTCGCGGACGGCTGCCTCGAGCTCGGCATCCCGGTCACCGGCGGCAACGTCAGCTTCTACAACCAGACCGGCGACGTGCCGATCCACCCGACCCCGGTCGTCGGCGTCATGGGCATCATCGACGACGTCGCCCGCCGCATCCCGAGCGGCTGGCAGGACGCCGGCGAGAACATCTACCTGCTCGGCATCACCCGCAACGAACTCAGCGGCTCGGCGTGGTCGCAGGTCGTGCACGACCACCTCGGCGGGCGTCCCCCGGTCGTCGACCTCGCCGGGGAGAAGCGCCTCGGTGAGCTGCTGCGCGCGGCGTCCGACCAGGGGCTGGTCTCGAGCGCGCACGACCTGTCGGCCGGCGGCCTCGGCCAGGCACTCGCCGAGGGCGTCATGCGCTTCGGCGTCGGCGCCCGGGTGTGGCTGCGCGAGATCCTCGAGCGCGACGGGGTGGATGCCGCATCCGCCCTGTTCTCGGAGTCGACCGGCCGCGTCATCGTCACGGTGCCCCGCGAGGAGGACGTGAAGTTCCGCGGGCTGTGCGAGGGACGCGACTACCCGGTGCTGCGGATCGGCGTGACCGACATCGCCACCGACGGCGCGGCCGCCCTCGAGGTGCAGGACCTCTTCACGGTGTCGCTCGGGGAGCTGCGTTCCCGCTCGCGCGCCACCCTGCCGGCCGCCTTCGGTCCGACCGTCACCGAGGAGGTCACGGCGTGACCGACGACGAGATGGACGACCTGCGCACCCGGCGCCAGTTCCGGATGCGGGTGACCGCGTGGATCGTGATCATCTCGCTCGTGCTGGTCGGCGGCGGCTCGACCGTCATCGCGCTGCTGTTCGGCTGATCCACCGTGCCGGCCGGCGCCGGACGGACCGCGGCTAGCATGGCAGGGTGGAGCCGATTCTCGTGTTCCTCACCACATGGTGGTGGGCCGCGCCGACGGCCGCCGGTCTCGGCGCCATCGGCTATGCCGGCCTGACCACCGGACGACGGCGCTCGAAGCGCCTGGCGGTCGACGCGGCACGGCACGAGGAACGCGAGGCCCTGAACCGGCTGATGCAGGCGCAGGCCGACACCCGTTCCGCGCAGGCGGTGGTGCTCGCCGCGAAGGCCAACCGGGGCGATCTGCGCGGGATCCTCGACGCCCGTGCGGCGCTGCAACGCGCGAAGCAGGCGCAGCGTGCGGCCGCACTCGCGCTGAAGGCCGCGCGGGCGCACGTCCGCGCCGAGCGGGTGCGCGCCCAGTCGGTGCGCGGCGACGACCTGCCGTTGCCGAGGCTCATGCGCGAGCACGACGCACTCACCGCGCGGTGGCTCGAGTACGAGACCGACGTCGAGAACGCCATCGCCTTCCCGCAGATGAGCGACCCCCATCATCCCGTCACGGCCGCGTTCCTCCGGGCCCAGCAGGAGGCGCTGCAGCTGCGCCCGGCGTCGGCGGGCGCACGGATGCGGCCGGAGGAGTTCGTCGCGTACCGTGCGGCGGTCCGCCGTGCGACGGAGGCGTTCGAGACGGCGGAGGATGCGGCGCTGCGGGCGTCCGCGACGCGGCGACCGGTCCGTCCGGCGGCACCACCGCGTGCGACCCCGCGGCCGTCGCCGCAGGCACGGCCGGCGGAACCGGAACCCGTCTCGGAGCCGCGGCGGGAACCCGCGGCCGAACCGCATCCGGGAGCCGCAGCCGAGACCCCACGGCCCGAACCGGTCCGGCGAGCGCCCTGGCCGGTGCCCCGCCGAGACCCGCGACCCCCGGCAGGGTGACCGGGCTATGGGCACCGATCGTTGCTCACCCCGTGCTCAGTACCCGATCGGGGATCGGGGCCTGTACGCGCTCTCCAATCGACTGCGCTCATCCTCGGTCAGCGTGATCTCGAGTGCAGCCACCGCGTCATCCAGGTGGTGGGGTGCGGTGGCGCCGGCGAGGGCGACCGCGACGACGGGGTTCGAGAAGACCCAGGCCATGGAGATCTGAGCCATGGGGACACCGCGCTCGCCCGCGATCTCTTGGGCTGCGCGGATGATCTGTTCGTCGCCGTCCCCGAAGAACCGCTTGCCGAAGCCGTCGTGCTCGGAGCGTCGCGTGGTGGTCTGGAACGGTCGAGCAAGCCGCCCTTGGGCCAGTGGACTCCAGACGATGCTGTCTACCTGTTCGTCCGCCAGCAGACCGAACATTTCGCGCTCCTCTTCTCGCTCCAGGAGCGAGTAGTGGTCCTGCATGCTGATGAACGGTGTCCATCCGTTCGCGCGTGCTGTGTATTGGAGCTTCGCGAATTGCCACGCGTGCATCGAGGACGCGCCGAGGTAGCGGACTTTGCCTCCTTCGACGAGCTCGTGGAGTGCTTCCAGGGTTTCCTCGACCGGGGTCTCGGGATCGAATCGATGGATCTGGTAGAGATCGATGTAATCGGTTTGCAATCGTCTCAGGGATGCATCGATCTGTTTGTTGATCGCCCGTCGTGACAGCCCTCGGTCGTCCGCGGCCGGTCCGACGGGGTAGTACACCTTCGTGGCCAGAACGATCTCGTCCCGCGTGGTCAAGGACGTGAGTGCCCTGCCGATGAATTCTTCTGAGGTGCCTCCGCCGTAGATGTTCGCCGTGTCCCAGAACGTGATGCCGAGGTCGAGCGCGCGCCGGAGCACCGGTCGCGACTCGGACTCGGAGAGCGACCATTCGTTGAATCCCGGGACATGCTCGCCGATGCTCATGCAACCGAGTCCTATGCGGCTCACGGTGAGGTCGGTGCCTCCGAGGGTCGTGTACTGCATGAAGCTCCTGCTTGTCAGAGGGATCGGGGGCAACACGCAAGCAGACGGCCCGAGCGCTGGGCCCAGGCCGTCTGTGCGTTCGGATCAGGCGGGGGTGAAGGTGGCCCGGAACTCGGACACCATGTTGAACCGTGGGTTCGCAGGGCGACGCAAGTCGGCTGTGACGGTGATGTCGGATACGCGCTCGAGGAGCTGCTCCAGGAAGACCCGCATCTCTCGCCGTGCGAGATGCTCACCGAGGCACTGGTGGGGGCCGCCGGCGCCGAACGCGACCTGCTTGCTCGCATCCCGAGTGATGTCGAAGCGCTGAGGGTCCTCGAAGACCCTGTCATCGAAGTTGGCCGCCTCATAGTACATGACGACCTTGTCGCCCTCGGCGATCTGCTGTCCGTTGAGTTCGATGCCTTCGGTGGCGGTGCGCCGCCAGGCCACGACAGCGGAGGTGTAACGGCAGAACTCGTCGACGGCTTTGGGGATGAGAGTTCGGTCGTTCTTGAGCAGCTGCCACTGCTCAGGGTTCTTGGCCAGCTGCCAGAGGCCGGTGGCCAGGGAGGAACCGGTCGTCTCGGCACCGGCGCCGATGAGGAGGGACACGAAGCCTCCGACCTCCAGATCGGTGAGCTGGCGGCCCTCGACTTCGGCGGTGACGATGCGGCTCATCACGTCGTCGCCCGGGTTCGCCCGGCACTTGGCCGCGAGAGCGGTGCCGTACTCGATGAGCGCTCGGTGTGCGGCGTTTCCCTTCACGCGGTCTGTTCCGAATGCGAGGTAGGTCCATTCGACGAACTGGTCGTGGTCCTCCTTCGGCATGCCGAGCATGTCGGCGATGACGCGCACGGGGTAGGAGTTCACCAGGTTCGTGACGACATCGACATCGGGCTCTGCGATGAGTTTGTCGATCACATCGTTCGCGTTCTCACGGATCTTGTCGAGGATGCGGTCGAGGTAGCGCGGGGCGAAGGCGGGGCCGACGATGGAGCGCCAGATACGGTGCTCCGGGTCGTCCATGTGGAGCATTCCGAGCGCGCGGACGCGGTCCTCGGGCCATTCCTCGGGCTGTGTCCCGCCCCGGGTGCTGAACGTCTGCGTGTTCCGGGTCACCGCGGTGACATCTTCGTGGCGAGTGATCGCCCAGTATCCCGCACCTCCCTCCGGTGCCCACGGAGCGGGGACTTCGGGGTGGAATGCGACCGGCATCCGGTCACGCATGACGCGGAACGCGTCCGCTCTGTCGGGACGTGCCCAGAAATCCGGTCGGGAGAGGAGTAGGTCGTCCGTCTCGTCGACCATGGCCTTGGTGTCAGTCATCTCGTGAGCTCCTTCGCTCTGTCGGTTGGTGGTGGGGGCTAGATGTCGAGGACGATTCGGGGGCAGGCCGCCCGAGAGACGCAGATCATCATCGAGCAGGACGCCTGGCGTTCTGCGTCGCTCAGGACGGAGTCGAGGTGGACGACCTCGCCCGAGATGATCGGCGTTTCGCAGGTGCCGCATGTCCCTTCGGCGCATGAGGCGGGCGCTTCGATCCCGGCTTCGGCAACCGCGTTGAGAATGCTCTGGCCGGGCCCGACGTGCACGTCGATGCCCGTGTACTCGCAGTGCACATCGAATTCATCAAGGCCGCGATCGTCGCCGAGCGGACGTGGGATGAATCGTTCGACGTGCGCGTCGATGTCCTCGTGGGTGCGACCGAGATTCTCGACTGCCGCCATGAGCGTCTCGGGACCACAGCAGTACACATCTGTCGGCCGGTGCCCACGGATGATCTCATCCAGATCCGGTCGAGCGGACGTGTCACGCGGGTAGAGGTGAACCCGTCCGGTGTACACCGACAATTCGTCTGCGTACGGCATGTGGTCCATCGATCGACCGACGTAGTGGATCGCCCAGTCGAGTCCGGCGGCGTCCGCAACCTCGATCATGGGCAACAGCGGAGTGATGCCGATGCCGCCGGCGACGAAGACCGGGCGGACCTCGGGTTCCGCCGAGAACGGGAAGTGATTCCGCGGGGTGCTGAGGGTGAGCTTCGTGCCTGGGCGCGCGTTCTCGGCGATCCACACAGAGCCGCCGCGGCCTTGCCGGTCGATGAGAACGCCGAGTGTCCATGTGGGAGCGGTCGGCGACCCCGCAAGCGAGTACTGGCGCGCGGTGCCGTCGGGCAGGATCACATCCACGTGGGCGCCGGGCGCCCACTCGGGGAACCGCCCGCTCGTCGGCTCCAGCGTGATCTGCAGCACATCTGCCGCGATCTCGCGGACGCCCGTCACAAGCGCCGTGATCTGTCCAGTCGCCGGCGACACGGTCTGCAAAGCACTCAACGTCGAGGTCATGCGTGGAATGGTAATCGTCTTACCGTTTCAGGTCAAGGGCTGTGGAGCGAACCAGTGACGGCGTCATCGCGGCGCGGGAAAAGAAGGTGTTGGCGTCGAACGGTAATCGCATTACCATCACACCTGGATCGCTCGGCACGGCCGTCACGTCACGGGGTCATCTCGTCGATCCGTTGTTCGGCACGATCAGTGGGCGACGAGGCGCTCATGACCGGGCGGCTCGACGCCACCGATGATTCGGCGGAATCGCCCTCAGCGTGAAGTCCGGGGAGCAGTCGGCACTGCTGCCCGTGGCTTTTCGGACCTCGACCCCGGGCGCCTTCGTGCGCTCGCAAAGGAGAGAGTCACTTGAAAGACAGAACCAAGAACCGATCGGGACGTCTCGTCGCTGGTGGGTTAGGCGTTGCACTCACCGCGTCATTCCTCGACACCGGCACGTTTGCCGGCCCCGCAGTGGCAGCAGGGCTCGACAAGGGGACACTGACCTTCACGGTCCCCGCCACCCCCGACGCCCCATCGGTGTCGGTCGACGGCCGGAACATCACGGTCGCATGGGCGGCGCCCGCGGACGGAGGGGCACCGATCGAGGAATATGTGATCACCCTCTCCGACACCACGAGCGCGACCGTCGAAGCCGGGCGACTCACGCACACATTCGTCGATCTGCCACCGCGCACCTACACCGCCACCGTCGCTGCAGTCAACGAGATCGGCTCGTCGCCTGCGTCACCGCCCTCCCCCGCAGTGACGATCTCCAGGTCACCGGTCGATCCGTCGACGGTGCACGGAACGGTGACGGTCACAGGGGCACTGGTCCCGGGCGGCAGGATCTCGGTCAAGGGAAGCGGACTGGCAGCCGACACCGCAGGATTCCGTGGCGAACTGCATTCCGATCCGGTCTTGCTGGGCACGGTCACCTCCGACGCGAGGGGCGCCTTCGAACTCACCACGACCGTTCCGACCGCGACGCCCGCGGGCACGCACCGCGTCGTCGTCCTCCTCGAGGGCGTCGAGGTGGCTGCGTCGACCATAACGATCGAAGCGGCGGCCGCCTCCGGCGCGGGAGCCCTTGCCCGGACCGGAATTGACGTTCCCTTCTGGGCGGTGGGAGCGGGGATCCTCGGGATCCCGATCCTCGGGCTGCTGCTGCTGGTCGTGCGGCGCCGACTCACCTCGTAACGGTCGACCGTGCTGCTCGGCGGGTCGAGCCGTCGGCCCGTCGAGCAGCACGTGCATCAATTCGGGTCCTGCGAGGCAGGCCCCACTGATTCAGGAGAGACACATGGCATTCAGCGACGACGTCGTGCAAGCGATCTGCGATTACATGAACAACGACCCGATGGAGAGCAACCTGACGATCATCCAAGGTCTCGATGGGGATCGGACGGCGACACAGGCCGATCTCCAGTACTTCGACGAAGACGGCGCGGACTTCCGAGTCACGAACCCTGACGGAATCCGCGACGTCCGCATCCCGTGGGAGCATCGGATCTCCGAACGACCGGAAGTCCGCGAGCAACTCTTCGCGTTGCTGAACAGGGCCATGGACGCGTTCGGTTCGAAGCCCTGACGCGCCGTCAGGGGTGTGGGAAGAGCGTACGTTTCGCGACGCGGACCACCCGGGCGACGAACGCTTCGTACTTCTCCGGTTCATGGCTGAGCCAGCCATCGCCGTACATTGCGCGGAAGACGCACTCTTGATGGATCATGCGGCTGACATCTCGGTTGACGCCCGCGACGGGCGCGGGTAGCAGATCGGCCGCCAAGTCGACGAGTGCGAGGGATTCCCGGCCCCCGCGCCGGTTCAACGCCTCGTCCGAAGTCGAGTAGTTGACGATCGGATGGAGGAAGGCCGCGTGTGCTTCCCAGGTGTCGGTCATGGCACGCACAGTGGCCTCGACACGGGCTTCGGAGCCTGCGGGAAGTTCCGCAGCCAGTGCGAGCCCTGAGCGATACGTCTGGGTCACGTCCTGCATCCGGGTGTCATAGATGGCCCAGAAGAGTCCCGAGAGCCCGTCGACTCGGCGGTAGATGACCGTGGGCGCGACCTTCGCACGCCGGCACACTGCGGCGATCGTCAATGCGTCGCGCCCCTCGTTCTCGAGGATCCAGATCCCTTCGTTCACGACCCGCTCCCACGCAATGCGACTCCGCTCCTGCTGAGGAGGACGGATTCGGACAGTCCCGGTAGTCGGCGTGGTCATCGTTCCATCATGGTAGGCGTTCTCCGGTGCCGACCGGGCCTTGACCCTCGCCGACGTCCCCCCACCCCGTCCGTGGGCCGCGGGATGTTGACAGGCACCGCCGTACTGTGGTTCATTACTTGAGTAACTAACCCACAGACCGGAGGTTCACGTGATCGAAGAGGGGAAGGCACTCTTCCTGCAGATCGCGGAGCGCGTGGAGGACTCGATCATCGAGGGCTCCCTTCCCGAGGAGACCCAGGCCCCCTCGACGAATGAACTCGCCTCCTTCCACCGCATCAACCCGGCCACCGCAGCGAAGGGAGTCAACATGCTCGTCGACAAGGGAGTGCTCTACAAGCGCCGCGGCATCGGCATGTTCGTCGCACCCGGCGCCCGGGAGCTGCTGCTGACCGAGCGGCGCACCGCGTTCGCCGACACATACGTCGAACCCCTCCTCGCCGAGGCGGGCAAGCTCGGCCTCGGCCCCGACGACATCGTCCGGATCATCTCCGACCGGGCAGCCACCGCATCCACCACCGACGAAGGGACCCGGCCGTGACTGCTGTGATCGAGGTCCAGGACCTCACCAAGCGCTACGGCGACACGCGCGCCCTGGACGGCGTCTCGTTCTCGATCGAGCGGGACACGATCTACGGGCTGCTCGGCCGCAACGGCGCCGGCAAGACGACGATCATGTCCATCCTCACCGCACAGAACTTCGCCACCTCGGGCGACGTCCGCGTCTTCGGCGAGGACCCGTATGAGAACGCGCGTGTCCTGTCGCGCCTCTGCTTCGTCCGCGAGAGCCAGAAGTACCCCGACGACGCGATGCCCGTCCACGCGTTCCGCAGCGCCCGCCTCTTCTTCCCGAACTGGGACCAGGAGCTCGCCGACCGGCTCGTCGCCGACTTCCAGCTGCCGCTGAAGACGCGCATCAAGAAGCTCTCCCGCGGGCAGCTCTCGGCGGTGGGCGTCGTCATCGGCCTCGCCTCGCGTGCCGAGATCACGTTCTTCGACGAGCCCTACCTCGGGCTCGACGCCGTCGCGCGCCAGATCTTCTACGACCGGCTGATCGAGGACTACGCGGAACACCCCCGCACCGTGATCCTCTCCAGCCACCTCATCGACGAGGTCGCGAACCTCATCGAGAAGGTCATCGTCGTCGACCACGGCCGCGTGATCATGGACGAGGACACGGATGCGGTGCGTGACCGCGCCGCGAACGTCGTCGGCGAAACCGCCGCCGTGGACGCGTTCGTCGCCGGCCGCACCGTCATCCACCGTGAGACGCTCGGCCGCGTCTCATCCGTGACCGTCATGGGCGCGCTCACCGACGCGGACCGGCGCGCGCTCGCCGCGCAGGGCCTGGACGTCACGCCCGTCTCACTGCAGCAGCTCGTCGTCCGCGCGACGCAGCACGCGGCCGGCACCAGCGCCGCGTCCGAGGAAGGGACCCTCCGATGACCCGCACGCTCAACGTCGTCCGGATGCAGCTCGCGAACCGCGAGACCTACATCTGGGTGCCGCTCATCGTCCTCGGCGGCGCGTTCGTGATCTCGTTCGCGATCTGGGCGATGCTCGAGACCAGCGGCGTCGAGGGCGTCAAGTACGGCGGCGGGGCGCAGGCTCCGCTCTGGTACTTCGCCGTCGTCGGCGCGCAGGCCCTCGCCCGGGTGTTCCCGTTCTCGCAGGCCATGAGCGTCACCCGCCGCGAGTTCTACCTCGGCACGATCCTCACGGCGGCGCTCACGTCGCTCATGCTCGCCGTCATCTTCATCGTCGGCGGGCTGGTGGAGCACGCGACGAACGGGTTCGGCGTGAACGGCTACTTCTTCGCCCTCGATTGGCTGTGGCTGGACGGCCCCGTGATCGCCGGGTTCTTCTACTTCGCGATGGCGATGCTGTTCTTCATCGTCGGGTTCGCCGGCGCCGCCGTCTACAAGCGGTTCGGCAACGTGTGGCTGACCGTCGCCATCATCGGCGTCGCGCTGCTGCTCATCGGCGGGCTCTGGGTCATCGGGATGTTCGACGCGTGGGGGCCGTTCTTCGGCTGGTTCGCGACCTCCGGGCCGGGGATGCTGGCCCTCATCATGGCCGGTGTCGCGGCCGTCCTCGCGGCGGTCTCGTTCCCGGTGCTGCGCCGCGCGGTGCCCTGACCGGCCGCATCCCACCTTCGACCGGCGGCGTCCTCCGGATGTCGCCGGTCGGTCGCCCCGGACTCAGCGCGAGCCGTCGGCGGCCGCCGTGTGGTGCCGGATGACCTCGGCGACGACGAACGAGAACCACTTCTGTGCGAACTCGGGGTCGAGGTCGGCCTCGAGGGCGAGCGCCCGCAGGCGCGCGATCTGCTGCTCCTCACGGGCGGGGTCGGACGCCGGCATCCGGTACTCGGCCTTCAACTCCCCGACCTGCTTCGTGCAGCGGAAGCGCTCGGCGAGCATGTAGATGAGCGCTGCGTCGATGTTGTCGATGCTGGCACGCAGCCGCTGCAGCGTCTGGGTCGGGTCCGTGGGCTCGGTCATGGCGGCCTCCTCTCCTCCGACACTATCGCGGGGCTCCCCCACCGCCGCGCCCCGGCGCCCCTAGAGTGAGTCCCATGAGCGACACCTCCGCTGACCCGACAGCGCCCGTGCCCCCCGCGTCCGCCCCCTCCTCGGTGCGCCTGACGGCCGTCCGGTCGCCGTTCGCGCTGGGGTTCTTCGTGACGCTGGGCGGCCTCGCGGCGTTCGTGCTGGGGCTCGCGGTGTCGAACCTGTCGACGGTCATCATCTACGTCGTGTTCGCGCTGTTCGCCGCCCTCGGACTCGACCCGGTGGTGCGGATGCTGTCGCGGCACAAGCTCTCCCGCCCCTGGGCCATCGTGATCGTCTACGCCGGGTTCGCGATCGTGCTGGTCGGCATCCTCATGCTCATCATCCCGACGGTGGTGAAGCAGGTGGCCCAGTTCATCAAGGACATCCCGCAGATCATCACCGACTTCATGGCCTCGGACGTCTACGCCTGGCTCCACGACACGTTCGGCTCGTCGGTCTCGGACCTGCTGTCACAGGCGCAGTCGTTCATCACGAACCCCAGCAACATCGCCGCGATCGGCGGCGGCGTCATCCAGATCGGCGCCTCGATCGCCACCGGCATCTCGGGCGTCATCATCATCCTGGTGCTGAGCCTGTACTTCCTGGCCACGCTGCCGGTAATCAAGCAGTCGTTCTACTTCGTCGCCCCCGCCTACGCCCGGTCGCGGGTGAAGGACCTCACCGAGCAGATCACCGACTCCATCGGCGGCTACCTCATGGGCATGGTGATCCTGGCGTTCTTCAACTCGGTGGTCGCGTTCATCCTCTACCTGGCGATGGGGCTGCCGTTCCCGCTCCTCATGGCGGTCACCGCGTTCTGCATCACGCTCATCCCACTCGTCGGCTCGGTGCTGTTCTGGGTCATCGGCACGACCCTGGCGCTGTTCACCAATCCGCTCTTCGCGCTCATCTTCGCCGCGGCCTACCTCGTCTACATGCAGATCGAGGCATACGTGCTCACGCCGAAGGTCATGAACCGTGCGATCTCGATCCCGGGCTCGCTGGTCGTCATCGGTGCACTCGTCGGCGGCACCCTGCTGGGGCTGCTCGGCGCGCTCGTCGCGATCCCGGTCACGGCGTCGATCCTGCTCATCATCAAGCAGGTGCTCATCCCCGCCCAGGACTCGAAGCTCACCAAGCTCTGAGCCGGGGGTTCGGCGCTCAGCGCGCGGGCAGGAGGCAGGTCGGCGCCGGCACGGCGGTGCGGTGCCGCACCCGCCCTGGCACCCCGGTGCGCTCGTCGAGGGTGAGGGACGCCACCTCGTCCGAGCGCTGGCCCGCCACGAGCAGGGTGTCGCGCACGACCACGTGGTGCCGGGGCCAGACGACCCCGCTCTCCACGAGCGCGACCGGCCGGAGGAGTTCTCCGGCGCCCGTCACCCGGAGCACCGCGATCGTGTCGGTGCCTCGGACCCCCGCGTAGAGGAACGACCCGTCGCGGGAGACGGCGAGTTCGGCCGCGGTGTCGTCCGCCGAGGTCCCGGGGCCGAGCGGCGCCGCCGAGAAGAGGTGGAAGTCACCGCGCTCGTCGGGCGTGAGCACGAAGACCTCGCGGCTGAGCTCGGTGACGACGTAGAGGTGTCCGCTCGGGTGGACCACCATGTGCCGGGGACCCGTGCCGCGCGGCAGTGCGACCCGGCCGTCCTCCCGCAGGCCGCGCTCGGTGGGGCGCCAGATGCGCACGAGGTCGTAGCCGAGGTCGGTGGTGGCGATTCGGCCGTCGGGGAGGAACGCCGCCTGATGCGCGCGGGAGACGCGCTCGGCGGGCTCCGCCTCTTCGACGGCGTCCTCCGCATCCGCGATGTCCGGCACGAGATGCGCGTACTCCGCGCCGGCGGCCTCGCGCAGGGCACGGGCGGCGGCGGCGAGATCCAGCTCGGGCGCAGCTGTCGGTGAGGTCACGGTGCCGCCGTCCGCGTACGGATCGGATGCGGCGGGCGCCGTGACGGGATCGGTCGGGGCGCCGGCGGCGTCGAGCCGCATCCGCACCACGGCACCGTCGCCCCAGCAGCTCGCGATGAGCGACCCGCCGTCGGGCGCGACGGCGACGTGACAGAGCGCCTCACCGGCGTGGACGGGCGCTCCCAGCCGGGCGAACGAGCGCTCCCCGGTGCGGCGGAACGCCTGGACGGCGCCGACCCCCTCGAGCGCGGCGTAGAGCACGTCGAGCGTGGGGTGCGCGGCGATCCACGACGGGGAGGGCGCTGCGGCGACCGTGCCGCCGAAACCGAGCGGGCCGCCGGCCAGGTGGTCGTCCGGCGTACCGGCGAGCACCTCGCCGACACCGTCCGCGGCGCCGTCCATGTCGGCGCCGTACCCGCCCGCCCAGAAGCGCATCGGCGTGTCAGTCCACGAGGTCGTGGCGCACGATGACGGCGTCGCGGGCGGGGCCCACACCGATCACCGAGATGCGGGTGTTGCTCATCGCCTCGAGGGCGAGCACGTAGTCCTGCGCGGTCTGCGGCAGGTCTTCGAAGGTGCGCGCGGTGGAGATGTCCTCGGTCCAACCGGGGAAGTACTCGTAGATCGGCTTCGCGTGGTGGAAGTCGGTCTGGTTGACGGGCACCTCGTCGAACCGCTCGCCGTCGACGTCGTAGGCGACGCACACCGGGATCCGCTCGAGGCCGGTGAGGATGTCGAGCTTGGTGAGCACGAGGTCGGTGATGCCGTTGATGCGGGTCGCGTACCGGGTCACCGGGGCGTCGTACCAGCCGACGCGGCGCGGTCGGCCGGTCGTGGTGCCGAACTCGAAGCCGCGCGAGCGCAGCCAGTCGCCCTGCTCGTCGAACAGCTCGGTGGTGAACGGGCCGGACCCGACGCGCGTCGTGTACGCCTTCACGATGCCGACGATGCGGTCCAGGCGGTTGGGGCCGACGCCGGAACCGGTGGCCGCGCCGCCCGCCGTCGCGGAGGAGGAGGTCACGAACGGGTAGGTGCCGTGATCGACGTCGAGCATGGTCGCCTGGCCGCCCTCGAACACGACGACCTCGCCGCGGTCGAGCGCGTCGTTGAGCATGAGGCCGGTGTCGGCGACCATCGGGCGCAGCCGGTCGACGTACGACAGCAGGTCCTCGACGATCTCGTCGACCGCGATCGCGCGCCGGTTGTAGACCTTCAGCAGCAGGTGGTTCTTCTGGTCGAGGGCGCCCTCGACCTTCTGCCGCAGGATGTTCTCGTCGAAGAGGTCCTGGATGCGGATGCCGACCCGGTTGATCTTGTCGGCGTAGGCCGGGCCGATCCCGCGACCGGTGGTACCGATCTGGCGCTTGCCGAGGAAGCGCTCGGTGACCTTGTCGAGGGTGCGGTGGTACTGCGTGATGACGTGCGCGTTGGCGCTGATGCGCAGGCGCGACGTGTCGAGCCCGCGGGCGTTCAGCGCCTCGATCTCGGCGAACAGCACCTCGAGGTCGACGACCACGCCGTTGCCGATGACGGCGTTCACGCCGGGCGAGAGGATGCCGCTGGGCAGCAGGTGCAGCGCGTACTTCTCATCGCCGATGACGACGGTGTGGCCGGCGTTGTTGCCGCCGTTGAACTTCACCACCCAGTCGGTCCGGTCGCCGAGGAGGTCGGTGGCCTTCCCCTTGCCTTCGTCGCCCCATTGGACGCCGACGATCACGATGCCTGGCATGTGGGATGCTCCCTCGGTGTTGGACCGGTACACCCCATCCTAACGAGCGGGCGCGGAAGGGCCGGTCAGGACGACATCCGTGCCGCCATCAACCGGCCGGGACGAGCTCCGGCACCCGCCACGACCCGTCCAACGCGGCCGGACGCGGGCGGTAGAGCCGCACCAGCAGGTTCCACCCCTCGGGGACGATGACGGTGTTCGGCTCGCCGCCGTCCTCGGTGCGGAACCGCACGGTGACCGCACCGTCGGCGTCGGGCACGCCGGTGACCGAGTTGACCGTGTAGCGGCCCCACGGGTTCGGTTCGAAGAACCCGCGTGCGTTGTAGACCGAGATCGACCAGAAGGCGTCGACCGGCACGTCGCGCATCACGAGGTCGTACGCGCCGGGGGCGAGGCCGGGCGCGACCCCGATGTAGGTGGCCTCGGAGGTCGGCAGCCCGCCCCAGCCCGCGGCGGTGCCGATGAGATGGCGCACCGGGTCGACCTCGTCCGGACCGCCGAACATGCGCTCGAACCCGGTGAGACCGGCGGCGAGCGCCAGCAGGGCGTCGCGCGTCGCGTCGAAGGATGCGGTGTCGTAGTCCGGGAGGTCGAACGGGATGGACGAGGCCGCCTCGAGCACGAGCGCGTCCTGCACCCGTGCGACCTCGGCGACGTCCGCGGGGTCGGTCGGGTCGACGAGCGTCCGGACGGCGACCAGGACGTGGTCGCCGTCGACGATCACGTCTCGGAGGTCGTGCATTCCCGGCTCGTGCCAGACCGCCCGCACGAAGTGGCCCTCGTCGACGACCATCGCCGAGAGGTACCGGCCGCCGGCGTCGGGGAGGGTGAGCGTCGCCCCGGCGCGCACGTCCACGATCGCGAAGCTGTAGAGGGTGTCGCGGTTCAGCCGGATCACCGTCTGCTCCTCGATCGGCGCAGGCGTCCGGTTATGGCGGAAGCGGTTCACCCCGCCCGCATCCCGCTGGATGTCGGCGAACATCCGGGCGGTCTCGGCACGGACGAAGGTGTCGGCGTTCACGTGGATCCCCATCCGGTCATCGTGGCGGAGATGTCGTGCCGCCGCCAGCGCCCGGGCCACGCGGCATCCGCATGAGCGCGCCCGACGCGCCGGTAGAATCGACGTCATGACCAAGGTTCTCGAGTCCCTCCCCGTCGGCGAGCGCGTCGGCATCGCATTCTCGGGGGGACTCGACACCTCCGTCGCCGTGGCCTGGATGCGCGACAAGGGCGCCATCCCCTGCACCTACACCGGCGACCTGGGCCAGCCCGACGAGGACGACATCGCGTCGATCCCGGGCCGTGCGACGCAGTACGGCGCCGAGGTCTCGCGCCTGGTCGACTGCAAGACCGCGCTGGTCGAGGAGGGCTTCGTCGCCCTGTCCTGCGGCGCGTTCCACATCCGTTCCGGCGGCCGCACCTACTTCAACACCACGCCCCTCGGCCGCGCCGTCACCGGCACGCTCCTCGTGCGCGCCATGAAGGAGGACGGCGTCGACATCTGGGGCGACGGCTCCACCTACAAGGGCAACGACATCGAGCGGTTCTACCGCTACGGCCTGCTCGCGAACCCCGCTCTGCGCATCTACAAGCCGTGGCTCGACGCGAACTTCGTCACCGAGCTCGGCGGCCGCAAGGAGATGAGCGAGTGGCTCGTCGAGCACGGCTTCCCCTACCGCGACTCGGCGGAGAAGGCGTACTCGACCGACGCGAACATCTGGGGCGCCACCCACGAGGCGAAGACGCTCGAGCACCTCGACGTGTCGCTCGAGACGGTCGAGCCGATCATGGGCGTCCGGTTCTGGGACCCCGAGGTCGAGATCGCCACCGAGGACGTCACCGTGACGTTCGACCGCGGCCGCCCGGTCGCGCTGAACGGCGTGGAGTACACCGACCCGGTCGAGCTCGTCTTCGAGGCCAACCGCATCGGCGGCCGTCACGGCCTCGGCATGAGCGACCAGATCGAGAACCGCATCATCGAGGCGAAGTCCCGCGGCATCTACGAGGCCCCGGGCATGGCGCTGCTGTTCATCGCCTACGAGCGGCTCGTCAACGCCATCGTGAACGAGGACACCCTCGCGACCTACCACGAGCAGGGCCGCCGCCTCGGCCGCCTCATGTACGAGGGCCGGTGGCTCGAGCCGCAGTCGCTCATGCTGCGCGAGTCGATCCAGAAGTGGGTCGGTTCGACCATCACCGGCACGGTCGCCCTGCGCCTGCGCCGCGGTGAGGACTACACCGTGCTCGACACCACCGCACCGGTCATGTCGTACGGCCCGGACAAGCTCTCGATGGAGCGCGTCGGCGACGCCGCCTTCGGCCCCACCGACCGCATCGGCCAGCTCACCATGCGCAACCTCGACATCGCCGACTCGCGCACCCGCCTCGAGCAGTACGCCGGCATGGGCCTCATCGGCGGCCCGACCGGCGCCCTGGTCGGCTCGCTGCGTCGCGGCGAGGCCGAGGAGATCACCGAGAGCGCCCAGCGCGCGACGGCCGAGCAGACCCAGCTCGCGGAGGCCACCGACGCCGCGAACGAAGCCTCGGCCTTCGACTTCGGCACCGACTGACCCGAACACAGCTGCGGAGGCGACTCCGCGACACCCCGGCGCGAACGTGGTTCGGCCGGGGTGTCGTCGTCTCAGCTCCGCAGCTGTGTCCGGAGAACCTGCACATGGGTGTGCAGGTTCGGGCGTAGGATGCTGCGGTGACCACGACGACCCCGACCCGCCCACGACGGGATGCGGTCGCCAACCGCGCCGCGCTGCTCACCGCCGCACGTCGCGTCGTCGCCCAGGACCCGGCCGCGTCCATGGACGCGATCGCCCGCGCCGCCGGCCTCTCGCGGCGGGCGGTGTACGGCCACTTCGCCGACCGCGACGCGCTGCTGAGTGAACTCATCCGCACCGGTGCCGACCGGTTCAACGCGATCGCCGCACAGCTCGACGACACCGACGCCCCCACCGCGCTCGCCCGGCTCGCCGTGCGACTGTGGCGCGAGGCCGCGCAGGTGCGCTTCGCCGCATCCCTCGCACTCGACGAGACGCACCTCGCCGAGACCGCCGCCGCCCTGCGCCCCCTGCGCGAACGCGTCCTGGCGATCGTGCGCGCCGGACAGGATGCCGGCAGCATCCGCACCGACCTCGAGGCCCCGCTGCTCGCGCGGCTCATCGAGGAGGCGGCCCGCACCGCGGTGGTCCGTCTGGACGTGCCGTCCACCGCCGTGCCGACCGTCGCGGTCAAAGCCGTGCTGGGCATCGCCGGTCTGTCGTGGCGCGAAAGTCTCGCGGTGCTCACCGCGAACCCGGATCTGGAACAGGAAACCGACTGATGCGCATCGAACTGCAGCAGGTGTCGAAGGGGCGCGGACTCGCGCTCCCGGAGACGACGCTCGCCTATGGCGCCGGCGCCGCACGCCTGGCCCTGGCCGAGACCGAGCAGCGGCCGACCGTCCTGGGGCTCATCGCCTCGGGACGGATGCGGCCGGGCACCGGTCGCATCCTCATCGACGGCGCGGAGGACACCGCGGCCGTGCGCCGCCGGGTCGCGCTGGTCGACGCCCCCGAGGTGTCCGCCCCTGCCCCGGACGTGTCGGTGCTGGGCGTCGCCGCGGAGGAGCTCATGTTCGCCGGCCGCGCCTCCGGCCGCCGCGCCGTGCGCACCTGGCTCGCCGAGATCGGCATGGCCTCGCTCGCGAACGTCCCGATCGCCGACGTCGCGCCGACGATGCGACTGCGGCTCCTGCTCGAACTCGCGGCCCTCCGGCCCGACGTCGAGGGGCTCGTCCTCGTCTCCCCCGACCGGCACGGCGGCGACCCCGCCGCCTGGTGGGACCTCGCCGAGGAGTTCGGCGGGCGCGGGTACGCCGTGCTCGTCATCGCCGGCGCCGCATCCGCATCCGTCCTCGCGGGCCGGGCCGCCCGCGCCGAGACCGAGGAGGCCGCCCGATGAAGATCCCCGCGATGATCCTGGCGGAGTTCCGTCGGCTGACCTCCCGCGGCATGGCACGGCTCGCCCTCGCCGCGCTCATGATCGTGCCGATCCTGTACGGCGGGCTGTACCTCTGGGCGAACCAGGACCCCTACAGCCGGCTCGACCAGGTGCCGGTCGCGCTCGTGGTGTCCGACGAGGGTGCGGTGGTCGACGGCGAGGAGACCCGGTACGGCGACGAGGTCGCCGCGAACCTCGTCGAGGACGGGTCGTTCGACTGGCGGCGCATGGACGGCGCCGAGGCGCGCACCGCGCTGGAGCGGGGCGAGGTCGACTTCGCCGTCACCATCCCCGCGGACTTCTCCACCGCCCTCGCGTCGGCGGGCGGGGAGAGCCCCCACCAGGCGACGCTGCTGCTGGCCACGAACGACGCGAACAACTACCTCGCCTCGACGATCGGGGCGCAGGCGATCGAGCGCATCCGCACCTCCGTGTCCGAGATGGTCGGCGAACAGGCGGCCGGGCAGCTGCTGGACGGACTCGCCGATGCGCGCGAGGGCTTCGCCACCGCCGCCGACGGGGCCGGTCGGCTCGCGGACGGCGCGGGCAGCGCCGCCTCCGGGGCGACGGACCTCGCCGCAGGGGCCGCGCAGCTCGAAGCCGGCGCGGGCGAGCTCGCCGCGGGGACCGGGACGCTCGCGACCGGCACCGCGCAGGTCGCGTCCGGCGCTGCGGGCGTGGCCGACGGCGCCGCGCGCGTCGCCGACGGCGCGCAGCAGGTCGCCGCGGGCACCGCGACGCTCGACGGCTACGCCGATCAGGCCGGCGCCGCCGCGCAGGCCGCCGTCGACGCGCTGCCGCAGCTGCGGAGCGACCTCGAGGCCGATCTCGCCGAGCAGGGCTTCACCCCGGAGCAGATCGAGGCGATCCTCGCCCGCCTGGAGCCGCTCGCGACGCGGCTGACGGAGGCCAACAGCACCGTGCAGTCCGCGGTCGCGCAGGTCGACACCCTCGCCGCCGGTGCCGCCCAGCTCTCCACCGGCGCCGCGCAGCTGTCCGGCGGCGCGACGCAGCTCTCATCCGGCGCCGCACAGGTCGCCGCCGGCGCCGCATCCGCCGCATCCGGGGCGGGCGCGCTGCACTCGGGCACCGTGTCCCTCAGCGACGGCGCCGCCACGCTCGACGGCGGACTCGCCGAACTCTCCTCCGGTGCGGGCGACCTGCACAGTGGCCTGACGGACGCGGTCACGCAGATCCCCGCATCCGACCCCTCCCTGCGCACCGATCAGGCGCAGACGATCGCGGACCCCGTCGCGATCTCGTCCGACAACGTCGCCTCCGCCGGCGAGTACGGCGCCGGGCTCGCGCCGTTCTTCGCGGCCCTCGCCGGCTGGATCGGCATCTACGCGCTGTTCCTCATCGTGAAGCCGATCTCGCGCCGGGCGGTCACGGCGCTCCACTCCCCCGTCCGGGTCACGATCGCCGGCTGGCTGACCCCGGCCGTGCTCGGCGGCATCCAGATGGTTGCCCTGTTCGGGGTGCTCGCGCTCGCCCTCGGGTTCTCGTTCGCGAACCCGCTGGCCACCCTCGGCGTGATGGCGCTCGCCTCGTTCGTCTACGCGGCGATCATCCTCGCGCTGAACGTGTGGCTGGGATCGGTCGGGCAGTTCCTCGGCCTCGTGCTCATGGTGCTGCAGCTGGTGACCGCGGGCGGCACCTTCCCGTGGCAGACGCTGCCCGCACCGCTCGCGGCGCTGCACCAGGTGCTGCCCATGGGCTACGTCGTCGACGCGATGCGCCAGCTCATGTACGGCGGCGACCTCGCCCGCATCGGGGGCGACGTCACGGTGCTCCTGACCTGGATGCTGGGCGCCCTCGTGGTCGCCGTCTTCGGCGTCACACGCATGACCCACCGGCACACGCTGCGCGACCTCGCGCCGAGCATCATGGTCTGAGCGCCCTCAGGTCACGACCAGGTAACGGTCGGGAGCCGTCCAGACGGACCGTCTACCGTTGCCGGGTCCGCTGCGCCGGCCCGACGGCCCTGGTGGATGCCCCGGATGCGGCGGGTTCCGCCGCGTGCCCACGACGCGCACACCGGGGCGACCGACCCGTGCGCGCGTGTCCTGCACGTCGAGCCCGCCTGCCGTTCCGGCGGCCCGGCCCACGGGGAAGCCCGAACAAAGGAGCCCTGTGCGCCTTCGCACGTCCGCGCCCGCCGCATCCCCCCGTCCCCGTGTCCGCCCCCGTACCGCCGCCGCGCTCGTCGCCGGTGTCGTCGCCCTCGCCGCCGGCGCGGGTGTCGGCATCACCGCCGCACAGGCGGCCGAGCCCGTGGTGGCCGACGCCGCACCCGCGCAGGTGCGCGCGGTCGACGCCGACGCCGCCTTCTACCTCGGCATCGCCCGCACCACCGCGGCCGCAGCGGACGGCAAGGTCGACACGACCGGCCTGCGGGTGCGCATCGCGCAGCTCGCGGACGCGGACACCATGCCGCAGGACGCGGTGGACGCGCTCATCGGCCAGCTCCGTACGAGCGTGCGCGCGACCTCTGCGGCGCTGAAGACGTGGGAGGCGGAGCAGGCCGCCGCCGCTGCCGCCGCACAGGCCGCCGCCGAGGCACTGGCCGCCGCGAACAGCCCCGAGGGTGCCCGCGGGACCGCGCGCGCCATGGCCGCCGACCGCTTCGGCTGGGGCGACGGGCAGTTCTCCTGCCTCGACTCGCTGTGGACGAAGGAGTCGAGCTGGGACTTCCGGGCCGAGAACCCCTCGAGCGGTGCCTACGGCATCCCGCAGTCGCTGCCCGGCGACAAGATGGCCACGGTCGGCGCGGACTGGCGCGAGAACGCCGCGACCCAGATCGCCTGGGGCCTGGACTACATCTCCCGCGCGTACGGCACCCCGTGCGCCGCGTGGTCGCACTCGCAGGCCACCGACTGGTACTGACCCCCTGAACCGCGAGGCCGGTGAACCGCGAGACTGCTTCTGCGCGACGAGACTGCATCCAATGTCAGCAGTCTCGTCGCGCAGATGCAGTTTCGGCGTCCTGACCCGGACGGGATGCGGCGCGGAGCTCAGCCGCCGGATGCGGGCGGGGTGCGCTTGGCGGCCTCGAGCTCGTCGACGTAGAGCGAGGTGCGTTCGTACGTGCCGTTCCGGTACGCCTGGCGCCCGACCATGTGCGCCGACAGCGGCGCCGTCGCGAGCTGGATGAGCACCACCGGCACGAGGAACGCGACCACCGGCCACGACCGCAGCGACAGCGCGATCGCCAGGCAGATGAGGATGAGGCCGAGCACCTGCGGCTTCGTGGCGGCGTGCAACCGCGTCGGCACGTCGCGGAAGCGGAGCAGCCCGATCGCGGCCGTGAGGCACAGCACCGCCCCGGCGAGGATGAGCACGAGCACCACGACGTCGATCCAGGCGTCCGGCGCGGTCGCGGCGGCGTCGGTCCCGACGGCTGCGAAGCGGATCATCGGCGGTCACCGTCCCTCCGTGCGACGAACCGGGCGATGGAGATGGACCCGAACACCCCGACCCCCGCGATCACGAGCAGCACCGGCAGCGTCCGGGTGTGCTGGTTGATCGCCATCTCCGTGCCGAGGACACACAGCACCTCGGTGAGGAGCACATCGGATGCGACGGCGCGGTCGAGGATCGACGGGCCGACGACGATGCGCCACAGGGTGAGCACCGCGGCGACGGCGAAGACCGCGTACACGATGACGAGCAGGACGTTCACGCCGCACCTCCCCTGATCTGCGCGAGCTGCGCCCGCGAACCGACCGCACGGACGATCCGCCGCTCCCACCGCAGCACGGTCTGCTTCTGCGCCTCGAGGTCGTCGTCGTCGCGGACGCCGATGACGTGCAGGTAGAGGATGCCGCGTTCCCGGTCGACGTCGATGATCAGCGACCCCGGGATGAGCGAGCAGGTCACCGCGGTGTGGGCCAGGATGAGGTCGTCGTCGACGAGCATGGGCACGGCGATGATGGCCGCGCCCGGATCGTGCCGCGGGTCCAGCACCTGCCATGCGACGGTGAGCGAACCACGGATGAGCGCCCCGATGAAGGTGACGACGAACACCAGGCCCCACCAGAGGTTGAGCCGACCGGAGAGTTCGACCGGCGGCAGGCGGAACACGACCGTCACGAGCACCGCGGCGGCGAGGCCCGTGATGAAGGCGAGCAGCGTGAACTGCCCCCACAGCAGCATCCACAGTGCGATCAGCCACAGGAAGAACGGCAGCTGTCGCCAGGTGGTGGCGAGGAAGTGGCGGACGGACGTCTTCACTCGACCACCTCCGCGTACTCCTCGACCTGCACGAGCTGCACGGGCTGCACGAGCGCGTCGCCGATGCGGACGCACACGTCGTAGAGCGGCCCGGCGAACACGGTCAGGGCGACGGTCACGGCGACCATGCCCGCGGTCGCGGCGATCATGACGCGCGGGATGGCACGGGTGCCGGTCTCGACCGTGGCGGCGGGGGCGTCGCCGAGGTAGGACAGCCGCGCCTCGACCTCGCCGGGCTCCTCGGCGTTCTCGTCCTCGCGCCAGAACCCGAGGTTCCACGCGCGCATGAGGGCGTAGAGCGTGAGGAGCGAGGTCACGACACCGCCGACGATCAGCACGATCATGAGCGGGGAGCCATCCTGCGCCGCGGCGTCGAACAGGGCGTACTTGCCGATGAACCCGGAGAACGGGGGCAGCCCGCCGAGGTTGATCGCGGGGATGAAGTAGAGCACGGCGAGCACCGGCGCGGCCTTCATCATGCCCTTGAGCTTCAGGATCGAGGTGGTGCCGGCCTGTCGCTCCACGAGTCCCACCGCGAGGAACAGGGTGGTCTGCACCACGATGTGGTGGACCATGTAGTAGATCGTCGCGCCGATGGCCGCCGGGGTCGCGATGGCGAGCCCGAACACCATGTAGCCGATGTGGCTGACGAGGGTGAACGACAGGATGCGTTTCAGCTCCGCCTGCGCGACGGCACCCAGCACGCCGACGATCATCGTCGCGAGCGCCACGATGAGCAGCAGGGTGTTCACGTCGTTGTCGGCGAACAGCTGCGTCTCGGTGCGGATCATCGCGTAGACGCCGACCTTGGTCAGCAGGCCTGCGAACACGGCCGTGACCGGGGCCGGGGCGGTCGGGTACGAGTCCGGCAGCCAGAACGAGAGCGGGAAGACGGCCGCCTTGATGCTGAACGCGAGGAGCAGCATGAGGTGCAGCACGAGCTGCACGTCCTGCGGGATCTCCGTCATCCGCTCCGAGATCTGCGCCATGTTCACGGTGCCGAGCGCGGCGTAGACCATCGCGATCGCGGCGAGGAAGAGCACCGAGGAGACGAGCGAGACGACGATGTAGACGATGCCCGAGCGGATGCGGGCCTCGGTGCCGCCGAGGGTGATGAGCACGTACGAGGCGACGAGGAGGATCTCGAACCCGACGTAGAGGTTGAACAGGTCGCCGGCGACGAAGGCGTTGAAGATGCCCGCGGCGAGGATGAGGTACGACGGGTGGAAGATCGACACCGGGGTGTCGTCGTCGCCGTCCGCCGCGCCCTGGCCGACCGAGAAGAGGAGGACCGCGAGCAGCACGATGCTCGACACGAGCACCAGCAGCGCCGCGAGCCGGTCGACGTAGAGCACGATGCCGAACGGCATCGGCCACCCGCCCACCTCGACCGCCAGGGGCGTGCCGGAGTCGACGACGTACAGGAGCACGGCGGCCAGCACCATGACGGCGGTGAGCGTCGTGATCGACACTCCCACCTGGATGCGGCGGCGACGGCCGAACACGAGGGCGATCGCCGCGCCGAGCAGCGGCAGCGTGACGAGCAGCGGTACGAGGGAGGTCATGCATCACCGCCTTCGGGGCCGCGGTCGGTGGGGGCGTCGTCCCGGAGTCCCGGGACGTCCGCGCTGCCGAGCACGGTGATCGGGGAGGTGTCGATGTCGACGAAGTCGCTCGTGGCGTCGTCGTCCTCGTCGGTGATCTCCTGCTCCATCGAGTCGTCGGTCTCCGAGCCGCGGGCGCGGACGGCGATGTCCTCGACGTCGTCCTCGACGGTGTCGGCCTGACCGAGCTGCCAGGACCGGTAGATCAGCGCGAGGAGGAAGGCCGACACGGCGAAGGTGATGACGATGGCGGTGAGCGTCAGCGCCATCGGCAGCGGGTCGGAGAACTCGGCGACCTCGCCGTCGCCGAAGAACGGCGCGATCCCGGGGGCGCCCATGACGATGAGCAGCAGCAGGTTGGTCGCGTTGCCGAGCAGCAGGAAGCCGATGAGCACGCGGGTGAGGCTGCGCTCGAGCATGGCGTAGACGCCGCAGGCGAAGAGCACCGCCATGACGACGATGAGGACGAGCGAGACGGTCATCGCGGGCTCACCTCCTTCGCGGGCTCGTCGAGCCCCTGCCGGTCGACCTCCGCGCCGAGGCTGCGGAGCACGTCGAGCACGAGACCGATGACGACGAGGTACACGCCTATGTCGAAGATCGTGGAGCTGACGAACTCGATGTGGCCGAGCAGCGGCACCTCCACCTCGAAGAACGCGCTGGTGAGGGGCGCTGCGCCGAAGAACAGCGGCACGACGGCGCAGCCGACCGCGAGGATCATGCCCGCGCCGAGGAGGCGCCCGGCGTCCGCGGGCGCGGCGACGCCGAGCTCGTAGCGACCGCCGGCGACGTACCGCATGACGAGCGCCATGCCGGCGACGAGCCCGCCGGCGAATCCGCCGCCGGGGAGGTTGTGCCCGGCGAACAGCAGGTACAGCGACACGATGATCACGGAGTGGAACAGGATCCGCACCATGATCTCGAGCAGGATCGACCGGTTCTCTGGCCGCACGCGCTGCCCGCCGAGGAGCCACGCGCGCTGCCCGGTCACCCCGGACGCCTGGGGGCGCACGCCCTCCTCGGTCTCGACCAGGAGGCGGCGCTTGCGCACCTGCTGCAGCGGGCGGGTGAGGTCGGACAGCGTGTCGGCGCGGTGGGTGACGAACACGAGCGAGGCGACGCCGGTCGCGGCGAGGATGAGCACCGACAACTCGCCCATCGTGTCCCAGCCGCGGAGGTCGACGAGCGCCACGTTGACGACGTTCTTACCGTGACCGAGTTCGTACGCGAGGTCGGGGAAGGCCTCGGAGATGGGGCGGGTGACCCGGGCACCGGCGGCGACGATCGCGACGAGGGCCATCGTCAGGCCGACGCCGACCGCGAGCACCGCGCGGGCGATCGGGGCGACGGATGCGTTGTGGTCGCCCATCCGCGCCGGGATGCGGCGCAGCACGAGCGCGAACGCGACGAGGGTGACGGTCTCGACGAGCACCTGCGTGAGCGCCAGGTCGGGCGCACCGCTGGAGGCGAAGAGGAACACCATCCCGAGCCCCGTGACCGCGACGAGGACGACGCCGCTGTACCGCTTGCGGGCGATCACCGACAGCACGCCGGCGATGATCATGATCGGGGCCACGACCGGCTGCACGGGCGACTGCCAGGCGTCGAGCTCGGCGCGCCACTGGTCGCCGGCGAGCAGTGCCGTCCCCTGCGCGGCGACGAAGACGATGAAGATCGTGCCGACGTACAGGGGCAGCGACCCGCGCTGGGTGAGGCTCGTCGTGAACACGGCCGCCTTCAGCACGCCGCGGATCGTGCCGTTGTAGGCGTCGACGGCGGTGAACGGCAGCATCCTCGGCCGGCCGCTCCAGCGCGTGCGGGCTGCGAGCCAGAAGACGAGGGCGCCGACGACGATCGTGCCGAGCGAGATCCACAGCGCCGGCTCGAACCCGTGCCAGAGGGCCAGGTGCGCGACGTGCTCGCCGTGGGCGGGGATGAGGTCGGCGTAGCCGCTGAACGCGGTGTCGAGCCACGACGCGGCGAACCCGCTCACGAGCGTGAGCGCCGACAGCAGCACGGGCACCGCGGTGAAACCCGCGCCCGGGCGCGGCCAGTCGGTCGGCGTGCGGGCGGTGCCGTCGGCGTCCTTCTTCGTCCAGAACGCGCCCCAGACGAACCGCATGCCGTACGCGACGGTGAGCACGGAGCCGAGCGCGACGCCGACGAGCGCGACCCATCCCCATGCCGATCCGTCGTCGAGGAAGGCGGCGAGCACCCCCTCCTTGGCGACGAAGCCGATCGTGGGGATGATCCCGGCCATCGAGGCGATCGCGATCATCGAGAACGCGGCGAGCGCGGGTGCCTGCCGACCGACGCCGGACAGCTCGGTGATGTCGCGGGTGGAGACCTGGTGGTCGATGATGCCGACCACGAGGAAGAGCGAGGACTTGAACAGCGCGTGGCTGAGGAGGAGCGCGAGCCCGGCGAGCGCGGCGTCGCGGGTGCCGAAGCCGAGCACCACGGTGAGGAAGCCGAGCTGGCTCACGGTGCCGAACGCGAGGATGCGCTTGAGGTCGTGCTCGCGCATGGCCTGCACGCCGCCGAGCAGCATCGTGAAGACGCCGAGGACGATCACGACCGGACGCCACGGAGCCTCGAGCGCATACACCGGCGCGAATCGCGCGATGAGGTAGATGCCCGCCTTCACCATCGCCGCCGCGTGGAGGTAGGCGCTCACCGGCGTGGGGGCGGCCATGGCGCCGGGGAGCCAGAAGTGGAACGGGAAGATCGCGGACTTGCTCAGCGCGCCCACGAGGATGAGCACGAGCGCCGCGTCGACGACGGGGCCGGTGGGCGCCTCGGCGAGGATGACGGACAGGCTCGACGTGCCGGCCTGCACGACGAGCAGGACCACGCCGATGAGCATGACGAGGCCGCCGAGGCTCGTGACGAGGAGGGCCTGCAGCGCGGCACGACGGCTGGCGCCGCGGGCGTGGTAGAACCCGATCAGCAGGTAGGAGAGGACACTCGTGACCTCCCAGAACATCACCAGCACGACGATGTCGTCGGTGAGCACGAGACCGTACATGGCGCCCGCGAACGCGAGCAGCACCGCGGTGAACTGGCCGAGCCCGGACTTCTTCCCCTTGAAGTACCAGGTGCAGTAGATCATCACGAGCGCGCCGACGCCGGTGACGACCAGCGCGAGCAGCCAGGACAGTGTGTCCATCCGCATCGACAGCGCGATGCCGAGCCCGGGGATCCACTCGAACCGCTCGGTCGGCACCTCCCCCGCGAGGACGGCGGGGGTCTGCAGCACCGTGTCGGCGAACGCCACGAGCGGCAGGATCGCGGCGAGCAGGAAGGCCCTCGACCCCATGCGGCGCACCAGCACCGGCATGACGAGCGGCACCAGGGCGAACGCAGCGAGGAGGACCAGCATGCGGCCTCCTCGTGGTCGTCGGCCGGCAGCCGTGTGCCGGGCTCAGGCGATCGGGGTTGTCGCGTCCAGTCTACGGGGTCAGTGTCCGGGGGTCGGCGCGGCCGCCGTCGTATCCCCGAGACGGAATGCAGTCGTGAGCTGGATGCTGGCGGGCAGCGCACCGGCGAGCATCGCGGTGATCGCGGCGCCGGCCGCGCGGCCCTTCGCAGCCGCGGGCTGCTCCATCGTGGTGAGCGTGAGCGGCGCGATGCCGTCGGCGTCGATGCCGTCGAAGCCGGTGACGGAGACGTCTTCGGGCACGCGGACCCCGGCGTCGCGGAGTGCGCGGATGACACCCACGGCGAGCAGGTCGCTCTGGGCGATGACGGCCGTCGGCCGCGGCGTGCGGGCGAGGACCGCCTGTCCCGCGGCATAGCCTTCGTCGACGAGGCTTCCCGCGGTCGCGTAGACCCGGAGCCCGGGGAACACCTCCCGTGCGCCGGCGAGCCGGTCGCGGGTGACCTCGACCGTCATGTCCTCCGGGCGGACGTGGTCCACCCACCCCCGCTCACGCCGCCCGTCGACGGGCAGCGTCACGGTGACGACCTCGCGGTGGCCGAGCTCGGCGAGGTGGCGCGCGATCCGCGCCTGTCCCTCGCGGTTGTCGAGTCCGATGCGCGGGATTCCCTCCCCCGCGTCGCCCTCGATGACGACGACCGGCAGCCCGCGCGAGCGAACCACGTCGAGGCTGTCCCGCATCCGCATGCTGCAGCCGATGAGCACGACGGCGTCGACCGGCGCGGAGTTCACGCTGAGCTCCCCGTCCGCAGCGTCCTCGCGGAGCAGGAGCAGGCCCGCGTCGTCGACGCCGTCGGCGAGGCCGTCCATCATGACGCGGGTCACCGGGTCGAGGAAGACCGTGCCGAGCCGCTCGCTGAACACGACGCCGACGATCCCGGAGCGCCCGCGGCGCAGCGACGCCGCCCGCGGATCCGGGCCCGCGTAGCCGAGGGCGGCGGCCGCCGCCAGCACCCGCTCACGGGTGCGCGGCGAGACGCGCGTCTTGCCGCTGAAGACCACCGACGCGGTGGATGCCGCGACGCCCGCTTCCCGCGCGACGTCGGCGATCGTCGCTCTGCGCACGCTCATGCTCCGATGGTAACCCGCACAGGCTCGAATCGATTCGGTAGACTCCCCGCGTGGACACGACCTTGACCCGCACGCAGTTCGTCCGGTGGCGGACGGCGATCTTCGCCATCTTCCTCGTCAGTGGCTTGAGCGTCGCGACGTGGGCCTCGCGCGTCCCCGCCATCAAGGAGACGCTCGGCATCTCGAAGGCCGAGATCGGCATCGTGCTGCTGCTCGGCGGCATCGCCTCCATCCTCGGCCTCTCCATCAGCTCGATCGTGCTGGCGCGCCTGGGCGCGCGACGCGGGATGCTGCTCATGATGATCGTGTTCGGGGTCGGGGTCGCCGTGATCGGGGTCGGCACCGACGTCCTCCAATCGGTCGCGGTGGTGATCCTCGGCGTCGCGCTGTGGGGCTTCGGGAACGGGTGCCTCGACGTCATGATGAACGTCGAGGGCGCCGCCATCGAGGCGCAGTCGGGCAAGACGCTCCTCCCGCTCTTCCACGCCTTCTTCAGCTTCGGCACGGTCATCGGCGCCGGCCTCGGCGCCGCCCTCATCGCGATCGGGCTGGACGTCGTCGCACACCTGTCGATCGTCGCTGTGACGATCCTCGTGGTCGCCGTCGTCTCGGTCGCGAACGTCCCGGTGCGTTCGGAGGTCATGGACGACGCGTCCGACGACACCCCGCGAGGCTGGCGGGCGAAGCTCTCGGTCGCCCTCTCCGCCTGGAAGGAGCCCCGCACCTACGCGCTCGGCGTGGTCATGCTGGGCATGGCGTTCGCCGAGGGCGGCGCGAACGACTGGCTGGCGCTCGGTGTGGTCGAAGGGCACGGCGCACCGGAGCACAACGGGGCGCTCGGCCTCACCGTGTTCTCGGTGGCGATGACGGTCGTCCGCATCTTCGGCGGGCCGCTCGTCGACCGCTTCGGCCGCGTCGCGGTGCTGCGCGTGCTGTCGGTCGCCGCTGCGGCGGGCCTGCTGCTGTTCATCCTCGCCCCGAACCTCCCGCTCGTCTTCGTGGGAGCGGCACTGTGGGGCGTCGGTGCCTCGCTCGGGTTCCCGCTCGGCATGTCCGCGGCCGGCGACGACCCGGCACGCGCCGCAGCGCGGGTGAGTGCCGCCGCGACCATCGGCTATGTCGCCTTCCTCGCCGGTCCCCCGGTGCTGGGCCTGATCAGCGAGCAGTTCGGGCTCCTGAACACCCTGTACATCCTCGTCGTGCTGGTCGTCGCATCCGGGTTCTTTTCCGCCGCCGCCCGCCCGCTGCCCGGCAGCCAGGTCGGCGCCGGGCACCACTGAGCCGGGTGCGCTCCCGCAGGTAGGCTCGTCGGGTGCGTCTCGTCATTGCCCGCTGTTCCGTCGACTACACCGGTCGCCTGAACGCACATCTCCCCCTCGCCACGCGCCTGCTCGTGCACAAGGCCGACGGCAGTCTGCTCGTGCACTCCGACGGCGGCTCCTACAAGCCGCTGAACTGGATGAGCCCGCCGTGCCGGCTCGAGGTGCAGGTGCCCGACGAGGACGCCGCGAGCGTCGGCGTCGTGGAGCAGTGGCGGGTCACGCACGCGAAGACGGGCGACGCCCTGCTCGTGCACCTGCACGAGATCCTGCACGACTCGGCCCACGAACTGGGCGTGGACCCGGGACTGGTCAAGGACGGCGTCGAGGCCGACCTGCAGCGCCTGCTCGCCGAGCAGGTCGAGCTCATTGGCGACGGTCTCAGCCTCGTGCGACGCGAGTTCCCCACCGCCATCGGCCCGGTCGACCTCCTCCTGCGCGACCCCGCGGGCGGCACGATCGCCGTCGAGGTGAAGCGACGCGGCGACATCGACGGCGTCGAGCAGCTCACCCGGTACCTGGAGCTCCTCGGCCGCGACCCGCACCTCGCCCCGGTGAAGGGCGTGTTCGCCGCCCAGGAGATCAAACCGCAGGCGAAGGTGCTCGCCACCGACCGCGGCATCCGCTGCGTCACGCTCGACTACGACGACATGAAGGGCACCGCCTCGGGCGCACCGCGGCTGTTCTGACACGCGATACCGTGGGAGCGTGACCCCCCGCTCCCCCTTCTCCTGCATCCTCTGGGACGTGGACGGCACGCTCGTCGACGCGTCCGTCGGCATCCTCCGCCGGCTCAGCGTGACGCTCGAGCACTACGGCCTGCCCGCCCCCACCCGTGAGGAGCTGGTGCACTGGATCGGGCCGCCGATGCACGAGTCGTTCCAGCGGCAGGCGGCGATGACCCCGGAGCAGGCGACCGAGGCGGTGGCGTTCTACCGCACCCTCGGCCGCGCCGACGGCTACACGACCGACGTGCGCACCTACCCGGGCGTGGTCGAGCTCGTCGCGGAGATCGCCGCGGCCGGCATCCCGCAGGCCACCGCGAGCTCGAAGCCCGAGATCCAGGTCACCGCGCTCATGGAGCACTTCGGGCTCACCGAGCACCTCGCCGTCATCACCGGCGCGACCCTCGACGAGAAGACCCTGGCCGGCAAGGCCGAGATCGTGGCCGAGGCGCTGCGCCGCCTCGAGGCCGCGGGCGTCGACGTGTCGCGCCCCGTGCTGGTCGGCGACCGGCACCACGACGTCGAGGGCGGCGCCGTGAACGGCGTCCCCGTGATCTTCGTCCGCTGGGGCTTCAGCTGGCCGCACGAGGCCGACGGCGCCCAGGCGGCGGTCGACGACGTGGACGGCCTCCGCGCCCTCCTGCTGGTCGACGACCCCGCCTGATCCGGGCGACGCGGCCGGCGTCGCTATCGTGAGGACCATGACGGTCACCCGAACCCGCCTCACGCCGCTCGCCGTGCTCCGCCGCATCCCGGCGACGCTCTCCGTCGTCGGGCTGCTGCTCGTCGTGGGCGTGCTGACCACGGCACTGTGGACGCCGTTCGAGCGGCATCCGCTGTGGGACACCCTCGCCTACGGGCTGCCGGCGTTCGAGGCCGGCAGGTGGTGGACGCCGCTGACCGGCACCTTCATCGCCGCGCGCCCGTGGGTGTACGCGATCGTCATCGTCGGCTTCTGGGGTATGGCGTTCCTGGAATACAAGCGCGGCTCGCGCGTCGCACTCCTCTATTTCGGCGGCGGCCAGCTGTTCGCCGTGCTGGCGGGCGCCCTGTCGGTGTGGCTCCTCTCGCTCACGGGCTGGCCGTGGGCCGTCCTGGAGGCGGGGATGCTGGACGTCGGCCCGTCCGGCGGCGGCATGGCCTGCATCGCGGCCGCGATCACGCTGTTCCGGCCGCCGTGGCGGGTGCGCGCCTGGCTGGTGCTGCTCGCCTTCGTCATCGTGATGATGATGTTCTGGGGCAGCCTCGACGACATCGAGCACCTGCTCGCCGTGCTGCTCGTGCTCGGCATCGACCGTTCGCTCCACATCCAGCGCGCGACGCTGCGCGAGCAGCGCCTCGTCGCGTTCATCGTGCTCGTCACCCTCGGCGTCGTCGAGATCATCGCGTTCCTGGTCCCGACCGACGGCCCGTTCGGGTCGTCCGAGCCCGTCTCGGGCGGCATCTGGGACGTCGCGATCGACATCGTCGTGATCACGGTCCTCGCCAACGGTCTGCGCCGTGGCCGCCGCTGGGCGTGGGTGCTCGCGCTCGTCCTGACGATCCTGAACGTGCTCGCGTTCGCGGCGACCCTCACGGCCGTGCAGATCTTCGGCGAGACCGATGTCGAGGTGTCGCTCAACGGCGACGTGTCGCTGAGCCTGGCGCTCGGCAGCCTCTGGGTGCCGCTGCTCGTCTATCTGCTGTGGGTGCGGAAGGCCTTCCGCGCACACCGCAAGGCCGACATCGGCACGGCGCCCGAGCCGAACCGCGCCGAGGTGCGCGAGCAGCTCCGCGCCCACGGCGGCGGCACCCTCTCCTGGATGACCACGTGGGACGGCCTGCGGTACGCCCGCACCGGCGACGGCATCGTCGCCTACCAGCGCCGGGCCGGGGTCGCGCTCGCCCTCGCCGACCCGATCGGCCCTGAGCCCAGCCGCGACGCCTCCGTCGAACGGTTCATCGCCGACGCCGAGCGCGCCGGGCTCATCCCCTGCTTCTTCAGCGCCGGCGAGGACACCCGGGCCGCGGTTCCGGCGGGATGGCGGCGCCTGATCGTGGCGGACGATACGATCGTCGACCTCCCCGGCCTGCAGTTCACCGGTAAGGCGTGGGCCAGCATCCGCACGTCCCTCAACCGGGCCGAGCGCGAAGGCGTCACGTTCCGGCTGGCGCACCTGCACGAGCTGAGCTGGGGCGTGCGCGCACAGCTGCGGACGATCTCCGAGGGGTGGGTCGGCGACAAGGGACTGCCGGAGATGGGCTTCACCCTGGGCACGCTCACCGAGGCCGAGGACCCGGAGGTGCGCATCGCGCTCGCGACCGCGCCGAACGGCGACGTCGAGGGCTTCCTGTCGTGGCTGCCGGTCTACGGCGAGGCCGGCGCCGTGCGCGGGTGGACCCTCGACCTCATGCGTCGGCGCGACGGCGGGTTCCCGCCGGTCATGGAGTTCCTCATCGGCTCCTCTGCGAAGGCGTTCAGCGAGGAGGGCGCCGAGATCATGTCGCTCTCCGGCGCGCCGCTCAGCCACGAGTACCCCGCGGACGCGGGTGTCATCGCCGATCTCAGCGCGAAGCTCGCGGAGATGCTGGAGCCGGTCTACGGGTTCCGGTCGCTGCACCGCTTCAAGGAGAAGTTCCACCCGCGGTACGAGACGATGTACCTCCTCTTCCGCGACGAGAGCGACCTCACCCGCATCGGCCTCGCCCTCACCCGGGCGTTCCTGCCGACCGCGACGTTCGGACAGCTCGCCGGCGCGGGGCTGGAGCTCGTCCGCGGCGGCGGGAACGACAAGTCATAGGCCGGACATGACGAAGGGCCGGGACGCGGCGTCGCACCCCGGCCCTTCCCGAACGCTCAGAGCGCGCGGATGTTGGCGGCCTGAAGGCCCTTGGGGCCCTGCTCCACCTCGAACTCGACGCGCTGGTTCTCCTCGAGGGAACGGTAGCCGGAGCCGTCGATCGCGCTGAAGTGCGCGAAGACGTCTGCGCCGCCCTCATCGGGAGCGATGAAGCCGAAGCCCTTCTCGGAGTTGAACCACTTGACGGTACCTGTCGTGCTCATGCCATGCCTTCTCTTGCTGCCGGCACCCACTGCACCGGTGGCCTCTTACCGTAGCGGTCGACCTCGACGCGCAACAGAGGGGGTGACACAAACGTTGCAGAGCAGACACAGGCGTGAACCATTCGACGCCCGGGCCGAGCTGAAGCTCACAGGCCCGGGCGTCGACGGATCCCCCCGGATATGTCACGCAATGCGCAACAGCGATCACTTTAGTGGGCGGGATCGGTAAAAGGGAGAGGTCGGGACGCACGAGATCGAAAAAATCTCGCGAAATGTGCTCCACGGCAAGGAAAGACCCCCTCCCAGCTGGGGGAAAGTGGGAGGGGGCCGGGACGATCCTCCGTTTGGGGGGAACGGGACCGGATTCGTCCCTTCAAGGGTACGCCTCGCGCTTGCACCCGCGGCGGCCCCCAGCCGAACCAAACGAAACACTCAGCTTCGGGCGGCCGCATCCGCCGGGACGACGCTGAACGACCACGTGACGCCGAACCGGTCGGTGAGCATGCCGAACCCGGGGCTCCACGTGGACGGCGCGAGCGGCTCGAGGATCGTCGCCCCCGGGGTCAACCGTTCCCACCGAGATCGGAGCAGCTCGAGGGAATCCCCGGTGACCGCGACGAACGCGGCCTGGTCGGTCAGGGTCAACCCCTGCTCACGCCGGGTCGCGCCTCCCCCGATCACCCCGCCGGCGCGGGCACCGGGAGTGTCGTACGCCATCACGCGGAAGCCGTCGTCCGACGCCGCCTGCCCGAAGACGACGCCGTCCGCCCCGAGGGCGTCGGGGGGTGCGCCGAGCTGCGCGTACGTGGTGATGGCGACGGCAGCGTCGAACGCGGCGGCGTAGAACTCGAGGGCGGCGCGCGCCTGTCCGCGGAAGTTCAGATGGATGGTGGTGTGCATGGTCATGGCCGACTCCTGTCGTGGATGGGTCCCGTGTCCCGGGTGCACCCACGCTCCCGCGAGAAGAGGACTGTTTCCGGCCGCTTCTCGAACTACTCTCGGCGCATGGCCACGACGTCGCGACTGCTGACCCTCCTGTCGTTGCTGCAGGCACGACGGGACTGGCCGGGGGAGGCGCTGGCCGAGCGGCTCGGCGTGAGTCCGCGGACGGTGCGACGTGACGTCGACCGTCTTCGCGAGCTGGGCTACGCGATCGACGCTGCGAAGGGACCGGCGGGGGGCTATCGGTTGGCGCCGGGGGAGCGCCTCCCGCCGCTGCTCTTCGACGAGGAGCAGGTGCTGGCGCTCGGGGTCGCCCTTCGCGCCGCCACGTCGACGGGTGCGGGAACCGGTGAGGCGGCACTGCGCGCCCTGACCGTGCTGCGGCAGGTGATCCCGTCGCGGCTGCGGCATCGGCTCGACGCGGTCCCCGTGACCGTCATGTCCGGCGGTCCCGGTGACGGGCCGCTCGCGACGACGGACCCGGACGTCCTCGTGGCGGTCGCCGCCGCCGTGCGGGCGGGGGAGACGCTGCGGTACGACGCCTCCGGGCGGGATGCCGGGTCCGCTCCGCCCGGGACGATCGAGCCGCATCGCCTGGTGCAGCTGCACGGCCGCTGGTACCTCGTCGGCTGGGAGCCGGCGGCGGGGGACTGGCGCATCCTCCGGGCCGACCGGATCGTGCCGCGGACACCGAACGGACCGCGGTTCGCCCGGCGGGAGGTGCCGGGCGGCGACGTCGCGGCGTTCGTGTCGGCACGGTTCAAGGGGTCCGACGAGGGGGATCGCTGGCCGTGCGTCGGGACGGTGGTGGTGCACCTGCCGGCGCGAAGGGTGCGTCCCTTCGTCGGTGACGGGGAGGTGACCGAGCTCGAGGGGGGCCGCTGCGTCCTGCGGTCGGGATCGTGGTCGTGGGGTGCCCTCGCGGCGGCACTGTGCCGCTTCGAGGCGCCGATCGACGTGGTGGAGCCGGCGGCGCTCGTCGCGGCGTTCTCGGAGCTCGCCGGGCGAAGCGCGGCGACCGCGTCCCGCGGCACGGTCCGAAACGCCTGACATCCGGGCGGCATCCCGTCAACGCCCTTGGGGTCGGACGACAGCACTGGTGTTCTTGCTCCCGACGGAAGGGGACGCGATGCCGGGCGCGCACGATCACGGCGGCGACGCACTGCTCGAGGCGGTGCTCGCCGGTCCGTTCGTCGTCGCCGCGGTCGCGTACGTCTGGGCCGTGCTGGGCACCCGGCGACGCGGACGACCGTGGCCGTGGCACCGCACGGCGTGCTGGCTCCTCGGCCTGGGCGCGGCGGCATCCGGGTTCGTCGGCCCGCTCGCCGACGCGGCGCACGGCGACTTCGTCGCACACATGGGCGCGCACCTCCTGGTCGGCATGCTCGCGCCGCTCCTGCTCGTCCTCGCCGCACCCGTCACCCTCGCCCTTCGGGCGCTCGACGTCGTGCCGGCGCGGCGGCTGAGCCGGATCCTCCGGAGCGGCCCGGCGACGTTCCTCACGCACCCTGTCGTCGCCGCCGCACTCAGCGTCGGCGGTCTGTGGCTCGTCTACACGACGCCGCTGCACGGCTGGATGCGGGAGGACCCGCTGCTGCACCTCGTCGTTATGCTGCACCTGCTGCTGGCGGGGCTCCTCTTCACTGCGGCGATCGCGCCCGTCGACCCGTCACCGCACCGGGCGTCGTTCCCGGTGCGCGCAGGCGTGTTCGTCGCGGCGGTGGCGGCGCACGGGATCCTCGCGAAGTCGCTGTACGCCGCGCCGCCGTCGGGTGTGCCGGTGGCGGACGGGATGGCGGGAGCCCGCCTCATGTTCTCCGGCGGCGACGTGATCGAGCTCGCACTCGCGGTCGTCCTCTGCGCGGGGTGGTACCGCGAGACGGGACGCCGGACGGTCGCCGTCCCGACGGGGGAGGCGAGGGCATGACGCAGCGCTCGGCGCGGGTGGGCGAGCGGGCGTACTGGGCGGGCGTGCTGCTCGGGGTCGCAGCGATGGCGGCGGTCGACGAGATCGTCTTCCACCAGCTGCTCGGCTGGCACCACTTCTACGACGGCGCGACCCTGCAGATCGGACTCCTCTCGGACGGCCTGCTGCACGCGTTCGAGCTGTTCGTGGCCGTCTTCGGCGTGTTCCTCCTGCTTGACGCCCGACGCCGAGGTCGTGTCCGCGCCGCAACGGCATGGGCCGGTGCCTTCACCGGTGCCGGAGCGTTCCAGCTCTGGGACGGTCTCATCGACCACAAGGTCCTGCAGGTGCACCAGGTCCGCTACGGCGTGGACCTGCTCCCCTACGACGTCACGTGGATCGCCTCAGGGGGGATGCTGTTCGTCGCCGGGCTCGCGTGGACCGCCGTCCTCTCCCGTCGCACGCCGCATCGTCCCTCCGTTGGCGGCCCTCGCTGACGGCCCTCGCTGACGGCCGACCCACCCCCTTTTCTGCGACCCACCCCCTTCTCTGCAGCAGAAAGGGGGGTGGGTCGCAGAAAGAGGGGTGGGTCGGCGAACGTGCGCCGAGAGTGGCGGTCGGTACGACCGCACCGATATGGTCGGACTTCCGTGTGTCCTGGGGGGAAACGCAATGAAGCGAGCGGTGTCCGCAATCGTCGTGTGTGCGCTGATCGGCGCGGGAGCCGTGTTCGGGGGGAGTGCCGCGACCGCGGTCGACGACCCCGTCGACGTCATCCCGACGCTCGCCGACGCCCTGGCGGATGCTGCGGAGGGCGGCGCCGCTGATGCTGCGGCCCTCGCCGACGCCGTGGGTCTGCCCGAAAGCGGCCCCGGCAGCCTCGACGTCGATTCCGACGGGCGCGTGCAAGCCACCGTCACGTTCACCGGGCGGCCGAGCGACGCCGACCTCGACGCCGTCCGCGCGCTCGCCACGGTCGACACGGTCTACCGGTTCAGTCCGGCCGCAGGGGTGACGGTGGACCCCGCACTGCTTGACGATCTCGCAGCCCTGCCCGGGGTGCTCGCGGTCGCGCCCGTGCTGGCACCCACCGTGGGATCGACGCAGGCCACCACCGCCGGCATGACGGCAGCCCCTGCCGCATCCGGGCCGGGAGCGGCATGTCGCGAGTTTCCGAGTGATGCCGTCGGGCCCCTCGCCGTCGACATCGCGCGCGAGACCTTCGGTGTGGACGGGAGCGGCGTGACGATCGGCATCCTGTCCGACTCGTTCGCCGCCGCGGATCCGGAAGGCCCGCAGGGCGACATCGCGTCGGGCCTGCTTCCGGGCCCCGGGAACCCCTGCGGCTTCGACACCGCGGTGACCGTGCTCGAAGACGGGGCCGGCAACGACGAGGGCAGGGCGATGGCCCAACTCGTGCACGCGATCGCCCCGGGTGCCACGATCATGTTCCATACGGCGAACGGCGGCTCGCACGCCATGGCCGATGCGATCGTCGAGCTCGCCGAAGCGGGCGCCGACGTCATCGTCGACGACGTCGGATACACGGACGAGCCGCGCTACCAGCAGGGCGTGATCTCCGCAGCCGTGCTGTCCGTGCAGGCGTCCGGGGTCGCGTTCTACAGCGCGGTCGGCAACGACAACGTCGTCGGAAGGCAGGGTTCGTCCACCGGGCGGGCCATCGGCGCGTGGGAGACGGACGCGTTCCGGGGAACGGCCTGCCCGGGATGGGTGGAGGTGCCGACGACGCTCGTCGCGTGGGAGTGCCTGGACTTCGACCCGTCCGGCGCCGGCGACCCCACGGACACCCTCGTCTTCGACGGCGCGGCGTCCCCGACCGTCATGGTGTCCTGGGCGGAACCGCAGTACGGCGTCGCGAGCCTCGTCATCCCCCAGCTGTACGTGGACGAGCAACTCGTCTCCACGCCGATGCTCCTGCAGGGAGACCTCCCGGTCGTGCTCGCCGGGACGGGGACGGGGCGGACGGTGCAGGGCGACGTCGATCTCGTCGTCATCCGGGCGAAGATCGGCCCCGCTTCGTCGTCCCCTGCGGTGTGGACGGCCTTCTGGGACGGCGGACGGCAGCTGGCCGCCCGCGAGCACGACACCTCTACGGGTACGGACCGGGTCGGTCTTCGCGCGATGGGTCACGCCGCGGACGGGTCGGCGATCGGTGTCGCGGCGGCGAGCTGGCGTACGCCCGACCTGCCCGAGACGTTCACCTCGCCCGGGGCTCCGGACATCGTCTTCGAGCCGGTCGCGTTCGGACCGGACGCGCTGCCAGTGCCCTCACCCGCGTACCCCGTGCCGCTGTCGGTACCCGGACCGCAGATCGCCTCGGTCGACGGCAACCGCACCAGCTTCTTCGGATCGAGCGAGACCGTCGACGGCGAGACCGAATGGTTCTTCTACGGCACGTCCGCGGCGGCGCCCAACGCCGCAGCCGTCCACGCACTCGCCATGGAGTACGCCCCGCAGGCAACCGCGGACGAGATCTCCCGAGCGGCGTTCGCCACTGCGCGCACGATGCGCAACCCGCTCGCGTCATCGGTGACGGACGAAGAACTCTTCGGTGCCGGGCTGATCGACGCACATGCGCTGCTCGGGCAGCTGCCTCCGCACGCCGTGACGGGGCTGGGCGCGACCGCACTGTCGGATTCGAGCATCGCCGTCGAGTGGGATGCGGTCGCCGGCGCGACCGGGTACCGCATCGAGGTGCTCGCCGGCGGCGCACTCGTGACGAGCGAGGACACGGATGCGGACACCACCGCCACGACCCTGTCCGGCCTGCAGCCGGAGACCGCGTACACGGTGCGACTGTCCGCGCTCGGCGCCGCCGTCCCCGGCCCGGCCACGACGACCGAGGTCGTGACGCCGCGCCCCGCCGTGCCCGCACAGGCGCCCGCGGCCCCGTCGGCATCCGCGCTCGGTCCGCAGCCGGACCCCGGCCTCGCCGCGGCTCCGGCCACGGTGGCGGCCGGCGGGAGCGTCACGGTCACGGGCCTGCCCGCGCGGTCCTGGGTGTACGGCTGGCTGTTCTCCGACCCGACCGCTCTCGGCTGGGCCTGGACCGGCACGGACGGGTCGGTGACCCTGACCGTGCCCACCACGGTGCCCGGCGGTGCGCACCGGCTCGCCCTCAGCGCCGCCGACGGTTCGCTGCTCGGCTGGGTCGCCCTGGACGTGACCGCGGCCGCCCCGGTCCCGGCCGCGGCCGTGCTCGCGCGCTCGGGCTTCGACGCGGACCTCGCCCCCGTGGCGGCGCTCGGTGCGCTCACGCTCCTGGCCGGCGCCGGTATCGTCGGCGGATCGCTCCTCCGCATCCGCCGCGGGACACGCTGATCCGCGGGCGCGCCCGGAACGCAGAAGACCCCGACCGGGATCCGGTCGGGGTCTTCCTCTGTGCGCGAGGGGGGAGTTGAACCCCCACGCCCTTTCGGGCACTGGCACCTGAAGCCAGCGCGTCTGCCTATTCCGCCACTCGCGCGAGTCGCCGTCTCCGGGGATCCGGCGAAACTCAACTTCTCGAGGTTATCACGCTCCCGAGGGGCTCCGTGCACACTCCGGGCCCCCGACGGTCGCCTTCCCAGGTCGGACAACTACGATGGTGCCACCCGTTCGCCTGCCTGAGGAGTCGCGTGGGACTACTTGACAGCTTCGAAAGAGGTCTGGAGCGTGCCGTCAACGGCGCGTTCGCGAAGACCTTCCGCAGCGGGATCCAGCCCGTCGAGATCGCGTCCGCCCTGCGCAGCGAGCTCGACACCAACGCCGCGGTGGTCTCCCGCGAGCGCATCCTGGTGCCGAACACCTTCACGGTGTACCTGTCCTCCGGCGACCTCGACCGCATGCGTGCGCTCGGCGGGCAGCTCGTCGACGAACTGAACGGGATCGTGCACGACCACGCCCGCAAACAGCACTACTCCTTCCCGGGCGCCGTCTCGATCTCCCTCGCCGGCGACCAGAAGCTCTCGACCGGCCAGCTGCGCGTGGAGTCGCAGTCCGCGGGCGGTGGCGGCCGCGTCACTTGGCGCGGCGTGCTCGAGATCGCCGGGCGGCAGCATCCGCTCTCCGCCGCGCGCACCGTCATCGGCCGCGGCAGCGACGCCGACATCACCATCCCGGATGCGGGCACCAGCCGTCGCCACGTCGAGATCCTGTGGGACGGCGAGCGCGCGATGGTCCGCGACCTCGGGTCCACGAACGGCACGAAGCTCAACGGCCGCAAGGTCTCCGAGGCGCCGTTGCCGCCGGATTCCACCGTGAGCATCGGTCGTACCGATATCGTGTTCCGGGTCGTCCCGCAGACCGTCGCGGACGACGCGACCCGGGCCTTCCCCGCACGTGAGGCCCCGCCGTGGAGGGATCCGCTGACATGAGCCAGCTCACCCTGCTGTTGCTGCAGGTCGGCTTCCTCGTCCTGCTGTGGTTCTTCGTGTTCGCGGTCGTCTACTCGCTCCGCGCCGACGTGTTCGGTGTGCGTGCCCGCAAGCTCCCGGAGCCCGCGGCCGCGCCGACCCCCGCGCCCGCCGCGGCCGCCACCGCGCCGGTGGCACCGAAGGCGGCGCCGAAGAAGCAGCCGAAGGGCGCGAAGGCCACCGTCGAGACCGCGCACCGCATCGTCATCACGAGCGGACCGAAGACCGGCCTCGAGATCCCGCTGGGCTCCGAGCCGCTGACGATCGGCCGGTCCAGCGAGTCCGGCCTGGTCATCCGCGACGACTACACGTCCAGCCACCACGCCCGGCTCATGCTGTGGGGCGAGCAGTGGATGCTGCAGGACCTCGATTCGACGAACGGCACCTGGCACGACGGCGAGCGCGTCTCGGCGCCGGTGCCGATCGTGCTCGGCGCCCCCATCAAGGTGGGCGCGACGACCTTCGAGCTGCAGGGCTGACGGGCGACGGATGGTCTTCCAGGGCTCGAGCGCGGCGCTCTCGCACACCGGCAAGGTGCGATCGAACAACCAGGACTCCGGCTACGCCGGTTCCAACCTGTTCGTCGTGGCCGACGGCATGGGCGGGCACGCCGGCGGCGACGTGGCCTCGAGCCTCGCGATCTCCCGCATCGAGGAGCTCGACCAGCCCTTCGGCTCCACCGGCGAGGCCGAGAGCGCGCTGCAGCAGGCGATCACCGACACGGCCGGGATCATCATCGACACGGTGCGCACGCGCCCCGAACTCGCCGGCATGGGGACCACCGTCAGCGCCCTGCTCATGGTCGACGACTACGCGGTCATCGCGCACATCGGGGACTCGCGCATCTACCTCTACCGCGACGGCGCGCTCACCCAGATCACCACCGACCACACCTTCGTGCAGCGGCTCGTCGACACCGGTCGCATCACCCCGGAGGAGGCGCGCTACCACCCGCGCCGTTCCGTGCTCATGCGGGTGCTCGGCGACATGGACCCCGACCCCGAGGTCGACACGTTCATCATGCCGACGCGGCCGGGCGATCGCTGGCTGCTGTGCTCCGACGGCCTGAGCGGCGTCATCGACGACGCGCACACCATGAAGGCCCTCGCCGCGGGCAACGCGCCGGCGCGCACGGCCGACCACCTGCTCAAGCAGGCGCTCGACGCCGGCGCCCCCGACAACGTCACGATCGTCATCGTCGACGTCGGCGGACACCACCCGGTCTTCTCCGGCACCCCCGCGATCGTCGGGTCGGCCTCGACGCCGACCGGCATCGAGGTGCCGGCGGCACGTCCCGGCCGCGCGTCCTGGCTGCATCCGAACCGCCAGGCCGCGAACGAGCCCACGCACTTCGAACCGGCACCGGAGTTCCTCGAGGAGCTCATCGAGGAGGACCGCCGCCGGGCGCGCCGGCGCCGTATCGCCTGGCTCGCCGGCCTCGTGCTCGTGCTGGCCGCGATCGGGGCGGCGCTGTTCGCCGGATACAACTGGACCCAGACGCGCTTCTTCGTCGGCGCCGACGACGACACGGTCGTGATCTACCGCGGCGTGCAGCAGAACATCGGTCCGATCTCGCTGTCCACCCCGTACGAGGACACCGGCATCCTGCTCGCCGACCTCACCCCGTTCGACCGGCTCACGGTGGAGAACACCATCTCCGCACGCTCGCTCGCCGACGCCGAGGCGATCGTGCAGCGTCTCGTCCCGGAAGAGGCGATCGGATGACCGATTCCCGGACCGTCGCCCCCGACACGGCCGTCCTGCGCGCCCTGAAGCGCATCCGGATGCCGCAGAAGCAGCGCAACCGCGAGCTCGGCCTGCTCCTGTTCAGCCTCATCGTGAGCGGCGCCGCGATCGCGCTCGTGCAGCTCGGCGTGCTCGGCTCGATCGACCCGAGCTTCCTGTGGTACTGCGGCGTGCTCGCGGTGCTGGCACTGGCCCTGCACATCGTGCTCCGGGTCGTGGCGCGCGACGCCGACCCGTTCGTCCTCCCGATCGGCACGCTCCTGACCGGCCTCGGCCTCGCCATGATCTACCGCATCGACCTCGGCGACGAGGCGACCGGCTGGTCGGCCGCCTCCACCCGCCAGCTGGCGTGGGCCGCGATCGCGTTCGCCCTCGCCATCGCGGTGGTGCTGGCGCTGCGGAACTACCGCATCCTGTTCCGCTACACCTACGTCTCCGGCTTCGTCGGCGTCGCACTGCTGCTCCTCCCGGTCGTGCCGGGCCTCGGCGGCGGTGGGAACGCCGACGTGTGGGTCTCGCTCGGGTTCTTCTCGTTCCAGCCGGGCGAGCTGGCGAAGATCGCCCTCGCGATCTTCTTCGCCGGGTACCTGGTGCGCACCCGTGAGAGCCTCACCTCGGTGGGGACGCGGTTCCTCGGCATCACCTGGCCGCGCGCCCGTGAGCTCGGTCCGATCCTCGTCATCTGGCTCATCTCGCTCGGCATCATCGTGCTCCAGCGCGACCTCGGCACCGGCCTGCTCATCTTCGGCATGTTCGTCGCGATGCTCTACGTCGCCACGGGCAAGACCAGCTGGGTGCTGCTCGGCGTCGTCCTCGCCGCCGCGGGCGCCTTCGCCGCATCCCGGGTGCTGCCGTACGTCGGTGCCCGGTTCACGAACTGGCTGGACGCCTTCAACCCCGCCCTCATGGACAACAGCAGCTACCAGCTGGTGCAGGGCATCTTCGGCCTGGCGCACGGCGGGCTCATCGGCACCGGTCTCGGCCAGGGCCGCCCGGGGCTCACGCCGCTCGCGCAGAGCGACTACATCGTGCCGAGCCTCGGCGAGGAGCTCGGGCTCATCGGCGTGTTCGCGATCCTCTGCCTCTACATGGTCTTCACCAGCCGCGGCATCCGCATCGGCGTCGCCGGGCAGGACGACTTCGGCAAGCTCCTGGCCACCGGCATGGCGTTCACGATCGCGCTGCAGGTGTTCATCATGGTCGGCGGCGTCACCCGGGTGATCCCCCTCACCGGGCTCACGACACCGTTCCTCGCGGCCGGCGGCTCCTCGCTCGTCGCGAACTGGATCATCGTCGCGCTGCTGCTGCGCATCTCCGATTCCGTGCGCAACCAGCCCCGGGTGGTGATCGGATGACCCGGCAACTGCGACGGCTGAGCCTGCTCATGCTCCTGATGTTCCTCGCGCTGTTCGCGTCGACGAGCTGGATCCAGGTGGTGCAGGCCGACACGCTCGCCGCCAACGGCGAGAACAAGCGCGCGCTCTACGACTCCTACGAGGTGCAGCGCGGCTCGATCATCGCGAGCGGCGTGGGGATCGCCACCTCGGTGCCCTCCGGCGACGTGTACTCCTGGCAGCGGGTCTACGCCGACGCCGACATGTGGGCGCCGGTGACCGGCTACATCAACCCGGTGCTCGGTTCGGCGACCGGCATCGAACAGGCCATGAACCGCGAACTCTCCGGCACCGGCGGGTCGCAGTTCCTCTCCCGTGTGGAGCAGATCTTCACCGGCCAATCACCGCAGGGGTCGAACGTCATGCTGACCCTGGACGCCGCCGTGCAGAAGGCCGCGTACGACGCGCTCGGCGACCTCGAGGGGGCGGTCATCGCGATCGAGCCGTCCACCGGCCGCATCCTGGCGATGGTCACGAGCCCGAGTTACGACACCAACCTCCTCGCCGCGCACGACGCGAACATCGTGAACGCCACCTACGACGAACTCGTCGCGAACGCGACGCATCCGCTCTACAACCGGGCCATCGGCGGCAACCTGAACCCGCCCGGTTCGACCTTCAAGCTCGTGGTCGCGTCGGCGGCACTGGCGAGCGGCCGGTACACCCCGGACTCCACGTTCCCGAACCCGGCGGAGTACACCCTCCCCGGGACCAGCACGAACATCCGGAACGCCGGCGGCGGCACCTGCGGGGGCGGCGAGACGGTCACCCTCGCGGACGCGCTGCGACTCAGCTGCAACATCCCGATGGCGGAACTCGCCGCCGAACTCGGCGACGACGCGATCCGCGAGGAGGCGGAGAAGTACGGCTTCAACTCGGCGTTCACCATGCCGCTGGAGTCGACCCCGTCGAGCTACCCGCGCGCCCTCGACGACGCGCAGACGGCGCTCACCGGGTTCGGTCAGGGTCAGGTCACCGCGACGCCGCTGCAGATGGCGATGGTGTCGGCCGGCATCGCGAACGGCGGGATCGTGATGAACCCGCGCATGGTCGACCAGGTCATCGGGTCGGACCTGTCGGTGCAGCAGACGTTCGAGGACACGGAGTTCGGGCGGGCGCTCGACGAGGAGCTCAGCGCGGAGATGGTGCGGATGATGGTCGCCAATGTCAGTGACGGCGCGGCCTCGAATGCAAGAATGGACGGCGTCGAGGTTGCGGGGAAGACCGGCACCGCGGAGAACGGGAACGACAAGCCGTACTCCCTGTGGTTCACCGGTTTCGCCCCCGCCGACGATCCGCAGGTCGCCGTCGCGGTCGTCGTCGAGAACGGCGGCGGTCAGGGTCAGTCCGGCAGCGGGAACACCATCGCCGCGCCGATAGCGAAGAAGGTCATGGAGGCGGTGCTGGGACGATGAGACCGACGCAAGGTGCGACATTCGGCGGCCGGTACGAGCTCGACTCGCGGATCGCGATCGGCGGCATGGGCGAGGTGTGGGAGGCCACGGACCACGTCATCGGCCGCACGGTCGCGATCAAGATCCTCAAGGACGAGTACATGGGGGACCCCGGGTTCCTCGAGCGGTTCCGTGCCGAGGCGCGGCACGCGGCCCTCGTGAACCACGAGGGCATCGCGAGCGTGTTCGACTACGGCGAGGAGAACGGCTCCGCCTTCCTCGTCATGGAGCTCGTCCCCGGCGAAGCCCTCTCGACGGTCCTCGAGCGCGAAGGCTCGCTGTCCACCGACAAGACGCTCGACATCGTCGCGCAGACCGCGTCCGCACTGCAGGCGGCGCACGCCGCGGGCCTCGTGCACCGCGACATCAAGCCGGGGAACCTGCTCATCACGCCGGACGGCCGGGTGAAGATCACCGACTTCGGCATCGCGCGCATCGCCGACCAGGTGCCACTCACCGCGACCGGTCAGGTCATGGGCACGGTGCAGTACCTCTCGCCCGAGCAGGCGTCGGGTCACGCCGCGTCGCCCTCGACCGACATCTACTCGCTCGGCATCGTCGCGTACGAGTGCCTGGCCGGCAAGCGTCCGTTCACCGGGGAGTCGCAGGTCGCGATCGCGATGGCGCAGATCAACGAGCAGCCGCCGCCGCTGCCCGCGACGGTCGCCGAACCGGTGCGCAACTTCGTCATGGCGATGATCGCCAAGAAGCCCGAGGACCGCCCGGCGTCCGCCGCGACGGTCGCCCGCGCCGCGAACGCGCTGCGCCGCGGTGACGTCGCCGCAGCGGCGGCGGCGGTCCCCGCGATCGCCGCCGGACTCGCCGCGGACGATGCGACCGCCCTGCTCGGCGTCGGTCCCGACACCGCCACGGCCACCCAGCTGCTGCCGTCCGCGACCACCGTCGCCGCCGGCACGGAGACCGAGAAGCCCAAGCGCAAGCAGAGCCCGTGGACGTGGCCGCTCATCGCCCTCATCGCGATCCTCGTGATCGTGCTGGGCGGTACCATCTGGGCGCTGTTCGGCAACCCCGGCCCGAGCGACGACGACACCCCCACCGGCACGCCGACCCCCTCGCGCTCGTCCGCGACCCCGACCCCGACCGCGACGACCGTCGACGTGAACGGGCTCGAACTCGTCGGGCTGAGCTGCGAGGCCGCATCCGAGAAGGTCGGCGCCGCCGGCCTCGCCGCCACGTGCGAGCAGGGGAACGCGGCTCCGACCTCGAACCAGGTCGGCCAGGTGTACCAGGTCAGCCCGACCGGCAACGTGAGCCCCGGCACCGTGCTCAAGCTCACCGTGTACGCCGACCTCGTGCCGCTGAACGCACCGGCAGCGCCCTCGATCTCGGGCAATGCGGTCGCCGGCGGGACCGTCCAGGTCACCTGGAGCGGCTACCAGTGCCCGTCCGGCACCGGCAATGTCAGCGCGTACAACCTGACCGCGACCAACGGCACGTTCAGCTCGACCGGGCAGTCCAGCGCCGCGTTCGGCCCCAACGAGCGCAGCGGCCAGCTGCTGGTGGCGGACAACCCGGGCCAGACCGTCATCGTCACGTACACCGTGACCTGCTCGGGCAACGGCTCGGGCGAGCAGCGCACCACGGGCTCCTCGCCGGAGGCGACCGCGCAGATCCAGGGGAAGCCGAACCCCGAGCCGACGCAGACCGCCGAACCGGAGGAGTGAGGTCGGGCGGACCTCGATCCGCGTCCAGGGTTCGCCGGTCGCCGTCGGTTAGGCTGGGAGCCGTTGCACCCAGGGAGTCACCGTGACAGATGTTCCGCGCGTCCTCGCGGGCCGATACCGGGTCGATGCGCTCATCGGCCGTGGCGGGATGGCGAGCGTGTACCGGGGCTACGACACGACCCTCGGTCGCGACGTCGCGCTGAAGCTGCTCAAGCGTGAGCTGGCCGAGGACGCCACGTTCCGCACCCGCTTCCGCCTCGAGGCGCAGGCCGCGTCGCGGATGGCGCACCCGACGATCGTGCGCGTCTACGACGCCGGCGAGGACGTCGAGACGACCCCGGACGGTGTGGACCACCCGGTCCCCTACATCGTCATGGAACTCGTCGAGGGCACGCTCCTGAAGGACCTCGTCACCGAGGGCCCGGTGCCGGTCGAGGATGCCGTGCGCTACGTCGACGGCATCCTGGAGGCGCTCGACTACTCCCACCGTGCCGGTGTCGTCCACCGCGACATCAAGCCCGGCAACGTCATGGTCACCGCCGCCGGCCAGGTGAAGGTCATGGACTTCGGGATCGCCCGCGCGGTGTCCGATTCGTCGTCGACCGTCGCCGAGACCACCACCATCCTCGGCACCGCGGCGTACTTCTCGCCGGAACAGGCCAAGGGCGAACCGGTCGACGCCCGTGCCGACCTCTACTCCGCCGGGGTGGTGCTCTACGAGCTCCTCACCGGTCGGCAGCCGTTCCGCGGCGACACCCCGGTCGCCGTCGCCTACCAGCACGTCAGCGAGGCACCGCTCCCGCCGTCCGAACTGGTGGAGGATCTTCCGCGCGGTCTCGACGCGGTCGTGCTGCGGGCCCTCGCGAAGGACCCGTTCCAGCGCTATCAGGATGCGGCGTCGTTCCGTGAGGCGCTCGGCGCGGGGCTCAGCGGCAAGGCGCCGACGAAGCGGCAGCTCGGCGCGCTGACGAGCGAGCTGTACGGCCCGAACCCGCGGCAGGCCGCCGAGACGGCCCGCACGCTCCGCCAGCTCTCCGCCGACTCCACGATGAAGCGCACCCAGGCCGGCCCCCCGGCGGCCTGGATCTGGGCAGGTGTCGCGGTGCTCGCCGTCCTGCTGATCTCGGTGCTCTTCTGGGTGCTCTCCATCCGCAGCGGCGCGCAGGTCGCGGACGAGTCGCGGACGGTCCCCGAGGTGGCGACCATGACCTACGACCGCGCCGCGCTGCTCATCCAGGAGGCCGACCTCGTGCCGGAGCGCAAGGAGGTCACGGACGACCAGATCGCCGCGGGGAACGTCGTCGGTACCGATCCCGCCGGCGGCACCGCGGTGGCCAAGGGCGCGACCGTCACGATCCTCGTCTCCGCCGGACGCGAGACGGTCCTCATGCCCGCCATCATCGGGGTGTCCGAACAGGCCGCACGTGACGCGATCAACGCCGCCGGACTCGTCGTCGGCACCATCACCCCGGTGAACGACCCCCAGATCAGCGCCGGGACGGTGCTCTCGACCGACACGGCCACCGGTCCCCTGAACACGGGCGACGAGGTGCCCGTGGGGACCACCGTGAACCTCAAGGTGGCCAGCGGCAAGGTCGTGCTGAACGACGTGACCGGCTACACGCTGGATGCGGCGACCCGCGACCTGCAGGCGATCGGCCTGCAGGTGCTCACGGCGGAGGACCCGAACTGCACGGCCACGAACCCGCCCACGGTGGGTGCGATGTCGGTGGCACCGGGCGAGGTGCAGATCCGCTCGGAGATCACGCTGACGGTGTGCTCGGGCTGACCGCGCCACGGTGCGGCGACAGCGTCGCACCGCGGACGGCCGCGCCCGGCTGCCCCACCGATTCGAGCCAGTTGCCGAGCATGCGATAACCACCGTCGGTGAGCACGCTCTCGGGGTGGAACTGCACGGCGGTGATCGGCAGGTCCCGGTGGGCGAGTGCCATGACGGTGCCGTCCGCCGTCGCCGCCGTCACCTCGACGTCCTCCGGGAGGGTCTCCCGGGGGACGACGAGCGAGTGGTACCGGCCGGCGGTGAAGGGCGACGGGATGCCGGAGAAGAGCGCCGACCCGTCGTGCTCGACCTCGGAGGTCATGCCGTGCATGAGCGAGGATGCACCGGTCACCGACGCGCCGAACGCGACGGCCACCGCCTGATGACCGAGGCAGACGCCGAGGAGCGGGGTCCGCGCCCGCGCCGCGCCGCGCACGACGGCGACGGATGCGCCGGCGGACTCGGGACGACCGGGCCCGGGGGAGACGACGACGCCGTCGTACTCCGACACCAGGTCGGCGACCGCATCCGGATCCAGTTCGTCGGCCTCGCGCAGGTCGACGTGGGCGCCGAGCTCGACGAGATAGCCGACGAGGGTGTGCACGAAACTGTCGTGGTTGTCGACCATGAGCACGCGGACGGCGCGGCTCATTCGACCGTGACTTCCTGCGGGTTCAGGAAGGTCGACACCCACGGGTAGACGTAGGTGAACAGCGCCCACACCACGACCGCGAGCAGCACGAGGAGGATGAACACCCGCAGCCACCACGGGCCGGGGAGGATGCGCCAGAGCGCGGCGTACATCAGGTGGCCTCCTGAAGGGATGCGGGCGGCCCGTCCGCTCGCGGGGTGAACCCCTCGAAGACGTTGTACGCGATGATCCGCTCGGTCATGGCGTACATCGGGCTGCAGCTGGTGAGCGTCAGGTAGCTGCCGTTCACCGCGGCGCCGGGCTGACGGGGGACGGGCAGGAGCACGTCGCCGGCGTCCGGTTTCACGTATTCCAGCGTGCGGAAGCGGTAGGTGTACCAGCCGTCGGGTGTCTCGATCACCACGGCGTCGCCGATGCGGAGGTTCGCGATGAGGTTGAACGGCTTGCCGAACGTCGTCCGGTGCCCGGCGAGCGACACGTTGCCCTCCGCACCCGGCATGGGCGTGCCCGGGTAGTGCCCGATGCCGATCGGGTCGAGCGTCCGCGCGCGCGAGACGCCGCCGGCGATGGGCATCGCGTAGTCGGAGCCGAACCGCGGGATGTACATGGTGCCGAACACCTCGCCGTCGGCCGCCTCCGGGAGCACCGGGATGTCGATCGCCGCGGGCTCCGCAGCCTCGGTCGGGGGCTCGTCGGTCTCGACCGTGGACTCCTCGTACTGCTCCTGCCACTGCTCGGACAGGGTGCGTGCCTCGGCCGCGCGTTCGTTCGCGTAGATGATGTCGCCGATCCACAGCTGCCACGCCACATAGAGGAGCGCGACCATGCCGAAGGTGATGAGCAGCTCTCCGAACACGCCGACGACGCTGGTACGCCGTCGACGTCGACGGGTACGCCTGGTCGGTGGGATCGGGGCGTCGGTCACGATGGGGATTGTAGCGATCGCGGCCCAGAGGGGCTCACAGGTAGGATTGCGGCATGGCACGCACCGACAAGGCAGACGAGACCCCGGAGGCCGGCGACAAAGCCCCGAACCCCGTGTGGTTCCTGCCCATCATGATCGGCCTCATGGTCGTGGGCCTCGTGTGGGTGCTCGTCTTCTACCTGAGCAACATGCAGTTCCCGATCCCCGGCATCGACGCCTGGAACCTCGTCATCGGCTTCGGCATCGCCTTCATCGGCTTCCTGATGACCACTCGCTGGCGCTGAGGATCACAGGAACTACACCGGTGTAACTCATCCCCACCTGTGGACGGGGCTGTGGATAACTTCAGCCCCAGACGGCCGGTGGGATGAGCAGCAGCAGCGCCAGCACCACGACGAGCGCACCGAGCAGCACGAACTGCAGCGTCCGCTGATCGCGTCGGCGCGTCCGCGCGAAGATGAGTCCGGCCAGCGCGCCGGCGACGAGTCCGCCGACGTGCGCCTGCCACGAGATCCCCATGCCGGGGATGAACCCGATGGCGAGGTTGATCCCCAGGATCACGAGGATCCCGGCGAGATTCGCGCCCAGGTGACGGGCGATGATGACGAGTGCGCCGAAGAGGCCGAAGATCGCGCCCGACGCTCCGACCACCCAGGTGCCGAGGTCGAGGAGCGTCACCCCGACCGCGCCGCCGAAGGCGCCGATGAGGTACAGCGCGAGGAACCTCCCGCGACCGAGCAGGGGCTCCAGGATGCGGCCGATCATCCACAGGGACAGCATGTTGAGGCCGACGTGCCACAACGACGAGTGCACGAGCGCACCGGTCAGCATCCGCCACGGCTCGAACGCACCGCTGTACTGGGGATAGAGGAACAGCCCGTTGAAGGCGAACCACTGCACGACCGGCACGCCGGGGATGAGCGAGAGGACGTACGCGGCGAGCGTCACGCCGATGATCGCGTAGGTGACCACCGGTCGGCCCGTGCGCACCGCGGTCGGTGCCGGACCCCGGCCCCAGCGACGCTCCGCGCGTCGCTGGGCCGGGGACGTGTCACGGCGCTGCTCGGCCATGCAGTCGGGACAGATGACCCCGACCGCGCCCTGGGTCTGGCATTCCGGGCAGATCGTCCGCAGGCACCGCTGGCAGAGCACGAAGCTCTGCCGGTCGGGGTGCCGGTAGCAGAAGTTGTCGCGGTTGCGCGTGAACTCAGGGCTCGTCACGGCTCAGGCCGCGGCGATGTCGATCGAGGAGATGACGACGGGCTCGATCGGACGGTCGGCGGCACCGGTGGGCACGGCGGCGATGGCGTCGACCACCTTGCGCGAGGCGTCGTCGGCGACCTCGCCGAAGATCGTGTGCTTGCCCTGCAGCCACGGGGTCGGGTCGGTCGTGATGAAGAACTGCGACCCGTTCGTGCCCTCGACCGCGCCGGTGATGGCGTTGCGGCGCAGACCCGCGTTCGCCATGGCGAGCAGGTAGGGCTTCTGGAACGTGAGCTCCGGGTGAATCTCGTCGTTGAAGGTGTAGCCGGGGCCACCGGTGCCCTGGCCGAGCGGGTCGCCGCCCTGGATCATGAAGCCGGGGATGATGCGGTGGAAGATGACGTCCTGGTAGAGCGGGCCCTCACCGGGCTTGCCCGTCGCGGGGTCGGTCCACGATCCGGTGCCGTCGGCGAGGCCGACGAAGTTCTGCACGGTGCGCGGCGCGTGGTCGCCGAACAGGTTGACGACGACGTCGCCGTGGTTGGTGTGGATCGTTGCTACGGCGGTGGGAGTGACCATGGCTACATTCTCGCAGAGTTCCCTGCAACCCCGGCTGTGCCGGCGCCCCCGCTCTGGCAGTATGGGGTGACCGACCCACCCACTGATAGGGGGAACCCTCGTGAGTCTCAGCCGCAAGCGCAAGAAGGAGCTGCGCAAGCTCCAGACCCAGGCCAACAAGATCTGGGAGTCGCAGCAGGTCCTCGTCGGCGAGGCGGCGGACGTCGCGCGTGAAGCGGGACGCCAGCTCGGGAACTACAACCGCGAGACGGTGCTGCCGGCGGTCCAGGACGGCTACCACCGTTACGCCGAGCCGTACGTCTCCCGTGGCGTGTCCGCCTCCAAGCGCGTCCTGAACGACGCCGTCATCCCGGCCGCCGGCGCCGTCGTGGGCAGCGCGCTCTCGGTGTGGGATGCGGCGAACGACACCCGTTCGCGCCTCTCCGCGGGCAAGGGGTTCGCCCTGCCGAACGCTGCGGCGTACCAGAAGAAGGCCGCGAAGTACGGCAAGCAGACCACGAAGCAGCTGTCCGCGAAGCTCGCCCAGCTCGAGCCGAAGAAGAAGGGCATGGGCGCCGGCGGCGTCATCGCCCTCATCCTCGGCGGGATCGCCGCCGCCGGCGTGCTCTACGCGGCGTGGCAGACCCTGCGCGCGGACGACGAGCTGTGGGTCGCGGACGACCCGCTGCGCGCACCGGACGCGTGAATCCGGAAGACCTCTCGATCGCCGACGGCGATCCGACGGAGCGGGTGCGGCGTGCCGCATCCGCTCTCGGTCTTTCCGTGGAGATCCGTGAGCGCCCCGAGGCCGCGAACCTCCCCGATGCGGCGCGGCTGCTCGGCATCCGTCCTGCGGACATCGTGAAGACGCTCGTGGTGAAGCGCAGCGACGACACCTACCTGTTCGCACTCGTCCCGGGCGACCGCGGGATCGCGTGGCCGAAGCTGCGCAGCGTCGTCGGCGTGAACAAACTGCAGCTGCCCGACCCCGAACGCGCGCTCGCGGCGACCGGCTACGAACGCGGCACGATCGTGCCGCTCGGCAGCACGACGGCATGGCCGGTCTTTGCGGACGAGTCGATCTGCGGGCGACGGATCGCGATGGGCGCCGGCGCGCACGGGTACAGCCTCTTCGTCGACGCGGACGAGTTGCTCACGGCGCTCCAGGCCACGGTCGCCGACATCAGTCAGCCCCTGAACTGACTCAGCGGCGCGGGACCGGCGGCAGCCCCGCCCAGGTGCGGGCGATGTCGATGAGCTTGCCGCGGCGCAGCGACCGCATCTGGTCCAGGCTGAACCAGCCGGCCTCGTCGGTCGAGCCGCCCACCTCGTCGCGCAGGTCACCGCCGATCACCCGCGCCCGGTAGACGATGCGGAGCGTGTGCAACGGCACGTCGCTGTCCGCGATCCGGCGGGCCGCCGGGATGACGCGGGAGTGGATGCCGAGGAGTTCGCCGACTTCCGCGACGTAGCCGGTCTCCTCCTCGATCTCGCGCCGCACGGCGTCCTGCGGATCCTCGCCCGCTTCCAGGCCCCCGCCGGGGAGCGTCCAGGCGCGGTGACGCCCTTCGCTCCAGTGTGCGAGCAGCATCCGGTCCTCGTCGTCGAGGATCACACCGTAGGCGGCCACGCGCAGGTCCATCCCGCGATGCTATCCGGCGACGCGAGCACCCGGTGCCGCGAATCGGTGATGCCACGGATGCGGCGGCCCCGCGCCCGCGTCGGTCACGCCTCGTCCGCCTCGGCGATCGGACCACCGGAGCCACCGTAGGTCCGGCCGCGCACGATGTTGCTCACCACTTGCTGGCTGGTGCCGTACTTCGCCGCCAGCTCGGTCTGCGTCGCACCCTCGGCGTACGCACGCCGCATCATTCGGACATCCTCGTCGGCGAAGCCGGTCTCGCGCTTCCGGTCGGCTCCCTTCGTCGCGCCACGGCGCACGGAGTCGATGGTCCACACCGAGACGCCGAAGGCGGCGGCCAGCTCGGCGCGGGAGTCGCCCGCCGCCGATCGCGACAGGATCTCCTCGACCTGCTCGGTCGAGAGCGGCCGTGCGCGCGGCGCGGTGTCCTTCGCGGCCCGCGGACGAGCGCCGGACGCAGGCTTCGCGACGGCACCCGGTGCGATCGGGCCGCCGGCGTCCGAGCGGTTGCGTCCGGTGACGATGGCGGACACCGTGTTCTGCGCGACGCCGTATGCGTCGGCCAGTGCGCGCTGCGTCGCGCCGGCCGCGTACTCGGCGCGCATCCGCCGGACTTCGTCATCGGTCAACCGCCGGGCCATGTGCTTCCTCGTCGTCGAGTCGTGTGGGTGGGGCGTCGGGAAACGAAGAAGGACCGTCCTGTTGGACGGTCCTTCTTCGAACTGGTGGAGCCTAGGAGATTCGAACTCCTGACATCCTGCTTGCAAAGCAGGCGCTCTACCAACTGAGCTAAGGCCCCGGGGCGTTTTTTGTGGGGCTACCAGGACTTGAACCTGGGACCTCTTCATTATCAGTGAAGCGCTCTAACCGCCTGAGCTATAGCCCCGTCTTCGGCCGACTTCCGTCGACCAACCTCGAAAACTTTACCGGAGTCTCGAGGATTTCTCGAATCGAGCGGTCAGTTGCTGGTGAAGCCCACCAGCAGACCGCCCGTGATCTTCACGGCCAGGTTGTAGATGCCGGCCACGACCGCGCCCATCACGGTCACGACCACGAGGTTGAGGATCGCGACGACCGCCGCGAACGCCATCACCTGCGGCAGCCCGATGAACTGCGACAGCGACAGGCTGCCGTCGGTGAAGGACTGGAAGAACTCGTCGGCCTTGGTGATGAGGCCCGTCGCCTGGACGACCATGTAGACGAGGAAGTACGCCACCACCGTGACGATCGCGAGGGCGACCGCCGCGAGGAACGACAGCTTCACCGCCGACCAGAAGTCGATGTACACCAGGCGCAGGCGCACCTGCTTCGCACTGGTCTTGCTGGCGGACTTCTTGGCGAGCTTGTCGGCTACCGTGCTCATGCGTCAGTACTTTCGTCGGGGGTGTTCTCGCCGGCGCCCTCCGCGGTGGCCTCCTCGGCCGTCTCGGCGAGGCCACGCTCTCCGTTGCGGGCGATGGCGATGATCCGGTCGTCGTCGTCAGGTCGTGCGAACACGACTCCCATGGTGTCGCGGCCCTTCGCCGGCACCTCGGCCACGGCAGAGCGTACCACCTTGCCGCTGGCGAGAACCACCAAGACCTCGTCGTCCTCGGAGACGATCAGACCGCCCGCGAGGTCGCCCCGGTCGTCGGTCAGTTTGGCCACCTTGATGCCCAGACCGCCGCGGCCCTGGATGCGGTACTGGTCGACCGCGGTGCGCTTGGCGTAGCCGCCCTCGGTCACGACGAACACGTACCCCTCGTTGCGGACGACCGACGCCGACAACAGGCTGTCGTTCTGTCGGAACGACATGCCTTTCACACCCTCGGTCGACCGGCCCATCGGGCGGAGCGACTCGTCGGTCGCGGTGAACCGGAGCGACATGCCGTGACGGCTGATGAGGAGGATGTCGTCGTCCTCGTCGACCAGCAGGGCACCGACGAGCTCGTCTTCCTCGCGCAGTTTGATCGCGATGACGCCGCCCTGACGGTTGGTGTCGTACTCGGTGAGGCGGGTCTTCTTCACCAGCCCGCCACGGGTGGCGAGCACGAGGTAGGACGCGGCGGAGTAGTCGCGGATGTCGAGGATCTGCGCGACCTGCTCCTCGGGCTGCAGGGCGAGCAGGTTCGCCACGTGCTGGCCCTTCGCGTCGCGGCCGGCCTCCGGGACCTCGTAGCCCTTCGCGCGGTAGACCCGGCCCTTGTTCGTGAAGAACAGGAGCCAGTGGTGGGTCGTCGTGACGAAGAAGTGCTCCACCACGTCGTCGGCACGCAGCTGCGCGCCCTTCACACCCTTGCCGCCGCGGTGCTGCGAGCGGTAGTTGTCGCTGCGGGTGCGCTTGATGTATCCCTCGCGGGTGATGGTGATGACCATCTCCTCCTCGGGGATGAGGTCCTCGACCGACATGTCGCCGTCGAAGCCGAGCAGGATCTCGGTGCGCCGCTCGTCGCCGAACTTCTCGACGATCTCGGTGAGCTCGTCGCGCACGATCGCGCGCTGGCGCGCCGGGGTGGCGAGGATGTCCTTGAAGTCGGTGATCTGCGCCTCGAGCTCGGTCGCCTCGTCGATGATCTTCTGACGCTCGAGCGCGGCGAGACGGCGCAGCTGCATCGCGAGGATCGCGTCGGCCTGCACGTCGTCGATGTCGAGCAGCGACTTCAGCCCGCTGCGCGCCTCGTCGACGGTGGGGGAGCGGCGGATGAGCGCGATGACCTCGTCCAGCGCGTCGAGCGCCTTCAGGTACGCGCGCAGGATGTGCATGCGCTCCTCCGCCTTCCGCAGGCGGAAGGTGGTGCGGCGCACGATGACGTCGATCTGGTGGGTGACCCAGTGGGCGATGAAGCCGTCGATCGGCAGGGTGCGCGGCACCCCGTCGACGATCGCGAGCATGTTCGCGCCGAAGTTCTCCTGCAGCTGGGTGTGCTTGTACAGGTTGTTCAGCACGACCTTCGCGACGGCATCCCGCTTCAGCACGACGACCAGGCGCTGACCGGTCCGGTCGCTGGTCTCGTCGCGGATGTCGGCGATGCCGCTGATCTTGCCGTCGCGCGCCAGGTCGCGGATCTTCACCGCGACGTTGTCGGGGTTCACCTGGTACGGGAGCTCGGTGATGACCAGGCACGTGCGGCCCTGGATCTCCTCGATGTTCACGACCGCGCGCATCGTGATCGAGCCGCGGCCCGTGCGGTACGCGTCGATGATGCCGCGGGTGCCGAGGATCTGCGCACCGGTCGGGAAGTCGGGGCCCTTGATCCGCTGGAGCAGCGCCTCCTGCAGCTCCTCGGGGGTCGCGTCGGGGTGGTCGAGCGCCCACAGCGCGCCGTCCGCGACCTCGCGGAGGTTGTGCGGCGGGATGTTGGTGGCCATGCCGACCGCGATGCCCACCGAGCCGTTGACCAGCAGGTTCGGGAACCGCGCCGGCAGGACGGTCGGTTCCTGGGTCTGGCCGTCGTAGTTGTCCTGGAAGTCGACGGTTTCCTCTTCGATGTCGCGCACCATCTCGAGCGCGAGGGGAGCCATCTTCGTCTCGGTGTACCGGGGGGCTGCCGCACCCTGGTTGCCGGGCGAGCCGAAGTTGCCCTGGCCGAGCGCGAGCGGGTACCGCAGCGACCACGGCTGGACCAGGCGCACGAGGGCGTCGTAGATCGGCGCGTCACCGTGCGGGTGGTACTGACCCATGACCTCGCCCACGACGCGGGCGCACTTCGAGAACGACTTGTCGGGGCGGAACCCGCCGTCGTACATGCCGTAGATCACACGGCGGTGCACCGGCTTCAGCCCGTCGCGGACGTCGGGCAGCGCACGCCCGACGATGACGCTCATCGCGTAGTCGAGGTAGCTGCGCTGCATCTCCGACTGCAGGTCGACCTGGTCGATCCTGCCGTGGTTGTGCTCGGGCGCGGTGTCGGGGCGTTCTTCGTCAGCCATGAATACTCAGTTCTCTCGTCGCGCCGCGATCAGATGTCCAGGAAGCGCACGTCTTTGGCGTTGCGCTGGATGAAGTGCCGGCGGGACTCGACGTCCTCGCCCATCAGGGTGGAGAAGATCTCGTCGGCCGCGGCGGCGTCGTCGATCGTGACCTGCAGCAGCGTGCGGGTCGTGGCGTCCATCGTGGTCTCCCACAGCTCCTTGGGGTTCATCTCACCGAGACCCTTGTAGCGCTGGATGCCGTTGTCCTTGGGGATCCGCTTGCCGTTCGCGAGCCCGTCGGCGAGCAGCGCGTCGCGCTCGCGGTCGGAGTACACGTACTCGTGCGGGGAGTTCGACCACTTCAGGCGGTACAGCGGCGGCTGCGCCAGGTACACGAAGCCGGCCTCGATGAGCCCGCGCATGTAGCGGAACAGCAGCGTCAGCAGCAGCGTCGTGATGTGCTGGCCGTCGACGTCGGCATCCGCCATGAGCACGATCTTGTGGTACCGCGCCTTGCTGATGTCGAAGTCCTCGCCGATGCCCGTGCCGAAGGCCTGGATCATCGCCTGGATCTCGTTGTTGCCGAGGGCGCGGTCGAGCCGGGCGCGCTCGACGTTCAGGATCTTGCCGCGCAGGGCCAGGATCGCCTGGGTGTGCGGGTCGCGGCCCTGCACGGCGGAGCCGCCGGCCGAGTCACCCTCCACCAGGAAGATCTCGCTGATCGACGGGTCCTTGCTGGTGCAGTCCTTGAGCTTGTCCGGCATCGACGCGGACTCGAAGACGCTCTTGCGGCGCGCGGTCTCGCGCGCCTTCCGGGCCGCGAGACGGGCGGATGCGGCGTCGATCGACTTGCGGATGATCGCCTTCGCCTGCTGCGGGTTGCGGTCGAACCAGTCGCCGAGCCGGTCGCCGACGACCTTCTGCACGAACGCCTTCGCCTCGGTGTTGCCGAGCTTCGTCTTGGTCTGCCCCTCGAACTGGGGCTCGGACAGCTTCACCGAGATGACCGCGGTGAGGCCTTCGCGCACGTCCTCGCCGGAGAGGTTGTCGTCCTTCTCCTTGAGCAGGTTGTTCGCGCGGGCGTACTTGTTCACGAGGGTCGTGAGCGCCGCACGGAACCCCTCCTCGTGCGTGCCGCCCTCGTGCGTGTTGATGGTGTTCGCGTAGGTGAAGACGTTCTCGGTGTACGCCGTCGTCCACTGCATCGCGATCTCGAGCGCGATCTTGCGCTCGGTGTCCTCGGACTCGAAGTCGATGATCTCGGTGTGCACCGGCTCGCTCTTGCGCACCCGGTTGAGGTACTCGACGTAGTCGACGAGGCCGCGCTGGTACAGGAACTCGTCGTGCGGCTGCGCCGTGACGAGCTGCCCGTCGACCTCCTGGTCGACGGCGCGGTCCTCGCGCTCGTCGCGGAGGGTGATGCGCAGGCCCTTGTTCAGGAACGCCATCTGCTGGAACCGCGTGCGCAGGGTGTCGTAGTCGAACTCGACGGTCTCGAAGATCTCGGGGTCCGGCCAGAAGGTGATGGTGGTGCCGGTGACCTCGCTGTCCTCGCCCTGCGCGAGGGGCGCCTGGGGCACGCCGCCGTTGCGGTACGACTGCCGCCACACCGAGCCCTGCCGGTGTACCTCGACCTCGAGGCGCGTGGAGAGCGCGTTCACGACGGACGAGCCGACGCCGTGCAGACCGCCGGAGACCGCATACCCGCCGCCGCCGAACTTGCCGCCGGCGTGGAGGACGGTGAGCACGACCTCGACCGTGGACTTGCCCTCGGTCTTGTGGATGTCCACCGGGATGCCGCGACCGTTGTCGACGACGCGCACGCCGCCGTCGGCGAGGATCGTCACCTGGATCGTGTCGCAGTATCCGGCCAGCGCCTCGTCGACCGAGTTGTCCACGATCTCGTACACCAGGTGGTGGAGACCCCGGGGGCCGGTGCTGCCGATGTACATGCCCGGGCGCTTGCGGACCGCCTCGAGCCCCTCGAGCACCTGGATGGCGTCGGCCCCGTAGTCGTTCCGTTCGGGACGGGTACCGTTTTCCGGAACGTCAGCGGGGTTTTCAGTCGTCATAGGTCTCGAACGCTCCGGATCAGTGTATGGACCCGTTCATCCTATCAACCGGAGGCTCTCTCCGGGCTCTGTACGCCCGTGTGGCGTCACGAAACGGACACGGCCACCGGCGGACATGGCTCAGCCGTAGGTATCCCGCGGACCGCGCCCTGGAACGGCTCTCGGGCCCCATTTCCAGGAAGGGACGTCCGGGCCGACGAAACGTACGTCCTCCACCCCGGCCTCCGGGTACCGCTGCCCGATGCGGGTGACGATCTGTGCACGCATGAGCTTCAGCTGCTTCGCCCACGCGGTCGAATCGCACTGGATCGTGAGGATGCCGCGTTCCAGCGCGACCGGCCGCGTGTGCGCCGCGGTGTCCTCGCCGGCGACCTCCGACCACTGGCGGACGAGGTCTTCGCGGGCGAGCTGCGGTTCCCAGCCGGCCTGCTTCGTCCACGATCCCAGGACGTCGGCGAGTCCCTTCGGGTCACGTCCGGGTGCGAACGGTGCGTTCTCGTCGTCCTCGTCGACCCGCCTCCGGCGCCGCTTGCGGTGCATCGTCGGCTCGAGACCGCGCAACCGCAGATACGTGGTGAGCGTCTCGGGGAGCTGCTCGTCAGTCATCGTCGACGCTCCGGATGGTGCCGGCGGCGACCCTGACCGTGCGACCGCGGAGTCCGTCGGGCACGTCGGCCTCGACCGCGGCCGTGACGATGACCTGCTCGAAGTCGCCGACGAGGCCGGCGAGCCGGCTGCGTCGATCGGCGTCGAGCTCGGCGAAGACGTCGTCGAGGATCACGATCGGGTCGCCGATGAGCGACTCCGCACGCAGCAGCTGCGCGGACGCGAGCCGGAGCGCGAGGGCGACCGACCAGGATTCACCGTGCGAGGCGTACCCCTTCACGGGGAGCGAACGGATGCGGATGAGCAGGTCGTCGCGGTGCGGCCCCACGAGGGTGAGCCCGCGGTCGAGCTCGGTCGCCCGCTTCGCCGCCAGGGCGGTGCGGAAGAGGTCGGCCGTGGGGACCGTCCCCGCGGCGGGGAGGTCGACCGCATCCTCTTCGGGGTCGATGCCGTGGATCGAGCTCGCCCATTCGAGTTCGGGCCGGTGGTCGGCGCCGGCGATCGCGGCGTACGCCTCGGTGAGCGGGGCGTGGAGTTCGGTGGTGAGGGCGGCGCGGGCGTCGATGATCTGCGACCCGAGGGCGACCAGCTTGTCGTCCCACACGTCGAGGGTCGACAGCTGGGCGCCCTTCACGCCCCGGGCGCGCGCCGACTTCAGCAGCGCGGTCCGCTGCCGGAGGACCCGGTCGTAGTCGCCGAGAACACCGGCCATCCGGGGCAGCCGCTGCACGAGCAGCTGGTCGACGAACCGGCGGCGGGCGGACGGGTCGCCGCGGACGATCTGCAGATCCTCCGGGGCGAACAGCACCACCTGCGCGTAGCGGGGGAGTTCGGCCGTGCGCACCGGCGAACCGCCCACGCGTGCCTTGTTCGATCCCTGCTTCGCGATCTGGATCTCGAGCACGACGCGACGCTCGCCGTGCGCGAGCCTCGCCCGGAGGAAGGCGCTCTCCGCGCCGGCACGGACCAGCGGGGCGTCGGCCGAGACCCGGTGCGACCCGAGGGTCGCGAAGTACGCGATGGCCTCGGCGAGGTTCGTCTTGCCCTGCCCGTTGCTGCCGACGAAGAGGTTGGCGCCGGCCGCGAGCGAGACGTCGGCCGTGGTGTAGTTGCGGAAGTCGACGAGACTCAGCTGCTCCACGATCACCGCGTCACACTACCCGGAACGTCCGACGGCGTCGGACGGATCAGCGCAGCAGCAGGTTCGGCTGCAACAGGTACTTGAACGAGTCCTCGCCACCCTTGTCGATCGAGGTCTGCGGGGTGACCAGGATCGGGCTGAGCTTGTTCGCGTTCTCGCTCGAGGTGAACGTGATGCGGCTGAACTCGCTGCGCACCGCGGAGAGCGACTCGAGAAGGTACTGCGGGTTGAGGCCGAGGGTGACCTCCTCGCCCGTCAGCGTGGCGTCGACCGACTCGGTCGCGCGTGCCTGCTCCGTGCCGGAGGCCTCCATCGCGACGCTGTCCACGCCGAAGGTGAACCGCAGCGGCGCGGAACGGTCGAGCACGAGCGACACGCGCCGGACCGCCTCGATGAGCTCCGCGGTGTTGACCACGGCGTGGTGCTCGGTCTGTTCCGGGAAAAGGCGCCTGACCGGGGGGAAGTTGCCCTTGATGAGCAACGACGTCACGGTCTTGTTGCCCGAGCTGAACGCGATGATCTCGCGGTCGCCGGAACCGGAGAACGCGATCGAGATGTTCTCGCCGTGCGCGAAGGTCTTGCCGACCTCCTGCAGGGTCCGAGCCGGGACGAGCGCGGTCGCCTCTTCGGTGACGGCTGCACCGCCGTCCCACGGGATCTCACGGAGCGCGACCCGGTAGCGGTCGGTGGCGACGAGGCTGAGGCGGTTGCCGGTGACCTCGAGCTGCACGCCGGTGAGTACCGGGGTGACGTCGTCACGCGATGCGGCGAACGCGACCTGCGCGATCGCGGTCGCGAAGACCTCGGCGGGGACGAGACCGGACTCGCCGGTGACCTCGGGGATCGCGGGATATTCCTCGACCGGCATCGACGAGAGCGTGAACCGGGCGGAGCCGCAGGTCAGGACGATGCCGTCGTCGTCGACCGCGATCTCGATCGGGGCGTTCGGCAGTCGGCTCGCGATGTCCGACAGGAGCCGGCCGTGGACCAGGATCGTGCCCGGCTCGTCGACGGTCGCCTCGATCGTGGTGCGGGCGGACGCCTCGTAGTCGAACGCCGACAGCGAGAGTTCGGCATCCGAGGCCTCGATGAGCACGCCGGCGAGGATCGGCTGCGGGTTGCGCTGGGGGAGCAGCTTGACAACGAACGACACCGCGTCGCTGAACACATCGCGGTTGACCTGGAATCTCACGGACTCTCCCTCGTCGTCGGGCTGGGGTCTCCCATGCTAGTCCGGCAGTCGTCGGCGACGCAGCGCGGCATCGCCTCGAGCGTGCTGGTGATCGGATGTCCCGATTCGATGAAGAGATTTGTCATGGTGTTAACAGCTGTGGAAACTGTGGACAACTCGGTGGAGAGCTTGTCGCGACTGGGAACTACAAACTTGTGACTTGTGGACGGGCTGCGGATGCGATGGTGACAAGAATTCTTGTGAAGGCCCGTCGTCTCGCGGGTTTTCACGTGTCGTCCACCGTTCGTTCACAGATCCGGGCCGACGATTCACAGTTATCCACAAGTTGTCCACACTGTGCAGAAGCAGATATTGGCGAGCATGCCCGGGCGTGTCAAGGACGAATTCGGGCATGTGCGGGACCTCGTCGGGCAGGTCGAGGGGTCGTCCCGGGTGCACGAAGAAGCGCCGCCCCGGAGGGCGGCGCTCGAACGGGGTGTGCGCGGCGTCAGCGGCCGGCGCGGCCGAGCTGCGAGGTGATCTCGGTCACCTGGTTGTAGATCGAGCGGCGCTCCTTCATGAGGTCGCTGATCTTCTTGTACGCGTACATGACCGTGGTGTGGTCGCGGCCGCCGAAGAGCTGGCCGATCTTCGGGAGCGAGAGGTTCGTCCGCTCGCGGCACAGGTACATCGCGATCTGTCGTGCGATGGCGACGGCCTGCGACCGGCTGGAGCCGTACAGGTCGTCGACCGACAGCTTGAAGTACTGCGCGGTCGCCGAGATGATGTCGGTCGGCGAGATGACGTTGGCGTCGTCCTGGTCGACGATGTCCCGCAGCACCGTCTGCGCGAGCGAGATGTCGAGGCTCGAGCGGTTGAGGCTGGCGAAGGCCGAGACCCGGATGAGCGCACCCTCAAGTTCGCGGATGTTGCTGGAGACCACCGTGGCGATGTACTCGAGCACCTCGTCCGGGATCTGCAGGCGTTCGTTCTGCGCCTTCTTCCGGAGGATCGCGATACGCGTCTCGAGGTCGGGCGCCTGCACGTCGGTGATGAGGCCCCACTCGAAGCGGCTGCGCATGCGGTCCTCGAACCCGGTCAGCAACCGGGGCGGGACATCGCTGGTGATCACGACCTGCTTGTCGTGGTCGTGCAGCGTGTTGAAGGTGTGGAAGAACGCCTCCTGCGTCTCGGCGCGACCCTGCAGGAACTGGATGTCGTCGATGAGGAGGATGTCGACCTCGCGATACCGGGCCTGGAATGCGGCGCCGCGGTTGTTCGCGATGGAGTTGATGAAGTCGTTCGTGAACTCCTCGCTCGAGACGTACCGGACACGGACGCCCGGATACATGCTCAGCGCGTAGTCGCCGATGGCGTGGAGGAGGTGTGTCTTGCCGAGGCCGGAGTCGCCGTAGATGAAGAGCGGGTTGTACGCCTTGGCCGGGGCTTCCGCGACGGCGACGGCCGCGGCGTGCGCGAACCGGTTGGACTGGCCGATGACGAACCGGTCGAAGGTGTACTTCGGGTTGAGCCGGGTGTCGGAGCGCGGGGATGCCGGCGGGGGAGCGATGCTCTGCGCGGGCGACTCGATGACGGGCTCCGGATCGAGCTGCTGGACCGCGATCGGCGCCGTCTGGTGGGAGTCCATCAGCTCCGGGTTCACGACGACGCGGTAGTTCGTGACCGATTCGTCGTCGCACTGCGCGAGCGCTTCGAGGATCGGCATCCGCAGTCGCTTGCTCAGTTGCGCCGCGGTGAGTTCGTTCGGCACGTCCAGATAGAGGATGCCGCTGATGATGCCCTGCGCGACGGCGAGGTTGAGGAAGCCGTGCATCTGGGGCGAGACGCGGTCATCCGCTGCGAGCAGGCGCAGCACCGACGACCAGACAGGGACGTCCGGTGTCTCGTGCACTGACATTCGCCTTTCGCCTGCATGGGGGTCGGGCGCGATCGGGCCCGGACCTGTGGATAACCGCCGGAGCAACGGTAGTTCGCGCGGCCCTGGAGAGCAAACCCCCGCGGAAACTCAAGCGGTGTGTCGCGCGATCGGTCGCCGAGCGGGCTGTGGATAATGATCCTTTGGCCTGCCCCGGTTTGAGTTCTCGCGCGTGTCGTCGTAGCCTTAGTCGGTTGACTTATGCCTGCACAAGGCAGACCATCCAGCCCCGGTATGAGCGTTCCGGTGGCATCTGATCCGGAGTGATCCCATGAGCAAGCGCACGTTCCAGCCCAACAACCGCCGCCGCGCCAAGAAGCACGGCTTCCGCGCCCGCATGCGCACCCGCGCCGGCCGCGCCATCCTGGCCGCCCGCCGCGCCAAGGGCCGCACCGAGCTGTCGGCCTGACCGATCCGGTGCTTCCGCGGGCCAATCGACTGACCGACGGTGCCGAGTACAAGGCAGTCGTCCGTCGTGGTGCGCGGTGCTCCGGACCCAACACGGTCACCTACGTCGTCGCGTCCCCGCACGGGGGCGCGACGCGTTTCGGTTTCATCGTGAGTAAGCAGGTCGGCACGGCCGTCGTGCGCAACACCGTGCGCCGTCGGCTCAAGGCGATCTGCGCGGAGGCGATGCCCTCCGTCCGCCCCGGGACGCAGGTGGTGATCCGCGCATTGCCCGGTGCCGCCGGCACCGGCTTCCACGACCTTCGTCACGAGGTCGTCCGGTGCTTGGAACGGAAGGCCGCATGAGCGTGTCGACGCTTCCCGCCGCAGCCCTCGGCGACGCCCGGATGTCGGGACGGTCGTGGGTCGAGGCGATCCCGCTCCTCCCGCGGAACGCCGCCCTCGCCGTGCTGCACGGCTATCGCTCGACGATCTCACATCTGTACGGCGACGTGTGTCGGTACTATCCCTCGTGTTCGGCGTACGCCGTCGGAGCGATCCAGCAGCACGGTGCGGTCAAGGGTTCCGCCCTGGCCGTGGCACGGATCGCCCGGTGCCACCCCTGGGCGGCCGGTGGCGTCGACGATCCCCCGCAGCATCCGCGCTTCGCCAACGAGCTGACCCGGCACGGGTTCGTCGTGCCCCCCAGAAAGGACTGATCCCTTGGATCTGGTAATGGCCACCGCCGCGCAATCCTCCGGTGGTTTCGACCTGCTCGGCACGATCCTCTGGCCGCTGAAGTGGGTCGTCGAGCTCGTGCTCGTCGCGTGGCACGCCATCTGGACCTTCCTCGGCCTCCCGGCGGCGTCGGGCATCACCTGGGTGCTCTCGATCGTCGGCCTCGTCGTCGTCGTGCGCGCCGCGCTCGTGCCGCTCTTCGTGAAGCAGATCAAGAGCCAGCGCAAGATGATGGAGATCGCGCCGCAGCTCAAGAAGATCCAGGAGAAGTACCGCGGCAAGAAGGATCAGCTCTCTCGCGAAGCCATGAGCCGCGAGACGATGGCGCTGTACAAGAAGCACGGCACGTCGCCGGTCTCCGGCTGTCTGCCGATCCTCGTGCAGATGCCGATCTTCTTCTCGCTCTTCTCGGTGCTGAGCGATGTGTCCAAGCACGCGATCGCCGGCACCGGTGGTGTCGGACTCCTGGATCAGGAACTGACCACCGAGTTCTACAACGCGAAGCTGTTCGGCGTCGCCTCCCTGCACGAGACCCTCACGAACGCGATCTCCACCCAGTCCGACGGCTGGCAGGTCACCGTCACGATCCTCGTCGTGCTCGTGATCCTCATGATCGCGTCGCAGTTCTTCACCCAGCTGCAGATCATCTCGAAGAACCTCTCGCCCGAGGCCAAGACCGGCCAGGCGTACCAGATGCAGCGCATCATGCTCTTCATCATCCCGCTGGGCATGATCTTCTCGGGCGTGTTCTTCCCGCTCGGCGTCGTCATCTACTGGTTCATCAGCAACCTGTGGACGATGGTCCAGCAGTTCCTCGTCATCCGGAACATGCCCACCCCGGGCTCGGAGGCCGCGAAGCAGCGGGAGGAGCGTCTCGCCAAGCGTGGCAAGGCACTCGACGCCCAGGGCCGGATCATCTCCATGGAGAAGTACCAGGCTGAGCAGCAGCGTCTGCTGGAGGAGGCCGAGCGCAAGCGCGAGGCGGCACCCAAGCGGCAGCAGCCCGTGGGGAAGCAGCGCGCGAAGAAGCAGGCCGCCAAGCAGGCGCCGGCGCAGAAGCCCGGTGACCCGAAGCCCGCGGCGAAGCCCGACGCCCCCGCATCCGACTCCTGATTCCGAAGGATCACCGATGACCAGCACCCCTGACACCCAGGCGGCCGTCGAGCCGGTCCGCGACGAGGCCGAACTCGAGCGCGAAGGCGACATCGCCGCCGACTTCATCGAGGGGCTCCTGGACATCGCCGACATCGGCGGTGACCTCGACCTTGACGTGCGCAACGGTCGCGCGTACGTCTCGGTCCAGTCCTCCGACGACGATTCCCTCGACCGGCTGGCCGACCCGGACACGGTGAACGCCTTGCAGGAGCTGACCCGTCTGGCCGTTCAGAACCGCACCGGTCAGTTCTCGCGACTCATCCTCGACGTCGCGGGTTCCCGTGACGCCCGGCGCCGTGAACTCGAGACGCTCGTGGATCGCGCCGCCGAGCGGCTGGATGCGGGTGCGTCGCAGGCGTCGCTGCCTCCGATGTCCTCGTACGAGCGCAAGCTCGTGCACGACATCGTCTCCGCCCGCGGTCTCATCTCCGAGTCGTACGGCGAGGGCGCTGAGCGTCACACGGTGATCCGTCCCGCGTGATGGATGTTTCACGTGAAACACCGGGCGTCGAACCCGAGCCGGCCGCTGCGGTCGAACTCTTCGGCGACCGGATCGAGCGAGCACGTGCGTACACGGACGCGCTCGCTCGGGAGGGTGAGCTCCGTGGCCTGATCGGGCCCGACGAGTTGCCGCGCATCTGGACACGGCACGTCCTCAATTCCGCGATCATCGCCCCTCTGTTCCACGGACGTGTCGCGGACATCGGGTCGGGGGCGGGCCTGCCCGGTCTCGTCTGCGCCATCGCGCGGCCGGACGTGGAGTGGACGCTCATCGAGCCGATGGAGCGCCGGACGCTGTGGCTGCAGGAGCAGGCGGACGCACTCGATCTGACCAACGTCACCGTGGTCCGGGCTCGCGCGGAGGAGTGGGCGGGTGGCCCGGTGTTCGACGCCGTCACCGCGCGTGCGGTCTCCGCGCTCCGGACGCTGATCCCTTGGACCGCGCCGCTGGTGCGGGACGGTGGAGAACTCATCCTGCTCAAGGGTGCGAGCGCCCCGCTCGAGATCGAGAAGGCAGCCAAGCAGATTCGCGCCGCCAAGCTGAAGGATGTCCGGGTGGAGGTCGTCGGTGACGGCGTGCTGGCCGAACCCACCCGCGTCGTCCGCGCGGCGTTCCGCGCAACGGAATGAATGTTTCACGTGAAACGCGCCCGGGAGGTGTCCGGGGTGGCGGTTACAGTGGAGACACGGGGCGACGAGGAAAGGTGACCTGTTTCACGTGAAACATTCGGAAGACGCCACGACGGCGACCGCCTTCGACGACACCCCACTGGCCCGCGAGATCGCTGATCTGAGCGCACGGCGCCGTGCGCTGGAAGACGTGAAGGTCACACTGCCGCGTCAGACCCGCGTCATCACGGTGTCGAATCAGAAGGGCGGCGTGGGGAAGACCACGACGACCGTGAACATCGCCGCCGCGCTCGCTGCCGTAGGGGCACGCGTGCTGGTCATCGACCTCGATCCGCAGGGGAACGCCTCCACTGCTCTGGGCGTCCCGCACACTGCAGACACTCCGAGTGTGTACGACGTGCTGATCGACGAGTTCCCGCTCGCCGACATCGTCCAGCAGAGTCCCGAGTCGCCGAATCTAACCTGTGCGCCCAGCACCATCCACCTCGCGGGCGCGGAGATCGAACTCGTCTCGCAGGTCGCACGCGAGCACCGCCTGCGCCACGCGCTCCGCGACTACCTCCGTGATACGACGGAACGGCCGCACGTCGTGCTCATCGACTGCCCGCCCTCGCTCGGACTGCTCACGATCAACGCGTTCACCGCCGCGGAGGAGGTGCTCATCCCGATCCAGTGCGAGTACTACGCGCTGGAGGGGCTGAGCCAACTGCTCGGCAGCGTGCAGATGATCCAGAAGCACCTGAATCCCGCGATCCGGGTGTCGACGATCATGCTGACCATGTATGACGGACGCACCCGTCTCGCGCAGCAGGTGGCGGACGAGGTCCGCGGCCACTTCGGGGACCAGGTGCTCCGGACCGTCATCCCTCGGTCCGTGCGGGTTTCCGAGGCGCCGAGCTTCGGACAGACCGTGATCGCGTACGACCCGGGATCAGCCGGGGCCGTCGCGTACCGGGAGGCCGCGGTGGAGATGCTCTCGCGGGCAACAGCGTCGCCGGCGGTGTCGGCAGACGGGAAGGAGAACTGATGGCCAAGCGAACCGGACTCGGGCGGGGGATCGGCGCACTGATCCCGACGACCTCGGACTCGGGGGAGGCCCGTCCCGTCGACGTCTTCTTCCCGGGCGCGCCGCCCAAGCTCGCCGAACCCGTCGAGACGAACGAGGTGGAGCCGGGCGCGGACGAAGAACTCGTGCAGGTCCCCGGTGCGCGTCTGATCGAACTCGATCCGAACGGCATCGTCCCGAACCCGCGTCAGCCGCGGACGGTCTTCGACGAGGACGATCTCGCCGAACTCGTGCACAGCGTGAAGGAGTTCGGCGTCCTACAGCCGGTCGTCGTCCGTGATCGTGGCGACGGGGTCTACGAGCTCATCATGGGCGAGCGGCGCACCCGCGCCGCGCGCGAAGCGGGACTGGAGCGGATTCCCGCGATCCTCCGCGAGACGGCGGACGAGGACCTGCTCCGCGATGCGCTCCTGGAGAACTTGCATCGTTCCCAGCTGAATCCGCTGGAAGAGGCCTCCGCATACCAGCAGCTGCTGGAGGACTTCGGCATCACGCAGGAGGAGCTCGCAGCGAGGATCGGACGGTCACGGCCGCAGATCTCGAACACCATCCGACTCCTGCGGCTTCCGGTGCCGGTGCAGCAGCGCGTGGCTGCCGGCGTCCTCAGTGCGGGGCACGCCCGGGCCATCCTCTCGGTGGCCGAGCCGGAGGCGATGCAGCGGCTCGCCGACAAGATCGTGAACGAGGACCTGTCCGTGCGTGCCGCCGAGGCGGCCGCCAAGGCGGCCCCGGCGACGTCGCGCACCGCGCCGAAGGCCGGGGCCCGCCGTGCACACCTCGATGAGCTCGCAGCACGACTCGGCGACCGCCTGAACACCCGTGTGCGCATCAACCTCGGCTCGCGGAAAGGCCAGATCAACATCGATTTCGCCACGATTCAGGATCTCAACCGCATCCTCGCCGAACTGGGCGAGGAATCGCTTGGATGACGGCCCCGCGATGCGCGGCGGCGCGTACGCTTGAGCAGTGACCGAGTTCGATCCCCCCACATCGCGTCGCCGAGCGAGCCTCGAACTCCTGCGCGCGGAGGCGACGGACGAACTGTCCGTGCTCATCGCCGAACGCCTCCGCGCGGGGGAGGACCCGTGGGATTTCATGGAGGACCTGCCGTCGGTCGACGAACTCGTCGTGTTCACGCTCCGTGCCGAGAACATCGCCGAGGCGGGAGGTGCGAAACCGACCGCCGCGAGGCACTACCGGGTGCTCCGTCAGATCGCGCTGGACTACCCGCAGCTGACGACCGCCGTCTGGAAACTGCTGGGTGAGACGAACACCCACCGGCGGTGGGACGCCACCGTCCGCGACGCGTCCTGAGCCGTCGAAACACCGAAACCCGCCGAACCGGACGCCGAAACACCGCACACCCGAGCGCGTCTGCGGCGTCCGAAAAACCCAGGTCACCGCGGAAAAGGGCCCGCCGTCAGGCGAGCCCTTCTCCGATCCTCCGGCGGATCAGCCGAGGTAGGGGGCGAGATCCTGCTCGAGCGCGAACTTCGGCTTGGCGCCGATGATCGTGGTCTTCACCTCGCCGGCCTCGAACACCTTCATCGCGGGGATGGAGGTGATCTGGTACTTCATGGCCAGGTCGGGGTTCTCGTCGACGTTGAGCTTCAGGATCGTGATCTTGCCGGTGTGCTCGGCCTGGATCTCGTCGAGGACGGGGGCGACCATGCGGCACGGGCCGCACCACTCGGCCCAGAAGTCCACGAGCACGGGTCCCTCAGCCTCGAGCACATCCTGGGTCCAGGTGCTCGAGCTCGTTGCCTTGGCGGTCATGCGATCTCCTTCGATGGGAAGTCTTGTCGTTCGGTGTAACGGATGCGGGTGGCGGGTTGTTCCCGTCAGACGGCGGGGAGGCCCTCGATCTGGTCCGCGACGGGCTCCGGCTCGCCGGCCTCGCCGAGCGCAGCCAGGTAGTGCTCGACGTCGAGTGCCGCGACGGTGCCGCTGCCGGCGGCCGTGACGGCCTGGCGGTAGGTCGGGTCGATGACGTCACCGGCGGCGAAGACCCCGGGGACCGAGGTGCGCGACGAGCGCCCGTCGACCCAGACGGTGCCCTCGGGGGTGAGGTCGAGCACGCCGTGGACCAGGTGGGTCCGCGGGTCGTTGCCGATCGCGACGAAGACACCGTCGAGCGCCAGCTCGCGACGCGAGCCGTCGACGGTGTCCTCCAGCACGACACCGGTGACCGCCTCGTCGCCGATGATGTCGGCGACCGCACTGTTCCAGACGAACTCGATCTTCTCGTTCGCGAAGGCGCGCTCCTGCATGATCTTCGAGGCTCGCAGCTCGTCGCGGCGGTGGATCAGGTAGACCTTCGAGGCGAACTTCGTGAGGAACGTCGCCTCCTCCAGCGCGGAGTCGCCGCCGCCGACGACGGCGATGACGCGCTCACGGAAGAAGAAGCCGTCGCAGGTCGCGCAGTACGAGACGCCTCGGCCGGACAGCCGCGATTCGCCCTCCAGTCCGAGCTTGCGCGGCGCGGAACCGGTCGCGAACACGACCGCCGCCGCCTCGTGCTCGGCTCCGCTGCCCAGGACGACCTTCTTCGTGGTGCCGGAGAAGTCGACGGACACGACGTCGTCGTAGACGATCTCGGCGCCGAACCGCTCGGCCTGCTGCTGCATCTTCGTCATGAGGTCGGGCCCCATGATGCCCTCGGGGAAGCCCGGGAAGTTCTCCACCTCGGTGGTGTTCATCAGTTCACCGCCGGCCTCGACGGAGCTCGCGATGACGAGCGGGGAAAGATTGGCGCGGGCCGCGTAGATCGCAGCGGTGTATCCCGCCGGGCCCGAACCGATGATGATGAGCTGACGCACGTGAATTCTCCTTGTCCGAGGTGCTCAACACATGCTATCCGCGGGGCATTCCCCGAGGGCCGGGGCTTTCCGTGCCGTGGGAACGGGCGGCCCGCGGGCGGGTCCGGCTTCCGCGGACCGGTGATCAGCGGCGCAGGAGGATGCGGCGGGCGAGCGCGACCGCCGGCGAGAGTTCCGGTGCCCTGACCGCGGCCAGCACGCCGAGGTAGACGACGGCGGTGACCCCGCCGACGAGCGCCGTGCCGAGCGCACCGTAGATTTTGTCGGCCGTCATCCAGCCCTCGTCGCCGCCGCAGAGCAGATACACGCTCCAGCCGGCGAGTCCCGCGGGGACCGCCGCGAGCACGAAGCGTCCGAGCGACAGCATCCAGGAGGCCGTGTGGAGCCCGCCGATCCGTCGACGCAGGATCATCGCGGCGATGACGACCTGGACGAGGCTTGCGAGCGACTGTCCGAGGGCGACGCCGGCGGCGAGCCACGCGTCGTCGAGGACCGCGCCGGCGACGATCGCGGTCGTGATGACGAGCGCGCCCTGGACGAGCGTGAACAGGAACGGCGTTCGGGTGTCGTCGTAGGCGTAGAAGGTGCGCTGGATGATGAAGATCACTGCGAGGGGCACGAGTCCGACGAGGTAGGCGAGCAGCACGGGCGCGGCGGCGGCGGCGTCCGTGGCGGAGTTCGTGAAGACGCGGGACGCCGGCACGGCCGCGACGACGAGGGCCGCTGCGGCAGCGACGACGAACAGGTTGATGAGGCGGATGCTCTGCCGGATGTCGTCGCGGACCGCGTCGGTGCGGCCGGCCGAGGCGTGCTCGCTGAGCTGGGTGAAGTACGGGGTGCCGATCGAGAGCACGATGACCGAGTAGGGCAGCATGAACACGAGCCAGGCGTTCTGCATGACGGCGATCGACGCGCCGGCCTCGGACGCATGGGTTGCGACGCGGGTCTGCACGAGACCCGCGATCTGGCCGACGATCACCATGAGGGTCGTCCAGCCGGCGAGCCTGGCCATGTTGCGGAAGCCGAGTCCGCGCCAGTGGAAGTCGGGGCGGATGCGCAGCCCGGTGCGCCGCCAGAAGAGCAGCAGGACCGCGGCCTGCACGACGATGCCGGCGGTCGCGGTGCCGCCGAGGGCGGCGATCATGCCGGGGGTCCACGCCGAGACCTCGCTGAGGTCGGAGCCGAACGCGAGCATGATGGCGACGAATCCGCCGATGGAGATGACGTTGTTCACTACGGGCGCCCAGGTGAACGGGCCGAACACCCGGCGTGCGTTGAGCGCTTCGCCGAGGAGCGCGTACAACCCGTAGAAGAACAGCTGGGGCAGGCACCAGTATGCGAATGCGGTGGCCAGGGCCTGCTGCTCGATCGAGAATCCGTCGCCGAAGAGGGCGATGAGCAGCGGCGCGCACAGCGTCGCCACGAGCGTCGCGACGAGGAGCACGACGGTGCCGGCCGTGAACAGTGCGGACAGGAACCTGAGGCCGCCGTCGGCGCGTGCCGACTCCCGCACGATCTGCGGCACGATGACGGCGGTGAGCACACCGGCGGAGATGACCGCGTAGATGTTGTTCGGCAGCTGGTTCGCGAGGCCGAACGCGTCGGCGACGCCGGAGGCCTGCGATCCGATCACGCCGACGAGGACGATGGAACGGATGAGGCCGGTGACACGGGAGACCAGGGTCCCCGCGCCCAGCAGCACGCTGGCGCGACCGATGCCGCTCACGGACGCGGCTCCGCCGGTTCGTCGTCGCCCGGGGACTCCGCGGCGAGGGCCTTCGCGCGGCGGCGGCGGACGGTGCGGATGACACCGACCGTGAGGAATCCGGCGACGAGCAGGGCCATGAGGACGAGGCCGACGTTCTCCCAGTCCGCGCGGACGTTCACATCCACCACCTGGTCGACGCCGATCGGCTCGCCGGTCGCGCTGTGCAACGAGAGGAAGATCTGCACCTCACCGTTCGCGATGCGTGCCCGGACCGGGATCTCGACCGGGGTGTTGCTGCCCCCGGAGGAGTCGGCGGCGGCGACGACGACCGAGGTCTGCGGGTCGACGGACAGGCGCAGGTCGTCCGGGCTCGCCGACAGCACCACGTTCGCCGGGTACGGGAGCGAGTTGTGGATCCAGAACTTCAGGTTCGTGCCGGCGGTGAGGAGGTTGATCGAGGTCGGCGGCACGATCGACACGGAGGTGAGGCGCTCCGAGGTGCGCGACTCGTACGCCGTGCGGGCATCGCCCCAGGCGTCCGGACGTTCGGTCCAGGCGGTGCTCAGCAGCTGGAGTCCCTCGGCGCGCTGCTGGCCGGTGAGCAGCGACGGATCGTCGAGGATCGTGGCGAAGCGGCCGATGCGGTCCTCCGCGTCGAGGAGCATCGGCACGGCCTCGGTGAGCGATGCGTCGACGACGCCCTCGGTGGCGCTCACCTGCACCGCTTCGGCGCCGACGAGGGTGGGCAGGTCGACCGGGGTGACCCCGTCGAGTGTCGTGACGGCTGCGATCGCGGAGCGCAGACCCGACCGGGTGGGCTCGGCACCGCGCTCGACCGCGACCAGCAGCGGGCGACCGGTGGCCGCGGCGTCGGCGGTCGCGAAGGCGAGGTACGCGGATGCGGCGGCGAGGGCGGCACCGCGCATCGTCGCGTCGGATTCGGCCGCCGCATCCTGCAGGGCCTCGGAGACCCGGGTGTCGTAGACGAGGAGGTCCGCGCCCTCGGGGGTCGTGCCGCGGGCCGCCACCGTGGCACCCGCCGCGCCCTGCTCGGTCGCGGCGGAGGTGACGAGCGTGAGGCTCCCCGGCGTGGCGGCGGCGAGGCCCGTCAGGATGCCCGGGGTCGTCGAGCCCGCGCCCGGCCAGTACACCGTCTCCGAGGTCGGCCCCACGTCGAGGAGGGTCTCCAGGTCGGGGACCGGCGGGGCGAGGTCCTCCGAGGGCGTCGCGGAGGGCGAGGGCTGCGGCTCGGGGAAGTCCTCGGCGCGGGTGGCCCACGCGAGCGACGTCGGCTGCAGCGGGGCCGCGAGCCCGGCGGCGAGCTGTGGCGAGACGTCGGCGTCACCGAACTGCAGCGCGAAGCGTGTGTTGGGGAGCGTCTCCAGCCGACGCAGCCACGACGTCGCCGACTCGGGCGCGCGGGTGCCGAGCGCCCGGATGGCGGCCGGGAGCGCGGGGTCCACCGCCAGGATCGCGTCCGTCCCCGCGACGGCCTCCAGCTGCGCCGTCAGCGCGCCGTCGGGGCCCGTGAGTGTCTCGAGCCGGTCGATCCCGAGGAGTCCCGCCTGCTGCACGCCGGCGGTGATCGGCACGACGACGCCGACGGCGGCACCGGCGCCGGAGGGGATGACCACGACGCTCCGCGAGACGTGACCGGCGACGTCGGCCCAGACCGGGTAGACACCCGGACCACGCTCGGTCAGGGCCGGGTCGGAGGGTGCGACGGTGAGACCCACGGCCTCCGCGGTGCCGGAGGCGACGCCGTCGACCGCGGACGTCGCCACGACGGTGCCCGCGGGCAGCGCGCCCTCACCGGCGAGCCAGGCCTGCAACGCGGCCTCGTCGCCGAGGGGTGCGTCGGCGAGCAGGAGGCTGGCGACGCTCGCGGGGACGGCGCCGCTCGTGCCGTTGTCGACCGTCACGGTCGCCCCGAGGGTCTCGCCGGCGCGGACGACGCCGGTGCCGACGGGGGAGAGCACCGTCGTGACCTCGCCGCTCAGCGTGGGCGTGGGAGTGGGGGTGGTCTCGGCGGACGCGCGTCCCGGCAGGAACGAGGCGGCCAGGACGACGCCCGTCAGGACGGTCGCCAGAAGTCCTCGTCGGAGGCGCGTCGCGGTGCTGCCCGCGTGGGCGGAGGTCAGGGTCTCGCTCATGATGGCTGGGTGCGATCCGCGACCGCACGCTGCTGCGATTGTACGGGGCCGACCCTGCGGAGCCCCTCAGGAACAGGCCGTGACCGGCCGGAGCACGCGGTTGAATGGTCGGATGGACCTCTCGCCCGCCCCCGCGCTCGCCGGCGCACTCCGTGACCGCGACTTCACCGTGGACGGGCTCGCATCCCGCTGGGGTGCCGTGGCGGACGCCGCGATCCGACGCGCCGACCCGGTCCCGGCACTGCGTGCGCTCGGCGACGGCCCGCTCGATGTGCTGGCGCGGCTGCTGTTCCTCGGCCGCGAGGTGCCGGCGGCCGTGTTCGCCTCGGCCATGCCGGAAGCCGCCCGGGATGCGGCGGTCGCGCTCGGGATCGTACGGATCGACGGCGACGTCGTCGTCCCGGAGGCCGTGGTGCGACCCGTGCGCATCGGCCCGGACGCACGGGACGCCTGGGTCGTCTCCGATCGCGACGAGCTCGCCGGGGTCTCGCCGCTGCGACCGGACCACGTGCTCGGCGTCGGCGGCGCCGGCCGTACCCTGTCGTCGCTCCTGCCCGGAGCCGGCGCCGGACGAGCGCTCGATCTGGGGTGCGGATGCGGGATCATCGCGCTCGAACTCGCCGTCCGGGGCTACGAGGTCGTCGCCACCGACATCTCCGAGCGGGCGCTCGCCTTCACCGCGCTGAACGCCGCCCTGAACGGGCTCGCGGATGCGGTGGAGCCGAGGCTCGGCAGCCTCTACGACCCCGTGGCCGGGGAGCGGTTCGCGCTCATCGCGTCGAACCCGCCGTTCGTCATCACGCCGCGCACGGACGACGTGCCGAGGTACGAGTACCGGGACGGCGGCCGGGCCGGTGACGCGCTCATGGCGCAGGTCGTGGGCGGGTTGGGTGCGCACCTCGCGCCCGGCGGCCAGGCGCGCCTGCTCGGCAACTGGGAGGGACCGGCCGAACGCGTGCTCGGATGGGCCGACGACCTCGGCCTCTGGGTCGTGGAGCGGGAGCGGCTCGACCCCGCCGCGTACGCGCAGCTGTGGATCCGCGACGGCGGCACGGTCCCCGGCACCGACGGGTACCGGCGCCTCATGGGCGCCTGGCTCGACGACTTCGCCGCGCGGGAGGTCGCATCGATCGGCATGGGGTGGGTGCTGGCGACGACGGCCGACCCGACGCTGCGGCGCACCGAGCAGGTCGGCGCGCAGGTGGGGCCCGAGCTTCTCGGGGAGCACGTGTCGGCCGCGCTCGACACGCACGTGCGGCTCGCCGTGCTCGACGACGCGGGCCTCGCCGCATCCCGACTCGTCGTCGCCGGCGACGTGACCGAGGCCCGGCACCACCTGCCCGGGCAGGAGTCGCCGTCGGTCATCGAGCTGCGACAGGGCGGCGGCCTCGGCCGGACGGTCGACGCCGACCCGGCGCTCGTCGCGCTCGTGGGCGCCTGCGACGGCGACCTCGCCGTGGGCGCCCTCGTCGACGCGATCGCGCAGCTCATGGAGGTCGACGCCGCGGCCCTCCGGGCGGATGTGCTGCCCCGCGTGCGGGAGCTGCTGTTCACCGGGATGCTGCGCTTCGCCTGAGCGTGCACCGCACGGGCCCGACCGGGTCGGCGGATAGGCTCGAAGGCATGCTGAACATGGCCGAGGGAGTGGCGCGCCTGGGCGCGCTCGCACAGTCGCCGGTGGTCGACACCCTCGCGCAGGCGTTCGCCGCGGCCGGGTACGAACTCGCGATCGTCGGCGGTCCCGTCCGCGACGCGCTCCTCGGCGTCGGCACGCACGACCTCGACTTCACGACCGACGCGCGGCCCGACGACATCCTGCGGATCGTCACGCCGATCAGCACCGCCCAGTGGGACATCGGGCGGGCCTTCGGCACGATCGGCGCCCGCATCCGCGGCGAGCAGGTGGAGATCACCACCTATCGCGCGGACAGCTACGACGGCGAGACCCGCAAGCCCGAGGTCGCGTTCGGCGACACGCTCGAGGACGACCTCGTCCGCCGCGACTTCACCGTGAACGCCATGGCGCTCCGCATCCCCGGTCCCACGCTCGTCGACCCGACCGGCGGTGTCGAGGACCTCGTGCGGGGCGTGCTCCGCACCCCCGTCGACCCGCGCATCAGCTTCGGCGACGACCCGCTCCGGATGCTGCGCGCGGCCCGGTTCGCGTCGCAGCTCGAGTTCGAGGTCGACGCCCCCACCGTCGACGCCATGACCGACATGCGCGAGAGCCTGCGGATCGTCAGCCCCGAGCGGGTGCAGGCCGAACTCGTGCGGCTGCTGCAGACCGACGACCCGCTCCGCGGCATCCGGCTGCTCGTGGAGACCGGGCTCATGGCCGAGTTCCTCCCGGAGGTCCCGGCGCTCCGACTCGAGGTCGACGAGCACCACCACCACAAGGACGTCTACGAGCACTCGCTGACGGTCCTGAGGCAGACGATCGACCTGGAGCACGAGCGGCACCCCGGCGAGGCGCCCGACGTGCCGCTGCGTCTCGCCGCGCTCCTGCACGACATCGGCAAGCCCGCGACCCGGCGCCTCGAGCCCGGCGGCGCGGTGACGTTCCACCACCACGACGTGAAGGGTTCCCGCATGGCGCGCAAGCGCCTGCGCGAGCTGCGGTTCGACGGCGCGACGATGGACTCGGTGTCGAAGCTCATCGAGCTGCACCTGCGGTTCTTCGGGTACGCCGAGGGCGCCTGGTCGGACTCGGCGGTGCGCCGGTACGTGCGCGACGCCGGGGACGAGCTGGAACGCCTGCACATCCTCACCCGCGCCGACGTCACCACGCGCAACAAGCGAAAGGCCGCGCGCCTGCGCGGTGCGTACGACGACATCGAGCACCGCATCGCGGCCCTGCGCGAGCAGGAGCAGCTCGACGCGATCCGGCCCGACCTCGACGGCAACGAGATCCAGCGGATCCTCGGCATCACCCCGGGGCGCGAGGTCGGCGAGGCGTACCGGTTCCTCCTCGACCTCCGGCTGGACGAGGGCCCCCTCGGCCCGGAGGAGGCCGAGCGGCGCCTCCGCGACTGGTGGGCCGCCCGCGCCTGAGTCCGGCCTTACGGCGTCGGTCCGGTCCCCACGCCCACGTCGGACGGATCGGTCTGCGCAATCCGCACACGGCGGTCCCGCGCCGCACTCACGAGCGACCAGCCCGCGTAGCCGAAGAGCGCCACCACCACCACGGGGACCACGACCGCCCGCACCGGGCCGGTCATCACGGCGTTGACCCACCCGAGGAACGGGATGCTGTACCAGAGCCGTCCGCGGATCTGCTCGGCCTGGACCGTTCCGGCGTCCGCACTCCCGTTCGCATCGCCCTGGGTGACGAAGGCGCGCTCAGCGCCCAGACCGACGCCCACCACGCGATGTGTGGCGACCGTCGCCTTCCCCGATTCGAGTTGGAAGGTGATGATGTCGCCGATGGCGATCTCGTCCGGATCCACGGGCTGCGTCACGATCAGGGTGCCGATCGGCAGCGTCGGTTCCATGGAGCGGCCGCTGATCGTGAAGGTGCTCGCACCCGTCACGAGGGGGACGCCCACCACGAGGACGATGAGGAGCAGGAGGAGCGCGAGGATCCCGGCCCTCGCCCCGCGCCACAGCGCCGATGCCAGTGACCGCGACGTGGACTCGGTGTCCGTTCCGTGGTCCGTGACCTGTTCCGTCGTCGTCATGTGTGCCGCCTCCGTCTCCGAACCGCGAACGCCCCGCCGAGCAGTGCCGCGATCGACGCCGCGCCCAGGAGCATCGGAAGGTCCGAACCGGTGGACGCCAGGATGCCGGCGCTGCCGGTGTCGGGACCGGCCAGCAGCGGGATCACGGCCGGGTCGACGGGGCACCCGTTCGGCAGCGGCACGGCGCCCGTGTCGCTGAGGGCGACGAGGATGTCCAGCGACACGGTCACGTTCTCGCCGTCGGTCAGTTCGGGGGCGAGCGCGACCTCGATCGGCACCTGCATCGCTTCGCCGCGCTGCAGCACGGTCTGCGGCGCCAGGGCGCTGCAGGCGACGGAACCGTCGACAGCGACGTCGCGGTCGCCGGATCCGGTCACCCGGAGGGCGTCGATGACGTCGGGGTCCTCGGCGACCGCGGGAGCGGCGAACACTGCGACGAGGGTGGCTCCGGGGCGCTCGGCGCGCAGGTGCAGGGTCGCCCGCTGCGAGGCGCCCGGGACGGCGATCCATCCCGACGGGAGGAGCGACGCCGGCGGCGACGACGACCAGGTCGTGCCGTCCAGGCTGTACGACAGGTCGGGGACGCCGGTGGTCGCCGCGGCGGGCGCCGTCGAGAGCATCGCCGCGACCGCGCCGACGACGAGTGCGGCGCCGGCGAGCGGGTGCCGATCACTCCTGCGCATGCGACTCCTCCGGCTGGGACACGCGTTCGTCGACAGGAGGATCGGATGCCGGTGGCACGACCGGACCGTCGTCCGCCGGTGGTGCGGGAGGGACCGGGGCGGTGCCAGGCACCGTGAACGCCAACGGCACCGTCATCCCGCCGGTCGTGCACTCGTCGACCGTGCCCTCGAAGGTGACGTAGACCGGGACGTCGACGTCGCCGACCTGATCGACGGGACCGAGGTGGGTGACCGTCACGCAGAGGGTCAGCGATTCCCCCGGCGCGAGCGCGAGCGTCGCATCGTCGACGGGGCCCTGATCGATCAGGATGCCGTCGGACACCGCCGTGTCGCAGGCGCCGTGCCGGTACCGCACCTCGACCTCGGAGGGCGGCACCCGGTCACCCGCGAGCTGGATCCGCATCCCGGTCCACGTGGTCGTGGCGCCGATGTTCGTCACGGTGACCGGTACGGACGCGGCGCCGTCGGCGACGAGGGTGACGGTGCTCGGGGCGGACACCCGAAGGCTCCCCTCGATCGGTTCGGCGGCGGGGGTCGGATCGGGTGGTGCCGGCTCATCCTGGGCGGGCGGCTGCGGGAGCGGAGCCTCCGGTGCCGTGGCCGGATCCTCGTCGGACGGCCCGGTGCCCGCATCCGACCGTTCGGGAGCGAGCTCGAAGGGGTCGTCGTCAGCCTGCAGCGGCTCGGCGGCGGCCCGCCCCTGGGGGAGCGGGGGTGGCGCGTCGCCACCCTCGTGTCCGCCCTGTGTCTCGAAAGTCCCGGTGACCACGGTGCTGATCTCGAGCGTCGTAACCCATGACGCCATGCTCCCGGGCGCGGTGAAGACGGTCGCGACCAAGACGGCGGTGCCGATGAGGAACGCGCCCGAGCCTCCGCGCCCACTGGAGGGGCGCGGAGAACCGGGGCGTGACGAACGGGACATGAGGATCACGCGCGGCTCAGTTCACCTCGTCCAGCGGTTCCGCCACCTGGCGCAGCGTGATGCTCGTGCTGAGTCTGGCTTGGACTTCCATCGTGTCGGGGTCGTCGACCGTGTCGGCGTCGAACGGCCACTGCCAGGTGACGGTGATGTAGAAGTCCCCGATCGTCGTCCCGTGGAGATCGACGCCGTACGTGTCTTCGACGTCCGTCCCGAAGAACGTCGCCCAGGGGTGATCGTGGCCGCCCGCTTCCGCATCGTCCGGGTCCGGGGTGGACGTGATCGTGTACGTAGGGCCGAAGGCCGCATTGATCGCGGCCGACTTGTCCGGGAGGACATGGTCCTCGTGCCACGGGGTGGCCGTCATGTCACCGAGGGCCACATCTGCGGCGACATACAAGTTGTCGCCGGCCGCCTCCACACGGATCCGTTGCTTGTACACGACCGTGTCGCCCGGCACGATGATGGCCTCGTGCATCGGGCGTCCCTGCTTCTCGCCATTGAGGTACCAGGCGTTCCACATGTCCTGCAGCGAGACGAAGCCCGTCTGGAACCGTGTGTTGCTCTCGCTGGTCTTCTGCCAGTAGGCCAGCGATCCGCCGCCCCCCAGCATCAACACGATCGCCGCGCCCACTGCGACCATCGCCTTCGTGGTCTTCTGCATGTCCCCGCTCCTCCTGACGACGACACCTCTGGTCATCTCGTCCTGACGCTACGGAGCGGGGCACCAGGGGGAGAAGGTCCTTCAGCCACCAGAATCGGTGGATTTCGCCCCGCGACCGCATCCCCGACACGAAACACGCGTGCACAACTGCGGAGGCCGTCCGCGACACGCCGTGCCACCCGCATCCGGATGCGGCGTGTCGCCCGTCACCTCCGCAGTTGTGCACGCGGACGACGGCGGTCGCCCGTGCACGACGGTGGTCGCATGCGCGCGGCGGTGCCGCCCGGCGCCGGGCGCGGACGCGGGGTCTGTCGCGCGCGGAGGCCGCCACCTACACTGGTGCGCGACCTCGCATCGCCGCCGATCGGAGGGTCGTGTCGTCTCCGTGGACCCCTGCCCGCGCCGTCCGTCCTGACGCGTCGCGGCTGCTCATCGAGCGCGCGCACGAGGAGTTCCTGCTCGGCAACGCCGACGACCCGCGGCTGGGCGACGTGCGCGGCATGGTCCGGGACAGCTGGCGACGTTCGCTCGAGAGCCTCGTCGGGGCTGAGGCCCTGCCGCCCCTGGACCTCACCGCCGAGCAGCTGCAGCACCTGCGGCGGCAGCATCCGCTCGCTTCGGTCATGGACATGATCCGGACCCTCCTCATCCCCGGCACCCCCGAGGAGTCCGGTGTGGTCGTGGCCGTCGGTGACGCGGCCGGGCGGCTGCTGTGGGTCGAGGGCGACCGGGGCGTGCGCAGCCTCACCGGCGAGATGGGGTTCGTCCCGGGCGCGAACTGGTCGGAACCGGCCGTGGGCACGTCGGCGCCCGGCACGGCGCTGGCACTCGGCCGGTCGGTGCAGATCCGCGGGGCCGAGCACTTCAACCGCCTCGTGCAGCCGTGGTCGTGCACGGCCGCGCCCGTGCACGACCCCGAGACCCGCCGCCTCCTCGGCGTCATCGACGTCACCGGCGGCGACCAGGTCGTCACCGCCCAGGCGCAGCTGCTCGTCGACGCCACGGCACGTGCGGTCGAGGGCGAACTGCTCCTGGCACGGATGCGGGAGCGCGAGCGGACGCCGGCTCGCGGGTCCCGCCGCCGCCGTCCTGCGGGGGAGACCCTGCACGCGACGCTGCGGGTGCTGGGGCGCGACCGGGCGCTGCTGGAGGTGGCGCAGGACGGGACGGAGCGGGTGACGGAACTCACCGCCCGGCACGCCGAACTGCTGCTCATGCTCGCCACGCACCGGCAGGGGCTGTCGGCGGAGCGGCTCGCCGAGCTCGTCTACGGCGATCCCGACGCGACCGTCACCCTCCGCGCCGAGCTCGTGCGGCTCCGGCGAACCCTGGAACGGGCGGCACCGCCGCTCGTCCCGTCGTCGCGGCCGTACCGGCTCGGGATGCCGCTGGAGACCGACGCGCACCAGGTGTTGTCGCTCCTCGACCGCGGCGCGCACCGCGTGGCGCTCGCCGCCTACCGGGGCGACGTGCTCCCGGACTCGCACGCCCCCGGTGTCGAGGAGGTGCGCGAGACGGTGCGGGCGGGTCTGCGCGAATCGATCATGTCCGAGGCGGGTGTCGACGTGCTCCTCGCCTACGCCGACACCGACATGGGCGCGTCCGACGCCGAGGTGCTGCGGCTGTGCCTCGGGATGCTGCCGGCGCGCTCGCCGAAGCGGCCGGGCCTCGTCGCGCGGCTCGAGCAGCTCGAGGCGTAGCCGCCCCGCATCCGTCCGCCCCGCACCGTCCCCCGCCCCGCCCCGGATGCGGCGTGCACAACTGCGGAGTTCGTGCGCGACACGCCGGGTCGCCCGCATCCGTCGTCGGAGTGTCGGCGGCGATCTCCGCAGTTGTGCACGAGGGAGGCCCATCAGTCGTGCACGGGGAGGTGGGGCGTTGTGCACGGGATGCCGCCCGCTGTGCACCGGGGGGAGGCCGCGCGTCGTGCACGGGGCGCAGGCGCGGGCAACGGATGCTGCAACGCGATGCAACCTCCGCCGACCTACCGTTGCGGTACGCGGCGACGGCGCCGCGAGTTCATGACAGTCGAAGGAGACACCATGACCATCGTCGAAGAGGGCGTCTCGAGCGTCTACGCGGCCCCCGGCCAGCGCGGCTCGGTCGCCGAATACCGCGCCCGGTACGGCCACTACATCGGCGGCGAGTTCGTCGAGCCGATCAAGGGCCAGTACTTCGAGGACATCACCCCCGTCACCGGCAAGCCGTTCTGCGAAGTCGGCCGCGGCACCGCAGAGGACGTCGACCGTGCCGTCGAGGTGGCGTGGCAGGCGTTCGAGTCGTGGAAGCGCACCACGCCGGCCGAGCGCGCCGTGATCCTCAACAAGATCGCCGACCGGATCGAGCAGAACCTCGAGAAGATCGCCGTCGCCGAGACGTGGGAGAACGGCAAGCCCGTCCGCGAGACGCTGGCCGCCGACATCCCCCTCGCCGTCGACCACTTCCGCTACTTCGCCGGCGTCCTGCGCGCGCAGGAGGGCACGCTCAGCCAGCTCGACGAGAACACTGTCGCGTACCACTTCCACGAGCCGCTCGGCGTGGTCGGTCAGATCATCCCGTGGAACTTCCCGATCCTCATGGCGACGTGGAAGCTCGCACCGGCGCTCGCCGCGGGCAACTGCGTCGTGCTGAAGCCCGCCGAGCAGACGCCGGCCAGCATCCTGTTCCTGTTCGAGCTCATCGGCGACCTGCTGCCCGCCGGTGTCGTGAACATCGTCAACGGCTTCGGCATCGAGGCGGGCGCGCCGCTCGCCCAGCACAAGCGCATCCGCAAGGTCGCGTTCACGGGAGAGACCACCACGGGCCGGCTCATCATGCAGTACGCCTCGCAGAACCTCATCCCGGTGACGCTCGAGCTCGGTGGCAAGAGCCCGAACCTCTTCTTCGAGGACGTCGCCCGCGACCGCTCCGACGCCTACTACGACAAGGCGCTCGAGGGGTTCACCCTGTTCGCGCTGAACCAGGGCGAGGTGTGCACCTGCCCGTCGCGCTCGCTCATCCAGCGCTCGATCTACGACAACTTCCTCGCCGACGGCCTGGAACGGGTCGGCAAGATCGTGCAGGGCAACCCGCTCGACCCGAACACGATGATCGGCGCGCAGGCCTCGAACGACCAGCTGGAGAAGATCCTGTCGTACATCGAGATCGGCAAGGAGGGCGGCGCGAAGCTCCTCACCGGCGGCGAGCGGGTCGACCTCGGCGGTGAGCTCAGCGGCGGCTACTACGTGGCACCGACCGTGTTCGAGGGCACGAACGACATGCGCATCTTCCAGGAGGAGATCTTCGGGCCGGTGCTGTCGGTGACCTCGTTCGAGGACTTCGACGACGCCATCTCGATCGCGAACGACACGCTGTACGGCCTCGGGGCGGGCGTCTGGAGCCGCTCCGGCGACACCGCGTACCGTGCCGGTCGCGCCATCGAGGCCGGCCGCGTCTGGACGAACACGTACCACCAGTACCCGGCGCATGCCGCGTTCGGCGGGTACAAGCAGTCCGGCATCGGCCGCGAGAACCACCTGAAGATGCTCGACCACTACCAGCAGACGAAGAACCTGCTGGTGTCCTACGCCGAAGGCCCGATGGGCTTCTTCTGATCCCACGCACCCCCGACCGTGTCCCACTTCCTGCCGCTCTGCGCACCGGATACCGGCAGGAAGTGGGACACGTTCCGCAGAAAGTGGGACATGCAGAGGAGGAGGACGGGATGACGCAGACGACGTACTCGCGGGTCGCGGTGACGGACGCCGCCGCGGCCCTGCTGCGGGACCTCACCGCGCAGCACGGGCCGCTCATGTTCCACCAGTCCGGCGGATGCTGCGACGGCAGCGCGCCCATGTGCTACCCGGTGGGGATGTTCATCACGGGCCCCTCCGACGTGCACCTCGGCACCCTGCGTGTGGACGGCCTCGACCCGATCGAGGTGTACATCTCGCAGGCGCAGTTCGAGTACTGGAAGTACACGCACATCACGATCGACGTGGTGCCCGGCCGCGGCGCCGGGTTCAGCGTGGAGGGCCCGACCGGCAACCGGTTCATCATCCGGTCGCGGATGCTGACCGACGCCGAGCTCGCGCACTTCGGCCTCGCGCCGGACCTCACCGCCTGACCGGTTCACGCCGGCGTAACGGCCGGGGTCTAGCCTGACGCCGTGGACACGCCCCGCCCGACCCTCGCCGAACACCTCGACCTCGCCCCGCACCCGGAGGGCGGCTGGTTCCGCCGCACTTGGACCGCGCCGGCCGCGGTGGAGACGCCGAACGGCGTGCGGCCGGCGGCCACCTGCATCCACTACCTCCTGACCCCCGAGGAGCGCAGCGCCTGGCACGTGGTCGCGAGCGACGAGATCTGGCTCTGGCACGGACCCGGGATGCTGGAGCTCAGCCTCGGCGGTGACGGCGACGCCCCGGGCGGGACCGAGACCGTCGTGCTGGGTCCCGACGTCGCTGCCGGCCACCGGGCGCAGTGCGTCGTCCCGGCCGGGGTCTGGCAGGCGGCGAGACCGCTGGAGGACCGCGACGTGCTGGTCACGTGCATCGTCTCGCCCGGATTCTCGTTCGACGACTGGCGGTTGGCGGACTGATCCCGCGCACGCCCGGGAATTGCGCAATCCGCGCGATTCGGCGGGACGGGGTTTCGCGTCCTGCGGGTTGCAGTCTCATTACGAAACGTCACCGGGCATTGGACCCGGCGACTTCGGCGGGTGAGGATGAGCGCCAACGTCGCGCGAGCGCGCGGCGTCCCATCCACCCCAGCAGAGGTAGCAACATATGTCACTGCATCACAGCGCGCGCGGCCGCCTCGGCCTCGTGGCCGTCGCCCTCGGCGGCTCCGCCCTGGTCCTCGCCGGCTGCGCCGGCGGCGGGAGCAACGGCGGCGGCGACTCGGCCGCCGGCGGCGACCTGATCATCGGCACCACCGACAAGATCACCTCGATCGACCCCGCGGGCTCGTACGACAACGGCTCCTTCGCCGTCATGAACCAGGTCTACCCGTTCCTGTTCAACAGCCAGTACGGCACCGCCGACGTCACCCCCGACATCGCGGAGTCGGGCGAGTTCACCTCCCCGACCGAGTACACGGTCAAGCTGAAGGAGGGCCTGACCTTCGCGAACGGCCACGAGCTCACCTCGTCCGACGTGAAGTTCTCCTTCGACCGCCAGGTCGCGATCGCCGACGAGAACGGCCCCTCCTCGCTCCTCGGCAACCTCGAGTCCGTCGAGGCCCCCGACGACACCACGGTCGTCTTCCACCTCGTGAACGGCGACGACCAGACCTGGGAGCAGATCCTTTCCAGCCCCGCCGGCCCGATCGTCGACGAGGAGGTGTTCTCCGCCGAGGAGGTCACCGCCGACGACGACATCGTCGAGGGCAACGCCTTCGCCGGTCAGTACGTCATCGACTCGTACAAGGTGAACGAGCTCATCTCGTACGTCCCGTTCGAGGACTACCAGGGCGCGCTCGGCGCCGCCGAGAACAGCAGCGTCACGGTGAAGTACTACGCCGACGCCTCCAACCTGAAGCTCGACGTCGCCGGCGGCGACATCGACGTGGCCTTCCGCAGCCTCAGCGCCACCGACATCGACGACCTCGCCTCGAACGACGCGGTGAAGATCGTCGACGGCCCCGGCGGTGAGATCCGCTACATCGTCTTCAACTTCGACACGCAGCCGTTCGGCGCCGCGACGGAGGAGGCCGACCCGGCCAAGGCGCTCGCCGTCCGTCAGGCGATGGCCGACCTCATCGACCGCGACGCGCTCGCCGAGGACGTGTACAAGGACACCTACACCCCGCTCTACTCCTACGTCCCGCAGGGCCTGACCGGCGCGATCGAGCCGCTGAAGGACCTCTACGGCGACGGCGAGGGCGGTGCCGACCTCGAGGCCGCCACCGAGCGTCTCGCCGCCGCGGGCGTCGAGACCCCGGTCGTGCTGAACCTGCAGTACAACGGCGACCACTACGGCCCGTCGTCGGGTGACGAGTACGCGGCGATCAAGTCGCAGCTCGAGGAGGGCGGCCTGTTCACCGTCAATCTCGCGCAGACCGAGTGGGTGCAGTACGCCAAGGACCGCACCGCCGACGTCTACCCGATGTACCAGCTGGGCTGGTTCCCGGACTACTCGGATGCCGACAACTACCTGACGCCGTTCTTCTCGCTCGACAACTTCCTGGTGAACCACTACGACAACCCCGAGGTGCAGCAGCTGATCACCGATCAGGCCACCCAGACGGATGCCGCCGCCCGCCAGGCCGACATCGAGAAGATCCAGGAGCTCGTCGCCAACGACCTGTCCACCCTGCCGCTGCTGCAGGGCACCCAGGTCGCGGTCGTCGGCACCGACGTGGAGGGTGCCGTCCTCGACGGATCCTTCAAGTTCCGGTACGCACCGCTCCACAAGTAAGACCGCCGGGGGCCGGAGGACGCAGCGTCCTCCGGCCCCCGCTCGTTCCCGTAAGGTTCCCCCCATGGTCACAGCGGTCGACGCCGCGGACGTCGTCAAACCCGTCGCGCCACAGCGCGGCGGCATCTGGCGCTACATCCTCATCCGTCTCCTCCTCATCATCCCCACGGTCTTCATCCTCGTGACGGTGGTGTTCCTGCTGATGCGCATCACCGGTGACCCCATCACCGCGGCGCTCGGCGGGCGCCTCCCCCCGGCGCAGCTCGCCGAGCGCATCGCCGAGGCCGGGTACGACCGTCCGCTCCTGGTGCAGTACCTCGAGTACATCGGCGGGGTCTTCCGCGGCGACTTCGGCACCACGATCACCGACGGGCGCCCGGTCGTGACGATCCTGCTCCAGTACGGGTCGGCGACGCTCGAGCTCGCGTTCTACGCCCTCATCGTCGCGTTCATCCTCGGCATCCCCCTCGGCATGCTCGCCGCCTACCGCCGTGACAAGTGGCAGGACGCCGCGCTGCGGATCGCCGCGATCCTCGGGTACGCGACCCCCATCTTCTTCCTCGGCATGATCCTGAAGCTCATCTTCTCGGTGGGCCTGGGGATCCTCCCCACCTCCGGGCGTGCCTCGACGCGCACCGAGCTGCAGCTGCAGCGGCTGGACGGGCAGACCGGCATCTACCTCATCGACGCCATCCGCACCGGCGACCCGAACGTGGTCGGCGACGTGCTGTGGCACGCGGTGCTCCCGGCGGTGGCACTCGGCATCCTCACCGCCGGCATCTTCCTGCGGCTCGTCCGCACGAACGTCATCGGCACCCTCGGCGCCCAGTACGTCACCTCCGCGCGCTCCCGCGGCGTGGGGGAGTACCGGCTCGTCACCAAGCACGCCTACCGCCCCGCGCTCATCCCGATCGTGACCGTCATCGGTCTGCAGATCGCGATGCTGCTCGCCGGCGCGGTCCTCACCGAGACCACCTTCGAATGGAAGGGCATCGGCTTCATGCTCTCCGAGTACCTGAAGGCCCGCGACTTCGTGGCCGTCCAGGGCATCGTCGTGATGATCGCCGTCGTCGTCGCCGTCACGAACTTCATCGTCGACGTCGTCGCCGCCTTCATCGACCCGCGAGTGAGGTACTGATGACCGACACCGCGCACACCCCGTCCCTCGACGAGGTCACCACCCGCAAGACCCCGCTGCGCGACCGCATCCCGGTGCTCTCGCACCTGCGCCGCAGCGTCGGACTCCAGCGCGGGATGCTGGTGACCGGCCTCGTGCTCACCGGGCTGTTCATCCTCGTCGCGATCCTCGCACCGTGGATCTCGCCGTACGGCTTCGCCCAGCGCGGCGTCGACGGCCAGGACTTCGGCACCCTGCAGCCGCCGAACCCGGTGAACCTGCTCGGCACCACGGTCAGCGGGTTCGACGTGCTCTCGCGCACCCTGTGGGGAGCGCAGACGGCGCTCCTGGCGATCCTCTGCGCCATCGCGTTCTCGATCTTCCTCGGCGTGTTCCTCGGGCTGGTCGGCGGCTACTTCGGCGGCTGGCTCGACCGGACCCTGGTCGTGCTCTCCGACGCGATCTACTCGTTCCCGTCGCTGCTGCTCGCGATCGTCATGTCGATCGTCATCAGCCGCGGGCAGTCGACCCTGCGGGGCGGCATCCTCGCGTCCGCGATCGCGATCACGGTCGTGTTCGTGCCGCAGTACTTCCGTGTCATCCGCGCCGAGGTGGTGCGGGTGAAGGCAGAGCCGTTCGTCGAGTCGGCCCGCGTCATCGGCGTGCCGACGCCCCGCATCCTGATCCGTCACGTGCTGCGCAACTCGACCCGGTCGCTGCCGGTGGTCGTCACGCTGAACGCGTCGGAGGCCCTCCTCACCCTCGCCGGCCTCGGCTTCCTCGGCTTCGGCATCGAGGCCACCGCCGCCGCCGAGTGGGGCTACGACCTCAACCGCGCGGTGTCCGACGTCACCAGCGGCATCTGGTGGACGGCGGTCCCCCCGGGGATGGCGATCGTGCTCGTCGTGCTCGGGATCACCCTTGTGGGCGAGAGCCTGAACGACCTGAGCGACCCGCGCCTGCGCACCCGCCGCCGCGCCGCGTCCACCGGCCGCGGGAAGGGCGCCGCTACGCCGGCAGCCGACCCGAAGGAGGTCGCGGAATGAGCGACATCGCACGCATCGACGACCTGCGGGTGACCTTCGCCACGGATGCCGACCCGGTCGTGGCGGTGGACGGCATCTCCCTGGTGGCGCACGCCGGCGAGGTGCTGGCCATCGTCGGCGAGTCAGGTTCCGGCAAGACCGTCACGGCGAACACCCTGCTGGGCCTGCTCCCCGAGACGGCCACGCTCGACGGCGCGGTGGTCATCCGCGGCCGTGACGGCGGCGAGACCGACGTGGTGCACGCCTCCGCGACGCAGCTGCGCGCCATGCGCGGCCGCGACGCGGCCATGGTGTTCCAGGAGCCCTCGACCGCGCTGAACCCGGTCTACACCGTGGGCTGGCAGATCGCGGAGGGGCTGCGCGCGCACGGCGACGTCTCCAAGAAGGAGGCGCGCGAACGGGCGATCGAGATCCTCCGCAAGGTCGGCATCCCCGACCCCGAGCAGCGGGTCGACGACTACCCGCACCAGTTCTCCGGCGGGCAGAAGCAGCGCGTGGTGATCGCCATGGCGCTCGTGCTGAACGCGGGCCTCATCATCGCGGACGAGCCGACCACCGCGCTCGACGTCACGGTGCAGGCCGAGATCCTCGAACTGCTGCGCGCCTGCCGCGACGAGTTCGGCGCGACGGTCGTGCTCATCACCCACAACATGGGCGTGGTCGCCGACCTCGCCGACCGGGTCGTCGTGATGTACCGCGGCGACATCGTGGAGCAGGCGCCGGTGCGCGAGCTGTTCGAGCATCCGACGCAGCCGTACACGCGGGAGCTGCTCGCGGCCGTGCCGCACGTCGGCCGCGGGAAGAGCGTCACGCAGGACCCGGCCGCCCCGGCGCCGGTCGCGCCGCCCGAGGGCAGTCTCGTCGTCGCGACGGACCTCGAGATCGCCTACCCGGGCCGCTTCGGCAGCGCAGGGGTCGTCGCGGTGCACGGGGTGGACTTCTGGATCGGACCCGGCGAGGTCGTCGGTCTCGTGGGGGAATCGGGCTCCGGCAAGACCACGATCAGCCGCGCCATCGTCGGGCTCACACAGGTGGTGGGCGGCTCGCTGCGGGTGCTCGGCACCGAGATGCGCGGGGCGAAGCCGCGGCACCTGGCCAAGCTGCGGCCCGACATCGGGTTCGTGTTCCAGGACCCGGCGACGAGCTTCAACCCGCTGCTCACGATCGCCGAGTGCATCGCCGAGCCGCTCATCGTGCACCGGCGGGCTCGGAGCGCCGGCGGTGCACGCAAGCGCGTCGACGAGCTGCTGGATGCGGTGCGTCTGCCGCGGGCGTTCGGTGACCGCTACCCGCACGAGCTCAGCGGTGGGCAGCGCCAGCGCGCCTCGCTCGCCCGCGCGCTCGCGCTCGACCCGAAGCTGCTCATCGCGGACGAGCCGACGAGTGCGCTCGACGTGTCGGTGCAGGCCACCGTGCTGGATCTGTTCGCGACCCTGCAGCGGGAGCTCGGGTTCGCATCGCTGTTCATCAGTCACGATCTCGCGGTGATCGATGCGGTCGCCGATCGGGTCGTGGTGCTGCGACAGGGCCGCATCCGGGAGCAGGGGACGACCGCGCAGGTGCTGCTGCAGCCCTCGGACGACTACACGAAGCGGCTGCTCGCCTCGCTCCCGGTGCCGGACCCGGTCGCCCAGGCCGCCCGCCGCGCCGAGTGGCAGCGCCTGCGCTGACCCACGTCACACGCAGAACCGCGAGACTGCATCCGGCCGCCGAGACAGCGGGGTAACCCCGCAGTCTCGGCGCGCAGATGCAGTCTCGCGGTCCGCTGGGGGTGGGGTCAGGCGGGGACGACCTCGATGAGGGTGTGCTGCTCGATCGCGGACTGGGACGCGAGGCGGTTGGCGTCGGCGTTGGCGTGCGAGTTGCGGAACGAGTCCGACCGCATCCAGCCCATGAACGCATCCTTGGAGTCGAACTCCATGGTCGAGACGTAGGGGAGGCCGTCGGCCTCGGGACGCAGCAGCGTCGCGCGCTGCAGACCGGGGACGCCACCGAGGTGATCCCGCATCGAGGCGCTGAAGGTCTCCTCGAACGCGGCGGCGTTCTCGGGGGCGACGGTGATGCGGTTGGTGACGATGAACACGGGTACTCCTTCGGTCGGGGCTGCCGGAAGGATATCGGCCGCTCCTGGGCCGCCCCTCAGCGGAAGAGGAGCCCCAGCACGCCGGAGTTCAGGACGAACCAGGCCGCCACGACCACCGCGCCGATCACGATCGGCACCCACGGCACCCGGCGACGGAGCCGGCGTCCCTCCCGGGCGACGCCGGGCGGCGGGGTGAGTGCGCGCGCAGGTGCGTCGAAGGGGAGGGATGCCGCGGGCGCACCCGGTGCGGACGCCTCGAGCAGCCGGTCGTCGCGCCATCGCGCCCACTGGTCGAGCTTCGTGAGCAGCGCGCCGACGACGGAGAAGAGCCACGCCCACGTCGCCGGGTCGAGGGTCGTGACCGGCCGCTTCGTGTAGAGGAAGAGCCAGTCGTCGACGATCTCGACGTCGAGCGCCGCGGCGTTGTCGATGAAGCGGGCCATGATGTCCGGCGTGAACAGGTACAGGGCGTCGCGCTCGTACCCCTCGGGGCAGTACAGCGCGAAGGAGCGGTCGAAGTCGCCCTCGAGGCTCAGGCGCTGGTCCTTGCGGAACGACGCCGGGAGGTTGCTCGCCCCGAACAGCGCGTTGTTGCCCACCGCGTCGAGCACGATGTGCGGAAGCGGCGTCTCGAGCTTGATCGCGACGTACCCCCACCGGTGCGTGGTGCGGTTCTTGCCCGACCCGGTCGTGTAGTGGTGGTTCGCGAACTCGACGAACCGCGGCTGCACGCCGCGGACGACGTCCTCGGTGCGACGGGAGTCGCCGATCGAGAAGATCATGCCCGGCAGTGGCGGGTCGGGGATGGCGGGGAGGAACGTCATGCCGTTGGCGTGCGCGAAGCGGTCGAGCCGGTACCAGCGCTCCTGCGCGGCCCGGCGGGCGTGCACCCACCACCAGACGGCGAGTCCGATGAGCGCGCCCACGACGATGATCGGGAGCACCGCCGTCAGGACGCCGAACCAGGCCCCCGTCCCGTTCCGGGCGAGCAGGCCGATGAACACGGCGGAGACCGAGCCGAGCACCCCGAGCACGGCCACCCCGAACACGGCCGCGACCACGAGCGCGATCGCGACACCGGCACCGGATGCGGGGACCGCCCCCTGGGCGCGCAGCCGTGCGATGAACGTGGCGACGTCGCGACGCTGGACGCGATCTGTCAGCGCACGCGCGTCGAACGTGCCGCTCACACGTTCACCCGGTCGGCGTCCCACCGCAGGTCCGCCTCCGGCGGCAGCGGCAGCGCCTCGACCGCCGGGTCGGCGCAGAGCGCCTCGACGACGGATGCGGGGCCGCCCACGATCGTGGAATCCCAGTCGACGTCGGTGACGAGCACCCACGAGCGGTCGGCGGGCCACAGCAGGGAGGGGGAGCGGGTGCCGAGCCGGCCCAAGTCCGGATCGCGCCACGGCACCGCATCCGCCCATCCGGGGTCGGTGAACAGCGCGAGCACACCGTGGAACAGCACGTGCTCACGGCCCGGCAACGCCAGGAGCGTTCCACGTGAAACCTCGTCGGGCAGCATCCCCGGCTGCCACTCCGCCTGGGCGTACGGGCGGTTGAACGGGTCGATGACGCTGTGGGCGAGCGTCTCCCGGACACGGCGCTGCGCAGGGTCGTCGGGGGTCTCGAACAGCACCGCGGCGGGGTTCGGGGCGATCCCCTCGTGCCCGAGGAGTCCACCCCAGCCGGCCCACACGGCCGCGAACCCCGGGGCGGGGTCGTCGCCGACGAGCCCGGCGACCACGGCGGCGAGCGTCTCGGCATCCAGCTCACCGGCGAGCGGCGGGTCGTACGCCCAGCCGTCGCGGGAGAGTGCGGTCGCGGTCTCGCCGGGTGCGAGGTGGCGGGTGCCCACGAGCGAGGCCCACTGGGCCAGCGGATGCAGTGCGGTGCCGAACGCATCGGCGGCGTCGCCCCAGCGGGCCGCGACCGTCTCGATCTCGGGGCGGCTCGCGGCGAAGGCGTCCCACTCTCGGCGGTGACGCTCCTCGGGGAACGGCGGCCACGGTCGATCGACCGGCCGCGACCGGGTGGTGGGGTGCAACACCCTCGCGTAGGCGGCGAAGCCCCGGGGGACCGCGTCGTGCATCGTGCCGCGCCACGGGGCGTCGATCCGCTCCCGCAACCAGGCGCCGGCGGAGACGTCGTCGGTCCACTGCATGCGGGCCACGCTACCTGCAGGATTCCCGGGTGCGACGGAAGATCGCGTCCGGTAGACTGATGCGGTTGTCCGACTGCGCCCCTGCGCGCATGCCGTGACGACGTGCATTACACCCTCCTGCTCCCGGGAGATACCCGGGAGCCGTTCTAGTCCGAAGGAGGTGGGTTAGTGACGCACACGCACCAGTACGAGCTCATGGTCATCATCGACCCCGAGATCGACGAGCGTCAGGTTGCCCCCAACCTCGACAAGTTCCTGAAGGTCATCACGAACGATGGTGGCTCGATCGACAAGGTCGACGTGTGGGGCAAGCGCCGTCTTGCGTACGAGATCCAGAAGAAGAACGAAGGCATCTACGCCGTCGTGAACTTCACCGCCACGAGCGAGGCCACGCAGGAGCTCGACCGTCAGCTGAAGCTGGCCGAGATCATCATGCGTACCAAGGTCCTGCGCGCCGAAGAGGCGATCGCCATGATCGCGTCCGAGGCCAAGCGCGCCGAGGAGAAGGCTGCCCGCAAGGCTGCCGCTCCCGCGAAGGCTGCGAAGGCGTAACGGTCATGGCCGGCGAAACGATCATCACCGTCGTGGGCAACCTCACGGCGGACCCGGAGCTGCGCTACACGCAGAACGGGCTCCCCGTCGCGAACTTCACGATCGCATCGACGCCGCGCAACTTCGACCGTGCCTCCGGCGAGTGGAAGGACGGCGAAGCGCTGTTCCTCCGTGCGTCGGTGTGGCGTGAGTTCGCCGAGCACGTGGCGGGTTCGCTCACCAAGGGCATGCGGGTCATCGCGACCGGCCGCCTGAAGCAGCGTTCCTACCAGGACCGCGAGGGCAACCAGCGCACCTCCATCGAGCTCGAGGTCGACGAGATCGGCCCGAGCCTCCGGTACGCCACGGCGCAGGTCACCCGCGCCGCCGGCGGCGGTGGTGGCGGAGCGCCGCGTGCCCAGGTGGCCGCAGCGGAGGAGCCGTGGGCGACCCCCGGCTCGGCCGGCGGCAACACCGCGGACGCGTGGGGCGCCCCGGGCGCCTACGGCGACGACACTCCGTTCTGATTCATTCCGGATGCGGTCGCACACCGCATCCGAACACTCTCGTAAGGAAAACCAATGGCTGGAAAGTCGAGCGGCGACCGCCGCAAGCCGCGGAAGGGCGCGAAGAACGCCGCTCCCGCGAAGGCGATCCGCGTCGGCGTCATCGATTACAAGGATGTCGCCACGCTTCGCAAGTTCATCTCGGAGCGCGGGAAGATCCGTGCCCGTCGTATCACCGGTGTGTCGGTGCAGGAGCAGCGTCTGATCGCCAAGGCGATCAAGAACGCGCGCGAGATGGCGCTCCTGCCCTACGCCGGTGCGGGCCGGTAAGGGGTACCCACCATGGCAAAGCTGATTCTCACGAACGAGGTCACCGGGCTCGGTAGCGCCGGCGACGTTGTCGAGGTCAAGAACGGGTACGCCCGCAACTACCTCATCCCGCAGGGCTTCGCCGTCGCGTGGTCGCGCGGTGGCGAGAAGCAGGTGGCGTCCATCCGCGCCGCCCGCGAGGCCCGTGCGATCCACGACCACGAAGAGGCCGTGGCGCTGAAGGACTCGCTCGAGTCCAACAAGGTCAAGCTCACCGTCAAGGCGGGTGCCGAGGGTCGTCTGTTCGGCGCCGTCAAGACCGCCGACGTCGCCGAGGCCGTCAAGGCCGCGGGGCTGGGCGAGCTCGACAAGCGCAAGATCCAGATCACCAAGGCGATCAAGGCCGTCGGCCAGCACGAGGCGACGGTCCGTCTGCGCGACGACGTCACCGCCGTGATCACCCTCCAGGTGGTCGCTGCGAAGTAACGCGACGCGCTCCCACGACGCCCCGGGCCGGTTCGGTCCGGGGCGTCGTGCGTGCACGGGGCTGTTCGCCGGAGGGCAGGACGGATGCCGCGGGGTCACCGGGACCCCGCGGCATCCGTGTCCGCGGTCAGTCGCGGAGTGCGCGACGGGCGCCGAGCAGGACGATGCCGGCAGTCAGCAGGGCTGCGGCCAGCACCCCGGGGAACGCCAGGTCGCCGCCACCGGTCTGCGCGAGGCCGCCGTCCGTGCGGACCGCCGCGGCGACCCCGCCCGTGAGCGCGCTCGAGCCACCGGGACCCGTCGTGCCGGGGACGCCGCCGCCGGGCGTGGTGCCCGGATCGCCGTCACCGGGCGTGGTGCCCGGATCGCCGTCACCGGGTGTCGTGCCCGGACCCGTGCCGGGGTCCGTACCGGGGTCGGTACCCGGGTCGGTACCGGGGTCGGTACCCGGGTCGGTGCCGCCGGGGGTGGTGCCGCCGGGGACGGTGACCGGATCTGTCGTCGTGCTGTCACCGATGACGGAGACGGCGTTGCCGCCCACCGTGATCGGAAGCGCGATCGGCAACACGACCTGCGAGCCGCCGAGGACGCCCTCGTCGCCCGAGGTCACCGGGGTGCCGGGGGCCGCGCCGCCGGGGGCGGCGACGGCCGAGCCGTCCGAGACGCTGTCGCCCACGACCGAGACGGCGTTGCCGCCCAGCGTCGCCGGCAGCTGCATCGGGACCACGACCTGGGTGCCCGACGCGACGCCGTCGGTGCCGTCGGTCACCGGACCGGCGCCGGCCGTCCCGGCGGCGTCCTCGACCGATGCGCCGGTGGTGCTGTCGGTGCTCTCGCTGTCGCCGAGCACCGAGATCGCGTTGCCGCCGACGGTGACCGGCACCTGGACGGGGGCCACGACCTGCGTGCCGGACGCGACACCGTCCGTCCCGCCCGTCGTCGGCTCGACGGTGCCTGCGGAACCGGCGCCGGCGCCGGTGGTGCTGCCGGTGCTCTCGCTGTCGCCGAGCACCGAGATCGCGTTGCCGCCGACGGTGACCGGCACCTGGACGGGGGCCACGACCTGCGTGCCGGACGCGACACCGTCGCCGCCGTCGGTGGACGGGGCCGCGGTGCCGCCCGCGGATGCCGGTGCCTGGCCCGCCGGCGTCGTCACGGCGCCGGAGGTCGCGCTGTCGCCGACGACCGAGATGCCGTTGCCCGCGACCGTGACCGGGACCGACACGTCGAGCAGTGCCTGGGTGCCGCTGAGGATGCCCGACAGGCCGTCGGTCACCGGCGCCACGCCGACGCTCGGTGCGGCCGGCGACGGGTCGCCCCCGGTGACGGCGCCCTCGGAGACGCTGTCGCCGAGCACCGACACCGCGGTGCCGGAGAGGTTCACCGGAAGGTCGACGCTGATGAGCGCCTGCGTCCCCGACGCGGCGCCGTCCGCCCCGCTCGTCGACGCATCCGTCGCGGCCGGAGCCGGGGCGGACGGTGCCGCGGTCCCGGCGTCGGTGGTGGCGCTGTCGCCGACGACCGAGACCGAGTCGCCGCTGATGGTGACGGGGACGTCGACGCCGATGAGCGCCTGCGTGCCGGACAGCAGTCCGTCCGCCCCGTCCGTCTCCGCCGCGTTCGCGACGGTCGCCCCGAGGACGGCGATGCCGCCTCCCAGGACCACGCCCAGCAGGGCGCGCGTGATGAATGTCTGCATGATGCTGCCTTCTTGATCGATCGGATGTCGCGCGGATGCGCGGTGTCACCTGTGCCGCGCGCGGAGGCGCGGCCGGGTGCCGGTCAATCGGGCGAGCAGTCGGTGCCCAGGACGGGTGCGGACGGGACGGAGTCGTCCCCGGCGCGTGCGGTCAGGCGCCCGTCGTGGGGGACGTGCGCGGTCACGCCCACGACGGCGGCCGCATGAGGGCCCCATGCGCCGGAGCCGGAAGCCATGGCGCCCCCCGGCGCGCCGTCGGCGCCCGGCACGAGGGGTGAGGACGGCGCACCGGGGGAAGCGGGAGTCGGCTGGACCGCCTCGTCCGCGAGGCTGCCGAAGGCTGCGGTCGCGGGTGCGGGCGTCGGCGCGGAACGGAAGGCGATGTCGTGGACTGCGCGCGAGGCAGGGTCGATCGTCGACTCCGGTGCGGTGTCGACGTCGTGCCCGGGGACTGCGGGGGAGGGCGCGGCATCCGCACCCGCGTCCGGCTGCGGGCGGTGCACGCCGGGCGCGGCGGGCTGAGCGGGGTCCGCCGCCCCCGGCGAGACGGCGGAGGGACCGGACACGACGGCGGAGACGGTCTCGTCGAGTGCGTGGGTGGTGTCGGAGACCGCCGGGACGAGGCCGGTCGCGTCGACGACCTCGTTCACGATCGGCACCTCGTCGACCACGCCGTCGACGAGGCCCAGCACGGGGTCGGTGACCGCGCTGACCGGGACGGCGTCCACGACCTGCGACACGGTGCCGGTGGTCGCGCCGACCGTGCCCTGCACGACCTCGAGCGTGGCGGAGACGACGGGCGTCACGGGCTGGAGCACCGGGACGGCTTCGCCGACGGTCGAGACCGTCCGGTCGACGGTACCGACGACGCCGTCCACGACGCCCTGGACGAGTCCGAGCACACCGCCGTCGGGCGACCGGTCCCCGTCGTCGGCCGAGGCGGAGGATGCGGGCGCGAGGAGCGAGAGGAGGAACCAGACGGCGGCGGCGCCGAACCCGAGCAGCACCGCGCGCAGCACGCCGTGCGTGCGGTGCGTCGCGGTCCGGTCCATGCTCCGTGCCCCCTCGATACGGGTGCGGTTCGCTCGATCCGCGCGACGATACGCCCGTTCGGCGCGGTCTGCTCGGAACACGTCGGACGACTGTGGATAACAGCGCGTCCCGTGGATGCCGGGAACCCGGTCGCACGCCACATCATCCACACCTCGCGCACCAACTCTCAACCGGCTCTTCAACAACTTTTCCTCCACAAGCTGGGGAAAACAAAACCCCAGATGAAAGGGAAATCCGTACCAGAATTACACCGTTGTACGCCACTTTTCCACAGGCCTTCTGCACAGGAAGGGCGGCGTGTTCCGCAGCTTCTCCACACAGTTATCCACAGGCGCATTTGCTCCTCGGAAAGCGGCCGCATACGTTGAGGGAGACCTTCTGGGGAACACGGCTTGGGGACGACGATGTCGGTGGTCCGTGATCCGCTGTGCGTACGTCGCCGAGGTCGTCGGCGTGCGTGACCCGACCGGGTCATTGAGGGGTGCAGACGCTGTCCCACCGTCGTGTGGGAGGAGGAGGACGAACGCGCGTGTCGATCGCCGACATCTCGGAGGAACGACTCGGGGGACCCCGTGAGCACGAGCGGACCCCGCCGCACGACATGCTCGCCGAGCAGTCCACGCTCGGCGGCATGCTGCTGTCGAAGGACGCGGTCGCCGACGTCATCGAGACGCTGCGCGGCACCGACTTCTACATCCCCAAGCACGAGGTCATCTTCGAGGCGATCCTCACGCTCTACTCCCACGGTGAGCCGACGGATGTCATCGCCGTCACCGACGAGTTGATCAAGACCGGCGACCTGCAGCGCGCGGGCGGCGCGGATTACCTCCACACGCTCACCTCGATCGTCCCGACCGCGGCGAACGCCGGCTACTACGCGTCGATCGTGTCGGAGCGCGCGCTGCTGCGCCGCCTCGTCGACGCCGGCACGCGGATCGTGCAGATGGGGTACTCGGGCCAGGGTGAGGCGCTCGACCTCGTCAACACCGCGCAGGCGGAGATCTACAACGTCACCGGTGCCGAGGCGGCCGAGGACTACGTGCCGCTCACGATCGCGGTCGACGCCGCCGTCGAGGAGATCGAGGCCGCGCGCGGCCGAGACGGTCAGATGACCGGAATCCCCACCGGCTTCGAGGGACTCGACCAGCTCACGAACGGTCTCCACGGCGGACAGATGATCGTCGTCGCGGCCCGTCCGGCCATGGGAAAGTCGACGCTCGCGCTGGACTTCGCCCGCGCCGCGGCGATCAAGCACAACTTCCCGACGATCTTCTTCTCGCTCGAGATGGGGCGCAGCGAGATCGCGATGCGCCTCATGAGCGCCGAGGCCGCCATCCCGCTGCAGGCCATGCGCAAGGGCACGCTCGACCAGCGCGACTGGACGACGATCGCCTCCACGCGCGGTCGCATCAACGACGCGCCCCTCTACATCGACGACAGCCCGAACATGTCGCTCGTCGAGATCCGTGCGAAGTGCCGTCGCCTGAAGCAGCGCGCCGGGCTCCGCATGGTCGTCATCGACTACCTCCAGCTCATGAGCTCGGGCAAGCGGGTCGAGTCGCGTCAGCAGGAGGTCAGTGAGTTCTCGCGCGCGCTGAAGCTGCTCGCGAAGGAACTGCAGGTGCCGGTCATCGCGCTGTCGCAGCTGAACCGTGGTCCCGAGCAGCGGCAGGACAAGAAGCCCGCGATCTCCGACCTGCGTGAATCGGGTTCGATCGAGCAGGACGCCGACATGGTGATCCTGCTCCACCGCGAGGCGGCGTACGACAAGGAGAGCCCCCGCGCCGGCGAGGCCGACCTCATCGTGGCCAAGCACCGTAACGGTCCGACCGACACCGTGACCGTCGCGTTCCAGGGGCACTTCTCCCGCTTCACCGACATGGCCCCCGGGATGCAGTGACCCCTCGGGCCGACCCCCGGGACGACGCATCCCGCGACGCCCCGGGGTCGGCGCCGCCGGTCAGGACTCCCGGTCCACCATGTTCGCGCGGGTGTCCGCCACGCAGTGGGTCATCTGCAGGCCGGCGACGTCGCGCGGGCCGTTGTGGCCGAGGCTCGCCAGGCGCGCCAGTTCCTCGTCGTTCAACGTCTGGGACTGCAGCGGCGGCAGGTCCTTCACCTCGTCGAGGGTGATGCCCAGGCCCTCCCCGACCCGGCGGCCGAGGTCGTCCTCGACCATGTAGAAGTGCCACAGCATCCGCTCCTGCACCGGGCGTGCGGCCTGCGAGATGAGCTCGACGAAGTTGTGGACCAGGTCGTCGCGCTCCCAGTCCTCCAGGAGCAGGTACCGCTGCCCGGCCTGCGTGTAGTCGTTCGTGCGGGGGATGCGCTTTCGTGTCAGACGCCCGACGATCTCCGGTCCCTGCTCGTCGTGCGTGGGGAACTGCGCCTCGCGGAGCCCGCCGGTGATCGACGGCTCGTAGTTCACGTGCGGGTTCTCACCGCCGCCGTCCTGGTGGTACGCCATCTGCCCGTCGCGCTGATTGGTCGCCACCCGCGCGTGCTTCGGGGAGTTGACCGGCAGCTGCAGGTAGTTCGGCCCGACGCGGTAGCGCTGGGTGTCGGAGTAGGAGAACGTGCGGCCGACGAGCATCTTGTCGTCGGAGAAGTCGAGTCCGTCCACAAGCACCCCGGTGCCGAACGAGATCTGCTCGTTCTCGGCGAAGAAGTTCGACACGTTGCGGTTCAGCACCATCCTCCCGACCGGCTGGGGCGGGAACTCGTTCTCCGGCCACACCTTGGTGTCGTCCAGCGGGTCGAAGTCCAGCTCCGGGTGGTCGTGGTCGTCCATGAGCTGCACGCGCAGCTCCCATTCCGGGTGGTCGCCGCGCTCGATCGCCTCGTACAGGTCCCGGGAGGCGTGGCCGAGGTCGCCGGCCTGGACGGCCGCCGCATCCGCCTCCGTCATCGAGTGCACGCCCGCGGAGGGGATCCAGTGGTACTTCACGAGCTTCGTCTCGCCGGCGTCGTTGACCCACTTGTAGGTGTTCACGCCGAAGCCCTGCTGGGTGCGGTAGTTCGCCGGGATCCCACGCGGACTGAACAGGTTCATGAGCATGTGCATCGACTCCGGCGTCTGGGACATGAAGTCGAAGATTCGCGCCGGCTCCTGCCGGAACGTCACCGGGTCGGGCTTGAGCGAGTGGATGACGTCGGGGAACTTGATCGCGTCGCGGATGAAGAACACCCCGAGGTTGTTGCCGACGAGGTCCCAGTTGCCGTCCTCGGTGTAGAACTTCACCGCGAAACCGCGGGGGTCGCGGGCGGTCTCCGAGGAGTCGCGGCCGCCGATGACGGTCGAGAACCGGACGGCGAGGTCGGTGCGCTTGCCCGCCTCCTGGAAGAGCTTCGCGCGGGTGTAGCGGGAGATCGGCTCGTCCCCCCACATGCCCGTCGCCTCGAAGTAGCCGAACGCGACGAAGCCCCGCGCGTGCACGACGCGCTCCGGGATCCGTTCGCGGTCGAAGTGACTGATCTTCTCCAGGAACTGGTAGTTCTCCAGCGTCGCGGGCCCGCGGGCGCCGACCGTGCGCTGGTTCTGGTTGTCGTAGACCGGGTGGCCCTGGCGGTTGGTCAGGATGGGGCGGTCGTCGCCCTCGGCGGGTCCCTGGCTCGAAACGTCGGTCATCGTGCCTCTCCTCGTTCGCGGCCCGCGGCGGATCGCGCGGCCTCGGATGGCCGAACGCTACGCGCCGGTCCGGTCGGGCGGTAGGTGGTTACGCACGCGTCGGCATCCTGCGTCCCCGGCACCTCGACGACCGGATGGTGACGGTCGCCCGGCTCCTGCTCACGGCCCCGCAGGAGGGCTGAGGCGGGCGCCGGGCGTCGCTGTCAAGGCCCGACGGTCCACGCCCGGGCGTTCATAGGGTGACGGGATGAGTTCCGAGCACACCGCCGAGCGCGCGCCCGCATCCCAGCCGGAGAAGCTGCGCCGCGGCATCACCGGCCCCCTCCTGTTCGCGTTCATCCTCGGCGACGTGCTCGGCGCCGGGATCTACGCCCTCATGGGCGTGCTCGCGGGCGAGGTCGGCGGGATGCTGTGGGCGCCGCTCATCGTGGCGCTCCTGCTGGCACTGCTCACCGCCGGGTCGTATGCGGAACTCGTGACCAAGTACCCGCGGGCCGGCGGGGCCGCCGTGTTCGCCGAACGCGCCTTCAAGGCGCCGATCGTGTCGTTCCTGGTCGGGTTCAGCATGCTGGCGGCCGGTGTGGTGAGCGCCGCCGGCCTGTCCCTCGCCTTCGCGGGCGACTACTTCGCCACCTTCATCGACCTGCCGCCGATCCCCGTCGCGATGGCCTTCCTCGTGCTCGTCGGCGCGCTGAACGCCCGCGGCATCCGCGAGTCCATGGGGGCCAACCTCGTGATGACGGCGATCGAGCTGAGCGGCCTCGTCATCGTCATCGCCGTCGTCGCGATCATGGTCTCCGCAGGCGGCGGAGAGCTCTCGCGGGTCGCAGAACTGCCCGAGGGTACGGGCCTGGCCACCGCGGTGCTCGGCGGTGCGATCATCGCCTACTACTCGTTCGTCGGCTTCGAGACCTCCGCGAACGTCATCGAGGAGGTCAGGAACCCGCGGAAGGTCTACCCGCGGGCGCTGTTCGCGTCGCTCATCACCGCCGGGGTGGTCTACGTGCTCGTCGGGGTCGCCAGCGCCATCGCGCTGCCCGCATCCGACCTCGTCGACTCGAGCGGCCCGCTGCTCTCGGTCGTCGAGGCGACCGGCGTGCCGATCCCGTCATGGCTGTTCAGCCTCATCGCGCTCATCGCGGTCGCGAACGGCGCGTTGCTCACGATGATCATGTCGAGCCGGCTCACATACGGCATGGCCGAGCAGGGCCTCCTGCCGGACGTGCTCGCGAAGGTGCTGCCCAAGCGGAAGACCCCGTGGGTCGCGATCGTCGCCACCACCGGCGTCGCGATGCTGCTGACCCTCGTCGGCGACCTCGGCACGCTCGCCGAGACCGTCGTGCTGCTGCTGCTCATCGTGTTCATCAGCGCGAACGTGTCGGTGCTGGTGCTCCGGCGCGACAAGGCCGAGCACGACCACTTCCGGGTGTGGACCTTCGTGCCGGTGCTCGGCATCGCCTCATGCGTGCTGCTGCTCACCCAGCAGCGGCCGATCGTGTGGCTCTTCGCCGCGATCCTGCTCGCCGTCGGCGTCGTGCTGTTCTTCCTCGCCCGGTGGAGCCGCCGCCGCAGCGAGGCGAAGGCCCGCTGACACCCGGCGTTCACTCGGGGAGGCTCGATACACTTCCCTGTGCCCTCCGAGATCGTCGACCCGCCCGCCACCGCCCCGATCTCCCCGGACGACCTCGCCACCGCCATCCGAGTGCTGGAGGCCGCGGAGGCGCTGGAGAAGGACGCCCCCGAGTACCGCGCGCTGCAGCGCGCCACCGGCAAGCTGTACAAGGCGGTCAAGAAGCAGAGCCGCCGCGACAAGCGGCAGCGCATCGCCGACGCCGACCGCGCCGTGGTCGCGGCGACCGCGACCGGCGCCCCCGACCGCATCGACGACGAGACGCGGGGGATCCCGCTCGCGGCCCGCGTCGCCGCGCCCATCGCGGGGGAGCTCATCAAGCCGCGCGCCTGCTACATCTGCAAAGAGCTCTACACCCTGGTCGACGCGTTCTACCACCAGCTCTGCCCGGACTGCGCGGCCCTCAGCCACGCCAAGCGCGAGGCGCGCACCGACCTCACCGGACGCCGGGCCCTGCTCACCGGGGGTCGCGCGAAGATCGGCATGTACATCGCGCTGCGGCTGCTGCGCGACGGCGCCCACACCACCATCACCACGCGGTTCCCGCGAGACGCGGTGCGTCGCTTCTCCGCACTGCCCGACGCCGCGGACTGGCTGCACCGGCTGAAGGTCGTCGGCATCGACCTGCGCGACCCGGCACAGGTCATCGGCCTCGCCGACGAGGTCGCCGCGGCCGGGCCCCTCGACATCCTCATCAACAACGCCGCCCAGACCGTCCGCCGCTCGGCCGGCGCCTACAAGCCGCTCGTGGACGCGGAACTCGCGCCGTTGCCGGACGGACCCCTGCCGGAGCTCGTCACCTTCGGGCACACGAACGACGCGCACCCGCTCGCCCTCGCGCAGTCGGTGTCGTCGCACCCGCTCCTCGCCGGCGCGGCCCGCACCGCCGAGGAACTCACCGCGGAGGCGATGGCCGCCGGTTCGTCCTCCCTCGAGCGCCTCGCCGCGGGCACCGCCATCGACGCCGGCGGACTCGTGCCGGACGAACTGCACGTGAACAGCTGGACCCAGCACGTCGACCAGGTCGACCCGCTGGAGATGCTGGAGGTGCAGCTCGCGAACACCACCGCGCCGTTCCTGCTCGTGAGCCGGCTGCGGGCGAGCCTGGCCGCATCCCCCGCCCGACGCACCTACATCGTCAACGTGTCGGCGATGGAGGGCGTGTTCGGTCGCGGCTACAAGGGCCCCGGGCACCCCCACACGAACATGGCCAAGGCCGCGCTGAACATGCTCACCCGCACCAGCGCGCGCGAGATGTTCGAGACCGCCGGCATCCTCATGACCGCCGTCGACACCGGCTGGATCACCGACGAGCGGCCGCACTTCACCAAGGTCCGGCTGGCCGAGGAGGGCTTCCACGCACCGCTCGACCTCGTCGACGGCGCGGCGCGCGTGTACGACCCGATCGTGCGCGGTGAGGCCGGCGAGGACCTCTTCGGGGTGTTCCTGAAGGACTACCGGCGCAGCTCCTGGTGAGCCGGACCGCTCAGTCGGGGAGCGTCGCCAGGCGGTAGCCGGCGTCCTCGATCGCGGCGCGGACCGTCTCGCGGTCGAGCGGACCGGCGGCGACCACCTGGACGCGCGAGCGCCCGCCGGGGACGAGGTCGACGTGGACGTCCGAGACGTCCGGGATGGCGGAGAGCTCCTCGGTGACGGCCCGCACGCAGTGTTCGCAGGTCATGCCGTCGACCTGCAGCTCGACGCCGCCGCGCGACGTGCCCGCCCCGCCGTGGCCGCCGCACATGCAGGCGCCGCCGCCGCACCCGCATCCGGCGTGCGCCGCCTCGCCGGGTCTTCCGAACTCGATCCGCTGAATCGCCATGGTGACTCCTTCCGCGGAGGCAACGATACCCCGCCCGGGTATCCCTCGGCCGCGTCCGAGCGCGGATCCGCCCCGGTGTGCGCAGGGTTTCCGCAGCCTCCGCCGACGTAGACTGGGGACATCCCGTCCTTCGTCCAGGAATCCGCTGTGTCCAACGCCCCCGCCGCCCGCGCCTTCGAGATCCGGCACGTCCAGCTCGGCCGCGCCTTCTTCGCCGCGGTCGCCGCCGTGATGATCACGTTCTCCCCGGATCACTCCGCCGCACTCGGCCTCTCGGTGTTCAGCGGCTTCGCGATCGCCTCCGGCCTCGTCCTGCTGCTCGGCGCCTGGCTCGCCTACCCCGCAGGGCAGCGCGGACTGCCCATCCTGCTGGGTCTGCTGAACGGCGTCGCCGGGATGATCGGCGGTCTCCCGCCGCTGCGGACCACCGAGATGTTCTTCATCCTCGTGATCATCTGGGCGCTCGTCGTGGGACTCGTCGAGACCATCGCCGGCGCACGGGCGATGCGCGGCACGGCGCGACGCTCCACGGCCCGCTCGGACGCGCGCGACACCCTGTTCACCGGCGCGCTCGGACTCCTGCTCGGGCTCGGGATGCTGGTCGTGCCCGCACAGTACGCGCTGAACTACTACATCGAGGAGGCCGGCCGGGGCTTCACGCTCACCGGCATCACGATCGCCGTCGGCCTCTTCGGCTTCTACACCGCCTTCGTCGCGGTCAACCTCGGCATCGCCGCGTTCTCGCCGCGCCGGGAGCCCGCCGACGCCGCCCCAGCCCCCGTCGAGGACGGTCGCCCATGAACCAGAAGCCCACCACCACCCGCCGTCAGCTCATGCGGCCGGTGCAGCTGCTCGGCATGGCGTTCGTCGCCGCGCTGTTCGCCGGGCTCGTGACCCTCATGTCCATGGGCGCGTTCCAGGCGCACCCCGCCGAGGACGTCCAGCGCGCGGTCCTCGCCGCGCTCGTGGTCGGCGGCATCACCTTCATCGTCGTGCTCGTCGGCATCTCGCTGCTCATGCTCGCCGTCGACCCGGCCGACGTGCAGCGCACGGTCGACCGCCCGGTGCTCCTCGACAAGGAGCCGGCGCAGGACGCCGACGCGGACGGCGACGCCCCCGCATCCCGCTGACCTCCGTTCCGTCGCGCTGAGGTCCCACCCGTCTCCTGTTCGAAACTCAGGACGGATGCCGCTCGGCGCCCGCCGTCCCGCGTGATCCCGGGGGTCGCCCACCGGATGTCCTGAGTTCTGCACGGCGCGGACGCCGCAGCGACGGGAACGCCCCGGCACCGCGAGCGGTCCGGGGCGTTCCGTGTGCGGGGTTCAGGCGTCGGCGACGAGCCGCTCCGCGAGGCCGGTGTAGGTGGCCGGGGTGAGCGCCAGCAGGCGCGTCTTCGCGGCGTCGCCGATCTCGAGCCCGGAGACGAACTCCGCCAGCTCGGTCGCCCCGACGCGGCGGCCGCGGGTGAGGTCCTTCAGCAGGGCGTACGGGTCGGTGATCGTCGACCGGCCGGCGACGACCTCGGCGCGGACGACGGTCTGGATGGCCTCGGCCAGCACCTCCCAGTTGCCGTCGAGGTCGGCCAGCAGCACGTCGCGCGAGAGCGAGATCTCGCCGAGCCCGCGCAGCAGGTTGTCGAGGGCGAGCAGCGAGTGGCCGAACGCGACGCCGATGTTGCGCTGCGTCGTGGAGTCGGTGAGGTCGCGCTGCATCCGCGAGGTGACGAGCGTCGAGGCGAGCGTCGCGAACAGGCCGCCCGCGATCTCGAGGTTCGCCTCGGCGTTCTCGAACCGGATCGGGTTGATCTTGTGCGGCATGGTCGAGGAGCCGGTGGCGCCGGCGACCGGGATCTGCGCGAAGTAGCCGAGCGAGATGTAGGTCCACACGTCGGTCGCGAGGTTGTGCAGGATGCCGCCGGCGTGCCGGGCGCGGTCGTAGAGCTCGACCTGCCAGTCGTGCGACTCGATCTGCGTGGTCAGCACGTTGAAGCCGAGGCCGAGGCCCTCGATGAACGACCGGGACAGCTCGGGCCAGTCCACGTCGGGGTCGGCGGCGAGGTGGGCCGACCAGGTGCCGGTTGCGCCGGAGAACTTCGCCAGGAAGTCGTTGCCCGCGATCTGCCCCGCGACGCGCTCCAGGCGCCAGGCGAACACCGCGAGCTCCTTGCCCATCGTGGTGGGGGTCGCCGGCTGACCGTGCGTGCGCGAGAGCATCGCGGCGTCGCGGTGCTCCTCGGCGAGGTCACGGAGCTTCGCGATCACGGCGTGGAGCTTCGGCAACCAGACCTCGAGCACGGCCCGCTTGACCGTGAGCGCGTAGGCGGTGGAGTTGATGTCCTCGCTGGTGCAGGCGAAGTGGGTGAGCTCGGCGACGGCGTCCAGGCCCAGCTGCGCGAGCCGGTCGCGCACGAGGTACTCGACCGCTTTCACGTCGTGGCGGGTGACGGCCTCACGCTCGGCGAGCCAGTCGATCTCGGCCTGGCCGAAGTCGCGGTACAGCGCCCGCAGGCGGTCCTTGTCCGCGTCGGCGAGGGGCGACGAGCCGAACACGCCGCGGTCGGTGAGGGCGATGAGCCACTCCACCTCGACCTCGACACGGGCGCGGTTGAGACCCGCCTCCGAGAGATAGGCGCCGAGGTCGGAGACCGCTGCGCGGTACCGTCCGTCGAGCGGGCTGATCGGCTGTACGGGGAAGGACGTCACGGTGCTCCGGGGGATGCGGCCGCCACTGCGGCCGAGCCGGCCGAGCGGATGGCGGGTTCCAGTTGCCGGAACAGCGCCCGGCTTGCGCTCTCGATCATACCGAGCACCTCATCGAATATCTCCGGGCCCGCGTAGTACGGATCGGGCACGTCGAGGTCGTCGCCGGCATCCGGATCGAAGCTGCGCAGCAGCACGACCTTGTCCTCGTCGGCCTCGGTCGGCGCCCACTCGCGGAGGATCCGCTCGTGCGTCCGGTCGAGCGCCACGATGAGGTCGTTCGCGCCGAAGTCCGTGAGCTCGAACTGCCGGGCGCGGTGGGCGGACCCGTCATACCCGCGCGCCGACAGCGCGGCCAGCGTCCGGTGGTCGGCGGCCTCGCCCACGTGCCAGTCGCCGGTGCCGGCGCTCGACACCGCGACCCGGGCGCCCAGGCCCACCGAGGCTGCGAACCAGCGGAACACGATCTCGGCCATGGGGGATCGGCAGATGTTCCCCGTGCACACGAAGACGACCCGGAACGGCGCGGATGCGGTCACCTGCTCATTCTGGGGGTGCGCCACCGTTCCTGCACAGTCCGGATCCGGCCGCGCGTCGTGCACGGGACGGTGCCGGAGCCGGTCCACGCGCGGGTGCGCGCCCGACGATCGGGGGATGACGACGGATCCGGGCGCCGACCTGTTCGTGTTGGAGGCCGCGCGCGCGGCGCTGCAGGAGGTGGGGGAGACCCTCCGCCGGGTGGGGGCGCGCACCGTCGGACTCGGCGACACGGTGAGCTGGGCGTCGCCGGTGGCCGAGGCGTTCCGCCTGGCGTTGGTCGGATGGCTGGACGAGCTCGGGTCGACGGCCGCAGCGGTGGACGCGGCCGAGGAGGAGGTGCGGCTCGCGCGGATCAGGTCGCTCCTCGGCGGGAGCGACCGGTGAGCGACGTCGTCATCGGCTCGGGCGGGGCCATCGCCGTCGACCCGGAGGACCTGCGGCGTCTCGCCGACGACCTCGCCGTCGCCGCGGCGCCGCTCGCCGACGCCGAGACCGGGCTGACGCGTGCCGCCGCGCTGCTGCACGACGCGCCCGCGGCCGACGGGTGCGCATCCGTGGCACGGGCGGCCGCCTCCCTCCGCGCCGCCGCCGCCGGCGCCGATCGCCTGGTGGGGGCCGTCCGCACCTCGGCGGCCGCGTACGAGCTCGTCGAGCTGCGGATCGCGCGGGATGCGGCCGACGCCCGCGGCGGGCGCACGGTCGTCGACCACCTCGACGCCCGCATCGCGGCGCTCCTGCGGGAGCACCCGGATGCGGCCGGGCTCGCGTCGGACGCCCTCACCGAGGCGCGGCGCACCGGCGAACCCGCGATCCACCAGCTGCTCCTGCTCGGCGGGATGCTGCCGCTGCTGGCCAACGCCGCCTGGCTCGCCGCCGCGATCGCCACGCTCCGGGCGACCGGGATCGGCCGCATCCCGCGGGGTGCGCGGATCGGGCCGACCGTCCCCGCCCCGCCGCTCGCCACCGTCCCGCCGTCGACCACGGTGCCGGCCGGCCCGCCCGCCGACCTCGCCGCCGCGGTCGCGCGCATCCCCACCGGGGGTGACAGCCGGGTGCGGGTGGAGCGGTACGACCTGCCCGACGGCACCCGCGCCTTCGCCGTCTACGTCGCCGGCACCCAGGCCTTCATCGACCGCTTCGAGTGGATGGACATGCCCGCGAACGCCCAGCTGTTCACCGGGCACGACGCCGAGTCGCTCGCGGCGGTGCGGGCGGCGCTCGCCGCCGCCGGGGCGGAGCCGGGCGACGAGCTGTACGCGTTCGGGCACTCGCAGGGCGGCATGATCGTCGACGCGCTCGCCGCCGACGGCACCTACCGCACCGAGGTCCTGGGCACGGTGGGCGCGCCCACGTCCTACGACGCCGGCTCGGACACGTTCAGCGTGGAGGTGCGCCACGACGACGACCCGATCGCCGCGCTCGCCGCCGGCGGGCACGCGCAACGGGTCGGCGCGCAGGGGAGCTTCGTCGCCGCCCGCACGGTCGACCCGATGGTGGGTGTGCGTGACCTTGCGCTCGAGGCGCACCACCTCGAGCGCTATGTGGAGACCGCTGCACTGGTGGACGCGTCCGGTGACGACCGGCCGGTGCGCCTGCGGGAGCGACTGGCCGTGCTCGCCACGGCCGGCACCGTCACCGTGACGGAGTACGCACCCGAACTGACGCCGGTCAGTCCCGATCGCGGTCGGGACGCAGGATGATCCCGAAGATCCAGTTGATGAGCGTGATGACGAGCGCCGCGACGACACCGAGCCAGAAGTCCTCGACCCGCAGGCCCCAGTCCCATCCGCTCGTGATCCAGGCGGTGAGCCAGAGCAGGAAGCCGTTCACGATGAGCGAGAACAGGCCGAGCGTGAGGATGTAGAGGAGGAAGGTGAGGACCTTCACGATCGTGCCGACGACGGTGTTCACGATCGCGAAGATCGCGGCGACCGCGAGGAGCGTCAGCACCAGCTGCAGCGTCTCGCCCGGTGCGAACGGGATCACCGCGACGCCCAGGGGCAGCAGGGTGACGACCCAGATCGCGAAGGCGTTCACGACCACGCGGATGAGGAAACGCATGCACGCAGTGTGGCACGCGGCCGGCCCCGCCGCACCCGGAGGATGCTCCTAGACTCGACGCGTGACCGAGCCGATCCCCGTCCGCGTCCGTGCCGACATCGCCGCGCTGCCCGCGTACAAGCAGGGCAAACCGGCCGGGGCCGACGCGTTCAAGCTGTCGAGCAACGAGAACCCGTTCGACCCGCTGCCGAGCGTCCTCGACGCGATGCGCGCGCACGGGGCGGTGAACCGCTACCCCGACAGCGCCGCCGGCCGGCTGTCCGCCCGGCTCGCCGAGCGGTACGGCGTCGCGCCCGAGGAGGTGCACGTCGGTGCGGGCAGCGTCTCGATCCTCTACCAGCTCGTGCAGGCGGTCGCCGGGCCCGGCGACGAGGTGGTCTACGCCTGGCGCTCCTTCGAGGCCTACCCGCTGCTGGCGATCGCCGCCGGGGCGACCCGCATCGAGGTGCCGCTGCGCGCCGACGGCACGCACGACCTCGACGCCATGGCCGCCGCGGTGACCGACCGTACGCGCGCGGTCATCGTGTGCAGTCCCAACAACCCCACCGGCACCGTCGTCACCCAGGACGCCTTCGACGCGTTCGTCGCCCGCATCCCGGAGGACGTGCTCGTCATCCTCGACGAGGCGTACGCCGAGTTCGTCACCGACGGCGACGCCGTCGACGGCCTCCGCGCCGGTGTCACCCGCCCGAACGTCGTGGTGCTGCGCACCTTCTCGAAGGCGTACGGGCTCGCCGCGCTCCGCGTCGGCTACGCGATCGGGCACCGCCGGGTGCTCGACGCCGCCCGCGCCACCGCCATCCCGTTCTCGGTCACCTCGCCCGCGCAGGAGGCCGCGATCGCCAGCCTGGATGCCGAGGCCGAGCTGCTCGAGCGGGTGCGCGTCATCGTCGAGCGGCGCGACCGCCTGGCCGAGGCGCTGCGCGGACTCGGCTGGGACGTCCCGGAGGCGCAGGGCAACTTCGTCTGGCTCCCCACGGGCGACGAGACCGTCGCCGCGGCGGCCGCATTCGACGAGGGCGGCATCATCGTCCGGGCGTTCGTCGGCGACGGGATGCGGATCTCCGTGGGCGAGGAGGAATCTGTAGAGAAGGTCACACGGATCGCCGCATCCGTTGTGGAGAGGCTTCCAGAGGGGCATGCAGGGCGGCGGCTACGGTAGGACCGTGACCTCAGCCGACACGGTGAACGTCGTGCCCGCCGATGACCCGGACCTCGTCCGCGTCCTGGCCGCCGACGGATCCTTCGCCCCCACGCCGGCCGCGGAGCCGTACCTCGAGCTCGTCGAGGCGCTCAGCGAGGCCGACCTCGAGACGTTCTACCGCGACATGGCGGTGATCCGCGCGTTCGACCGGCAGGCGACGAACCTGCAACGGCAGGGCCACCTCGGCCTGTGGCCGCCGAGCCTCGGCCAGGAGGCCGCCCAGGTCGGATCGGCCCGTGCGCTGCGCCCGCAGGACCACGTCTTCCCGTCGTACCGCGAGCACGTGGTGTGCCGCATCCGCGGGGTCGACCTCATCGACATCATCCGCGTGATGCGCGGCGTCAGCCACGGCGGCTGGGACCCCACCGACCCGGCGAACGGCAACACGCACATCTACACGCTCGTGCTCGGCTCGCAGACCCTGCACGCCACCGGCTACGCCATGGGGCTCGCCTTCGACGGGAAGTCCGGCTCCGGCGACGCCGACCGCGACGAGGCCGTCATCGTCTACTACGGCGACGGCGCATCGAGCCAGGGCGACGTGCACGAGGCGATGGTCTTCGCGAACAGCTTCCAGACGCCCGAGGTGTTCTTCCTGCAGAACAACCAGTGGGCGATCTCCGTGCCGGTGCGCACGCAGTCGCCCGCGCCGCTCCACCGCCGGGCCGGCGGATACGGGATGCCGAGCGTCCAGGTCGACGGCAACGACGTGCTCGCGAGCTACGCCGTCACCCGGCGCGCGCTCGAGGAGGCCCGCGGCGGCGCCGGCCCCCGGGCGATCGAGGCGATGACGTACCGCATGGGCGCGCACACCACGAGCGACGACCCGACGAAGTACCGCACCGGCGACGAGGAGTCGGCGTGGGGCCGACGCGACCCGATCGCCCGGATGCACACGTACCTGCGCTCGCGCGGCGCCTCGGACGCGTTCTTCGCCGACGTCGACGCCGAGGCCGCCGCCTACGCCGAGGACATCCGCACCCGAACCGTCGCGCTCGGCGGCATCGAGCCCGAGAGCATGTTCGCCCACGTCTACAGCGAACCGCACCCCCTCATGGACCGGCAGCGCGCCTGGCTGGCCGAGTACGAGGCGTCGTTCGGGGAGGAGCAGGCATGAGCGGGCTGACCAGCATGTCCATGGGCAAGGCGCTCACCGCGGGCCTGCGCGCCGCGATGGAGCACGACGACCACGTCGTGCTCATGGGCGAGGACATCGGCCCGCTCGGGGGCGTCTTCCGCATCACCGAAGGCCTCCAGGCCGACTTCGGCCCCCGCCGGGTCATCGACACGCCGCTCGCCGAGTCCGGCATCGTCGGCACCGCGATCGGCCTGGCCATGGCCGGGTTCCGCCCAGTCTGCGAGATCCAGTTCGACGGGTTCGTCTACCCGGCGTTCGACCAGATCACCAGCCAGCTGGCGAAGCTCACGAGCCGCACCCAGGGCGCACTGCGCATGCCCGTGGTCATCCGCATCCCGTACGGCGGGCACATCGGTGCGATCGAGCACCACCAGGAGAGCCCTGAGGCGTACTTCACGCACACCGCCGGCCTGCGCGTCGTGAGCCCCTCCACGCCGAACGACGCGTACTGGATGATCCAGGACGCCATCGCCTCGGACGACCCGGTCGTGTTCATGGAGCCCAAGAGCCGTTACTGGCCCAAGGGCGAGGTCGACCTGTCCGACCGGGCGCTGCCGCTCCACGCCTCGCGGATCGTCCGCCGCGGCACCGACGTCACGCTCGTCGGCCACGGCGCCATGGTCGCGATGCTCCTGCAGGCCGCCGCGCTCGCCGAGTCCGAGGGGGTCTCCGCCGAGGTCGTCGACCTCCGCTCGCTCTCCCCGGTCGACTACGGTCCCATCCTCGACTCGGTGCGCCGCACCGGCCGGATGGTCTACGCCCAGGAGGCGCCCGGGTTCACCTCGCTCGGCTCCGAGATCGCGGCGACCGTCATGGAGCAGGCGTTCTACGCGCTCGAGGCGCCGGTCATCCGGGTCTCCGGGTTCGACGTGCCCTTCCCGCCGGCGAACATCGAGGGCGCGTACCTCCCCGATCCCGACCGCATCCTCGAGGCCGTCGACCGCGCACTGGCGTACTGACCCACCGGGGCCCGTCACGGGCCGTCCCGGCGAAAGGAACACGATGAGCAGCCAGACCTTCCACCTCCCGGACGTCGGCGAGGGCCTCACCGAGGCCGAGATCGTGCAGTGGCGCGTCGCGCCCGGCGACACGGTCGCGGTGAACGACGTGCTGGTCGAGATCGAGACCGCCAAGTCGCTCGTGGAACTGCCGTCGCCGTTCGCGGGCACGGTGGGCGACCTGCTCGTGCCCGAGGGCACGACCGTCGAGGTCGGCACCGCGATCATCACCATCGCGGATGCCGAGGGCACGGAGGCGCCGCCGCCCGCATCCGCGTCGGCGCCCGAGAGCCCCGAAGGGTCCGGCTCCGTGCTCGTCGGCTACGGCTCGGCCGGTGAGGTGGCCTCGCGCCGCCGCAAGCCCGCGGTGCGCCCGGCGGTGAACGCGGCGGGCGTCGTCGCCAAGCCCCCGGTGCGCAAGCTCGCCCGCGACCTCGGCGTCGACCTGACCGCCGTGACCCCGAGCGGCGAGGGCGGCGAGGTGACGCGCGACGACGTCATGCGGCACGCGTCGCAGGCGTCGGTGTTCCGCAACATCGAGACGCCGGAGTGGCCCGAGGTGCGCGAGGAGCGCATCCCGGTCGCGCCCGAGGTCGCCGCGACCGCCGTGGCGCCGCCGATCCAGACCGCATCCACCTCGCCGCGCATCGCCCCCGGCCCCGCGGGCGAGCGCGAGGAGACGATCCCGGTCAAGGGCGTCCGCAAGGCCACCTCCAGCGCCATGGTGCGCTCCGCCTACTCGGCGCCGCACGTGTCGGTGTGGACCGACGTCGACGCCACCCGCACGATGGAGCTCGTCAAGCGCCTGAAGGCCTCGCCCGACTTCGCCGACGTGAAGGTCTCGCCGCTGCTCATCGTCGCCCGCGCCGTCATCTGGGCCGTCCGTCGCACCCCGATGGTGAACGCCGCGTGGGTCGACCTCGAGGACGGCAGCGCCGAGATCCGCGTGCGTCACTTCGTGAACCTCGGCATCGCGGCGGCGACCCCGCGGGGCCTGCTCGTGCCGAACATCAAGGACGCCCAGAACCTCAACATGCGCGAGCTCGCGCATGCGCTGCAGAACCTCACGGTGACCGCGCGAGAGGGCCGTACGACCCCCGCCGACCAGCAGGGCGGCACGATCACGATCACGAACATCGGCGTGTTCGGGATGGATGCGGGCACCCCGATCATCAACCCGGGCGAGTCGGGCATCATCGCGTTCGGCGCGATCCGGCAGAAGCCGTGGGTGGTCGACGGCGAGGTGCGCCCCCGCTGGGTCACGACGGTCGCGGGCTCGTTCGACCACCGCGTCATCGACGGCGACGGTATGAGCCGGTTCGTCGCCGACGTCGCGGCGGTGCTCGAGGAGCCGGCGCTCCTCCTCGACTGATATGTAGGGCTTTCTGTCAAGTGGGCAGGGTGAAGCGCCGCCGGGCTGGCTGCTCGGCGGCGCTTCTT